>CAZRBA010000136.1:0-136755 GCA_964598255.1 uncultured Caldithrix sp. | reverse complement strand
CGCGAAAGGTGTAATGCAGTGTGTCTTCCGTATCGGTCTGGGCCACCAGCGTTCCGTTAATGCGCAATTCCAGATGCGCGGTTTGTGTGCCAATGGACGCCGCCGTGATGGCGATGGGAACAGAATCGCCCGGCATGGCAAACACCGGAGAGCGTTCGGGATCGCCATAGGTGGTGGTAACGGTTGGCCGGGCCACTACCACATTTATGCCCGGTTCGTACAATTCGTAAAAAATATCGGCGCCGCCCACGTCACGGCCGGTTACCGAACCGTCCGAATTGCGGAAGACAAAAGCCAGCTTTAAAATTTTTTCGCTGCTGGGTACGCCGTAATATTGGTGTGGATAACCGATGGTCAGCTTCCACAAATTATCGCCGACTTTGGTCATGTGGTTGGCATCCGTGTTTTCGTTCCAATCGGTTTTCACGTATTTCCAGTCCGAAGGGCCGGTGCTCAAACTGGTAATTACTCCGGTGTGGGCGTACACATCGGTTCCGGAATAGTTCATCAGTCCCTGATCGCCGCGATCGGCGTGGAAATAAATGACAATGGAATCCTGCTCGGTGGCATACGGCGGTTCCGTGGTTACTACCTGAGCAAATGACATGGCCGTTATCGCCAAAAATCCTAAAAAGAAAATTATCGTATTTAACTTCATTTCACCTCAATCCTTTAATGTTTTTACAATTACCGCCTGATACGCTTCCAGCCGCTGCAAATCGTTTTGCGTTGCCCCGGCGGATTTCGAATCAAAAACAATGGTTTTAACGTCAGAAATCAGATTTTGCTCCAAAGGCAAAATCCGATCGGTTAAATTAACAATTACTTTACATTCTTCTCCTTTTTTAAACGCCAAAATCCCCCGATTTAATGCCTGCCGATCAAAATGATAGGTTTTACTGCTTAAAGCAGGCTCGCGTTTGCGCAAATCGATTAGTTCCCGAACGACATTAAAAACCCGTTGGTCTTTATTTTTCCAATCGATCGGTTCTTTTTCAAACAAAGACGGCCGATGCGTGGTTCCGATTTCCTGCCCGTTGTAAAGCAACGGAAGGCCATGCAAGCTAAACAACAACGTCATGGCGGCAAACAATTGTTCTCCCGAAAATAAACGCCGCGCACGCGGTAAATCGTGATTTTCCAAAAAACGAAGGGGCAAACTATTGTGTGGGTAAATGGCGCTCTTAGTTAATATCCAATCGGCCAACAAATCGATCTTTGTTTCCCCGGCAAATACTTGGCGCAGCAAACGCAATGTCGACCAGTCGTAAGTGCTGTTAAATCCCACGCGATGCAAATCCGGGCTTTCCCATTCGGCCAGCAAATAAAAATCGGATTTACGTTTGCGAAGCTGCGGGATAACCCACTCCCAAAAATCTGCAGGGACCAGACCCGCCACATCGCAGCGGTAACCATCCACATCGAACTCATCGATCCAAAATTGCATGACCTCGGCCATAAAAGAACGTGTATGCGTATTTAGGTAATCGAGATCTACCACATCGCTCCAATCGGCAACTTTGCGTTTCGGGCGGCCTTCCGCGTCTCTGCAAATTAAATCCGGTTGTCGGTGCAATGTTTCGAAATCCGGTGCCACATGGTTGGGAACCATATCGATGATTACTCGCATACCCAAACGGTGAGCCCGCCGAACCAAATCCTTAAAATCGGCCTTGCTCCCGTATTCCGGATTTACATTAAAATAATCGCGGATGGCGTAGGGAGAGCCCGACTTCCCTTTGCGCTCTTTGCGTCCGATCGGATAAACGGGCATTAGCCAGAGAATTTCAATGCCGATATTTTTTAATGATTCGAGGCGTTCGGTCAGGGCGGCAAAGTTGCCCTGTTCGGAAAAAGCGCGCGGGTACACTTCGTACAATACGCGGCCGTCCAGCCAATCCGGATTGGGCGGGCCGCTTAACGCAGACAAATCTTTAAATTTTTTTTCGACGCCGAGCTCCGGAACCCGCTTTGCAACCTCCGTGAAAACTTCCTGTAAATTTAGGGTCATACCTATCTTTCCGTTGATACCCTTTGATTAAAAAATGGGCTGCACTTCTTTATGTTTGTATTTTTCGATCAAACGATCCAGGTTTTCGAAACCTTCTTTTTGCATGGCAATTACCGATTGGCTTACATCTTCCTGCATGCGAATTCCGTACAAGGTAATGTCCAGAATAATGTGGTTTGTGGCGATATCCACAATAGCTTTATTATCGGTCCAGGCTGTTTTTTTGGTGTATTTATCATCCGCTTCGCCCATCAGCAATTCCACATGGTCGATCACTAGAATTATTTTACGTTCCCAAACTTTAAGCAATTCGCTTTCGGGAATGTTGTAACTGTAAGCCTCTTCGGCTTTAAGAGAAATGGGCGTAAAGGAAAAAGCAATTATGCGCACGCCGCGTTGCTGAGCTGCCTGCAAATCTTTTTTCAGGCGAAGACATTCCCGCTCCCAGGCCGAAATAAAAATCGTCTCTTTGGCTTTACCAATCATCTCGCGGGCTTTGTGCAACATGTTTTGATATCCTACAATATTCCACAAATGCCCTGGCTCCACTTCGGTATCAAAATGGCTCAAAGCTTTGCGCGCTTCTTCCAGCCGTTCTTTGAATTGCCGATCCAGCAACGAAATTAACTGTTCCGGCGGTAAAGGAACATATTTTTCCGGATTGGTGTACAGTGCCGTTGCCGCACCTAAGGTTTCCAACTTTCGGATAACGTCGTAAATAGCCGAACGCGGAACGCCTGAGTTCTTGCTCAATTCATAGCGCGTGCTTGGATTATTCTTCAACAAAGTAATGTAAGCTTTGGCCTCGTACGTGGTAAATCCCAAAGCCTTAAGACGCTCGGTTAAACGCGCTTCATTCATTCTGGTTGCCCCCTAAACATTAATGCGTTCTTCAAATGATCTCTCCAGTTACCCCAATTGTGCCCCTGGGGAAAACATTGTATCGTAAATTTCGTTTTTTTATTTATTAATATCGATTTTAATTTTTGGTAATTTCGACGCATTTGCTTTCCCTCGAACGATCCGTAGCTAAGATATATTTTGGCTTTAATGTGCGGCACGGTTTGCAAAACCCGTAACAGCCGTGACTTTTCGATTCCTAAAGCGGCCGATTGACAAAAAACGAAATCGATTTTTTGCCCGTAATTTTTTAAAGCAAATAAAGCCGTTGTCCCCCCGAGCGAAGCCCCGCCAAAGGCAATTGATTTCGGCTTTAAAGCATACCTTTGCTCTGCAAAAGGTACCAATTCCGTGAATACCATTTTTAAATATCGTTCGTTTAACCAGTATTCTTTATTACGCTGTACCGGATCGACAAATAACGCATTAATCGGTTGCAAATAACCGCTCCCTATTAAATTGTCAAGAATAATACGAACGCGAGCAAAACGCAAATAATCGCTACCATCGTTAAAAATAAATAACGGCGCTTGTTTACCGGCAGAAGGATGTCTGTAAACCGTTACGCGCCGACGATTGTGCAATAATCGACTTTTAAATTCAAGCGTATCCATTTCGGAAACACGGTATTTTAAATTGAGCAATGTTTCTTTCGGAAAAACATATTCGGGCATCATCAAAACAGAATTGAATCCATAACCGTCTTCTTCTTTGTAGGGATTAAACGGATCAAGCATCCAGTTTTTCCCTGAAACAAATTTGTACTCCAACCGGGCGTTCGAAGGGAAGGTGGCTTTTGTATAATAAAAGGAAGTGTTTGCTATGGGTTTTAACTCTATCGAATCGGGACGCCAATCCGTAAAATCGCCTGCTAAAAAAACCGGAACGCGTGTGGTATCTTCAAACAGGAAATAAACTGTTGAATCTTCAACAAACGGGAAAAGATGCCTTTGAGCAAAATCACGTAAGCGCAATTCTGCCTGCGGGCCCGGTTGGTCTTTAAGCGAAACAAGAAGCTCGCTGAATGTTTGTGGCTTTTCAGAGCAAGCTCCTAAAATTAGGCTTGCAACAAAAATCCATATTCCGACAGAATTGAATTTTGACCTTTTCATGCTTTCACACTTCCCAAGGTTAACCCAGAAATAAGCCAACGGCTCAAGCTCAAAAACAAAATGACGACCGGAATGCTCACCACAATGGCTCCGGCCGCGTACAGCCCCCAGGCAACCTCCATGTTTGATGAGAACATCTTCAGCCCCAAAGGCAAGGTAAAAAAATCCTTATCCTGAATTAGCACGGCAGCAACCAAATATTCTGACCAGGCGGTCATAAACGAAAACAATGCGGTAATTGCCAGAGCAGGCAGGGCAAGCGGTAGAATAATTTTGTAAAACGTTTTGAACTGACTGGCACCGTCAATAGTGGCCGCTTCTTCCAAACTATAAGGAATGGTATCGTAATAACCTTTCATCTGCCAGACGGTAAAAGGTAAAGCCGTGGCAGAATAAGCAATAATCAGGCCCCAATAACTATCGTAAAAGCCCAGTCCGATCATAATGATGAACAACGGCAACAAAAGCATGGTTACCGGAAACATTTGTGTGGTAATCAATGCAAACATTGAGGCATCGCGTCCTTTAAATTTAAAGCGAGAAAAAGCATACCCGGCCGTTGCCGCCAAACTGACCGAAAAAACGGTCACCGAAATGGAAACAACCAAACTATTAAACATCCAGCGCAAAAAGGGCTGCTTAACAAACAAATCCACATAGCTCTGAAAAGTAAAATTCGGCGGAATAATGGCCAACGACTTGCTAAGTAATTGATCGCCCGGCCGAAGTGAAATGGAAAACACAACCAAAATTGGGTAAATGGCAAACAAAGAAAAAGCTACCAAAATAAAATATGCTATTATTTTTTCGAAAAAACTTAACTTGTGTACGCTCGAAGCCATCGGCTTCCTTTCTAATAATATTGTTTTCTGTTATTTGTCACTGGGCCAAAGTCCTTGTAACGCCTCGCTTATCCTTAACTCTTTACCTTTCCGCGCTTTACCTACATTACGAATATACATTTTCCGTAGCTTTTGTTCGTTGAATAAATTTCCATCCAAAGACAAGTAAAATGGCAAAAATGATCATAGAAAAAGCCGCTGCGTATCCCATGCGAAAATAGGTAAATCCTGCCTTATAAACCCACGAAACCAAAATATGGGTTTTATCCGAGGGTTCGCCACCGTTGCTGACTAACCAAACGACATTAAAATTATTAAATGTCCAAATAACCCCAAGCGTAATGGCCGGAATCATAACGGGTTTAAGCAACGGTACGGTAATATTTTTAAATTGCTGCCAGCGCGAAGCGCCGTCGATTTCGGCAGCTTCGTACAAACTGCGCGGAATGCTTTGCAATCCGCCCAGAGCGATAATCATCATAAAGGGAAACCCCAGCCAAATATTGGTAATCAGGCAGGCGGTAAAAGCGCCCCATTCGGTAGAAAGCCAAGGTATTTGCAAACCAAAAAGATGATTCAAAAGCAACGAAACAGCACCGTATTCGCTGTTAAACATGCCACGCCAGGTTAAAGCCGTAATATATTGCGGTACGGCCCAGGGTAAAATAAGCAACGTTCTAAAAACGGATTTGGCCTTAATATCTTCGTTAATAATCAAGGCCAGCATTACACCGATGCCAACATGAAAAATCAAATTTAGCACGGTCCAAAGAATGGTTTTGAACAGGAAGTACCAAAACATGCCGTCGGTTAGCACATCCGCATAATTCCGTAGGCCGATTATTTTCCAATCCTTAAAGTGCGTCAGGTTCATATCCGAAAACGATATGACCACATTGTACACAAACGGCCACAAAACAATAAGGGCCATCACCAGCATAGCCGGCATTACATACAAGTAAACCAATCTGTTTTTGTGGCTAAACAAAAGATTATTCACGATTCTCCCTGATCAGTTTTTCCGCCAGTTTCTGCATTTTCACAACCGCTTCTTTAGGAGTTACCTGTCCGGTAAAAATTCCCTGGTACGCCGGACGCATGGCGTCAAAAATCCAGCGCATTTCCGTAAAAACCGGCATGGGGCGTCCGACCATCAATTGATCCAACGAGGCTTTGATAATCGGGTTGTTACGCACAAGGCTATCCTGAAAAGCGCATTTTAATGAAGGGATACTCCCTCCGGCTCGTGTGAACCGCAGTTCCGCTTTTTTGCTTGTCAGGAACTTAACTAATTTGACGACTACCTTTAATTTTTCGCCTTTCAGATTTACATTAACGGAATAGCCCATGGGCGAAACCAACGGAGCTGGCCACAAACCGGTTTCGTCAATTTTAGGTATTCGTGCAATACCGATGGGAATTTTGTTTTTCAAATAGGTTGCAAAAGACCAAGGACCATTAATAATCATGGCCGAAAGCCCGCCTTTAAACAAAGCATTTGCAATTTCGTAATCGCATTCTTTGGGCATAATTTTGTATTTGTTAACCAAATCGTAAATTAATTGGGCGGCTTTGCGAGTGGCTTCCGTATTCAAAGTAGGGTGCCCCTGTGGGTCGAAAATCCAACCGCCGTAGCCGGTAATAAAAGGAATAAAAAAGAAGGGTTCGGTGTAATTCCAGGCAATAGCATAGCGATCCGGACGCCCATCGCCGTTTTCATCCACCGTTAACTTTTTGCCCATGGTAATCAATTCGGACATAGTTTGCGGCGGTTTTTTTACCAGATTTTTATTGTAAATCAAACAAAGATGATTTCCCACCCGATCCGCAATTTGGTAAAGATGCCCATGAAAATAGGTTGTTGCCGGAACTGGCTTCTGAATAAAGCTATCCAAATAGGATTTTGAAAACAAATCTTCCATAGGTTTGATAACACCCAGCTCGGAAAAGGGGCCGATATTATCGCTGGCACCGTGAATTAATGCCGGTCCTTTTCCGGCTAACGAGCTGATGATAAAATTGGTTCGCGCTTCTTCCGGGGCATAAAACAACTGAGCAAAACGGTATTGTGGATAACTTGTGGAAAACTCGTGTAATAGCGAATCCAGAACTGCGCGCTCGGCAGGCCGCATGGACGACCAAACGATTATTTTTTCCTTGTCTTTAAAGCAACTTGTTGTTATTATTAGCGTTAACAGCAATAGGTGTATGGATGTTACCCAAAAACGTTTTGTTTGTGTATAATTAGCCATAATTCCCGTTTTTTTGTTCGATTGTGGAAAACTCGCCCTTTTTTAACGATCGACCTTTACCTCGGCCGACAAATGCCTGAACCAGTTAAAATACAGGGCAGCCGATAAAATAACCAATAAAGCAAACAACCAGGCAAATTCATCCCAGCGCTTGATAACAATGGCCATACCTGTTAAAAACAGAATCACTTGCCATGGAACCGCAAAAAAGGTCGAAATAATATCCCTGTGGTTCTCTTTGTCAATCTGGGCCAAAATACCGGGATCCATCTTTTGGCGCACCGGTTTCCAAAAACCAAACGGACGCGTTCTTTTGTAGAATTCGAACAATACCTTGTCATCGGTCGGCGGAGACAAATAGGTTCCGGCAATCATCCCGACCAAAGAAGCCGTGGTAGCGATAATGAACGAATAATATTCCGGAATACCCGGCAAAAAGATTTTTTGTAAAATGGCGGCAACCATACCTACGATGGTTCCGGCGGCAAAGCCGTACCCGTTCATTCGCCACCAATACCACCGGGCCATGGTGGGAATAAGCATGCCCGCGCCCAGACTGGAAGTAATCCAGCCCCAAATTTCATTAATATTACGGATGAGCAGCATAAACCCCAATCCCAGCACAACAATGGCAACCGAGGCCCAGCGACTGTGGCGCAGTAATAATTTTTGCGAAGCTTTGGGATTAATGTAAGCCTGATAAATATCTTTTACCCAGTAAGCGGCACCTGCATTCACAGTGGAATCGAAGGTCGACATAGCCGCAGCCATTAATCCGGCCACAATCAACCCCTTCACACCGATGGGAACCAATTCGTTAATCACCACAGGCAAAACACGCTCGGGATCCTGAATAACGCCCTGATGCGCACCGAAAACAACGCCCATCATGGCGATAGCGGCAATAAACGGCCAACGAAAAGAAAGCAAAAACGTCCAGAACAAAGAAAGCAACCCAGCTTCGCGATCGCTTTTGGCAGCAAAATAGCGCTGAATCATATACTGGCTTGTTCCGCCGCTGCCTTCCAATGTTACTTTGAGCAGGTAAAACAAAATGACAATACCAAACAAATTGTAAATGGAATAGGCCGAATTAGCCGGTAAATTCAACTTCCAGTGGGGAATTACGCTTGTCCAGGCTTCACGCGTGGTTTGCAAGGCCATAAATCCGCCTTCTTTTAACGGCACCGAAACACTGAATACTTCGGGCAAATGGAATTTGGTAAAGGCCAAAATGACAATGTACATAATGGTAAAAAAGATCAGCGTGCCCTGAAAAACATCGGTCCACACCACGCCGTACAGGCCGCTGGCCACCGTGTAAATCAAAGCCAGGGCAATCATAATGGTAGCGGCCCAAAATTCGGACGATAAACCGAAAAGCGGGGGAATGCCCAAAAATTCGCCTACAAATTTACCGGCCCCAATGGCAAAATAGGTAATCATGGCAATGGTAACGACAATAACCGAAATGGCGGCAACCAGACGCGCCACATCTCCTTGCTTTTCTTTGCCGAAACGAAAACTCATCCATTCTGCCAGGGTCATAACCAGGGCCCGCCGATTCCATTTGCCCTGAAAAATCATCAAAAACGCCATGATCAAGGTAACTCCTCCGCGAATTTCAATAAAAAATCCGCTGGCACCAAGGGCAAACACAAATGCCGTGTTAATCATTGTTCCGCTCACATCCAGATTGGAAGCCATGCCGCTGGCGCCTAGGGCCCACCATGGCAATCCGCGCTCGGCCAAAAAATACGAATCGATTCCGCTTGAGGCTTTTTTCTGAAAATACAAGCCTACCAAAACCATGCTTACCAAATACAAAATTACAATAACATAATCGATTAGGGCCATATATTCTCCCGCTGATTAATAACCGGAATCAAAAAATCGATTTGTCACAACCGTGTATTTTTCGATCTTTTGATTGCGGTTGTCAATTAAAATTTCGCTTTATTACTCATTCAAAAATCAAACGGCATTTTTTCGTATCAGGAAAAACCGTTATCTTCGGAATATTTTTTCATTTGTAATACAAACGAACGGATTTCCGGTGTTGATTCCGAATTTCCGCTGTTTGAACTCGTTTTTCACGAAAAAGGCATTTAATAAAGTGATGATGAATACAAAAAACCGGCCATTCTCCGCTCGGGAAAATGGCCGGTAAGCAAACAGACTTATTTCATCAGAACCATTTTCCGAATGGCCGAGAAGTTACCTGCCTTAATTTTGTAGAAATAGATACCCGAAGCGACTTTGTGGCCAAAATCGTCTTTACCGTTCCATTTCTGAAAATGCGTTCCGGCCGTAGCCAGTTCGTTGTCGATTAAAGTGCGCACTTTTTGTCCGAGCACGTCGTAAATCGTCAAAGTAACATGAGCGGCTTTAGGCAATGTAAAGCTGATCATGGTGGTGGGGTTAAACGGGTTCGGATAGTTTTGTTTCAATTCGAATTTCGTGGGCAAAGCTTTTGTCACATCGCCAATTGCCGTTAAAGAGGTGTAAGGATCGGTTTCCTGATCCGTTTTAACCTCGGCATTTGTCCAGGTATCCAGCGGCATATCCCAATCTTTGTACGGAAAACTGCGAGCCGCATCCTGCCCGACAAAGCGTACCCGATAGTTGAAGTTACCAAATCCGGCTGGTTCCAGTTGCCATGTACCGCCATCGCTTTTACTAATAAAAGCATAACGATAGACAAAGGCATTCCAGGCCGGTTCTTTCACTTCCAGTGTTCCGGAATAAATCATATCACCGTCCGGATCGGTTAACTGCAATACGCGCATATTATCGCTATCTTCCCAACCTTGGGTTACGACAAAAGCCGGTTCTTCGCAAATCCAATAAACGGTATCTTCGCCCGCGGTAAAAGGAATGGCTTGCAGATTGGGATCTGCTGCCGGTTTCATATCAACATTAAATGTAACTTTTAACCCGGTGCCCGTCGGAACTACCCAATCGGGTTGAATATGATCGTAATAATCGGGTTCGATTTCCTGATCGTCCTTGCCTTCGAACTTGGCCGAACGGTTACCACCGCCGGTAATGGTCGGACGTTCCCAACCGTCAGACCAGGTTACACCGTTAACAACCGGATTCTTTTTGTAAACCCAGAATTTGTAGTACAAAGGATCGCCGATGCCAAACTGGGTAAACGGTACATTTAAGAACCAATTTAATGGATTTGTCAAGTTCTGATTCATGTGCGACATTTCCGGATTATCCGAATTCCAGCCGTTAAAACTGCCGCGCACATGGACGGAATCTACGGTAGGATCAAACAAACCGACTTCGGTTAATACATCCATATTAACGGAAAATTTTACATGGCCGTTTGCCTTAATCGTAACAATGCTATCATCATCAAAATAAACAGGGGGAACCGTAACGTCCGAATCACCGACTACAACATGGCGATTGTCACGTGTTTCCCAATTGGTGGCATTGATAACAAATTTGTATTCGTAAGTAGCTTTGGTCGGCACCTTGTAGGTTCCGGTATAAATACTGTCGCCGTCTTCGTCGGTCATGTGAGGCGCTGCCCCAGGATTCCAGCCCTGAAACGAACCGGCGGCTACAACAAAATCGCTTGCCGGATTAAAATCGCCTTCTAATGTTTTAACGCGCATGTTTACGTTCAGCGTAAGCATTACGGAATCGGTACTAACCGGCGGATTTTCCACATACGGTTCATTGTCAAAATAAACCGGGAATAATGCCGTATCGGCACTTACCGTAATTTTACGATTGGGCTGACCTTGCAATTCGTCACGCCCCCAGGCACTGCCAAGCAAATATTTGTATTCATAAGTTCCGGGCGCTACCTGAAGAGTAGTGGTGTACACCAAATTGCCGTCATTATCGGTCATAATGGGAGCATTGGCCGGATCCCATTGCGGATCTGTAATAGAGCCAGTTACGCGAACCGTATCTTTGTCCGGGTCAAAAGCACCTTTTTGCGCCCAACGGGTCATGTTTACGTTCAACATGACGTTTACCAAGCCGGACGGAGCTTCTGAAAACGGTACCTTATCCACATTGTTGAAATAGACAAGCGCCAATGTCGTATCATTATCGCCAACCGTCAGAGAACGATTGGGCTGACCTTGCAATTCATCGTTACCCCAGGCATCGCCGATCAAATATTTGTACTGATAATCACCTGCGGCAATATCCAATGTAGTGGAATAGATGTAATTGACGGAATCGACCATGTCCAGAATCGGAGCATTGGCCGGATCCCAATTGGGATCTACCAAATCACCTGTAATACGGACATGCTGGGTCATGGGGTCGAATTCACCCATCTGCACCTTGACTTTCATGCTGAGCTTAAAAGTCACCTGTGCCGCTTGCAAACCGGCGAATGCGGTAAATACAAGCACGAGCATTAGCATGGTGAATTTTTTCATTCTTACCTCCTTAAATTAGGTTAACTTGAAATTTGGTTTAAAATGGGGGTTGCTCTAACGATTTCCGGTCGTTTCACCTCCTTTCAATTTTTAAAATGATAAAATAAATCCGAAAGTGTGTACATCGCCCAGATGTTTGAAATCTTGAAACGAATAATCGACACTCAGGCTAAATTTACCGAAATGCGGGGTATGATAGCCCGCCCCGAGGGTTAGCCCTTCTTCGCGATCTTCCATGAATAACGACTTGAATCCGCCGCGCACAAAAACCCGTTCATGAAATAGGGCCAATTCACCGCCCAGATTCATATATTCCGAATTATCATTGGGATGCGCAGCCTCTACTGCCAGAGTCAAGCGTTGCCCTTCCATAAAAGTAAAATCGCGTGCCAGCCCAATTTGCAAACGAAGCGGCAATTCGTATTTTTCCGTTTCGTAGTAAGCATTTAAATTGGAATTGTCACCATGAATATTCGGATTCGGATCGTGCTGAATTAACAAATCGTCGCCATGCATTTGCATTTTGGTACCGAAATTACTAATGCTGGTGGCAAAACGAATACCGTAAAACGGGGTAATAAACATGGTGCCGATATCCACGGCAAAACCCTGCGCCGCCGATTGTGAAATGCTTTCGCGTACGTATTTGAAGTTAGCCCCGATTACGAACTTTTGCGTTAAGTGTCTGGCAATCGAAAACCCGACCGCATACATTCCAGCAGAAAAATAATCGCCTGTTCCTTCGGGATTATTCGCCGTGGTCACTTCCATATCGCCCATTGTCATGGCGGTCATATTTATTCCCACTGTTCCCAGAGCCCCCGCCTTAAAAATAGCTCCGAGATAATTCAATTTTATATCAACAAACCAGTTAGTTTGTGTAAAAATGAATTGATTCTGTTGCACATTGTCAATTCCCGCGGGATTCCAATACATGGCGGAGGCATCGTTGGCCACCGAAGTGAAAGCGCCCCCCATGGCTATGGCTCTGGGGCCGATTCCCATACTCAGAAATTTACCCGCCGTGGTACCCGTTTTGGTTACCCCTTGCGCCCACGAGAGCGAAACAGCCACAACCAGTAAAAAAACACTCTTTAATACGATTTTCATCATGCGCACTTTTTTCTCCTTCATGTTCAAAGTCACTTAAAAGCGCTTTATTTAATGATGGCAAACTTGCCTACTTTTTCTCCGATTCCTGGCGCTTCTACATGGTAAATATACACTCCGTACGATACGGCCAAATGATCTTTGGTTAACAGATCCCAATAGGCTGTTCCGTTGTCATAAGGATTGTCCACTTCTATTTTACGTACCAGCTCACCGTTGATGGTAAAAATCCGAATGGTACACTTGGCCGGTAAATGCGTAAAATGAATGGATCGCGGTCCGCGCCCGGAATTGTAAGGGTTACGCGGCTCCCAAGCCGCCGTAGCCACATACGGATTGGGCACGACTTTGATTTTACTTAAATCACTTTTGGCCTGACGTTTTTCCACATAGCCTTCGTGCGCCGTAAAGCGGTAAACGTCTTCCGACAAAAACGGCTTTTTCAAAATCAAAACAGCCGTATCGCCTACCGTGGGAATGCGCTGGGTGGAATCGGGAACGCTGCTTAAATAGAATTGCCAAGTGTAAACCAGTGTATCGCGTCCGTCAATGGTTTTGGGTTCTAAAAAGGCGATCACGTCTTTAAAGGCCACCGGAATCACTCCGAAAAGGGTATCGATACCTGCAGAAAAAATGCCCGGACCAACCTTGCTGGTATCCAAATCGGCAAAAACAAAATCCACGGGTTCATTGGTCGAAAGATTTATTATTTTGAAATTAACCGGTTGGCTATCAAAAAACTTGCCCTCGTAAACTCCAGGAGTAGAGGTAGCCATTCCCCGTTTACCGAAGATAATTTTGTAATCGTTCAAACGAAATTCGCCTTCGGGACCTACGCTTTGTGTCAATTTTTGAAAGGTAAACGAAGGAATGTTCACATTCTTGGGACGCCAGCCGGACAAGGTATGATTTAATCCCACCTGATCCTCGTTTATAAAATGCAAGCGAAATCCGTCAACCAATGGCTGTTCGTAATCCGGTTCAAAATGTGTGTTTTCTTTTATCAGAACCGAATCGATGGTCGAATCGGTTAATGTGTAACTGTAGGTCGTCAAGGTATCGGGCTTACCGTTTTCGCCCGGTTTTAACGTGTCTTGGAATGTAATGTAATAAACGTGACCGTCTTGTACCTTATTGGGATCTACAATTTCGTAAGAGATATTTCCAGTTGACGAGCCGGAAACATGTTCAATGGTACCCAGCGTCGGCGGTACATAGCCGGCAGCAGGGGCTTCCGGGGTTACCCGTACTACATTCGGCCCTAAAATAACCGATCCGTCCGGTTGGAGATTAACCCGAATCGGACATTCGGTTGGTAAAATGCCTCCCGTCGGATATCCGAAATCGTAAGAGGTAATGGCATAGTAATAGGTAAACCCGTTTTTGGCCGAAGAATCAACAAACACGTGTTTCAAACCGCTGTCATTACCCAGATAAAAATGTGCTCCGTCGATGCCCACCGAATCCAATCCGGTAATGCCGTCCTTTTTATCGAATTGTACCAAGGGTGTGCGGAAGCGTAATGTGCCGAACGCATCCGTAATATCCAGCGGATCCTGAAATGCCGGATCGGTGGCGCGGTAAATACGATAGCCTTCAAAATCGTGAGGGTTACCACCGATTTTGTAAATGTAATTATCGTACGATTGTTCGGCCAAATCGTCCCAATACAACGTAACTTTATTATCCCCTGGTACTGCGGTCAAATGCGGAGTAATAGGTGCGTTGGCAAATTGGTAATCGTTGTTGTACGTTTCCTGAGCACGAACTTTTTTCTTTAAAACCGCTGCTTTACGCAGTTTGCCACCCGGATCGTCCTGTTTGGCGTTGGCCAAAATTACAGCCACCGAAATCGGTTCCCGTTGGCCCGACTTGATGGGGAAGTAACCGGAAGTAACCCACAAATCGTATTCTCCCGCTTGCACGGTACGCGGATCGTAAAATTTACCGGGAATCATAAAATCGAACCACAAAGTGGCATCGCTATTCAAATTCAAACCACCAGCCGGTGTACGCGCCGAAGCCGAAATACCGATCTGATCCGTTTCCGAAACATCGGTTTTATCGATATCCGGTTCGCCCGGGCTATCGGTTCCTGCACCCGAGGTAGGCTTGCCGTCACCTTCACCAAAATCGTTCGTCCCGGCAATCCCGTCAATACCCACATCATCCATTAACGGATTCCAATCGCCGTCGTTGTCAATAAAATCGTCCCGGCGTTCGTCGATCATTTCGTCAATGCCTTCGTCAATGTTCTCATCCACGGCGCCGTCACCGTCGTTGTCGATACCGTCGGCGTACTTTTTGCCCAAATCTTCCTGTTTTACATCGTACAAAATGATATTCGAATTGGGAACAGCATAGCGGTAATATGGTGCATCCTTTGCGGCCTGGTCGATTATAGCCTGCGTAATAACCGGGCTGTTGTCTTCACCGTCGCCGTCATTATCAATGTAATCGCGAAATGCATGGCCGATGTCGCTTTCGTCTACCATAATTAGGTTAATTTGTCCTTTTTGAATGGGGTCGCTTTCTGGATTGGCCGGCCAGCGATTCCAATAATAGGTTGCGTTTTCCGTACTGTCAAAATAAGAATCGGTTTTGGCCACGTCTACCATTTCTTGCGTAACCACCGGACTGCCTTCTTCGGCATTGCCGTTATTGTCAATATGATCCGCATAGGTAACACCCACCTGTTCGCCAAAGGCGATGTGTGCGATGGTTTCATCTACCAAACCGTTATGGTTGTTGTCGATGCCATCCGAATTTCTGGGATCGCCAGGGTTATCGAGAATGTCTTCGGTACCTTCGCCCTGCAACATTTCTTCGGTTACCAGAGGGCCGCCTGGCTCGCCGTCTCCGTCATTATCGATGCGATCGACGGCATTGCCTGGCGTTTCCAATAGGGCGACGCCCACAATGCCCACCGGATCTTTCCCAAAAGTTGGGGCTTTGTTATCCGCATCGCGGCTCCACATAATGTCGTTAAGCAAATCGTATTCGGAAATATCGTCTTGCGAATCCCCGTCGCCACCGACGAAATCGGCCACGCCAAGGGTTACGGCAAACTTTTTTAAATCTTTGGTTCCGTCATTGGTTAAAAAGTGGAGTAAATAAACCACATCGCTTACCAAAATTTGTGACCAAGCCATAGCACGTACATCCATTAAAATGCCCAAGCCATGGCGGGTCAAATCAGTAGAATCCGGATAATACAAATAGTTGTCGTAGCGGTCATCCGAAGCGCGGTAAAAAATTTCCTGATCGGCATTGAACTTATCGCGTCCAAAATAGCCATTCCAACTGCCCGGCCAACCGGGTTCCGCGCCACTGCCTGGGGCAATATTCATTTTATCTGGCCAAAATGCGGGCCACGTACTGGGATCCACGCTGTTGGCAATGCTGTTGGAATTGGGGTTAAAGTAGCCTGGACAAGGTTCGATATTCCAGCTTTTGCCCTGATCCGAAGTACGTCCGTTATCCACAATTACGATGCGTTGACGTTCTCCGTTAACATCGGTAACTTCGGCACCCCACCAAATGGTGGTTTGAGCCAAATAAACTTCGCCCGTGTTTTTAGGCCATTCGTAAGGCGTTTCTTCGTAAATAGGTACCGCCCCGGTTCGCCCGGTATGGCCAAAGTTAAATATGGTTGTACGGACATTATTGCCTTCCAGTTGTGCCTTACGACGATATCTGGGATCGCCGCGCTCTTTGCTGGGCACATGATGGGTATTTGCAAACAGGCTTTGGATGCTAAACATCAAAAACAAGATAAGCCAAAGTTTAAACACCTGTTTCATGTAATCACCTTTCCCTTAAAAATTGAAATCAATACCAAACAAAACACGTCTCGGTTCGGCATAGTGCCACGGATACTTACGATATTCTGCAACGGAATTCGGACGCTTGGTAAAGTCGTCCGGAGTTTTGTCCGTTGTGTAATCCGGTTTACCCGTATCGGCAAAAACGTTAATCGGAATATGATTATCCAATAAATTGTACACATTCACAAAAGAGGTAAATTGATATCCGGCAAGTTTGAATGATTTGTGAACACGCAAATCCATGCTGAATTGGTTGGGTTTGCGTCTGCTATTTTTTTGCAGCCCCCAGCGAATACCGCGGTCTGCTGTGTATTGTGTTATTTGCGGTGTATAGGGCAATCCCGTTCCGAAGCGGGCAATTAAGCTGGCGCCCCAGGTATTGTCGCCCACATAAAACGAACCGTTAATCAAATGACGCTGATCCCAGTCCAAAGGTAACAAAAACAACGTCGGTTCCAAATTCGACCGGATGGCGTTAAACTCGTCTTCCGGAGTTGAATTACTGCCTTCCGCCACTTGAAAAGTGTAGCTGATGTCGAAGGAATAGTGCTGACTGTAACGTTTTTTCAGAACCAGTGTAATGCCTTTGACATTGGCGTAATCTTTGTTGATGTATTTGGAATAGGTTACCCGGTTGTAAGTAATGTACAACGGACTGGTCGAAATCCAATCGCGTACGTCTCGATAAAATCCGGTGACATCAATTTTAAAATCGCCTAAAAATCCTTGCTGCAATCCGATTTCGTACATTACCGTTTTTTGGGCTTTTAAATCCGGATTTCCGTAAGGCCCGTAAAACTGGCCCGATTCTCCCACTTTGTAATATCCGCCGTTGTACAGATATTGAAAAGAAGGGATCTGTAAAAAATGGCCGTAGGAAAAATGAATAACGCCTTGCGAACTGATGGGGTAGGCAATACCCAAACGCGGACTTAACTGCATTTTGGGCGTTGCATCGTTGTAAAAATATTTTTCGCGTTCGCTTAAAGGAATTTGATCCAGCCCCGGGCGTAGAGGAAAATAGATATTCGGATCCTTTGGATCTTTGGGAATTTTGCCGTGCGAATTAAAATAATCGAACCGTAATCCGACATTAATTATCATGTCCTGAAATTCGATTTTATCCTGAATATATGCGGAGAATTCTTCGGGCCGCCGCGTATAGCGCGTCCGGCGTAAACTGGTATCGGCCGGAACTTCCGGTTGATAGGGAGAAATAATTTGTCCGCTGGCATCACGCTTGGCCTGTAAATAATAATCGTCGTAATTCAGAACATACGATTTGTAATCTACCCCGAATTTAACCAGATGATTGTCTGTTACCTGACTGGTAAAATCCATTTTAATCCCGTAGGTGCGTGTCATGCGGCTAAAGCGATGGTTGTTAGTTCCGGCCGTACGGAAGGCATAAGCAATGGGTTGCAACGTATCGCTATAAACATAACGCGGGTCGTAAGGATTTTTGTACAAATATTCTTTAAAACCGTTTTGGAAAAAAGAGGCCAACACCGTGTAAAATGTTTTCGAACTAAGTGTGTGGGTCATAGAAAACCAGGTATTGTAACTGTTAAAAAACTTATTTACGTTTCCGTCCGGTTCCCACTTGTAGCTATGGTCATAATCCTGATAATCCTTTTTCGAATACAATATTTCGGCGTTGAATTTTAACACATTTAACGGATAATAGGTAATTTTGGCTTGCGCATTGTACCTGCGGCTCCAATTCATAGGTACAGGATCTCCGCTCATCGGCGGTACAACTTTATACAATTTGCCATTTTTGGTTACATAATGTGCATCGGGATCACTTTCTTGCTGCACCGGCAGCAGAGTGTCCGCACTGGCCCAGCTTCCATCCGGATTATATCGTCTTTGTCCGTACAAATAGCCGTCGTTTTTATTGTATCGCAGATTGGTAAAAAAACGAATTTTTTTGGACGTAAACGGAACGGGACCGCTCAGGCTCGATTGAATGTTGTATTCCGAAAGCGGATCGAAATGGTCGATGTAATAAAAATACTCGGTAAAATTACTTAGATTATCACCCATGTAAAATTTGATATTGCCCTGATACGTGGGCCCGCCCTCTTTGGTTACCGCATTGATAATACCGGACATGGCGTTTCCGTATTCCGCATTAAACGTTCCGCTAATTACTTGCAACTCCTGAATGCTGTTGTTGTCAAGCTCTATTCCCATGCTATTATCGAAGGCGTCAGTTACCGAAACACCGTTAACCCAATAGGCAATTTCATTGCTACGACCGCCGCGGATATGAAACCCGCCACTGGCATCTCGCGTAACTCCGGCTTGCAATTGCAAAATATCAGACATTTCCGTTACGGGTAATACCTTAATCTCATCGGCCGAAACACTGGCCTGGCTGGCGGTAATATCCTTTTGAATCAACTTGCGTTTGCTTTCCACCACAATCTCTTCTGTAGATTCAAGCGTGCTTTCGCTCATTTTAAAATCCAGACGAGTGGTCAAATCGATGGCTACCTGCACGCCGGTCATGCGGATTTCTTTGTAACCCACATATTGTACGATAATCGTATATTTGCCCGGCGGGATGTTCAAAATAACATAATTACCGTTCAGGTCGGTCGTCGATCCGAAAACCGTACCCTCCAGATACACATTTGCTCCGGGCAAAGGTTCTCCGGTTTTTTTATCGATTACTCGACCGGCGATTTTTCCCGTGGTACCGGCAAAAGTAAAGGTTGCCATTGATAACAGCACCCCGATGACCACCAAGAATTTTTTAAGCATAAATAGACCCTTTCACTTCTTAATTGGGGTTATCCTGCAAATCAAACGATTTTACCAGCTTTAAATTGCGCTGTATTTTTACTTTTTTCCTTAGTTTCAATAAATAGGCACGAATCAGTTCGGTTTGATTTTCGCCTTTGTATTCTTTTAAAACAGCTTGCCGCACCTGTTCAAACGGCGCAGGTCGGGCATCCTGCCTGCCCTCGACCCGGAAAAGCCCGTAATATTCTCCCACTTTTATTGGGCCGATTATTTTACCTATCGGGGCATTCCAAAGTTTGCTTTTCAGATTGCCAAAACGATCCAATGCCGAATAACCGATTAATCCGCCGTTGCGTGCCGACCACTCCCTTTGCGAATAGCGGCGCGCCAATTGCGCAAAGTCCTCTCCGTCCAACAATTGTTTTTTAAGACGCAATGCCAATTTAAAATCCTTAACTAACAATTCACGAACATTAATCATTTTTGGCTTGTTGAATTTAAAAATATTTTTTCGATAGTAGTGGCGTAAAGTCGAATCCGGTACCTCAGCCGCAGCCAAAATTTGAGCACGTTTAAATTTAAGGTAAACATTATTATGCGCATTGGCAATGGCTTTTTGAACTTCCGGTACCCGATCGTAGTGTTTTTGTCTGGCAATTTGCCAAAGCTTTTCGTTAACCAAAATGCCGTAAATGGCCGTTTTTAAATCGTCCGTTGTTTCGATTTTTTGCAGATGATAATCCGGAATTCTGCTTAACTTGTTGTAAAGTACGGCCACACTCAGTTTTTTACCGTCGTACTCGGCAACTTCTTTTTGCATGTCTGTCGGCGAAATTTCCTTGCCCGCCTGCTTGTTATGCAAAAGAACCAGCAGCTCCTTTAAGCCGTCGTCTTCGTACGAGAGTTTTTTACGATCTAATATAGAATTCAAATAAACGGACTCGGCCTTTTTTTTGCGCATAGTGCGTACCAGACGAATAATTTTTTCTTTTTTATTTAAATACTCGTTTTCCGTTAGAATGGGTACCTTTTTGCGGTCTTCTACTTTGATAATAGACCAACCGTGAGCCGTTTTAACCGGTTTAGATATTTGGCCGACCTTTAAAGCGTATGCCGTATCTTCGAAAGCAGGGTCCATATCGCCCCAGGTAAAATAGCCCAAATAGCCACCGTTGTTTTTTAATGTGGAATCGGTAAAAACCACGCGAGCCAAAGAATCGAACGAAGCACCTTGTTTTAATTTTCGGTACAATTCATCCGCCTCTTGTTTGGTTTTGGCATACAAATGGCGGGCCGCAATTTTCTCGTTTACCCGCAAAAAAGCCCTACGCGCCTCAGCATCGGTTACCTTAATTTTATCGTAAATTTCCACCCCTTTTAAATAGCCGAGCGGCATTTCACGATCGGCCCAGGCAATTTCCTTTTTGTATTCAGGATTTTGATAAATCGCTTTGTTGTCATCGTATTTCCGCAGTAAAATCTCATTAATCATATTACGCAACACGCCCAATCGCAAATACAAATTGTCTTTCTGGTAGGTTGCATCCAGATAGTCGGCATAACGTTGTTTGTATTTTTTAAAGGGAATCGCATAACGGCCAACCACAGCAACCGTTTGATCGTTAAGCCTTGGTTGCTTTTGACAGCCGAAGAACAATAGAGCAATAATGCCCCCCACCATGTAGCGTGTCCACTTAGTTGTACTCATATTCCCAATCTTCAAATATGCTTAAAAATTAATCCCGAGCGTGCCTCGATTCGTATTGGCTTATTTGAGGGCCATATTTTTTGGCTTAACAGTTCACGGTAGGAGCCGTCAGCCAAAATTTTAGCGCCTATGGTTTGCGCACGATCGGAATTATTGATTAAAATAATGATACGATCTCCGGCATACGTTCTGGAAATAACCAAAAGATCGCGGCGATCGTCCGTTTTTAGTATTTTAAAATCTCCTTTGCGCAGGGCAATTTCCGCCCGCCGCAAATGAATTAATTTTTTGTAATAGGCAAACAAATCGAAATCGAATTTGACCGAATCCACCGGGCGCGGTTTTTTGCTGATATTGGCTTTTTCGGGCTCATAAACCAAATCGTCCCAAACCATCGGTTTGCGGCAGTCCGGATCATCCGCTCCCCACATGCCCGATTCCGTTCCGTAATAAATCATGGGAGCGCCCGGATACACAAACTGAAACAATGCGATCAGTTTCTGGATTTGACGTTCCCTAGCATTCGGTTTACGTACATCGTATTCGGGATTATCCAAAGGGGAGACATTCTTGTCGTAAAACAGATCGGGATTTACAATATTAGAAGCCAAACGATCGGTATCATGGCTGTCCATTAAATTCAACTGTTGAAATCTAAAACGATACGCGTAACGCTTGTCTAAATCGCGAAGCCTTTTTGCAAATTGTCCGGCCGTTATTTTGGTTTTTTGGTCAATGAAATAGCGTGTCATTAAAGCAGCCCATTGGTAATTCATCACACCGTCAAATTCGTCGCCTTTTAGCCAGGGTGCAGGATTCATCAGTTTGTTGTTTTTCCAATCCTGCCAAAAAATCTCACCAACAATATAGGCCTCGGGATTTATTGTTTTTACGTGAATTCTGAAATCTTTCCAAAAATTGTGGCGAATCATTTCCGCCACATCCAAACGCCAACCGTCAATGCCATCCGAAGGATCGCCGTCTCCATTGGGATCCATCCAACGTTCGACAACTTTAAAAATATATTTACGAATTGGGGGAATCAATCCGTTGGCATCTTGCTTTAACTCCGGTAGTTCTGGTACATTGCTCCAAGCTTTGTATTTAAATTCGTCTTGCGGGGTTTCAGGATTATCCCAAGCGTATATCGTAAACCAGTTTTTGTATTTTGATTTCGGCCCGTTTTTACGAACATCTTCAAAGGCCCAAAAGGTCATTCCGACGTGATTAAAAACGCCATCGAGAATAATACGTATATTACGTTTGTGCGCTTCTTTAACCAGACGCAGGAACAAACTATCGGCTGTGGTCCATCGCCATGTTCGTGGATCGGCTGGATTTTCGTTAGCTACGATTTGCCTGTCTTTTAGTGGATTGGGGCCAAAATTATCATCAACATGAATATACGTGGACGCATCGTATTTGTGTAAGGAGGGTGATTCGAAAACGGGGTTAAAATAGATAGCATTAATGCCCAGGTCTTGCAAATAATCTAATTTCTCCAGAACGCCTTGTAAATCTCCGCCATAACGACGACGTTGGGCATTGTAAGCAAAACCTTTACCGTTTTGTTTTTCCCAAGGTTGCAATTTGTACCAGTCCGAGGTCCACGGACTGAGATGCCAGGCCGAAGTGGTATCGTGTGGGTAGCTTCCGAAAAGAGATTTTTTATCCGGATCATTTGCCGGATTACCGTTACGGAACCGTTCGGGAAAAATTTGGTAAAAAACAGCATCCGCTATCCAATGCGGTTGGGGTTCTTGCAAATTCGAATAATCCGAACGGCAAGCCACCAAGGATAAAACCCCGAAAAGAAGAAAAAACCATGGTTTTTGGTACCAATGAACCATGCACCCTCGCACCATTTTACAAAACACATTTTAGTAATACAGAATATAGTTACGAATCTCAAGAAAAAAAAATATTTTTTTAGTTTTTCAGACGATTCGGTTCATTTTTTAGCGGATTTTTTTTACAGTTGCGGAAGATTTTCTGGTAAAAAAAGGCCGCATATAAGCGGCCCTTTTTTCTCATTGGTTGACATACATTATTTTTTAATGCCGGCAATTTCTTCAATCATGTCTGTGGTAATCGATTTCGGACGTTCGATAGACTGGCCAACGGCACGATCCCAAACGATATTACTTAATACACCGATGGCACGGCCCACGCCAAACATCACCGTGTAAAAATCGTATTCGCGTACGCCGTAATGCCATTGAATAACGCCGGAATGGGCGTCAACGTTTGGCCAGGGATTTTTGGCTTTGCCATGTTTTTGCAGAATCGGCGGAACCACTTCGTAAAGCATACTTACCAGCTTGAAGATGGGATCATCCGGTAGGTGTTTTAAGGCAAATTCACGTTGAGCGGTATAACGCGGGTCGGTTTTACGCAAAACCGCATGCCCGTAACCCGGAATAACCTGACCGGCATTCAGAGTATCCCAAACGAATTTTTCCAATTCTTCTTTGGTAGGTAATTTACCGCCCATTTTGTCCATTACGCCTTGAATCCAGCGTAATACTTCCTGATTGGCCAAACCGTGCAAAGGACCGGCCAGGCCGTCTAAACCGGCGGAAAGAGAGTAATACGGATCGGAAAGGGCAGAGGCCACCAAGTGTGTGGTGTGGGCACTTACATTGCCGCTTTCATGATCGCTGTGCAAAATAAAGTACAAGCGCGAAATTTCTTCATACGGATGATCGATACCCATCATGTGCGCAAAGTTCGCTCCGAAGTCCAAATCCGGATCTGCCGGAATGGGTGTGTCGGCTTTGTACTTCATGCGATAAATGTACGCCGCGATTTCCGGTAATTTGGCCAACAGATTCATCGCATCTTCATAAAACGGATCCCAATAATCCATTTTACTAATGCCTTCGTTGTATTTTTTTACAAAAACCGATTCGCGTTGCATGGCCAAAACGGCAGCGGAGAACATAGTCATGGGATGGGTATCGCGCGGCATGGCACGCAGCATATCGAAAACATAATGCGGTACTTGGCGTCTGGCTTTGAATTCTTCCACAACATCTTGAATATCTTCTTCGGTAGGAATGTCACCGGTAAGCAGTAAATAAAAATGGCCTTCCACATAAGGCATTTCGGCGCCTTTAGGTTTGGGCAATTTTTCCAATACTTCCGGAATGGTGTAACCGCGGAAACGAATGCCTTCCATGGGATCTAAATACGAAATATCGGTTGTCAGCGCTTTTACGCCGCGCATTCCACCATAAAGTTGGCGAATATGAACTTTGTCGACTTCGACATCTCCGTATTCTTTAACCAGTTTGGTAATTCGTTCACGATATGATGGAATTTTTTCCGCCAGTTTTTGTTTTAATTTAGACATGACTATCCCCTTTCTTTTAGCTAAGGATTCATAAAACTGTTTATGTGTAAGAGAGAAAAATTATCCTTTATCATTAACTTCTTTTACTTTCGGGCTTTTATCTTTTTTTCCGTTTCCGTTACTCGGCGAATTATGTTTGTGTTTGTAATCGGTAATGTAAAAGCCACTCCCTTTAAATACCAAACCGCCGCCTGCGCTAATTTTACGCACAACATGTTCGCCACCGCATTTGGGACAAATTTTTATCGGTTCGGCCGTAATGCTTTGAAATTCTTCAAACTCGTATCCGCAATCTTTACAAATATATTCGTAGGTCGGCATCGTCCTGTTCCTCCAACTAATTTTAAAGCTTAGCTTTCCGCCAGCAAACTACAAATGCAAGCTACGTTTATTATATCATCAACGCTGCAACCGCGAGAAAGATCATTAAAAGGTTTGGCCAGGCCCTGAATAACCGGACCAATGGCTTCGGCACCGGCTAAACGTTCGGTAATTTTGTAACCGATGTTTCCGGCGTCCAAATCAGGAAAAATAAAAACATTGGCTTTACCGGCTACCGGACTGCCCGGGGCTTTACGTTCGCCGATAGAGGGAATAAGCGCGGCATCAAATTGCAACTCACCGTCAATTAAAAGTTCGGGTGCCAATTCTTTTACTTTGTTTGTCGCGTTTACCACTTTATCCACATCTTCGTGTTTGGCGCTGCCCTTGGTGGAAAAAGAAAGCATGGCCACCTTAGGCTCGCCCCCGACTAAACGTCGGTAGGTATTGGCGCTGCTAATGGCGATACTGGCCAATTGATCCGTATCAGGATTGGGAATAACCGCGCAATCGCCAAAGGTAAACTCGCGTCCGTCTTTTAAAACCATTATGAACGAGCTGGAAACCGCCTTCATACCAGGGGCGACACCAATAACCTGAATGGCCGCGCGTAACACGTCTCCCGTGGTAGCAATAGAACCGGCAACCCCGCCGGAAACTTCGCCTTTGCGCACCATCATGGCACCGAAGTACAGATGATTTTCTACCGTTTTTCGGGCTTCTTCCGGACGAATTCCCTTATGCTTACGCAATTCATAAAATTCATTGGCATAATCCGATAGTTTGTCGGATGTTTTGGGATTTTGAATTTCGATGCCGTTCAAATCGACATTGTTTTCCGAGGCAAGTTGTTTGAGCTCGGCCGGATCACCCAATAAAACAGGAACAACCAATTGCTTTTTATGTAGATATTCTGCTGCTTTTAAAACACGGGGGTCGAAGCCTTCGGCTAAAACGATTTTTTTCACATTCCGGTGCGCATTATTCCGAATCTTGTCAACAAAACCCATTTCAGCTCCCTTTCTGTGTTAATTTCTCTATTAGTTTCTTTTGCACAAATTTGGTTACAAATTTTTCTATGTCACCTCCAAAGTTAGCAACATTTTTTATAATTGTCGAATTTAAATACGTAAATTGTTCATGCGGCATCAAAAAAACCGTGGTAATATCATCGGCTAAATATCGGTTCATTAATGCCATCTGAAATTCATATTCGAAATCGGTAATTGCGCGCAATCCGCGAATAATAACTTTTGCTCCGACCTTTCTTGCAAAATCCACAATTAACCCGTCAAATTTGGCCACACTAACATTCTTAAACGGGGCTATGGCATCGCGGATCATCTCCATCCGTTCTTCGACATTAAACAACGGTTTTTTACTGGGATTAATGGCTATGGTTACAATTACCTTACTAAACAGTTGCGAACTGCGTTCGATCAGGTCGATGTGTCCCAAAGTAATGGGGTCAAACGTTCCTGGGTAAACGGCTATTTTATGATCGCTCATTTTTTCTCACCAAAAAACTAATTAAACTTCTACCCATTTTTTTTTGTATTAAAACATCATAAACATCGCTATCCGATTCAATGGGATTTATCGTTTCATGTTCCAATACAAGCAAACTTTTTGTAGACATTACCGGAGATTGCAATAAAGTATCGACTAACACTTGTAACTCGGCATATTTAAAGGGCGGATCCAATAAAAGAAGGTCGAGCGGCATTTGAGCGTTGCGTGCAAAATCAATGGCCGTTTGTTTCAGAATGACATATTGGTCTTCCGGAATACCAATGGTATGAATATTTTGCTTTAGAATATTTAAGGATTTATTGGAGCTATCAACAAAGTAAACTTTCTTTGCTCCGCGACTTAGCGCTTCTAAGCCCAAACTCCCGCTACCGGAAAATAAATCGAGTACGATTTTTCCTTCGGGAAAATCCTGCAATACATTAAAGATAAGTTCCTTAACCCGGTCCGTCGTTGGGCGAATCGAGAGATCGTCACTGCTTTTGATCTTTCTGCCTTTGTAAATTCCGGATATAATGCGCATTCATTCATCATTCTCATTTAAAAAGATCCAACGTCACCTCAGTCCGATAATTCGATTTGGAAAAATTCTTTTGGCTAAGAGCCGTAAGTACCAGTTTATGAACTTTAATATTGCGATTGGCTGCAGCAAGGGCGTTAATAAATTCCATGATTCCCTGATATTTTCCTTGCCCCTGAAAAAGAAAACGAATCCGGTTTAATCCCACTTTAGCTGGAGAGGTTTGTAGCTGTTGTACATCACCCACCTTTACCGAAAATTGTTGCCCCAACATTTTTAACCATTGTCCGAGCGCACCGGCCTCGCTTATTTTTGGCCCCGGAGTTACTTTTTTTGCGCTACCGGTCAGTTTTGTATGGAATACTGCGTCAATAGCACCGCCTGGCCACTCATTGGTTGAAATCAATTTTAGTGTGTTAAATGCGGGGATACCGCGCAAATTCATTGTCGCCTTGGCTAAGACATCCCGATTTTTACAATGGATTTCAAAAGTGATCTCGTCGTTATAAAGCAATAAACTGGTTATTCGGGCATTTTTTATGTTTACCGCTTTGTTAATGGACTGAATAAGGCCCAAGTTATAAGCATTCCGGCCCGCAATCTGGGCAAAAAATTGGTTTTGCTGGGCTTGTAACGGATTTTGTGCCTGAACGTTTTCCGTTGTTTTTGCCTGTTCGGTTTGTTGTTGTGCAGCGGCCTGCTCTTCTTTCTCTTTGTTTCCTTTGACAAAAACGCCTCGCAGAACAAAAAACAAAACGATTAGTAGGATTATAATCAAGGAACCGATTATCACGGGTTTGTAATTAACGGGGGCCAATTTTTCATCTTCATAATTATCGGATAGGGCATATTTTTGGGGGGGCTGCTCCACCGGCTGATCTTCTTCCTGTTCCGGTTCCTGTTCTGCTACCGGTTCTTCTTGCGGTTGCTCTTCTTCGGCGAACGAAGACATAATTTCCTGATCTTCTTCAGAGAACTCCTGTTCGGCCAGCTCGGGCTGCGGGCTGCGAAACGAATCTTCCGCACCGGCAAAAATATCCTCGTCTTCTTTTTGCTCGGCGGATGGTTCTTCTTTTTCGAACAAGTCCGATTCCAGTGCTTGCGATTCGCCTTCCGAAGGAGAAGATTCTTCCGCCGGTTCCGGCTCGGGCCGGTGCTCGGCTTCGGGCGATGGCGGTTGTTCGGCAGCACGTTTTTCTTTTTTTAATTTTTCAAAGAAATCGTCTTCATTCCAAAGATCATGTTCTGCCATCTCACCCCCAAAATTTAATTATAAGGTTACGCCGTACGCTTCGATATTGTTGGATGAAAATGAGGTGTTATTCAATTGCACGTTTATGGCCAATTCCTGAACATCCAGTTTGTTTTGGGCCAAAAGCCTGCGTAGGGCATCGGTCATTATGCGCGTGGAAAACAATTGCACGTTCTGATCTACCTGCGGCAATTGGGACAACACGGAGCGGATTCTTTCCAGTTCGCTTTGCACAACTTTTAAAACGCGCGTTTCATATTCATCTTGTTCATCGCCGTTGCCCAACGATTGAAGCGAATAGTCGAAAAACAACCCGTTTAAATAAAGAAACGTGCCCACCTCAAAGGCGTCGATTTGAAAAACAACCTGGTTTTTATGCACTTCGATCAATTCAAATTGCTGCAAATACTTCAGGATCGTATCAAAATCGAGCAGCACTTTGGTTACATTTAACGAAGCTTTTTGAGCCATTTGTTTTATGCTTTGCAAAATTTTCTTCTGAATGAGAACAAACACAAATTCCTGATATGTTCCGAATAAAAACGAATGATCTAACTTAACCACTTTATACTCGGACAGTTCGCGGGAATTCAAATTTTCTACTTCCCATTGCAAATGCTTTTGTACAATTCGGTCGTCCAGCTCAGTGGGCAAGGCCGCACGCTTAAACTGCGCCATGTACATCGGCAGCGAAACAAAGCATTCCGTGTTTTCCAGATGGTTGTTAACCAGATAATCGCCGATACGCTCTGCCAATAAATCGATGTTTTCCGGATTGAGAATCATATTAAACTCAAACGGAAACGGATACAAAATATCCCGCATCGATAGCAAATTTGCTGTACCGTCTGTTTTTTGCGTATGCGCGATAACAATTGAACGATTTGCGAAGGAAATTCCCAGAGATTCTTTCATAGTACTTTTTCAAAATAATAAGGGGAGAAACCGATTTTCTCCCCTTAATTGGATTTTCTCGGTTATTTCTTTTCTTCCCAGCTTTTGGTGTCTTTGTAAATATAACCGAAGTTTTTGATCTTTTTGTAAAATACGCCGTAAACACGTACCTTTTTGCCTTTTTGCGCAAAAACCAAAATATTTTGCAATTCTTTTTCGATTTGTTTCATCTTGTCAATCATAGCCTGGCTCTTATGACTTTTAACAACGTTCAGCAGAGAATCCAGCGTCTGTTTTTCCGGCTCGAGTGTTTTGATTTTTGCTCTGCGGCGACGTTTGTTAATTTTCTCGAGAATTTTATCTATCTCGTCAATTTTGTTATTCATCTTTAAGTGCAGACTGTCCAAATTCCCGAAAACATTTTCGGAATAAGCTTGATCATAAATCTGAATACCCTTCCAACTGTTTTCCACCAAATCCTTAATCGTGCTAAAACTGCGGCAGTTCGGAACAATGGTCCTAAAATCTTCCAGATCACGATAGGCTTCCACAACACTAATATTGTTATATCGATTTACAAGATCTTCGATCTCTTTGTAAGCAATAAAAAGATCGGTATTTTTACGGTATTTTTTGCGGATGATATCGGTACGTGTTTTAATGGAATCTAACATTTTAAGATAATCATGAATGGTGTCGAGGAATGGTAATTGATTTACCTCATCCACAACCTTCATCGCTCGCTGTTTCAAATCGGTCAATAAAACCGGACTTTCCACTTTAATAAACTGAGAATCCGCATCAAACATGAGCTGATACATTTGATGATTCACCGGACTGTAAAAATTTTGTTCGGTTAAATGAATAATCAGAGAATCGGATTCCGAAAGTTTACTAAGAGCAAACTGCGTCGTAATGGAATAATCTTGCAAAAACTTTTGATACAACTGATCCAATTCTTGGTTAGCTTCTTTAATTTGTGCCATTTGCGCATTCATATCCATTTTGAGCAGGTTTTCAAACGAATCGTCGATTAATTTTTTGAAATCCTGAACTCGATCGGCCACACTGGTTACGCGCACCAAACTGGAATGTTTAACCATTTTAATGAATTTTTCCAATCGTTTGGACAATGGAGACCATTGGGCATCCACTTTTTCGATGTTGATTTTCGGTAAATAGGTTTCGATTGAATCCGTCACATTTTTAATGCGCAGTGCATTAACCTGCAAGGTATAGTCGGTAAGTGTTTGCCGAATATCCAGCAAAGAATCGAGATAGGTAACCAAGGTAACGAATTCCGGATATTGCGGTGAATTCATAAAATTATTTAATTGAATTTTTAATTCATTTGCTTCGTCGTTTATTTCTTTAATGGTTTTAAAATTATAGGCATTGCTTTCAAGATCATCGTTAATTTGATCGACATTTTTCTTTATGCGAATCACGTTTTTAATAAACGGGTTGTTCATATATTGGGCATATTTGCGAATTAATTCCCGCGTGTAATTTACCACTTTTTGTTTGCGAATCAGGTTTGAATCGGAGCGAATTGTTTCGATTAATTTGGCCGGTTCGGTGGTAAATTTCCCGGTGAGATTCTTGTAATATTTTTCCGCCTCGTAAATGCTCATCATATTATCATGAGCCGTCTTTTCTTCCAGAGCTTCCTGTTTCCAGATTTTGCCCGGAATCAGGATAACAGCCACCAGAGCTGCCGCCAAAATAACGATCAGTATCTCTAATACAATTGAACCTTTTGCTTCTTGTTCAGCCATTATTCCTCCAAAACTCTTTTTATTTCAAATTATTCGAATCAAATTTTTCAAAAATAAATTTCAAATTTCAAATTAAGCAATTAATAAAATAATGTCAATCATTTTTTACATTATTTAATTTTCATAAAAACAATAGGTTTGACTTTTTTTTGCTTCCTTTTTGATTTTTGGGCCGTCTACTTTTTCACATTGCGTAATTGTATTATTTTAAGTAAAATAGTGATTATGAAACTTGTATGCATTTTGCTCGGTTAAACAATACTGTTTTTTACTGATAATTTTTTAACTCTGTTGAATTTTTATTCCGGAAACCGTTTGTCTTATCGGTTTTTCCGGTTGAAGTGTTACACAAAAATATCTGAGAATCTCGGAACCTGTGGGGACGACACATGCTGAAACGATTTTTATTTTTACTGCTTATTACGCTTTTGGTAACCAATTGCCGTTATGAAAAGGCAACTAATACCTCGGCATTAGCACGTATTAAAACATTAACGTTTACACGCAATGCGAATTTGCAAGATTGGTCTGCCTTGTTTAAAACATTAAAAACAGACGCGCTTAAGTATCGATTTGTATTAAGCGCCGGGCAAACCGGACAAGCTGCTTTATTTCCGCTATTGCAACACATTTACGCCGAAACAGATAATGACAGTTTACGCACACTGGCCGTTTTTTCGATGGCTCAGGTCGCACCTCACAAAAGTGTTCCTTTTTTATTGCAACAGATAACTAAAATCCACCAAAATCCAAAGCTTCAAAAATGCATTATTTCCGTTTTAGGTTACTGCGCCGATGCCCGATCTATTCCGACATTACAGAAATTAACTCAAGACGCGCAATTAAAAAATGCGGCGTTTTATGCCTTGGGGCGTACGGCCCGCGCCGGTTTTTTGGATGCACAATTTTTAAGGCAATTTTTCGATTCCACAAGAACGATACCGCCTACCGCCGCCGAAGCTTATTATCTCTATTCCTGCCCCCTATCTGCCAACAGGATCGGAAAATTGTCGTTCTATTTGAAGGCAAGCAATAAAGGCGCGCGGCTTTATTTACTAAAAAAAATCAATAAATTCCTTAACTCCAATCCGCAGAAAACATTTTTGACAGATTCTGCCGTTGTGCAAACGTTAACCTCATTTTTAGATCAAACGTTAAATCCTAACGAGCGTAACTGGCACTTGCGCCTGGCCGAATTAAAATTGGCTGCTAACGTTTTACACGATTCTTCTGCTTTTGCCAAAATTCGTTTTTTCCTTTCCGATTCCATTCCTTATGTGCGTTTGACTGCTTTTAAAACGCTGGCTGCCATAAACCCGCAAAATGCTTTGCCTCTATTGGTAGATCATTTTTCTTCTTTGCCGTTTACGGCGGAAAAGGCCGAAATTTGTAAAATCATTACTTCCATTGATCCCGCAACGGGATACTTGTTAATTAATCAAAATTTGGATAAGGGAAATTCTTACTTTAAAAATATCCTGCTTAATGCTTTGGCCGAAACCAAGTTCCCTCTGGCCATTCGCATGTTACGTCAATTTTTACACGTGGACGACCCTGTTTTAATCGAAGGGGCCTACTATGCCTTAAAACGCATTCATCGTCTTCGGGCCGTTGATGCGCAAAGTTTGTTAACCGGCAAACATTACAGTATGGTTGCCTTGGCCCTTTCCGATTGGTACGCCACACATCCTGCACCCGATAAAAAAACACTCCTTAAGCTTTATAAAACATTCCACCACCCCAATCAATTTGAATTGCAATTGGAAATTGTTTCGATATTGCAAAAACAGGGGGGAGTATCATTGGCCGAAGCCGATACCTTAAAAAAATATCTCGCCCATCCTTTTATTGCGCACTCGGTTTTTAAAAAATTGGGGCTTTCTTATACTCCCCGATCTTTTTCGTTGAATTTGCTGCCCAAATATTTGCAACCGGACAGCGTACAAATTACCGGGCATCCGGTTGTTGAAGTAATTACCAGCAAAGGATCGTTTCGGATGATGCTTTTTCCGGAATTTGCCCCTTTAACGGTTAAGAATTTTTTACATTTAATCCGGCAAAATTTTTACAACAAATTATATTTCCACCGTATTGTACCAGATTTCGTTGTTCAGGGGGGCGACCCGACAGGTACCGGATGGGGCGGTTGCAATTATTTGCTTCCTTCAGAACATTCTCCGCTTCGTTTTGTTCGCGGAGTTGTGGGCATTGCCACCGCAGGTTTCGATACGGGTAGCAGCCAATTTTTTATTTGCCAATCGGATCAACCCCATTTGAACGGTCGTTATACGGCATTTGCAAAAGTCGTTAACGGGATGAGCACTGTGGATAGGCTGGAAAGAGGCGATCTTATTTTAACCATTAAACAGGTTCGATAAATTGAAAGTTCATTTCGATTTTTCTAGCGACAGAGCAAAGGCTAATTTTAAAGCTTTTTTGTTTTTACTGGGTATTTTTTTAGTAATTTCGGGGATTTGGTATTCACAAAATTTGGTTTCCATTCTTGAAAACCAAGCTACGGAATATGTCAAATTCCGTATTAAATTTTTAGAAGTAAGCTTAAACAATCCGGCCTCCAATACCGATATTAATTTTTTATTTAACGAAGTCATCCAGAATGCTGACTACCCGTTAATTTACACCGATAGCCAAAACAATCCGCGCAGTTGGCGCAATATTTCCCCGGAAATTGACAATAAGCCCATCGAAAAGTTCAGCAAAAAAGATAGTTTGATTTTATTTAAAGCTTTGAAACGCATTAAAGAAGAAAACCCTCCCATTCCGATCAAATATCAAAATAAAATTGTGTTGGGCTATTACTATTACGGCTATCCCAAGGTGATTTACAAATTACGAATTTTCCCTTATCTGGCTGTAACCGCTGCTATTCTTTTCGGTTTATTGGGTTATCTCGGTTTTTCTTACATAAAGAAAAGCGAGCAGCAATCTATTTGGGTAGGCATGGCCAAGGAAACCGCTCATCAACTCGGGACCCCGTTAACTTCCATTGCCGGTTGGGTTGAACTGCTCAGCATTAGCGATGCCCACAAAGAGACGGCCATTAAAGAGATTCAGAACGATTTAAAACGGCTGACCAAAATTGCCAACCGATTTTCAAAAATCGGTTCCCGTCCGGAACTAAAACCAGTGGCTTTAAAACCGCTCATCGAATCGGTTGTTGCCTATTACCAGCGAAGATTGCCCAATATGCAGAAAAAAATACACATAAACACCATCTTTACGGAAGACGACATCCGATTAAATGTAAACGAAGAACTTTTTGAGTGGGTGCTTGAGAATTTAATTAAAAATGCCATTGATTCCATTTTACCCAATCGTGACGGGAAAATAGTGGTCAACGTCCGGAGAGAAAAAGAAAAAAATCTGGCTATTATCGACGTAATCGATAACGGACGCGGAATCGAATCTTCGAATAAGCGGCATATTTTTCGTCCTGGTTTTAGCACCAAAAAAAGAGGCTGGGGTTTAGGGCTTAGTTTGGCCCGGCGCATTATCGAAAATTACCATGGCGGAAAATTATTTTTAAAAGAAACCAAAATCAACGAAGGTTCTGTTTTCCGCATTGTTTTAAAAGCGCAAGAGGCATAGCGTTTGATTGATATTCTCTTTTTTGATACTTTTTTGTGAATAAATACGAGGATAATGTTTTGGCAGAAAATCGCAAAAAGCAAATAGAATTTTCTCGACTGATTGAGCCCCATTTAACATCGTTGTATAATACGGCCTTACGTATGACACGCAATCAACACGATGCGGAAGACCTGGTACAGGATGCCCTTTACAAAGCATATCGCGCTTTGGATCAATTTCAAAAAAATACTAACTTTCGCGCCTGGATTTTTCGTATTCTGGTTAACACCTTTATTACCGCCTATCGCAAAGCCGTAAAACAACCGCAAAAAATTAGTTACGACGACCTGGAAGAATTTTTCCTTTTTAAGCGTTTAGATGAATCAGCGAGCCTGCAAGAGATGCCAAAGGAAGAATTTTTAGAAAACCTCTTTGATGACGACGTTAAAGGGGCTCTGGAAAATTTGCCTTATCAGTTTCGTATTGTCGTGCTTTTGTGTGATGTTGAAGGCTTTTCGTACAATGAAATTGCCGAAATTATTGATGCTCCGTTGGGTACGGTAATGTCACGGCTCTATCGCGGCCGAAAGCTACTTCAACGTTATTTGTGGGATTATGCCAAACAAAGAGGATACATTACGGATGACTTCAAACAAAAAAAATGACCATAAAAACCGTGAAAAGCATTTTGATTGCGCCGATGTGGAAAAATATGTCCAGCAATATCTGGATAATGTGCTGGACGAAGAGAAGAAACGCCTTTTCGAAGAACACATCGACTATTGTTTACCCTGCGACAAAAAAGTTGAATTTGAGCGCAAGTTCCGCGAAATTGTCCGCTTAAAGACAAAGCGTCTTGTACCCGCAGAACAAGTGAACGAAAAACTTAAAAACCTTCTGAAAAACATCCATTAATTATTTGCTTTTGTTGTTATGGTAATATTTTGATTTAAAAGATAATCAAACAATTTGATTTCGTCATAAAATATCTTGTCTTTTTTATCCGCTTTTTGAACCTCGATAAAAAAACTTTCCGGCAACCAAATATTTTGTGTTTGGGCAAAATTAACCGTTAATTTAAATCCGCTGACAACCTGCCCCGCTACCATGGTTTGAACCGTCCAACCCTGGCATAGCCATTTTTCATCCACTGTTTTAAACTGCGGATACAAAACCATTTCTTTGTTTTGTAACGGATAATTTATATCGATCATAATGCACAAACCGTTAAGGCCAAGCAAATATTTAACCGTAGTCCCCTGATTATCAATATCGGAAAACGTCATTTGTACCGCTTTATCCGTATGACGTAATACATAGTGATCCATTAAATCCGGATCCAACAACCCCACTAAGTAGAATCGCTGCAAATCCAATAAAATACCCTTCATTTGCATTTTTAATGCATTTACCAACTCGGTATAGGTTTTTTTCTGTTTAGCATTCATTTTAAACGGAAACTTTAATTGCGAAAGATAAATTTTATTCGGTTTTTCCCAGATAATTTTAATTGGCGGTATTCCGACCGTATCCCAATTTTGCTTGGTAAATGTATCGAATTTTGCCGATGAAACCGAGGCAATAAAATTTTGTAATTTCGTATTGCTTAGGGTATAATAGGACAGATGAAGTGCTTGCAAAAAACTGGTTTCGTCAAAATTACTCTGAGCCGATAAGCCAGACAAAGAAAAAAAAGCGATTAAAACGATGCCAATGACCTTCTTCATAGCTTTCCTTCATAATTTATTTGGTGTTACACATGCTTTTTAGTAAATTTAAAATTTGTAAAAAACATGATTGACTATGAATTTAGAAACAATTAGTTTCAAAAACAATACATTAAAAATTTTAGATCAAACGCTTTTGCCCGACAGGCAAGAGTACATTGTTCTTTCTCATTTGGACGATGTTATTAACGCCATAAAAACGTTAAAAGTTCGCGGGGCACCGGCCATTGGCATTGTAGCAGCCTACGGCTTGTATATTCATGCATTACATTTACAAAACCAAGGCTTGCTTTCATTAAAAAGTCTGCGCCAGGCCGGACAAAAATTAAAAGGAGCCCGACCTACGGCCGTGAACTTGCTTTGGGCTGTGGATCGTTTGCTAAAGGCCGTTAGCACGGAATCCGATTCCTTGAAAATGCTAAAAACATTACGCAATCAGGCCTTAAGCATTCATAAAGAAGATAAAACTATGTGCCAAAGCATTGGCCAGTACGGCAGCCGTCTCGTTCCTAAAAAGGCTCGGATCTTAACGCATTGTAATACCGGCTTTTTAGCCACCGGTGGCATTGGTACGGCCTTAGGGGTTATTTACAAAGCTTTTGAACAGGGTAAAGACGTACATGTCTTTGTGGATGAAACGCGCCCCATTGGTCAGGGAGCAAGACTGACCTATTGGGAGTTGCAACAAAATGGCATTCCGGCTACCTTGATTGCAGATAATATGGCCGCTTTTTTGATGAAGCAAAAACGTGTGGATTTAATTATTACCGGCGCCGACCGTATTACGGCAAACGGTGATACAGCCAACAAAATAGGAACCTATGCTTTGGCCATTTTGGCCCGGCATCATGGTATTCCTTTTTACATTGCCGCCCCTTCTTCAACGTTCGATCTTTCGTTGCCAAATGGCGCGCAAATTCCCATTGAACAAAGACCCGGCGAAGAAATTCTTAATTGCTGGCAGATAAAAGCAGATCAAAACTACCGGGTATTTAATCCCGCTTTTGATGTTACGGATCATGAGCTTATTAACGGTATAATTACCGAATTGGGGATTATTGAAAATCCGAATCATGAAAATATAACTAATTTTTTCAAAACATTTAATAAAGGAGATCTTTTATGAAAAGATTGATGTTATTAGCTATTCCAATTTTGGTATTAGCGCTTCTTAGTTCTTGCCGTCCTCCTGAATTGGAAGGCGCTTTTGTGGATTACAATGCTGGCCGTTACGATAACGCTTTGAAGCTGGCCAAGCAATCCACGCAAAAATATCCAAAAAATGCCGAAGCCTGGTATTTGCTTGGCGAAATTTACGGTAAAAAGGAAATGTACAAAGAAATGCGCCATGCGTTCGATCAATCACTTAAATTAAGTCCTCAATTTTCGCAAAAAATCAAACAGGCCGAACTCTATTATTTCAGCAATTTGTTCAATCGCGGTGTTAACGCTTACAACACCTTTACCAAAATGTCAGACCGTAATTCGGATAAGGCTAAAAAACAACTTGAAGAAGCCATTAAAAATTTTAAACTGGCCAATATTGTTAAACCCGACTACAAAGCCGTTGATCTTGTCGCTTTGTGCTACAGTCTCGAAAGCAAAAAAGACAGCGCCATGGCCTATTACACCAAACTTACGCAAATGGCACCCGACTCTGCAGATAGCTACATTAAATTAGGTCGCTATCAGCTTTTGAATAAGGATTACAAAGGCGCTATTAAATCTTTGGAAAAAGCACTAAAAATCGATCCCAAAAATGCTAACGCAATCCAAATTATTGCCGAAGCTTACGACCGCGACGGCGATACGCAAAAAGCCATCGAAGCCTATCAGAAAGCAATGGCCATTAATCCCAAAGAAAAAGCTTTTCCTTTTAATCTGGGTCTGATCTATTTCAAATTATCTACCGATACCACGGTTAGCAAAGAAAAGCAAAAAGAATACCTGCAAAAATGCATCGATGCCTTCGGTAAGGTTATTCAGCTCGATCCGACCATGAAAGAGCCCTATGACTTTAAGTCGAACTGTGAAATTCAATTAAAGAAATACGATGAGGCGTTAATCACTTTGCAGCAGGCAACGCAGCGGTTTCCGGATGTGGGTGCTTTTTGGTTCAATTACGGTGTGGTGTTAACTCACTTAAATAAAGCCAAAGAAGCTAAAGTGGCATTTGACAAGGCCAAAGAGCTGGGCGTAAAGTAGTTTTTGCAACAAATAAAAACGCAAAAAGGCAATCGATGTTTTCGATTGCCTTTTTTTAATTCTACCTATTCCCTTGATGTTGCCGTCAAATTTCAATAGGGGCTTTTTATTAATGACATTTGCATGCTAAATTTTTCCCTCACAAATTGTAATCCATACCATTCATCTCTAAATTAAACAGGGTAACAAAATGGGAGAAACGTATGAGTAAAAAAATAGGTTTAGCTTTGGGCGGCGGCGGAGCGCGAGGATTTTCACATATAGGCATTTTGCGGATTTTCGAAAAAGAAAATATTCCAATCACCCAAATTACCGGTTGCAGCATCGGTGCCATTATCGGCGGTTTGTACGCTTATTTGGGAAACGCCGACGATGTAGAACAATATATTCGCAAAATGATTAGCGATCCTGTCTTTAAAGAATTAAACATCGGTTTATTCACTGCTATGAATCGCGATGATCGGCATATTTTGTTTGAAGATTCTTTGCACAATTTAAAAATGTATTTTTCTTTGTTGAAAACAATACGAACCCCATCCATATTCAATGCGGAAACCGTTGAAAAGATATTTAATCTTTTCCCGGATGTTGAGCTCGATTCACTTAAAATAAAATTTGCTACTATAGCTACAGATTTGATTTCCGGTCGTGAAATTGTGATTAATGAAGGTAGTTTGCGCAGGGCAGTCCGTGCCAGTTCATCCATTCCCGGATTTTTCCCTCCTGTAAAAATGGACGACATGCTACTGGTTGACGGTGCGGCAACGGATAGTATCCCTGTGCAAATTGTGCGCGGTCAAGGAGCACAGTACGTGATTGCCGTTGATGTTGGTAAATGCATCAATGATGTCGGATCTCTGGAAACGGGATTGCAGGTCATTTATCGGGCGGAAGATATTGTTTCGCACCATTTGACGCAGGAAAGGATTGCTGGAGTTGATTACCTCATTCGTCCAAAAGTGGGGCACTACTCGTGGGCGGCTGTAAGGCAAATGGACGAAATTATTGCCGCAGGTGAAGATGCGGCGCGGAAGGCCATTCCCGATATAAAACGTGTTCTTGGATGTAAATGATGAATCCTTATTCTTTACCATCAATTATCTCGTTTACAGTCAATTTTAGTTTGGCCTTAATTGTTTTGGTAGACAAACCCAAATCGGCGCTGAATCGCTGGTTTTCGGCTTTTATTTTGATATTTGCCCTTTGGAATCTTTCCGAAGTCGTTATTCTAAATTCAAGTTCTTTTTCCTCGGCGCGAATCGCAGCCCAAGTAGTATACCGGATCATCTTTCTGGCGCCGGCCTTTTTTGTGGTAGTGGCCTATCATTTCCCTAAAAATTTCCATAAGCATTTAAGCCAGCCTCTTTTTTATGTGCTCATCTTTTCTCTTCCCATTATTTTACTGAGCATGTCATTCCCCCAATTTCAAATCGAAGTAATCCCTTTAAACAAGGCCCGCGATGTTTTTTATTACCAATTAAAATATTCGTTTTCGCTACCCTTCATTCTGCTGCTCATTACGACCTTAGGATACATGGTTTGGGGTGATGTTTTGCTCATCAAAAAAATTCGCCGTTTAAAAACAATTCGGCAAAAAAGCCAAACCCGTTTTTTTGCCATCGGCATGATCATCATTTTTTTTGTCTACCTGATTTTAAATTTACTGCGCGCCTTTTGGGCGCAAGCCATTTCGTATTATTTTGTTTCCACAATTTTAACCCTGGTTATCGCCTCATTCTTTTTTATTTCCATTATTCAGTTTAAGTTTTTTAACCCGTCACGCTATTTGACCGGTGGAATTACTTACTCTATTTTATCATCAATTGTATTGGCTGTTTATTTTTTGGTAATTAAAAGTATCAACGAAAGTTTGGTCACTTGGCTGAAAATCGATTCCTACGTTTTAGACGGCCTGGTCATTTTTGCTTTGGTTGTTCTCATCCGTCCCTTTGAACATCGATTGCACGACCAATTGGATCGTTTGATACACAGCAATATCCATCAAAATCGAAAATCTTTTTTAAAGCTTTATCAGGAATTACAAGCCTATTTGGAGCCAGATGAGTTTTTTTCAAAGATCAAAAAATACCTGACGCGCCATTTTAATGTAGAACGCATTCTTATTTTTAATTATGATGCTCAGAGTTTTTCCTTTGTGGAAATTGAAGAAGGAACTTCCATGCCGACCATTCCTGCGGATTGTTCGCTAACCAATATTTTAAAATCCAAAAAACGGGCGGTTGAATTTTATGAATTAGATCATAAAAAAATTATTCCACAATTAGGTGAATTTTGGGAGAATATTCAGGCCCGGGTTATTGCACCGTTGATCTACGAAGACGAGCTACTGGCCATCTGTATTTTAACACGTAAAAAATACGGGCTCGATTTTTCACAGGATGAGCTTGAAATTTTATCTATTTTTAGTAATGAAATTGCTGGCGCATTAAAGCGTAATCGGATTATCGAAGATTTACGCCTTAAAGATCGGCAAAATTATCAATTAGAAAAAATGGCGACGCTCGGGCGGCTTACGGCCGGAATAGCACACGAAATACGAAACCCGTTGAATACTATTTCCACAGCTGCAGAAACCCTGCTAAAACACGATATTAGTCAGGAAGATCAAAAGGAACTTAGTCAGTTCATCATGGAAGAAGCATCGCGTTTGAATCGCATTTTAAATGATTTTTTGAATTTATCGCGTATTCGTCCGGCGCAAATAATCTTTTTTGAAAGCAAAGAATTTATGGAAAAACTAAAGCTTTCATTACAAAGTTTGAGCCCGTCTGCCATTCACTTTATTTATCATATTGAGCCTAATGCTCGCCTATTGCGGAGCGATCCGGATTTACTTTTTCAGGCTTTGTTAAACTTAGGCCTAAATGCTATTGCGGCCATTAAGGAACGCTGTGCAAAGGAAGCGCAATTTAAATGTAAAAATGGCATGGTACGCTTTACTATTACCTCTGATACGAACCATTATCGGATTACCGTGCAAGATAATGGTACCGGTATCGCAAATGAAATTAAGGCATCGGTGTTCGATCCGTTTTTTACAACCAAGGAAAACGGTACCGGGCTCGGGCTTTCGATTGTGCACCAAATTGTAGATACATTAATGGGTCGGATTTACTTAGAATCCAAACCCGGTGAAACTAAATTTACCATCACAATTCCTGTAAATATTTGAGGGCCCGCTGTTGGGAAGCCTGGCAAAAAATTAACGGGGAGATTTCCAAATGCAATCAAACAAACCGGTTATTTTAATTGCCGAAGATGAAACAAAAATTCGTAAGATTCTGAAAATCAATTTACAGAATCGTTACAAAATTATTTTAGCCGAAAATGGGCGCGAGGCAATGGAATATCTGCAGCATGAACCAGTGCATTTAATCTTAACCGATCTGAAAATGCCGAAAATGAACGGCATGGAGTTGTTACGTTTTGCAAACGAAGTATTTCCTTACATTCCGGTAATTATTATTACTGCTTTCGGAACCGTGGAAAGCGCAGTTGAAGCTATGAAGGCCGGTGCATACGATTACATCCTTAAACCAATTAAACTAGCCGAGCTTGAAACTACAATCGAAAAGGCATTGAAATTTGGTTCGTTAATGGAAGAGAACGCTCAGCTAAAAAAGAAACTGGAACAATATGAAAACACTTCGGAAATTATTACGGTTAACCCGCGCATGCTGGCGCTGCTGGAAACCACCAAGCAAGTAGCTCAAACACCCGCAACCGTGCTCATACAAGGCGAATCCGGAACGGGCAAATTACTTTTTGCCCATGCTTTGCATCATTTTAGCCCCCGTGCCGACCGGCCTTTTATTGAAATTAATTGCGGAGCTATTCCCAGAGAACTATTGGAAAGCGAATTATTCGGACACGAAAAGGGCGCTTTTACAGGGGCGGTGCAAAGTAAAAAGGGTAAATTTGAGTTGGCTAATCAGGGAACTTTGTTTTTGGATGAGATTGGTGAATTGCCTTTGGAGTTACAGGTAAAATTGCTGCACGTTTTGGAAAACCAACGCTTTATGCGCGTCGGAGGGACGGAATTTATTACGACCAATGTAAGGATTGTCGCCGCCACCAACCGTAATTTGCAGGATGAAGTTCAAAAAAGACAATTCCGGGAAGACTTGTATTACCGATTGCGTGTGGTTTTGCTGGAAATACCCCCGCTACGCGAACGTAAGGAAGATATCCCTGTGTTAGTTGCTCATTTCATACGCAAGCACCAATCATTAAATCTACGAGGCAGAGGCGAAATTGAAATCACTGACGAAGCCATGCAATTATTGCAACAATATACCTGGCCTGGCAATATACGCGAGCTGGAAAACGTGATTCAACAGGCGTTAATTTTTGCTAAGGACAATAAAATTGTACCTGAACTTCTACCTCCCGAAATTCGTGAAAACGCACTTCGTATTCCTTGCACAAAAGAAGAATTAAAGTCCGAACGTTTGCGCCGTACCGAAGCCATTATTAAAGATTTGGAATATCAATTCCTTGTAAATTTGCTTACTAAAACCAAAGGGAACATAAGCAGGGCGGCAGAACGCAGTGGCTACGATCGCCGTCAAATTCAAAATTTGCTTAAGAAGCATCACATCAATGTGGAAAATTTTAAGTGATATTTGGCGTTTTACTGCATAATCTTACTTAATAATTGTGCTAAATTAACGGCCTAAATTGTACCAATAATTAGTATTCTATACCCTCTCTTGCACAAACCATTAAAGTTTATTTTTCTGAAATTGTAAATTGTTTTTTTCTTGTAACAATGCTTTCTGCATTAAGCCATCCATCAATAGCATGAAACACAAACTGTGAAATTAAATTTCACAGCAGAATTCCTTTTATTTAAAGCTACATACCCTAAAGCACGTATTTTGTTGGGAAATTCCATTTCCCAAAATTGCCGGAAGCCTGAATTATTAAAATACTCTAACTTTTTTGATTACAACGCGTTACTTAAAATATAAATTTTTGGCATGGTTTATGTGATAATAAAAAATGAATACGTCACAGAGAATCAAAAAGGGAAGGAGAACAAAATGTGGCAAGCATGGATTAATGGACTTTTGGGTATTTGGCTTTTTATCGTCGCTTTTCTGAATTTTGGGGCTCAAGGAAACAAGTGGGACGATCTCATTGTCGGTATCATCGTAGCCATCGTTGGCTATTTGATGATTAAAGAAAAACCATGGCAGGCTTGGCTGAGTATTATCATTGGAATATGGCTTATTATTGCAGCATTCATTCCTTCTTTGGTTGTTGGAGCAGGGAATATGTGGAGCCTGATCATCAGTGGCATCTTGGTTATGGTCGGCGGTTTCGGAGCCTTGGGCGGCGGACAAAAAGCTTAAGTCTTTTTTAATCACAATTAATAACGGTATTACAGTGTTGCATGTAGCAAAAGAGCCGGGTAATTTTCCCGGCTCTTTTCGTAGCTTAATGGAGTGTGTAAATGAACTTAGGCATTGACTTAGGATCTTCTTCGGCCAAGGTTGTTCTTATTAACCAACAAAATAAACTTCTTTACAAAAAATACACTCGCCACCACGGACGGGTCAAAGAAACGTTATTAGGGATATTGGCTTCCATTGCGCCCCATTACCGGAATCATTCGTTTAATGTATTAATGACCGGAAGCGCAGGGATGGGTTTGGCCTCGCGCACAGATATTCCTTTTGGGCAGGAGGTTATCGCCCTCTCCAAAGCCATCCGGACTCTTTTTCCTCAGGTTTCGACTTTTATTGAACTGGGCGGTGAAGATGCTAAAATTATGATCCTCCGTAAACAACAAGCGCCAGAAATGAAAATGAATGGAAATTGTGCCGGAGGAACGGGTTCGTTTATCGATCAGATGGCTTCTTTGCTCAATATGGAACCGGCCGAGCTGAATGAACTAGCCAAACAATCCACCAAAAAATTGTACATTGCTTCACGCTGTGGGGTGTTTGCGAAAACCGATGTACAAGCTCTTTTGAATAGGGGTGAGAATAAGGCGGATATTGCTAGAGCAGTTTTTTTAGCTGTGGCCAATCAAACCATTGCCACCTTATTATCCGGTGCGGAAGTTAGTGGCAAAATTTTGTTTGCCGGGGGTCCGCTTACTTTTCTTTCCGAATTGCGTAAATCATTTATAGCAACACTGGGTAAACCGCAAGAAGATTTTATTCTTCCGGAAAACGCCGAAGTTTTGGTTGCAATAGGCGCCGCCTTGCTTGGCCGAGTAAAAGGTAGAAAAGTTTCTATTGATGAATTGTTAAAACGTTTGGAAAATGAAAATCCCATTGGTCAAACAATACGCACTTTACCTCCATTATTTACCAGCAAAAAAGATTATGATCAATTTATCGAACGGCACAACCGATTTAAGATTTGTAAACTAAAACACACGGAAGCGCAAAAAGTAAATGCTTTGTTCCTGGGTATTGATGCCGGGTCAACAACGACCAAAATGGTCCTCATTGACGAACACAACAACATTATCGACGATTTCTATTCCAGCAATTTAGGTGATCCATTACAAATAGCGAGGAAGGGTTTAAACCAATTTCGGCCACATTTAGAAAAAGGCTTGCTTAAGGCAACTTTTGCCACAGGATATGGGGAAGAATTCATGAAAGTCGCCCTAAATTTAGATGGAGGAATTGTTGAAACCATGGCTCACTACATGGCCGGTGCTTTGTTTGAGCATGATTTGAGTTTTATTGTGGATGTGGGAGGCCAGGATATCAAGGCAATGAAAATTGAAAATGGATTTGTGACTGATATTCAACTTAATGAAGCCTGTTCTTCAGGAACAGGATCATTTATCCAGACCTTTGCCAAGAATTTAAATCTTTCGTTGGACGAATTTGTACAGAAGGCGCTTTGGGCTAAAAATCCGGTTGATTTGGGCACGCGTTGCTCGGTGTTCATGAATTCCAAAGTGAAGGAAGCATTAAAGGATGGTGCGGATGTTAGCGATATTGCCGCCGGGCTCGCTTATTCCATTGTTAAAAATGCTTTATACAAAGTCATACATCTAAAAAATGTGGATGAGTTGGGGGATCACGTTCTTGTGCAAGGCGGTACTTTTAAAAACGACGCCGTGTTGCGCGCCTTTGAGATTTTGACCAAGAAGGAGGTTATACGTCTCAATATCTCCGAATATATGGGCGCCTTTGGTGCCGCCCTTTACGCAAAAAACTTCTACGCGCAACATGCTCCCTACCAAACAAAATTTCAATTAGCCGCTTTGGATAATATTCATTTCACTAAACACCAGATCCATTGCAAAGGATGTGGCAACAAGTGTAGTATTACACAATTTACCTTCAGCAATAAAAATCGATTTTACACAGGAAACCGCTGTGAACGTTATTTTTCCAATAAAAGCAATAGCGAGCGCATTACCGAAAACTTCTTTCGGGACAAAGAAGAAATCATTTTTAATGTGGATACTTACTGGCCGGGAACGCTGCCGCCAATAGACCCAGACAAGCCAATCATCGGTATTCCGCGGGTGCTGTCCGTTTATGAGCATTATCCCTTCTTCTATGCTTTTTTTCGCAGGTTAGGATTTAAGGTCGTCCTGTCTGATCCGACGTCGAAAACCATGTATTACAAAGGATTACGAACTGTACCGGCCGATAATTTATGCCTACCGGCCAAAGTCGCTAACGGTCATGTGTTTAATCTGATTGAAAAAAAAGTGGATCGTATTTTTTATCCGGCTATTCTCTTTGAACAAAAAGAAAGTAAAGATGCGCAAAACAGTTTTAATTGTCCCATCGTTACGGGCTACGGAGAAGTTCTGAAAAAAAACATTAAAACCGATGTTCCTATCGATTCGTTCCCTATGAGTTTTAATTATTTGCCCGGTGTGCGTGACAATATTTTTAAATATTTACAGGTTTACGGCATTAGTCGAAAGGATGTGGATGCGGCAATTGACTTTGCCCTTTATGTGGAAAAGAAGAGTATCGATTTGCAAAGGGAGAAAGCAGACCGAATTATTGCCAAGGCTATGGCCGAAAATAAGCCGTTGATTGTTGTTATGGGACGCCCTTACCATCTGGATCCCATGGTCAATAATGGTATTTTGGATATGATTGAAGACATGGGAGCTTATGCCATTTCGGAAAATGCCATTCCTGATTTGCATAAAATGAACCTGCAGGGTGTTCTTCCGTTAACACAATGGTCGTATCATAATCGTTTGTATTTGGCAGCCAAATGGGTGGCGCAGCTCAAATACGATAAAGTCGCAGCCGTTCAGTTAAACTCTTTCGGGTGTGGGCCTGATGCAGTAGTGGTTGACGAGGTAAAGGCTCTGGTTGAAACCGGCGGCAAAATTTACATTTCTATTAAAATCGATGAAATGTTTAATTTGGGAGCAGCAAAAATCCGCCTTCGGTCTCTTCTGGAAGCATTGAATCAAAATAACGAAATTCGTTTAAAGAAACGCATATTTAGCAAGCGCTATAGCATACGAGATCGTAAGAAGACGATTATCGTCCCTTATTTTGCGAGAATGTATTCAGATTTGTTGGAGCCGGTATTTCATCGTCTGGGATATAAAATCGTAACCCTTTATCAGCAGTCTCCCGAAGCTGTGGATGTGGGTTTGAAATATGTGAATAACGACATGTGCTATCCAGCCATAATTGTAATCGGTGATTTGATTAAAGCCTTACAAAGCGGCAAATACGATCCGGATCATTCAGCCGTGGCTTTAAGCCAAACGAATGGACAATGCCGAGCGTCGAACTATGTACCGTTGCTTAAAAAAGCGCTGGTAGATGCCGGGTTTACTAATACGCCTGTTATTAGTCTCAGCGCCGATTCTTTTGCCGAGGGGTTTGTATTTAATCCTGTAAAATTCATTAAGTATACCGTCATATTATATGCAATGGCCGATGGTATTTTACGGATGAAGCTACGTACCAAGCCGTATGAAATCGAAAAAGGCAAAACGATGAAGCTGGTTAATCGTCTGATTAAGGAATTGAAAGAACAGGTTTACGCCCATGCACCGGATAAAAAAATGCTGCACTCTTTTATGCGCTATGCCGTTGAAGAATTCAATAAAATTGCGATCCGCGGGAAACGTAATGCGCGCCGTGTGGGAGTGGTCGGTGAAATTTATTTGAAAAGCAATTGCTTTTCAAATAATTACATTGTGAATTGGCTTGAAGATAAGGGATATGAAGTGACTTTGCCTTCGTATCTGCGTTTCTTTGAATACGGTTATTTCACGCAAAAATTTACCTTTAAAGAAAAAATAAGTCGTCTTCCTATGAAATTGGCTACACGTTCCATTAATCATTATTTTATCAATTATTATCAAAAAGAAGTGGAGGCGGAGATCCGCCGCTTTGCCGGTTACGAACCAATAGAACCATTATATATGGCTGTAAAACGCGGTAGCAGCCCATTACCAAGGTATTTGCAATTTGGTGAGGGGTGGCTGTTGGCTTTGGAATTGGTAGAAATGGTAACACATGGTGTAAAAGATGTCATATCCTTGCAGCCTTTCGGATGTATCTCCAACCATATTGTTGCCAAGGGTATTTATCGGGAACTTAAAGACCATTACGGGGCCAATCTGCTTCTGCTGGATTTTGAATCTGGGACAAGTCGTGCCAATGTATTGAATCGTTTGGAATTATTCCTTTCTGATAACGAAAAACCAGGCGATCCGATAAAATAGCTGAGCCAACCCCTCTGATTTGATTGTTGTTCTGCTTTTTATTAGTCTATCTTTAATCGTTTATTTTTATTTGAAATTAAATCTTTTGAGCTCTCATTTTTTCTTGTTTTTACAAAAATGAATCATTTCGACTGCGTTAAATAATAGGACAACGCCTCCAGCTCAATCGACATGTTTTCGTTTTTGACCATCACATTTGAGGGTACTTTAATGGTAATCGGAGCAAAATTCAAAAAGGCCCGAATACCGCACTCTACCAAAGCATCTACCACCGACTGCGCACTTTTTGCCGGCACTGCGATAATGGCAATTTCTATTTTTTTCTCCTTACCCACGTAACAGGCATCGTCAATATCATAAATACGCAGGCCTTTTATCTCTTTACCGATTTTGTTCGGGTCTTTATCAAATAAGGCTTTAAAAATAAACCCTTGTTTGCGAAATTCTTCGTAATCAATCAATGCCCGTCCGATATTACCCACACCAACCAGGGCAATATTCCACTGTTTTTTTAAACCTAATATTTTCGAAATTTCCTCGCGCAAAGCCTTAGTGTTATATCCGAGTCCGCGCTTACCAAAGGAACCAAAAAACGAAAGATCTTTGCGTACTTGCGCCGAGGTAATGTTGTTAATCTCGGCAATCTCATCGGACGAAACCGTTTCGATACCTTGTTCAATCAAATTAGACAGGGTACGGTAATAGGTGGACAGACGGCTGATGGTCGAATCAGAAATCTTCTTCATTTACCCTCCTAAAAAATTAGTCTATGGCCTTATAACTAATGTGATAATTTTTTTGTGAAAAGTCAAACAAATTAAAGCCAAATTACGCTCCGTTTCTTTGTCCGGAACGTTTTTGGTTTATCGTTTTTCAGATTCGTTTTCTCTCTTTATTTTTAAATTCGGATCATAATTCAAAAAAATTAAGCCGCCTTTCGGCGGCATTTTTTTCCGTACTTTTACAACGGTTTAACTGGCATACCAAGGCCAAATTCCAAAAGAAATCTAAAAAACGTTAAGCTCTTTTATGATATTCTTTTTAGACCACCGTGTTTACGTTTAAATCGGCTCCCGCCTTTTATGATTCCCGTACTTCTTGATCTTCTTCGCCATTGGTCAGGGTAACCTTGGCCACATCGCTCACCCGGTCGTTTGCGCCCAGTCGAATCAAACGCACACCCTGCGTATTGCGACCGTAACGACTGATATTGGCCGTATTTTGCCGGTTAATAATGCCATTTTCGGTAATAATAACAATATCCTGATTATCATGCACACCCAAAGCACTTACCAGTTTACCTGTTTTCGGCGTAATTTTCATAGCAATCAAACCGCTGCCGCCGCGGCGCTGAATTCTAAAATCCTTTAACGGGGTGCGTTTCCCGTATCCCTTTTCCGAAACAGTCAGCAAGTCCATATCATCGTCACCAATTACCATGGCAATTACCTTGTCCGAACCGCCAAGCCGAATGGCGCGTACACCCGAAGCTGTGCGCCCCATTTCACGTACATCACTTTCCAAGAAAAGAATTCCTTTGCCCTGAGAGGTGACAAAAGCAATCTTTTGATTTTTTTCGGCCAGCTTGGCTTCGATTAACTGATCGTTTTCGCGAATGTGCAATGCAATAATTCCGGCTTTACGCGGATGGCTAAAGGCTTTAAGGTGGGTTTTTTTGACAATTCCTTTTTCCGTGCCCATAACAATATACTGATCGGTATCGAACGACTTAATTGCCAGTGAAGCTTTAATTTTTTCCCCGTTTTCAATATCGATAAGATTAATAATTGGGCGGCCCTTGGATGTACGCCCGCTGGATGGAATGGCATGAACTTTTAGCCAATAACATTTGCCGCGATCCGTAAAGAACAATAAAAAATCATGTGTATTGGCAATGAACAGGTGTTCGATAAAATCCTCTTCTTTGGTAACCGCACCTGTAATGCCTTTGCCACCACGATTTTGCGTACGGTATTCGCTTAACGGATAACGCTTAATAAAACCTTGGTGCGAAATGGTAATAACCACATCTTCTTCCAAAATCAAATCTTCGATGGAAATATCGTCTACGGAAGGTACAATTTCCGTACGCCGATCGTCATTGTATTTACGTACCAGCTCATCCAGTTCGTCTTTAATAATTTGATACTGTTTTTCTTTGGAAGCTAAAATCGCTTTCAATTCTTCGATTAAAGCCAATAATTCACGATATTCTTTTTCGATTTTATCCCGTTCCAATCCGGTAAGGCGTTGCAATCGCATTTCCAAAATCGCTTTAGCCTGAACTTCGGAAAGACCGAAGCGGGCAATCAATCGTTCTTTGGCTACTTCCGGGTTTTCGGAGGTTTTGATCAATTCCACGATTTCATCGATATTGTCAATGGCAATGCGCAAACCCTCCAAAATATGGGCGCGACGTTCCGCTTCATCCAAGTCGTACTGAGTCCTGCGAACAATCACTTCAATCCGATGCTCGATAAAATAATCGATCATTTCCCTAAGATTAAGGACGCGCGGTTGCCCTTTAACCAAGGCAAGCATATTAATACCGAAAGTCGTTTGCAACTGCGTATGCTTGTAAAGAGCATTGATAATGACATTAGGATTGTAATCTTTTTTTACTTCGATAACAATGCGCATGCCTTCCCGGTCAGATTCGTCGCGTAAATCGGATATGCCGTCTATCTTTTTTTCCTTAATCAAACCGACAATTTTGTTAATCAAATTCAGTTTGTTAACCTGATAAGGAATTTCCTTGATTAAAATCGTACTTTTACCGTTATCGTGTTCTTCGATTTCCACTTTACCACGTACGGTAATTTTGCCATAGCCCGTGTGATACGCCTGACGGATTCCTTCCATTCCGTAAATTATGCCTCCGGTGGGGAAATCCGGTCCTTTTAAAAATTGCATCAATTCATCGATGGTAATATCCTGATTGTCGATAACCGCTTTAATGGCATCTACCACTTCGCCTAAATTATGGGGCGGAATATTGGTTGCCATACCAACGGCAATGCCACTTGCGCCGTTTATGAGCAGGTTAGGTAATGTTGCCGGCAAAACAACCGGTTCATCGAGGGTGTCATCAAAGTTTCTTGTAAAATCAACGGTCTTTTTGTTAATATCGGTCAGCAACTCTTCGGCAATACGCTGCAGACGTACTTCGGTGTAACGCATGGCCGCCGGAGAGTCTCCGTCAACCGAACCGAAGTTTCCTTGGCCTTCAATTAAGGGGTAGCGCAAAGAAAAATCCTGCACCATGCGTACAATCGTGTCATAAACGGCCATATCGCCGTGCGGATGGTATTTACCTAAAACTTCCCCGACAATACGCGCGCTTTTTTTGTACGGTTTAGTATGCTGTAAGCCCAACTCGTGCATTCCGTAAAGCACTCTACGGTGAACAGGTTTCAGCCCGTCACGCACATCCGGCAATGCACGTGCCACAATGACCGACATGGAATAATCGAGATACGAATTGCGCATCTCATCTTCTATTAAAACGGGAATTATTTTTTCATTCGAAGCCATTGATTCTCCTTGACATTAAATATCCAAATTTCGAACGAACTGTGCATTCTCTTCGATAAACTTTTTACGTGGTGCCACTTCTTCGCCCATCAAAATGCTAAAAATCTGATCGGCCTCCATGGCATTTTCGATACTAACCTGCAACACGGTACGTGTTTCGGGATTCATAGTTGTTTCCCACAATTGTTCGGGATTCATTTCTCCCAAACCTTTGTAACGTTGAATAACCAGCTTACCTTCTTCAACACCCAATTCCTTGACGATTCGTTCTTTTTCATCATCATCAAAGGCATAAAATTCTTGTTTACCGTTACGGATTTTGTATAGCGGAGGCTGGGCGATATAAATTTTTCCCTGTTGAATTAATTCGCCCATGTAGCGATAAAAAAAGGTGAGCAGCAACGTACGAATATGCGCCCCGTCCACATCGGCATCGGTCATAATGATAATTTTGTGGTATCGCAATTTTTCCATATTAAAATCATCCGATCCAATGCCGGTACCGATGGCCGTGATAATGGTTTTAATTTCGTCATTGCCTAAAATTTTGTCCAGACGCGATTTTTCCACATTCAAAATTTTTCCTTTAAGCGGTAAAATGGCCTGAAAGCGCCTGTCTCTGGCTTGCTTTGCCGAGCCACCAGCCGAATCGCCCTCAACCAAATACAATTCGGTTTCGGCCGGATCTTTGGAAGAACAGTCGGCCAATTTTCCCGGAAGCGAACTGCTGTCCAAAGCGGTTTTGCGACGGGTTAATTCGCGAGCTTGCCTGGCTGCCTCGCGGGCTCGCGCTGCGCTAATGGCTTTTTCCACAATAGGTTTTGAAACGGAAGGATTCTGTTCTAAAATCTCAAATAATTTTTCGTTTACCAAAGTTTCAACTGCACTGCGGACTTCGGAATTACCTAATTTGGTTTTGGTTTGCCCTTCAAATTGGGGTTCCGGCACTTTTACCGAAATAACAGCAGTGAGCCCTTCGCGCACATCTTCTCCGGTTAGAGTGATTTTATCGTTTGCTTTTAACAAGTTATATTTTTGCGCATAGGAATTTATTGTTCTGGTAAGAGCAGATTTAAATCCGGACAAATGTGTTCCGCCCTCAATCGTGTTTACATTATTACAATACGTTAAAATGTTTTCCGTATAGGTGGAATTATATTGCATAGCAATTTCCACCGGAACGCCTTCTTTTTCTCCTTCGATGTAAATGGGATCTTTGTGGAGCGGGGTTCTGTTTTCATCGAGATATTCCACAAAAGCTTTTAAACCGCCTTCGAACCGAAACGTGTCTTCAGCACCTGTTCGTTTATCTCGAATGGTGATTTTCAGATTCTTATTAAGAAAGGCCAGTTCGCGCATACGATTGGCCAATATTTCGTATTTGTAAGATACTTTATGAAAAATGGTATCATCGGCTAAAAAACATATTTTTGTTCCGCGTTTCTCGGTTTCTCCCATTATTTTTAGTTCACTGGTCGGAATACCACGTTCATACGTTTGCACGTAAATTTTATTTTCGCGATATATTTCCACTTTACACCATTTGGAAAGCGCATTAACCACCGAAGCACCTACCCCGTGCAAACCACCCGATACTTTGTAAGTATTTTTATCGAATTTGCCGCCGGCATGCAACACGGTCATGATAATTTCGACAGCCGGTTTTTTTTCGATAGGGTGAATATCAACCGGAATCCCCCTACCGTTATCTTCTACGGAAATGGATTCGTCTTCATTAATGGTAACCGTAATTTCGGTGGCATACCCGGCCATTGCCTCATCAATACTATTATCCACAATTTCATACACAAGATGGTGCAGTCCTTTACTGGTTACATCACCAATATACATTGCCGGACGTTTCCGAACCGCTTCCAAGCCTTTAAGAACCTGAATATTTTTTGCAGTATAATCTTTTGCTGACATGTTTTCACCTTATACGATTTTGATATCTTTAATATTTAATTGATTAAATTTTGTCTTAAGAGTTTTCATAATTAACGGTTTCAAATTTACAAGTTCGTTTTTCCAAGATTCTGAAATTGCTTCAATAATTAAAACATCGTCTTTGGAAAAGGAAACCGGATAACATACTTTACTGATTTTCGGATCAATAATATCTTGCCATTCGCTTATTATTATTTTTTTTGCGACAGGATCTTCCGCATTGATATTTTTAAGTAATAATTTTAATATTGAACCAACATCCCGAACATTATGTTTCATATGAAATTTTCCCGTTAATTACATGAAAAAAATCAATATGTTCTATATCGCCTTTAAATTTTTCGGGTTCCGTTGTTGTAATAAATGTTTGACGGTCGTCTTGTTGAATATTTTTTAAGACTTTATTTATTCTAAAATTATCCAACTCGCTAAAAATATCGTCCAATAACAATAACGGTTTTTCATTCAAATGTTGTTCAATTAGCAAAGCTTCGGCAAATTTTAAACCAATTAAAAACGTTTTGTTTTCGCCTTGTGAACCAAAAATTTTTAATGGTTGTTTGTTTTTAAAGAACACCATGTCTTCCCGATGCGGCCCTGTCGTTGTCGATCCGTAAGCTAAATCTCTCTGGCGCATTTCATTCAATTTCAATTCCATATAATTTTTGATAGTATCCAAATCGACTCTTTCGTCACCGACAATGGATGTTTGATAGCGAATGTGAACTTCGTCGTCATCATTCGAAATAAACCGATAATATTTGGTTATGTAATTACTTAATTCTTTTATTATAATCTTTCTTTTAAAGTGAATATAGGAACCGTATTCTATAAACTGTTTGTCCCAGGGAACTAATTCTTTTAATTCGGATTTCTTTTCCGAAATAAGACTCAGAACTTTATTTCTATTTAATATTACTTTTTTAAATTGTTTTAACGCATGTAAATAATACGGGTCAATTTGCGAGATCAATATGTCAATAAATTTTCGTCTTGCGGATGGAGATCCGTATGTAAGATCCAAATCTTCCAAAGATAAAAGCACAACGGGAACTTTACCTATAACCGAAGAAAAGGTTTTTATTTTTTCATTATTGTAGAATATATGTTTACCTTCAGCTCCCGAAAAAAAAACGCGAATTGTAAAGGTTTTTCCATTTTGTTTTTTAAACAGACCGTTTACGTCAAAATAGCTCTGACCCGTTTTTAAGACCGCTTTTTCATCGTTAACGCGAAAACTTTTTGTAATCCCTAAAAAATAAATCGCTTCTAAAATAGATGTCTTTCCTTGCCCGTTTCCTCCGTAAAAAATATTAATATTTTTTTTAAAAAAAATGCTTTCTTTTTCAATATTTCTAAAGTTAAGCAATTTCAAATCAGTCAGTTTCACTTAACCTCACCGGCATTAACAACATTAATAAATCTTCGTTTTCTTCTTGCTCCGCAGGGAAGAACAGACCAGGACCGTCAGAATCTTCAATCTTAATCAAAACGTCTTCCGAATCGATATGCCTCAATATGTCAAGAAGATAGTTACCATTATATGCAATGAGTAACGGTTCAAAATTAAATTTACAGGGTATACTCTCATTTGCTTCGCCGCCAAAATCAATATCTCTGGCATAAATTTTCAAATGATCGGGATGAACTTTAATATAAATTTGAGACGTCAACGGATTGGAAAAAAGGGAAACGCGTTTAACGGAATGAATCATCTGTTCACGATTAACAATAATTTCCTTTTCATAATAATCCGGAATCACGCGATCGTAATCGGGGAACGGCTCTTTAATCAGGCGCGAATAAATTTTAGTATTGGGTAAATCGAATAGAATATAATCATTACTTAAAAACACCTGATGGTTGCCATCTTCCGGCAAATTACGGGCAACAAAATTTAACGCTTTGGTCGGAACGTTAAATTGCCTTGTAAAATCCGGACTGGAAAAATCATTGTTAATAATTCTAACCAAACGATGCCCGTCTGTTGCCACCATGCGATACTCATTTTCGAAAATTTGACAAAGAACGCCGCCCAAAGCGGAGCGTACGTTTTCTGTAGAACAAGCAAAAATTGTCTTTTCGATCATTCTTTTAAGTTTGGTATTAGGTAATGAAATACTTTGATCACTTTCCACAATAGGAACGGAAGGAAATTCCGTACGCGTCTGTCCGGATAGTTTGTATTCACCGGCATCGGTTTTTATGGTAACACGTAAATTGGAATCGACCGTAAAATGCAAATCGATATCGGGCATTTCTCTTAGAATATCTAACAACAGTTTACCTTGTATCGCAATAGCCCCATCGGAAATTGTTTTGGCATTTGCCCAGGAAATTTGTGCAATGTCAAGATCCGTAGCAATAACACGCAACTCGTTGTTTTCGGCTATTAATAAAACACTATACAAAATTTCTTGCGTTGTTTTTGCCGGAATAACATTTACAACCCTCTGAAGGGCCTTTAAAAATTCAGATCGGGCAATTGTAAATTCCATTATACCTCCAAAATTTTATAAATATAAAATTTACATAAATAGAACATATATAGCAAGGTAAGACATTTTAAATCCAAACAAACCTCATTTTATTTTTATTATTCTTAACTTAATAATATTATTAAATATTAAACATAGTTGTAGTAGGCTATGTGGATATGTGCAAAAGTGTCTTAATTTTCCTGAAAACAATAAACTAAAAAGATCGAGTTATCCATAAAAGAACTTTTAAAAATGAGCAAAAAAACAAAGAAAAAATTGAATGTTTATTTTAGGATGTAAATTAAGAAGTTTTCAACATTTTTTTCAACAAAAGGAAATAACAAATAATCTTTTTAAAATTAAGTAATTAAATAGCTAATAACGGATTGTTTTCCACAATGCCCAAAAAAGCGTAAAATTTTTTTATTAAAATTTGCTTTTACCCTAATGGAATAAATAAATTAAAAGTTTTAAAAATTGAAAAATATCTAAGGAGGTTTTTTAATATGAAACGAACTTTTCAACCCAGCAATCGTAAACGACGGAACAAACACGGATTTCGCAGTCGTATGAAATCGCATGCCGGTCGCCTTGTTCTTGCAAGAAGAAGAAAAAAAGGAAGAAAAAGGTTAACCGTTAGTGATGAATATATCAAAACGGCTTAATATAAAAACCATTACAAATTCCAAAGAAATAAAAAATACTTTGGATAAAAGTAAAAAAATTTATTTTACGTATGGCATTGTTTTTCTTGACAAAGATTCCGATGTTAAAGAAAAATTAAAATTTGCTGTTTTAGTAAAAAAAAACTGTGGCAATGCAGTACGAAGAAACTATATTAAGCGAATTGCCAGAAATTTTGTTGTAAGGAATATCACTCTGTTTAGCCCCTACAACAGAGTGATATTTTTATTTTTATCCAAAATGCCGTTTACCTATAAAAATTTGAAAGAAGAATTATTTAAGGTATGGAGAAATGAAAAAACTGCTTTTACTGATGATTCAGTTTTATAGAAAATTCATTTCACCTTTAAAACCACCGACATGCCGCTTTTATCCCACCTGTTCGGAATATGCCTATGAATCGATTAAAAAGCATGGTGTTGTTAAAGGTGGATGGTATTCGATTGTGCGCATTAGTAAATGTCATCCGTATCATCCAGGCGGATATGACCCCGTTAAATAACATTGGAAGGTAGTAAATAGTATGGATAGAAAATCAATCATTGCATTGATATTAATTGGTGTTATAATCATTTTATGGCCTTATTATCAACAGATGATTTCTCCGCCGCCTCCAGCTAAGAAAGTTGCCAATAGTGTAGTTAAAAAAGATTCCGTAATACAGACAAAGAAAGCAAAGGTGGCTAAAAAGCAACCTACTGAAAGTAAAGAAGAAAAAACTACACAAGTTCCGATAGTGCAAAAAAGTGAAAACGAAAACGTTTCTAAGCTTCCTATTGATCAAATTCAACAAGCGGAAAACGAAAAAGATTTTATTATTGATACAGATATAATTCATGCGGTTGTATCTAATAAAGGGGGAGGGACATTAAAGGAATTTACCTTAAAAAAGTTTGAAACCTATGATTCTTCTTATGTCAATTTTATTAAAGATCAATTTAAAAATAATGAATATTTTGCGTTTATTAGCCGCTCCGGACAGACCATAGACACTAAAGATATTTTATATAAAACGGATAATTCCGATTCCAAAACAATAATCCCTAAAGGGCAGAGTTATACCCTAAATTTTTATTTTTATTTTCAGGGTTCAAAAGTTAGTAAAAAAATTACATTTTACGGAGATCGCTATCATTTTGATGTGCAAGTTTCATTTGAGAATCCTGACAAGATTTTATTAAACAACCAGTTCCAGATTGGTTGGAAAAATGGAATGCCCTTAACCGAAGCATCTTTGAGAGAAGATAATAGCTATTCGAAAGCCTATGTTTATATGGCAGAAGATTTGGAAGATTATAAAATAGAAAAAGAAGGAACACAAAAGCCTTTAAATTTAACGGGGTCGGCTTCATGGTTAGCTGTTAAAACCAAGTATTTTTTAACAGGAGTAATTAATGAAGATAAATCCAACATTATTGACGGGGTTATTTTAGGCGGAAAAGGCATAAAAATCAAAGACATCGTACACGGCTTGTATGATGTCACATTCAATGTGCGTTACAATCAAAAGGGGAATAATACATTCCGATATTATTTGGGGCCATTGGATTATTTTCAGCTTAAAAAATATGGAAATGATTTACAAAAACTTGTTTTAAATAATGGTTGGTACGAAAGAAGTTTACGTTTTTTCAGTATACCGGTTCTTTATATTTTAATGTTTTTTAACAAGTTTATTCCTAATTACGGGATTGTAATTATTTTATTTTCCATTTTAATAAAACTTGTTCTATATCCATTGACTAAAAAAAGTTACGAGTCAATGCGAGAAATGCAAAAAATTCAGCCGCTAATGACAGAATTAAGAGCAAAATACAAAGATGATCCGCAACGCTTAAACAAAGAGATGATGAAATTATATAAAGAATATGGTGTTAATCCCATGGGCGGCTGTTTACCGATGCTATTGCAAATGCCTTTGCTTTTTGCTCTTTATGTTGTGTTTCGATCTACCATTCAGTTAAGAGGAGCTGTATTCATTCCTGGGTGGATTAATGATTTAAGCCGCCCGGAAGGATTATTCCATCTTCCTTTTTCATTACCGTTTTACGGAAATGAATTTAATATTTTACCGGTATTAATGGCCATTACAATGATTTTCCAATCGAAGATGACTACGCAAGATCCCAAACAAAAGGCCATGATTTATATTATGCCCATTTTTATGCTGTTGATTTTTAATCAATTATCATCCGGTTTGAATTTATACTATACCATGTTTAATATTTTAACCATAATTCAGCAGCTTTACATTAATCGGGGGCTTGGAGATAAAGAAGTTGTTCCTGTTACCGCTTCCAAAAAAACGAAAAAGAGAAAATAAAGATCACCTTAAACGGGGAATCGATGAGAGGTGATTTATTAAATAAAGACACGATAATTGCTCCGATAACCTCTTTGAACGGGGGTAGTGTTCATGTAATTCGCATAAGCGGTATGAATGCTATCCCTTTGTCCAATCGTTTTTTTTCAAAAGATATATCGAAAAGTCCAGGGAATCGTTTTTTTTTCGGTCAGTTAGTCAATGAACAAAACAAACATCTGGATGATGTCGTTGTTTTTTTGTACAAAAAACCGCATTCTTACACAGGAGAAGATGTTGTTGAAATAAGCTGTCATGGTAATATTTTAATTACTGAAAAAATCATTGAATTATTTATAAGACAAGGTTGTCGTTTGGCAGAACCAGGTGAATTTACAAAACGCGCCTTTTTGAACGGAAAGATAGATTTGGTTCAGGCAGAATCCGTAGCTGCTTTAATTGCAGCCAAATCGGATCAGGCATTGCAAAACGCCTTGAATCAGTTAGACGGAAAATTATCGGAAGAATTAAAAGAATTAAGAAAAAATATTATCAATAGTTTGTCCTTATTGGAATTAAATCTTGATTTTGCAGAAGAAGATATTGAAGTCATCGATGAAAAAGAAATACTTAATATTTTACAAAAAACGGAAGAGAAAATTACCGTTTTATTAAAAAGCTATCAACAGGGGCGTTTGTTGCAACAAGGTATTACAGTTTTGATTACCGGTAAACCGAATGTGGGAAAGTCCAGCTTAATGAATGCATTATTAAAAAAAGACCGTGTAATGGTTTCCGAAATTCCCGGCACTACTCGCGATATCGTTCATGATGAAATATATTTTAATAATATTTTGATTAAATTTTTAGACACAGCAGGTATCCGTACTTCAGGAGATAAAATAGAACAAGAGGGTGTTAGACGCGCAAAGAAACTTTACAAAAAAGCGGATATCATTTTAATGGTATTTGATATTTCAAATTATTTTAGCAAAGAAGATAATTATATATTAAAGATCGCAAAAAAATATGAAGAAAAAATTATTTTTATCGGAAACAAATACGATTTGGGTATTAAAAAAGAAAACCGATTTGACAACAATAAGTGGATTTACATTTCTGCCAAGAAAAACATCAATATTCAAAAAATAAAAGATACGATCATCAAAAAAATACATTATAATGAAAGCAATGAACTTTTTTTGAATAATGAGCGTCAGTATAAAAAGTTAAAAGAGATAAAAGAGACTATAACTAAAGCCAAAAAAGTTTTGAAAAGCCATTTAGGATATGAATTTGTTTCGATGGAGCTACGCCAAATTATCGACATTTTGTCCGAATTAACAGGTGAAATAACCAACGAAGATATTTTAAATAATATCTTTTCACAATTTTGTATAGGAAAGTAATAAAGTTTGTTTCACGTGAAACAATGAGACTATGAAAAAATTTGATGTGATTGTAGTTGGAGGAGGGCATGCTGGAATAGAGGCCTCGTATGTATCGGCTAAGTTAGGCCTTAATACAGCATTGATCACTCTGGATAAACGAAAAATAGGTTTGATGTCATGTAATCCTGCTATTGGTGGGTTGGCCAAGGGGCAGTTGGTGCGCGAAATAGATGCTCTTGGCGGCTTGATGGGCAAAATAATCGATAAAGCAGGTATTCATTTTAAAATGCTCAATACGTCAAAAGGTCCGGCTGTTCAATCACCAAGAGCTCAGGCCGACCGTCTGGGGTATGCGAAAACAGCACAAAAATTTTTAAATGCGACAGATAATTTAACAATTATCGAAGATATGGCTGTCGGGGTTAAAATTAACAATGGTCGTATAACTCATGTAATTTTAAAAAACCTTGGTAAGATACGTACAAATGCGGCTATTATAACCGCCGGTACCTTTTTAAATGGAGTGATCTATATCGGATTAAATAAATTGGCAGCCGGCAGAGCCGGAGAACTTCCGGCAATAGGTTTAACAGAATCTTTGGTTTCCTATGGTTTCGAAGCAGGGCGTCTTAAAACTGGTACCCCGCCTCGCGTTTATCGAAAGTCCATTAATTATGAAAAATTAATTGTGCAAAAGCCGGATGAAAATCCTGTTCCTTTTTCTTTTTCAACAGAAAAAATAGAACAACCCCAAATTAATTGTTATATAACCCATACCAATGAAAAAACCCATGAAATTCTAAGATCCGGTTTTGCCCGATCTCCTCTTTTTACGGGAATGATACACGGAGCCGGACCGAGATATTGCCCATCTATCGAAGATAAAATTTTTCGGTTTGCCGAAAAAAACAAACATCAAATTTTTTTAGAACCCGAAGGATATACTTCCGACGAAGTTTATGTAAACGGATTTTCGACAAGTTTACCCATTGATACGCAGGAGAAGGCAATACGGACAATTAACGGTTTGGAAAATGCTCGTATTGTTCGTCTTGGTTATGCGGTGGAGTACGATTTTTTTCCGCCTCATCAATTAAAAAATACACTGGAAACAAAAGAAGTAGAAAATTTGTTTTTTGCCGGTCAAATCAATGGTACATCTGGTTATGAAGAAGCAGCGGCGCAGGGAATAGTTGCCGGAATAAATGCTGCACAAAAACTCTTGCAAAAACCCCCATTTGTTTTGGATCGGGCAGATGCATATGTAGGGGTCTTGGTTGATGATCTGATCAGTAAAATACATACGGAACCATATAGAATGTTTACTTCCAGTGCAGAATTTCGTTTAATTCTGCGCCATGATAATGCCGATTTGCGATTAATGGAAAAAGGGTGGCGTTTGGGATTGGTAGACGAAAAAACCTATGAAAAATTCATCCAAAAGAAAAAAGAAATAAAAGACCTAGAGCAAAAGGTTAAGTCTGCAAAAATAATTCCTGAAGATTTTAATATTAAGTTTAAGGGGGTTTCTAAAGAGTTAAAGCGCGTGCAAGCCGCAGCGGATTTGCTTAAACGACCAGAAATAAAATTAAAAAACTTGTTACCACTTTTTTCAGACAATTTCTATCGGATTTCATCGATAAATGAAGTAGAATATAACATTAAATATCAAGGTTATGTTGAGCGTCAAAGGCAGCAGGTATTAAAATTTCGCCAGTTGGAAAATAAAAAAATACCGGACAACTTTGATTATACAAAAATTGAAGCGCTTTCAGCAGAATCACGTGAAAAATTATCAACCATAAAGCCGCTTAATTTAGGACAGGCCGCACGTATTTCCGGTGTTAAACCCGCCGATTTAACAGTGTTAATGATTTATCTTGAAAAAATGAAGATGATTTAAAGTTTCACGTGGAACACGCTGGTTATGACTATTGATGATATTGTGTTGTTTTTGAAAGAAAGGGGTATTTTTTTAAATCAAGACCAAAAAGTTCGGCTTGATGCTTATGTGGAATTACTTGTCAGGTGGAATCAAAAAATTCATTTGGTGTCCAAAGGAGATGTTACGCATATAGTAGAGCGTCATATTTTACCCGCATTTGTTTTTGTTGATTATGTGTTGCATTACGGTGGGGAAGACAGATTGAATATTTTGGATTTGGGTACAGGTGCGGGGTTGCCTGGGGTGGTTATGTCAATAGCATTACCGGCAAATAGGTTTTGGTTGCTGGATTCGTCTCGTAAAAAAACACTTTTTTTACAAAAGGTAAAAAAAGAATTAGAATTGGAATTTAAGGTGGTAAATGAGCGGTTTGAATTATGGCAGGGTAAACATACATTGAAAATAGATTTAATAACGGCGCGTGCGGTGGCTTCGATAAAAAATTTGTTAGAGTTAACGGGCTCGTTCTTACAAGAGAAAAAAGCAGTATTGGTAACAATGAAACCGTGTAATCTTGATGAAGATATTCCGGATGTATTTAAAGAGTCGGTTAAAATGAATGTTCAAAAAAACGATTTTTATGATTTTTCAGAATATTTGAAAGAAAAGTGTTTAGTAAGTATGGAGTTTTTACATGGAAGAAAAAAAATTATTTGAAGAATTGTCGGGTTTGGTAACCGAGATGCGTAATCCGAATTCAATGGAAATTGATGTGATGGATACGTTGGATGCAGTGCGAGTATTTAATAATGAAGATAAAAAAGTAGCTTATGCAGTAGAAAAAGAATTGCCCTACATTGCAAACGCCATAGAGATTATAACCGAAGCCTTCAAAAAAGGAGGACGACTGTGTTATTTCGGAGCGGGTACATCAGGACGTTTGGGGGTTTTGGATGCTGTGGAGTGCCCGCCAACGTTTGGCGTTGATCCGGATATGGTGGTGGGCAGAATTGCGGGGGGATACAAAGCACTAACGATTGCCGTTGAAGGATACGAAGATCACGAAGAGTACGGAGCCCAAGATGTGGCAGAGCTTGAAGTTAATGAAAATGATGTGGTTTGCGGTATTGCTGCCAGCAGAAGGACACCTTATGTGGTCGGGGCTATTAAAGAAGCGCGAAAGCGTGGAGCAAAAACAATCGCGGTTATTTGTAATCCGAGAGAAGATTTGCAATATGATGTAGATGTGGCAATTTGCCCGGTACCGGGGCCAGAAGTTATTATGGGATCTACACGTTTGAAAGCTGGCACAGCTACCAAAATGGTATTAAATATGTTAACCAGCGTATCTATGATTAAATTGGGCAAAGTTTATGAAAATATGATGATAGATTTACAACAAAATAACAAGAAGCTCATCGAAAGATCCAAACGAATTATTATGATGGCCGCCAATGTGGATTATGATCGCGCAGCGGAATGTTTAAAAACGGCTAAAGGGCATGTAAAAACGGCCATATTTATCGCGAAGACAAACGAAACCGTAGATGTTGCCAAAAGATATATTAATGAAAACGATGGTTTTCTGAAAAAAGCATTACAGGCTTACAAACGCGATAAACGTAAAAAATAGAAAAATACAAATGGATTTTAAACCCCGAGATAATCGGGGTTTTTTTATTGTAAAAACTCATTTGAGATAGATATGATGTTTTCTTAAAATACAACGTTCGTTTAATTTAATTAAAAATGCATTCAATATGACTTCTGTATTAGGACTGGTGTTTCTTGTGGTACTTGCCATAATAGGCAAGTATTTCATTGCGCATGTTAACATAAAAAAGGTTGGTTTTGGTTTTCTTGTATATTCCGGGTTTTATTATTTGATTTTAGGAATAATTTCAAAACCTAATATATTGAATATATTGGATTTATCTGTGTTAAAAAAGGCAGAATTTTTTTTTAATTTTATTCTTGGTTGGACAGGTTTTTTAATCGGATTGCAATTAAATATCAAGGGGATTCGGCGTTTTCCGAAGAGATATTTTGCCACATCTTTAATTCATTTTGTCATTACCTTTTTTATAATAACCATATTATTACTTCTTTTTAACAAATTGACATGGATTCATATTTCATTTCTTTACATTTTTCTTTTGTCCATTGTCGGAAGTATGGGGTCGGTTTTAGGGGTTGGTTTATTGGTCAAACAAGGCAATATTCGTTCGACCACTGCTCATTTTTTGCAATTTACCACTGCTTTTGATAATGTGTTAGGAATTATTTTTTTAGGATTGGTATTCTTTATTTACCAGCTTACACATTTAAATTTGGAACATGCGCTGCTTGTTAATGGCTTTGCCTATTTTTTGGTCGTACTATTGGCATTATTTTATAAGTACTTGGATAACGAATTTAAAATAGTGGAAGAAGAGTCACTTCTGGTTATCGGATTGATTTTGATTGTGGTAGGTATGGCGCGGTATCTGCACAATAGTATTTTGTTTCTTAGTTTTTTACTCGGGGTTTTGATTATAAATTTTAAGGTAGATACCAAAAAAATCTTAATGACCGTCCAAGAATGGGAAAAACCGTTAAACTTTATTCTGCTTTTTGCAATAGGTTTGTATTTAAATTTTAATGTCTTGGGTTTAATTTTTCTTTTTCTTCTATTTTTAGGAAGCATGGGAGTGGCAAAATTTACGGCAGGATATTTTGGCCAGTATTTACAAGCAAATAGCAAAAACAAGAAAAAAGAAAACAGGCATGTTTTATATGGTATGAGCAGTTTGTCATTAGCAATGGTATTAGATGCTTATTTTACCAATCACAGCCAACCGTTATTGAATATATTAACAATTATTGTATTAAGTTATTTTATAACGAATGCATTAATCTTATTTGTGATGAACAAAAAAGACACCGAAATATGAAAAAGATAATAGGGTTTGTATTTTTATTTGGGCTTTACTATCTCTTAACACATTATTTTGAATCCGGTAATCTATCATCGGATGTAAAGAACCTATTGCTTATCGGCATTATGCTTATCGGGGCTTTTCTCATAGCAAAATTATTAAACAATTTGAAGCTTCCCAAGTTAACCGGATTTATGATTACCGGTTTATTAATCGGGCCAAATTTTTTGCATTTTTTAACGCACGAAAATCTTCACCAACTTCATTTTTTTGAAAATTTTGCATTGGCATTTATCGCTATAACGGCAGGCGGAGAATTAAAATTTAATCGGATAAAAAAAATAATTAAACCGGTATTATTTATTTTGTTCAATCAAATATTTTTGGTCTTTTTCGCTTTGTATTTTTTATTAATACCATTAACAAAACTTTTTTTGGGCCATTTTATTAGCAACGATCAATATTTAATAGGGTTTGCCATCTTGTTCTCGGCAACAGCGTTATCCAAATCTCCAGCGACGACAATGGGCATTATTACAGAGTTGAAAGCCAAGGGAAGAACCACCGAAATCGTATTATCCGTAACGGTGTTAAAAGCCATTATTGTGGTGTTGCTTTTCCCTTTGGTTATTACGTATGCAAAAACGTTTCTTGTGGATCAATTCCATTTTACCGGAGAAGAAGTAATCCGATTGACTTATAATGTTCTGGGGTCACTGGGTTTGGGAATAGGCATGGGTATCATTATTATCCTATTCCTTAAATATGTTCAGGTCGAAAGGGCTTTGTTTTTATTTTTAGTGGGAATACTATTAACAGAACTGAGTGGTATTTTTGGTTTGGAAATTTTAATTAGTTCCATTATGACCGGAATTGTGGTGGAGAATTTTTCGCAAAAAGGAGAAGAATTGATCAAAGGCATCGAAAAAACATCGCTGCCTTTGTATATTATTTTTTTTACTTTTGCCGGAGCAAGTTTGCATTTGGAAACGCTTAAAAAAGCCTTTGCCATGACATTGTTGTTAATTTTGCTGCGCATGTTATTTTTGTATTTGAGTAATTTTATTGCCGGATATTTTCTTAAAGAAGATAAAATAATAAAGCATTATTCATGGTTGGGATTTTTAGGACAAGCAGGTATTGCCGTAGGTTTGGCCAATATAGTAGAAAAAGCCATTCCTGGAGAAATAGGTACGATTTTTAAGTCTATTTTAATTGCAACAGTTGTTATTAATGAATTTTTAGGGCCAGTATTCTTTAAATTTTTATTGGTTAAAGCAAAAGAAAGTAATGCATAGGTAAAGTAAAAAATGCAAAAAAAATTCGTAAAAACCAGTTTAAAGTTGAAAAGATAATACCATAAAAAATCTAACGCGTTTACCTTTTTCCATAATTTTTTTGATAAAATTGCGAAAAATGATTAAATTTAGGAAAATAAATAAGTTATATTCTATTCCTCGGATTAATGAATTCGACGATACTTTGGGGGATCTATGAAACAGTTTAAAATACTTTATTTAGCCAGCGAAGTTTCACCGTTTGCAATTGCAGGTGGGTTGGCCGATGTAACGGGTGCTTTGCCCAAGGCCTTTAAAAACCTTAATCAAGAAGTCCGTTTAATGATCCCTAAATATAAATTTATTAATGAAAGAAAATATGTTCTGCGCGAAGTGATCCGTTTGCGGGAAATACCGGTGACCGTAAACGGTCAAACGGTTATGGCCTCGGTTAAATCGGCCTTTTTGCCCGATAGCAAAGTACAGGTTTATTTTATTGAAGTAGGTGACTTCTTTAATCGCCCGGGCATTTACAATGATCCCAAAACGAACAAACCGTACGAAGATAATGGGATTCGTTTTGCCTTTTTTTCCAGAGCGGTAATTGAAACGTTGAAAAAATTATCTTGGCAACCGGATATCATTCATTGTAATGATTGGCAAACGGCCTATGTACCGGTGTATTTAAAGACCATCTATCAGGGCGATCCCTTTTTTAAGGGAATAAAAACGGTTTATACCATCCATAATTTAACCAATCAAGGGGAACTGGATGTAGAGCTTGCCGAGAAAATAGATTTTGACAAAAGTCAGGTCAAAGAAGGCGGAATGTTTTTTAAGGATAGTAAACTCAATTTAACCAAAGCAGCGATTTATTTTTCCGATTTTATTACAACGGTTTCAGAGACGTACGCCCATGAAATTTTAACCAATGATGAAGTGGGGTTTGGCTTCGGGCCCATATTGGAGGAAAAAGGCGATAAATTTGAGGGTATTTTGAATGGGGTCGATTATGGCATTTGGACTCCGGAAAAAGACAAATATATTCCTTACCATTATTCGAAGGAAGATTTAACCAACAAAGAAGAGAACAAAAAAGCATTGCTTATGCGGCTTGGGATGAAATACGAACCCGATGTACCGGTTATCGGAATGATTTCCAAGCTCACCCCTCAAAAGGGTTTTGATTTAATTGCCGATATAATGGACGATTTGATTAAAGAGAAAGTCAAGCTGGTGATTCACGGAGACGGAGATCGCGATTTGGCCGAAAAGTTTTTACAATATGCGCGCAAATATCCGGATCAGGTTAGTGTGAGTATTACTTACGATGAAAAAATGGCCCATTTAATCGAAGCAGGAAGCGATATGTTTTTAATGCCGTCCAGGTATGAACCCTGCGGACTAAATCAAATTTACAGTATGCGCTACGGTACGGTTCCCATTGTTTCGGCAGTAGGCGGGTTGTTCGATTCCGTGGAAGACATCGATGAGAAAAGCGGAGAAGGAACAGGCTTTATTATTGAAGAATTAACGCCGCAGGCAACCTTAAAAGCCGTGAAGCGTGCCTTGGACTATTATCAGGATAAAGAGAAATGGAAAGAGTTACAGCAGCGCATAATGGAAGAAGATTTTTCTTGGGATTATGCTGCCAAACGATATCTTGAAATTTTCGATCGCTTATTAAATGATAGCGGTGAATTGGATGGAATTGTGTAATCCCATTATTTTAAAGGACGATTAATAGAAGTTTTCTGTTCCGTTTTAGGTGCAGAAAACTTTTTATTTTGGGCTGATCTAAAAAGAGGTGCAATTCGTGTGACCAAGGCCGTGTTTCTGGATCGTGACGGAACTATTATTGAGCAAATGGGTTATATTAACCATTTTAGCAGGATTCGAATTTTTCCTTTTGCGGTGGAAGCAATTCGTTTGTTTCGCAAAGCAAATTTTAAGATTATTATCGTTACAAATCAAGCGGGGGTTGCCAAAGGCTATTTAAGCGAAGATATGCTTAATGACATGCACGACCGGATGTTACGGAATTTTGAAAAGCTGGGCGCCAAAATCGATCGATTGTACTATTGCCCGCACCATCCAAAGGAAGGAAAGGGCGTTTATCTAAAAGATTGTGTCTGCCGTAAGCCAAAGACCGGCATGATCGAAAAAGCAGTTAGTGAATTTGATATTGATCTTGATCAATCGTTTGTGATTGGCGATCGAGATTCGGATATTGAGCTGGCGCATCGGGCAAAAATACGTTCGGCATTTGTTCTGACTGGTTATGGTATCGGAGAGTATGTAAGGAGAAAAGGGGCTTTTCCTAATAAGCCCACATTTGTTTTTAACAATATTTTACAAGCGGCCCAGACAATCGTTCATTTAGACAAATGTGCTAATTGACAGACGTGGCGCTTATCGTTATATTTACGCACTTTATTTAAGGAAGAGCGGGTTGCGATGAAAAAAATTTTAATCGGATTTCTACTTTTTAGCGGATTTATAATTGCATGCCAAAAATTAAATCCTATTGAACCGCCAAAGGAATTTGGTGCCATCAATAATTTCGGGACATTTGTTGATACGACTATTTCTGCGGATAGCGCATTTTTTGTCATCGATCCTTATGTGTTAACACACGCCGCAGAAAAGTTTTCCGTGGGTTCCTTTCAAGGTTTCAAGGCTTCCTTTTTGATTCATTTCACCCGTATGCCTCTCGATTCTAACGTAACGTTTGATTCCGTTTATGTTATTCTTTATCGCCAACATACTTTGGGCAAAGATGCGCAACAAATGACGGTGAATATTTCGGTTCCGGACCGAGCCTGGAACGATTCTGTTAATATTCTTCCGGAATGGCATCAATATCAACCACCGGCACCATTCGAATCCATTACTTTGGATGCGGACGATTCGAACGCAGTTAAAATTTCCATTCCGCAGGAAGTTTTTAACAATTGGGTGCAGGACAAAGAAGATAACAAGGGGTTGTTTATTACGCCTGCAGATGATCAAAGCGCTTTTATTGCGGAATTTACCAATTTTTATACGGCCGATCCGGAATTATGGCCCAAATTGGTTTACCGGAAAATTTTCACTCAGGATTCGGTGGTTCATGATACGACAAATATTGGTATTGCACCAACGATTTTCGATTATAATATTGACGATCCGCAAAGCGTTTTTTCTCTGGCTGAAAAAGATAAAGATTTAATTGTTGCTTCGGGTATTGGATGCCGCATTTTTGTACGTTTTGATTCACTTAAAAATTTGCCACCTTCCAGCATGATTTACAGTGCGGATTTAATGTTCGAAATCAAGGATGTTGATTTTTATGATCCGAATCTGGAAAATCGGCTTAGCAACGGGGATCATCCGGATCATTATTATTTGCGGATGGTAAATTCCATCGGACAAAACGGACAAGAGGCGGAAATCGATTCCATTTTTAAAAGCAATACCTATTACAATTACAGTATTTATGCCAGTGAAGGGATGCTCCATTTCACAACCGAAACAGATCAAATACGTTTTGGTAATGGGTTTGTCCAAAATTACTTAAACGGAAAATTCGATTCTCCTTGGTTTATGTTGCAATATCAAAACGAGCGTAACGACATTTCGGTGAGACGAATCAAGTCGATTCTCGAAAAAGGCGTACAAATGCGTATTCGCTATTATACGGTAAAAAGTGAAGGTTTTTAAATGCAGACATTAAAAATAACAATTATCGCTATTTTAATTTCCGTTGCCGTTAGTTTAGCCGGAGAGAGTATTTTCGGCATTAATGACTACACGTTGGGTGTAATCGATTTACCGTATTCCTATGCCGGATTCGGGCGCGGTTTTGAAATAGGGAACAGCGATTCTTTGCGCCTTAATTTTGTCAATTTTTCCACTTGGACCGTGGTATCTCATCCTACTTATGGTTTGCGTTTGGGATACACGGGTGCATTTGCCAAAAGTGCAACCAAAAATGATCTGTTTAATGATAATGCCAATTTTCAAGGCGGATTTTTAGGGATTCCGGTATTAAAGAAAAAGTTGGTTTTCGGGGTTGGCATTCAGCCTGCAACCACGGTGGAACAAAGTATGAAGCAAGCCGAAGGTGCGCTTGACAAATATGTTCTTTTAAAAGGCGGAACAAGCTACGGGTATTTTAATGTATCCTATGCGTTAAATCCTCGTATTCGTTTCGGTGTTTCATATGTTTATCATTTCGGAGAAATTACCAGATCTTTCCGGATTGAATTACAAGACACGCAAAACCCTTTTACGTTTGATTACCAATATCGTTATTATGGCAATGCAGCAATTTTAAGTACCTATTTTAAACCCCGTAAAAATTTGAGTATAGGTTTAATATTTAAACCTTCGTATACCTTACGCGTACGCATTAAACCGCAAACGCGCTCAACAGAGGTCAATAAAAGCAAACTTAAAAAGTTAACCATTCCTGCTTTTTGGGGAACTGGTTTTCAATACAATTTAAATCGCAGGTCATCAGTGGGTTTAGATTTCATTTATCAGGATTGGGAAAAGGGTTTTAAAGTAGAAAACGTTACCTATCCCACATTATTTTCCAAGTATTTTCGTTTATCTGGTGGGTTTGAAAGACGTCAAAGCCATAAATTATTTACTAGTTTTTCAGAAAAACTTGATTATCGTGCCGGAATTTTTTATGGTAGACAAAATTATCGAAGTTTGGGGAATACGGTCGATGAATACGGAGTTTCGTTGGGGCTTTCGTTACCCATAACCAGGTTTCGTTCGCGCATCGATCTTTCGGCCATTGTTGGAAGGCGGGGCAGTTTAGGCCAAAACGAATATCAGGAAACATTTGTTAAATTTGGTATTACAATTAATGCAAATGAAGTATGGTTTGTTAAATTAGGAGATTAGCGACAGGCTAACGGAGGTATGAAAGATGAAAAAAAACAAATTTCTATTGAGTGGCATAACGGGCCTTTTAATTTTGCTAATGACTTCCAGTTTTGCATTTTCGCAGGAAATTTTAACGGATGAGGAAACCCAAGCGGATACTACCCAGTCGAATTGTATTCCTAAAAATCTGACAACTCCATGGGATAGCCTGGCGAAAAAACCATTGAATCAGGATATTCGTCTGATATTTAATTTCGGATACGAATATTATAAAAATCAAGATTATAAAGACGCCAAACCTTACTTATGGAATGTTTTTCTGCACGATAGCTCTAAATATGCAAAGGCAGCCGTACGCCGTTTGGCAGATATCTATTTTTTACAGGGTAATGTGGATAGTACGCTTATTGTGTGTTATCGCGGATTGAAAATGTTTCCGGAAATGTTACGTTTGCATTATTATGCAGGAACCTTACAAAATCGTTTAGGCAAATTTCGTTGTGCCATACCTCATTTTGAAGCATTGGTAAAAAAGGATTCTACCAATATCGATTATTTGAAGACATTGGCTTTTTTGTATTTTAAGAATGACGACGAACGTGCTGTGAAGATTCAGGAAAAAGTTGTAAAGCTCGATCCGAACAATGTGGAGGAAAACGATCGGTTGGCCCAGTTTGTAGCCTATTTTTACGGTGAAGGAGCTGATCTGGATTACCGTTTCAAAACGTGGCAAAAGGAACCGAATAATTTGGAATTGGCCTTTAAAGCGGCAAAGGTAGCAGTGCGTTCGGGCAAATACAAAAGAGCATTGGCACCGTTAGATAAAATTATCACCACTAAGCCTACCAAAGCAGCTTTACTTTTACGGGCTGAGGCATACGAAAACTTAAATGAATACGGGAAAGCCATTGCCGATTATAAAAAAGCGCTTAAATTAAAGCCCAACGACGCGGATGTTATGCTCAAAATAGCAGATAATTATCGCTCGCTCAATGAATTCGGCAAAGCAAAATATTGGGTTTACAAAGCATTAAAAGCCAAACCAGGTTATGGGTTGGCCCACATTATGATGGGTTCTATTTACGAATCGGCCGTACCCTATTGTCAAGAAAAATCAAAACGTAAAGAAACTTCTTACGAAGATAAACTGGTGTATAAAAAAGCTTATATCGAATATATCAGAGCGGCCAAAGATCCAGCTTTCAGAAGTATGGCCAAAAAGAAACAGGAAATTATAAAGCCGTTTATTCCGACAAAAGAAGACCAGTTTATGCATAAGAACGATAAGATTAAATCGCCCTGCTATCAGTGGATCAACAAATAGGAGAAGATGTGAAGTTAGCAATCGGAGCCGATCATGCGGGTTATTATTTAAAAGAACAGATTAAGGAATTTTTGAAATCCAAGAATATTGATTTTAAGGATTACGGTACATTTAAAATAGAATCTTGTGATTATCCGGAGTATGCCTATAAAGTAGGGCAGGCCGTGGCAAATGGTGATGCGGATTTGGGAATATTAATTTGCGGAACCGGAATCGGCATGAGCATTACGGCCAATAAAATAAAAGGCATTCGAGCGGCATTAGTGTACGATGAACAAACTGCAAAGTTATCCAGACAGCACAATGATGCCAATGTACTTTGTATGGGTGGCCGTTTGACTCCCGAAGAAGAGGCTAAGAAGATTGTTGACGTTTGGTTGAATACTTCATTTGAAGGTGGCCGCCACGAAAAACGCATTAAACTCATCAGTCAATTAACCGGATTATGATGGGAGACAATATGTTGCAAACATTAAAAAATGCCGATGCGGAAATTTTTGATGCTATTTCCAGAGAAACGGACAGGCAAAACAATACTCTGGAATTAATAGCTTCCGAAAATTTCGTTTCCAAAGCGGTTTTGGAGGCCGCCGGTTCCGTGATGACCAATAAATACGCGGAGGGTTATCCGGGACATCGTTATTATGGCGGGTGCGAAAATGTCGATATTGCTGAAAATCTTGCCAGAGAAAGAGCCAAAAAATTGTTTAATTGCGAATACGTGAACGTCCAACCTCATTCGGGGTCGCAAGCTAATATGGCTGTTTATTTTACGTATTTGAAGCCGGGTGATACGGTTTTAGGCATGAATTTGGCTCATGGCGGTCATTTAACGCATGGTTCGCCGGTGAATTTTTCCGGTAAGCTGTTTAACTTTGTTCCTTACGGGGTAAGCAAAGAAACGGGTCGTATTGATATGGACGAAGTGGCAAAGTTGGCACGTGAACATAAACCGAAAATGATCGTGGTCGGAGCCAGCGCTTATTCACGTTTTTATGAATTTGACAAATTCAGAGAAATAGCCGATGAAGTAGGCGCTGTTTTATTTGCCGATGTGGCGCATCCGGCAGGATTGATTGCAGCAGGTGTGCATCCAAGCCCTATTCCGTATTGTGATGTTGTAACCTCTACCACACATAAAACACTACGTGGCCCCCGAGGCGGTATGATTATGGTTGGTAAAGATAGCGAAAATAAAATGGGCATTGTGGCTCCGAAATCAGGACGAGTGAAAATGATGTCTGAAATTATTGACAGTAATGTTATGCCGGGCATTCAAGGCGGGCCGTTAATGCATATAATTGCGGCCAAGGCAGTGGCCTTTGGTGAAGCATTAAAGCCGGAATTCAAAGAATATGCCAAACAAATCGTTAAAAATGCGCAAACATTAGCCAACGAATTAATTGAAAAAGGATATGATATTGTTTCCGGCGGAACAGACAACCATGTTTTTTTGGTTGATTTAACCTCAAAAAACATTACCGGAAAAGCGGCCGAAAATGCATTACATACAGCGGGCATAACGGTTAATAAAAATATGGTACCGTTCGATACGAAAAGTCCTTTTGTTACCAGCGGAATCCGCATAGGGACACCTGCTTTGACGACAAAAGGAATGAAAGAAGCGGAAATGAAAATAATCGCAGGATTTATCGACCGCGTACTTTCGAATATTGATGATGAAGAAGAAGCCAAAAAGGTTAATGCTGAAATACGAGAATTGAACAAACATTTTCAAATTTACGCGTTGTAACATCGAAAGACCACAGAAAAAAAGCGTCTCCGTTTTAGGAGGCGCTTTTATCTACCTATGAAGAAAAAAAATATTCAAGAAGTGGAAATGCCGTTCCTCGACCATTTAGAGGAACTTCGCTGGCGGATTATAAAATCGCTCGTTGCGGTTGTTGTATTTACAATAATTGCCTTTTTCTTTTCAGATCAAATCCTTAAATTTTTATTACTTTCCACACGCCATTTAAAACATCAGTTTCAGTTGCAGGTATTAAAAGTACAAACGGTTTTTATTATTAAGCTGGAGTTGGCCATTATTACCGGTGTGATTTTTGCCCTGCCGGTTATTTTTTATCAGATCTGGGCATTTGTTGCACCTGGGTTAATGGAAAATGAACGGCGTTATGTTGTTCCGGTCATCCTTTTTGCAACGATCAGTTTTATTGTCGGAGCTGCTTTTGCTTTTTTTGTCATCATTCCGTTTGCGCTTGATTTTTTTCTGGGGCTGGTGCCGGAGAATGTAAAAAACAATATAGCTCTTGATTTTTATTTCGGATTTGTGGCGCGTTTGGTTTTGGTTTTTGGTATTGTATTCGAATTACCGGTTGTCAGTTTGCTGCTGACAAAACTTGGTATTTTAACCCCGAAAATTTTAAGAAAATACCGACGGTACGCCATTGTCGTTATTTTTATTTTAGCCGCCATTTTAACCCCACCCGATCCGACCACACAATTGTTATTGGCTGTCCCCTTGGTCGTTTTATATGAAGTTACCATTTGGATTAGCTATTTCTTTTATCAGAAGAAGAAAAAAGAAAATGATTAAATTATTGCTTAACATGCAATATAATGTTAATTTTCTTTTTTTTAATTATGATTTTAATAGGACAATTGTTGGCGCATGGGAAATACATTAAAAGAAATTAATACGGTTGTCAAGGATGAACTAAAGGAATTTGATGCCGTTTTTAGAGAGATCCTGACGTCCAATGTTTTTCTAATCGATACGGTTGCGAAATATATTGTACGGAACAAAGGGAAAGGATTGCGCCCCTTACTTGTTATATTATCCGCGAAGTTGGTGGGAACGCCCGTAAGAGAAACATACGTTGTTGCTTCGATAATTGAACTGTTGCATACGGCATCACTGGTACATGACGATGTGATTGACAATGCAAACATGCGTCGCGGTTTTCCGTCTATTAACGCCATTTGGAAAAATAAAATTGCCATATTAATGGGCGATTACATGCTGTCCAAATGTCTGATCGGTGCCACAATGACCGGTAGTTTGGAAGTGATGCAAAAGTTAGCCATTGCTTCCAAACGTTTAAGCAAAGGCGAATTGATGCAAATCGAAAAAGCGCGACGATTAAATGTTTCCGAAAAAGATTATTTTGAGATTATTGCCAATAAAACAGCGGCATTAATCGGAACGGCCTCCGAACTGGGTGCCATAACGGTATCTGACAACAAGCAAGATCATGAAAATTTGAAAAATTTCGGTGAAAATTTGGGTATTGCTTTTCAGATCAAAGATGATCTTTTGGATTATTATGGCCATCAAAAGATTTTGGGTAAACCTGTTGGCAATGATTTTAAGGACAAAAAAATCACGCTTCCTTTAATCCATTCGTTTAAACATGCATCCAGTAAGGAAATTTCGAAAATAAAACGTTTGCTTAAAAAAGGTGTTTCTCAAAAAGATGTAGATTACATTATTCGCTTTGTGGAAGAATATGAAGGTATTCGTTATTCGGAACAAAAAATTAGCGAATATGCTCAAAAAGCAAAAGATTTTATTGCTGCATATCCTGATACGGAAATAAAAGAGGGTCTGTATAAATTTGTAGATTTTACGATAAACCGTTCTAATTAGCTTATGAATACAGGGAAAAAAATTTTAATCATCCGGTTTAGTTCTATCGGTGATATTTTATTAGCTACTCCTTTTATTCGCCAAACGCGTATGGCTTTTCCCGAGGCAACTATTGATATTGTAGTCAAACAACGTTTTTCGGATTTGGTGCGTTTCAATCCACACATCAATCATATTTATTCCTTTAACGAAGCGGAAGGAATAGCCGGCTTGCTTGAAATCCGCAAACAAATTCACCGCCAAAAATATACGTATATTTTTGATTTGCACAATAATTTGCGAAGTCGCATATTAACCTTCGGGATATCCGCTGCCGTTTCACGTATTCAAAAAGATAAACTAAAACGTGCTTTATTGGTTTACACGAAAATCAATTTGTACAAGGAGCCGGTACCCATACCTAAACGTTATTTGGAAACGGGTAAAATAGGCGGAATAAAGGATGATGGTAACGGTCTGGAAATTTTTTGGAAGAATCATATTGAAGAGAATTTGTTTGATGTTGTGAATCGTAAGCTTTTAATGCATTCTTTTGTAGCCTTAGCTCCGGGAGCCGGGTTTAAAACAAAGCGTTGGCCGTTAGGTTATTTCAAAGAACTAATTAAAATGATACAAGAGCGAAAAAATTTACCGATAGTTCTTTTGGGTGACCAAAAGGATGCCTTGCAAATGGGCATGCTTGAAAAATTACCTAATGTATTTAATTTAGCCGGTAAATTAACGCTTCTTGAATCGGCGATTATGATTAGCAAAGCCAAGTTTTTGGTTTCCAACGATAGCGGATTGATGCACATGGCCACGGCGGTTAAGACGCCGGTGGTAGCTATTTTTGGTTCTACTGTGGAGGCGTTCGGCTTTTTCCCCTTTAGATCGCAATACAAAATCGTGCAAAAAGAAGGGCTATGGTGTCGCCCATGCTCCCATATAGGGCGTACATTTTGCCCGTTAGGTCATTTTAAATGCATGACAGATTTAAGTCCGAATTTGGTTTTTCGGCATTTGAAAGATTGGTTGTAAAATGTCTGCGCTTAAAAGATTGTTTTATCAATATATTATTTATTTCCCTTTGTTAATAATGGCTCATTTTGTAGCCCTTTTTAATAGGAACATTCGTCAAGCATTAGTGGGAAGATACCGGTCGGCCAGAGAATTAAAAGCCTTTAACAAACACTCCAAACCGATTGTATATTTTCATGCTGCTTCATTGGGAGAGTTCGAACACATACGTCCGTTGATTTTTTATTTGGGTAAAACTTATCAAATTGTGGTCACCTTTTTTTCGCCTTCCGGATTTAATCATGCCAAAAAACAATTTGAAGATGAGCGACATTTTTATTTACCGTTCGATTTTTTAGGCCTATGGATGAACATTCTTGCACAATTGCAGCCGAAATTTATTATCATTTCCAAACATGATGTGTGGGCAAATCAAATATTGGCAGCAAACCGTTTGCGGATACCGATTTTTTTAGTAAATGCTTCCTTGTCGGCCAAATCGTCCAGAATAAATATGTTCTATCGATTTTTTTTCGGGTCGGTTTATGCTGGTTTTAGTAAAATTTTTGCTATTAGTGATGAAGACAAGCAGCGTTTGAAAGAACAATTCAATTTGAAAAACGTGCAAGTGGTTGGTGATACCAAGTTCGACCAAGTATTAATTCGTAAAGAACAGGCCGATTTAAAGGAATTACTTCCGGGAAACTGGTCGGGAAAAAGCCTGATAATGGCTTTAGGCAGTATTTGGCCGGAAGATTATGTTGTTTTAAAAGAGCCTTTGCAAAAGCTGATGCAGGAATTTGGGATGTTAAAGATTTTGTTTGTACCTCATCAGCCGCATGAACATTTTGTATCGCGAATTGAGAATGATTTTGCGCGTTGGGGCAGCAAGCGTTTTACGAATAAAAAAACACTTAACTACGAACGAATACTTGTTGTGAATGTGGTTGGCGTATTGGCCGATTTGTACAAATATGCCGACATGGCCTATATCGGTGGCAGTTTTAAACAGGGGATTCACAATGTAATGGAAGCCGCAGCATACGGAATTCCGGTAATTTATGGGCCGGTGTATGAAAATTCTTACGAAGCTACGCGTTTGATTAAGGAGAGAGCTGCTTTTGTTGTGCGTTCGGAGGAAGATTCGTATGCCTTATTCCGGCGAATGATCACGGACGAAAACTTTCGCAAAACATCCGGGCAAAATGTACGACATTTTGTGCAACAACATACCGGGGCAACCAAACTAATTTTGCAAGCATTGAAAATAAATAACGATTCTAATTCGGAGTAAAGATCGCATCAGGTAACAATAAAGCGATTGTTGCGCGATCGATTGTAAAGAAGAACAAAAGGGCCGGCAAACAAAGCAATGCTTTTTGCGGCCCTAAGTCTTATTTGAACAAAAAGTTCGATTTTTCTATTCGTTATTTTGTTTCTTATTATTGGTTTTACTATCTTCCTGCAAATCGGCATTATCGCCCAAATCTTTGGTATCATCTTTACTGGGTTCTTCGCTTTCATTGTCTTCTTCAATTTCACTGTCTTTACGCGTAAGTAAATTTGTATCCGTAAGTTTGCGGTCAAAAATAACGTATGAAATTACCATAGCGGTATTGGCAATGGCTTCTCCGTACCCAATGGTCATATATCCGGCAAGAAGGAGAAAAAAGTAAACCACGTAAGAAGAAACTACGGTAGATAAATGTAAATGTAGTTGTAGTGCCGCGTAATTTTCTTTTAGATAAAATAACTTACTGCCAGTGGGGCCAAGCAAAGAGACGATCCACTCGTGGATAGAGCCAAGAGAAAGTTGAACAAGGCGAAGCGCGTTGTTCAACATCGGGGCCAGTGAATGCATAAGCGGCATAAATAAAACGGAATAAATTATTAAACCTATTTTGAGTGTAAAGGCAAAAAATAAAATACCAAAAATTTCGAGAGCAATGATAATGATTCCGTAAAGAATTAAACGCCAGGGTTGCCCCCAGGTTAAATGCAATGATTGGACGGCAGCACCAAAGCCGTCTTCTTCGGAGGTGGAAATAATAACAGGCCCGAAAAAGAAAGAAACAAAAAAACTGAGAGTAAAAAATACCAGTACCATACCTGCAAAAATATAAGGCAAGGTCGCAAAGGCATTTAATAATTCACCGAACCAAGGGATACGTCCGATAAGTGCCATGATAATCGCACCAATGATAAAAGGTAGAATAAGCACCACAAAAGTAATATACGTTCCGGCAACAGATAGGGCTTTGTTTTTGGTAAATGTTAAAGCTTGTCTGTACGTGTAAAACAAGTTTTCACGTAAGTGCATATAAGCGGCCCGCGATACGGCGGTATTCATCAAAAGGAGAAAATAGCCGGTAAGGAGGAGTCCAATCCAGTATAACAGGTATGAATAGAAAGGCAATGACCAGCCATACGTGCAGGGAAAAAGTCCGAAACGCGACCAGATAGCTCCTATGGAAAATCCGCCAAGCATAATGGAGAAGTAAGTAAAAATCAGATAAACAAGATGGGCAATAATAATACCGAATGTAGCCAGAAAAATCCGTTGCGGCCCGATGGCCATTCTGGGAGCCTTGAACAGATCTTTGTAATTAAAATAAAAGTTGTCCATAGCGTGCTCTCCTTGTTATTTATTGATGTACAATCCAAGCATCTTTATAGCCGAATTGTTTGATTTTTCGCAAGGCAGTTTCGGCTTGTGAGCGTGTGTTGAAACCGCTGACATAAACTTTGTAAAGATCGGCCTGTTTTTGGATATTACAGGAAAGCCCGAGTTTTTGCGCAATTGCATGGGAAATTTGCAAGGCTTTGGTACGATCTTTCGTGGCAAAAATTTGAATACGAAAAGGAGAAAGCTGAGGTGCGGAACGGGGCAAACGGTTGGAAACCGTTGAATCGGCAGAGACGGAATCGGTGGATACAACGGGAACGGTAATTTGTGTTTGTACTACCCAGGAGCCGGTAAAGCCAAGTTTTTTTAAGCGAAGTTTTAATGAGTCGGCTTGAATTCGTTTTTGGAAATTACCAACTTGTACTTTAAATAAGTGATTTTGATGAATGATTAAACAGGTATCCTTGATAATATGGACTACTTTTTCTTTTTGCAGAATTGCGGTTGACGAATCGCCACTGGCAAAAATTTGTACGCGATAGCCCGGAACTTTTTTATATTCGGTTTTGGCGGACGGTGGGAAAATGATGGTTTTGTGTAATACAACCGTCTCGTGAGGTTGGGCCAATAAAGCATCCAAAAACGGATCGTGCACATCTTTTTTTTGATAAAATAAGACACTGTCCGGTTCGGCGGCTGAAGGACCCTGTTTAAGCAGTTTGGGCTGGCAGGAAAAAAGCAATAAAAATAATCCGCTCATAAAAGCGAACAATGCATTTTTAAACATTAGTAGATCCTTTTCAAATAAGTACCAGGAAAGTATTGATTAACCAAAATATCATAGTATTTAAAGCCTTGTTCGGACATATTTAAGGCACCCCATTGGCACAAGCCGATGCCATGACCGTAACCACCTCCGTTAATAACTAAAACGGAATCGGCAGAGACGTTTAAAGTAAAAAGTAAACTTGGCAAACCGCCACGATTGAATTTAGAAAAAAAGCGGCGAATTTCAAAATTGTGCAGAACAACTGTAGTATCGGCATATTGTATTTCCAATTGTTTTACACGGCCGGAAGCGGAACGTTGCAAAACCTGCAATCGGCAACTTAGCTGTAAAGTATCGCCATGAGAAGCTGACATCGGCGAATAATGGAAGCGCCGTTTAAAGAGAGAGTCGATTTGATAAAAAGTAAATTGCCGTCTCCAGCGAAAAAAAGGTGAAATTCGGCAAGCAAATTGATCCCCTAAAACATCTTTACGTATTTTTAAGTAAGGAGGGGAATTTTTGTGCCCCCATAAATCGGCAGGATCTTCGGAAATGCCGCCGCATGTAGAATGGAAATAGATTTCGGCCAAAGAATCTTGATATTGCAAAACAACCCCGCGCGTTGCGTTAACCGCCTGTGTGGCCCGTTTTGAAAGATGGCTAAGCCCGGAGTAAACCTGATCATTTATATCACTAAATACGTCAAACGGTTGATGCACTCGTTCGTTCATTTTTTTTAGGGCATAGGTGCGGGCGCAAATAGCCTGTGCCTTTAAGGCTTCTAAGTAAGAATTTTTTTGTGAAGGCATTTCCGAAGCAACAACGGATTTGAGATAGGTCTCCAAATTAACCACATTGATGAAATCGAATTTACCCATTTGGGAAAGGCGTAAAATTATTTTTCCTTTGTACCATTTATTACGAAATTTAAAGCGATCGCGCAAAGGATCGGAAGGTGAAATATGAACGATATCTTTACCGCTAAAAACAAACAGACGGTTGGTGTTGTACATTTTAAATCCGTTTTTGGAAAGCGAAAGGTAAAAAAAAGGATTATGCCGGCCCAATTCGTAAACGGCTTCTTCCAGAGTCAGGGTAAAATTTCCTTTAAATTGCAAAGAATCGCGCTGGTCAATGGTTCCTAATAAAATTCGGATCTGCGGAATTTTTTCGGGAGCGGTGGGTTTTATATTCCGCGTGCAAGAGAATAATGTCGACAGGAAAAGGATAAAAAAAACGATCCGTTTTTTCAAGGGGAAACCTCCTTTAAATGGAATAACGATTATGCCAAAGCAATGGCTTACGCAAATCGGTTTTTCGTTTTATTTGAGCAAGCCGAGTAATCGCAACCGGTTTCGTTTTTTCGATTTACCGAAACAGAGTTTGACGGAAAGACGGTCCAGACATGTAACCGATGCGCTTAAATGATTTTGAGTATTTGTAAAATTTAAATAAATCTGGTGAACAATGAAACAACAAAATAATTTGTATCGAATTTTTATTTGGCTGGTGATGAGCATTACTGCTTTGTCGCTGATTTTGATTCCGCTTAAGAAGTACATATTGCCACGTGTTAATCATACTTTTTATTTTGACAATCGCAGAAAATCGCTGCCTATTAAACGTTTAGCTGTGGTTGGTGATTTTTCTGAGTGGAAAGAACGCATCTATTTGTACGATCAGGATCATGACGGGATTTGGCAGGTTACTGTTCCGTTGAAAATAGGCTGGCATTCGTATCGGTTTTTGATAAACGGAACAAGGTGGGTGCGCGATTGGAGTGTGGATGATTATGGTGGGCCGTATTCCAACTCGTTGATTTATGCGGATACGATAACCATACCCAAATTATACAAAACAATTCCCCCAACGGGAAGCTGGCTGTATCGTCGGGTTAACAGTTTGCGTTTTAGGTTCGGAAGTAATATCAAAAATTGGTTAAAAAATCATAAAGTTATAATAGAGTTAGATTCATTAAAAAAGAGTTATCTTTCAGAAGATTCGACGCTTTGCGTACCGCTGGCCACCCTTGGAGAGGGGGAGCATGATTGGCAAATATCATTGCGAAAGGAAGACGGTACCGAGGTTTTCAAACGTTCGGGTTTATTTTTTTTAAATTTGCGCGATAAAGCACCAATAGCTCGTGCGGGCCATACGCAAGTTGTTTTTACGGGTCAACGGGTCGTGCTCAACGGCGGGCAATCGTTTGACCCGGATTTTGAGCCATTGACGGCGATTAAATGGGAACAAATAAGCGGGCCGATTACGGTTCGTTTGGAGAAGAAAACAAAGGCACAGGCATTTGCAGTTTTTGAACGACCTGGAAAGTATCGTTTTCGTTTGACCGTATGGGATTCGACGGGACTAACGGATAGCGACCAAACTGAAGTTGTGGTTTTAGCACAGAAAAGAAATACCTATGCGTTTTCGCTATCCCCGGAAAAATTTTCATTTCCCGTTAAAAAAGTAGCGTTAGCCGGAGAGTTTAATCGTTGGCAGGCCGATAAAGCACGGTTGCATTTTGATAGGCATTCAGGCAAATGGAAAATATCTATTCCTCTGGATGCGGGCAAATGGGAGTACAAATTTGTAATTAACGATACGCTTTGGATGCCCGACCCTGCGAATCCCCATAGGATATCCGACGGATGGAATGGCTACAATTCGTTGCGGGTTATTCCGCGAGATAGCCTTTTTAGCGGTAAATTTTTTCAGGAGGAAGAATCAAAACAAAAGCTTATCGTGGCATTTAGTTCCGAAACAAAGAATTTGAAATTTCATTGGGTCGGGGATATTCAAAATCCCGTAAAGGCGGTACCGGTTAAAAACAACCGTTTGATTTTTAATAAAGAATTTCCACGCGGTGTTTATTATTTTTATTTGATTCCCGAAAAAAATGGGCATTTCGGCAAGCCCAAAACATTGCTTGTAAATCACGGTCGACAAACGACTTGGCATCCATTTGAACAAACACCGGCCTGGGCTGATACGACAATTATTTACGAATTATTTTTACGTCGTTTTACCCGAGCCGGAACGTTTACAAGTCTTGAGCATCGTTTATCGTATTTAAAAAAATTGGGCGTTAATTCCATTTGGATGTTGCCTATTTATCAGGGTCCCACCGAACACGGATATGCACCCACATCGCTGTTTAAAACGGAGAAATCCTATGGAAGTTTGGCAGATTACCGCCATTTGATTCAAAAGGCGCATGCCATGGGTATGCATGTTTTGTTTGATTTTGTAGCCAATCATGTTTCGGACCAACATCGTTTTGTACGTGCGGCTTATCAAAACAGGCATTCACCTTTACGGCAGTGGTTTTACTGGCGGCCAGACGGCACATGGGGATACCATAATGATTGGGATACGCTGGTCAATTTGAACTACCATAATCCATGGGTGAGGCATTACATTATGTCTGTCGCTCAATTTTGGCTTGGAGTGGGAGTGGACGGTTTTCGTTGCGATGTGGCCTGGGCCGTACCGCATACATTTTGGAAGAATTTTCGTTTTGCCTTAAAGGCGATGAATTTTGATGTTTTATTATTGGATGAGGTTTTGCCGCGTCAACCGTCATTTCATGACAAAGAATTTGACATGTCGTACGATACGGATTTTTATGGCAATATTTTAGACGTTTTGCACGGTCGAAAACCGATTTCGGCTATTCCTTTGGGAATTGAAAAAAGTCGGGCTAACTACCCTGAAGGCGCACAGAGTTTACGTTATTTGGAAAACCATGATCTCCCTCGGTTTATCGAGCAGTTTGGTGCCAGGCTAACACGAATGATGGCAGTTGTTTTGCTAACGGTTCCGGGTACACCGTTAATTTATTACGGTCAGGAACATGGGGTTAGAGAAATGCGGCCATATTTTTATGATTTGCACGATACAAAATGGTTTGACTTTTATCAAAAGCTCATTAAATTTAGAAAAGAAAACAAAGCATTAACGTTAGGGTCGTTGCAGAATATTTTAATTGACGACGAAAATGGCCTTTGGTGGTACAGAAGGCAATGGAAAGAACAATCGGTTGATGTAATTATTAACTTATCCGAGAGGGCCCAAACCGTTAAAACGGTTCCGGAGGGAAAAATCAAAAAAATATGGGGATGCGAATTTAAACGGATCGGAAAACGTACGATTAAAATAGCAGGCAAAAGTTTTATTGTCATCCAAAGGGATGAGGGCAAATGATCTCCAGATCAAAATTACAAAAGTCAATCAAAGAGATATTTACGCTGTATCAGAAGCGTAATTTTACGCTTACGTTTACGTTGGAATCGATTAACGAAATCTTCGAAATCGGTAACGAAGTATTTATGCGCAACAATCCCGAAGAAATGGAGAAATTATCCAAACGGCCCCGCAACAAAGCTCCGGATATTTTTGACGACGAACCGTTTTCTTTTGAACGTACTTTCGAAATTTATTCCAAACTAAGCGGTGATTTTTCGGAAATAACTCCGGAGTTAATCGAACGTATTTTTGAAGTTAACAGTCAACTGGCTTGGCGCGATTATCGTGATCGTTACAACGATTATATCCTTAAGATTTACAAAGAATATCCTACGGATGAATATCTCAATTATCTGGCAACGGTGGTTTTGGTAGATAAAAAAGAATATAACGAGGCATTGAGTTGTGTAAACAAAGCATTGGCACAAAATCCTTCCTGTGCGGTTTACACTCATTTGAAAGCACGCTGTTTGGTTCAAATGGGTGAATTCGAGGCGGCCCGTACCTATTTGTACCAATCTTTATTTTTGTTGGAGCTTATGCAAGACAACCCGCCGCGCAAAGGAGCCAACAAAGAATTGTATCCAAGCTATCCGGTTGATTTTTTCACTTCCATTGATCAAATTCGTTCTGATCTTCGTCAGTTGGATCGCGTGGATAGTATGTTCAAATATCAGTTTTTACCGTTAATCGATTAAAATCGATTAACGTCTTCGGCGCAAACTTTCCAAGAAATCAAACCAGCGATAACCTGCTTTTTCCGCTTTTTTGCAAAGATTTTCCGCCCGTTTCATTGCAGTTATTTTTTGCTTGCATTTGCGTGCTGGTCTTGGACAGTATTCCAGTAGTCCCAGAATGTAAAGCCAAAAAACCAACTCCTCGAAGCGTTCTTTGTTAAAATAATAAATCCCTTGAAAGGGATGAATATCCAAATAGCGTGCTACCGGTTCGAACGAAATCAAATGTTCGATGGCCAAACGCATTTGTTCGTTAGTTTTGAATTCCATACCGTTTTCGAAAACAGACAAAATTTTAAGCAGATCCGAATTCATGGTTTCCCTGGCCGAAGATTCGGCTAAGTTTTGTAAATGTTCTTCGAAAATTCGGTGCAACAAACGCCGATGCAAAAAGTCAAAATCGGTCGCATCGGCGGCGCGGTAAAAGGTTTTTAAGGCTTGCAGAACGAAAAACGCATGTAAAAAAGTCAAATCGGTATTAAGTGGAATTTCCGTCGCCTTAAGAATTTGTTGCAAACGGACGCGGAACCGGGAAAACGATTGGTCCCCGGATACGATTTCGTTTAAGAGTTTGTTGCTCATTAAGGCAAACAAATGTTCGGCTTTTCGTAGCGTAGAAAAAAGGGCGGTTTCGTTCAAGGATTCAAGGTTTTCGGCAGCAGCCAAATCTCGGCAGCATTGAGCAAAAACGCGTTGTATTTTTTGTGTGGCCTGTTCGGGCGGAATATTTTCACCCGGAATTCGGGCGATAAAATGGTTAGTCAGCAAAGATCGTACGATGCGGTGAACTGACCGGTAGCGAATGCTTAGCAAAGCTTCTTGCAAATCGGGCACACCATTTCCTTGCAAACTGCGGTGCAATTCTGCGTATGGCTCCTGTTGCGAAGAAGAAACCGGTCTGAAATTTAAAAATACATTGAATTTGTAAGCACCCAGAGCAATGAATAACCCCTTGTCGCGCAATTCTTCAAAGCGACGAATGTATTCCAAGCCGGATACATGATCTTTAAAAACAACGAACTGTCCGCTTTTTCCCTGCAAGCCAAGACCGCGGAGCAAATCCTGTTGCACCAATTCATCGTTGCATTTGAAACGAACGGAGGAATGAATCCATCCGGCAGCCGCAACAAAGCTGTTATTGTAAACCACCAGAGCATTTTCTTGACCATAACGATTGCTGTAGGCAAAAACGGAATCGATCACGTGCCCTTCCGGAGCAAAAACGTCATAAAAAAGAAAATGGTCTACTTCGCTGAACAAATACCGTTTATGCAATAAAGGGGCAATCAGTTTAAAGTGATTGGCAATTAAAGTCTGATCTTCCTGTTCATCCCAATAGGCCCGCCGGTATTCCATGCCGTATTTTTCGCGAAACCCTTCGATTTGTCCGTGACCGAACATGGGCAAGCCGGGCATGGTAACCAGCATAATGCAAACGCCGAAATATTTATCACCCGTACCAAATTGAACCGCTGCCGTTTCTTCGTCCGGATTGTTCATGAAATTAACGTAACGTTTTAAAATTTGCGGATTAAATTCCAACACGTTTTTGACCAGTTGTCGGTATTTGTTGTTTTCCTCGTTTTTTAGCATATTCATAAAGGCGCTATTGTACACCCGATGCATGCCTAAAGTACGTACAAAATAACTTTCCATTAGCCAGAAGGCTTCGGCCAAAAGCAAGGTATCCGGCGCTTCCTGGCGAATGCGATCCACCACTTCGCGCCAAAATTCCTTGGGGAACAATCGATCAAATTCTTCCTTAGTCATAGAAAACTCCGCTCGGGAAGGAATATCGCCGCCCTGACCGGGCTGCGGAAACCACAAGCGCTGAAAATGTTTTTTAGTTAATGTCATGGCCGCATCGAAGCGAATGATGGGAAAACGACGGGCGATTTCGATGATTTTGTGCAAAACCGCCTCGCGCACTTCCGGAAGCAAATAATTTAGCTGGGCCGTATCGTTCCAAGGCATACTGGTCCCATCGTTACCGTGATAAATGTAACGTGTTTCACCGGAAGGATAATGCACGCGTTTAAAAACAACGGCCGCATCGCTACGATTCCAGTAACCGTCTTCAATAAAGACACCCACATCCGGATGATCGCATAAATCCGGACCGTTAAAAGAGTATTGCGGATATGGCGAATACGGAAGTTGAATAAAACGTTCGGGATGCTCGATGACCCATTTGGAATCGATACCGGTATGATTGGGTACCATGTCCGTAGCCATGCGAATGCCGTAACGCCAAACCCGTTCTTTTAAATTTTGCAAAGCTAACTCGCCACCCAAATCATCAGCGATTTGATAATCGTACAAGGAATAAGCCGAGGCGGCAGCTTCCGGATTACCGGTGCGTTGTTTGATTTTTTGCGAAGCCTTACTCCGTTCCCAAATGCCAATTAGCCACAAACCCGTAATGCCGAAAGAAGCCAAAAATCGCAATTCTTCATCCGGAATTTGATCGAGCCGTGTAATAGGGTGCGCGTATTTTTTACTAAGCTGATCCAGCCAAACATAGGTACTTTTGGCAATCAGAACGAGTCGCGGCATCCAATCTGTATCCGGAGAAAAACGTTCGGGTTCGTCCGATGGTTCGAATTGCGGAACAAGGGTAGGGCCCGGCCCAAAGGCGGCTTTGTCAAACCGTGCTTTTTCTTCTTCGCGAATAAAATCGATACTTTGCAACAAACGTGTAAGCAAATCTCCTAAAAAAGCTTGCCAGTGATCTTTAATGTATTCTAACTGGGCCATAACAGAATGTGGATACAATTCCGCCGGTTGGCGTAAGAATTGAAGCAGCGACAATGTGCTTCCGGGTACGGGCGGCTGTTGGCGCGAAAAACGATGAAGGAGCTCGTAGGTTTGTTTAAAGTTCATGTCATCGTTCAGTTCTTTCGGATCGATTAAAGAGCGGAGCGGTTGAAAAGCCGGATTCAAATAATCCGTCCAAAAGGGAATCATTTCTTCCAAAAGCAAAAATTGGTTAGGGCGCCCGCCCGTTTTGTGTTGCAGATAATCTTCAACACGCTGTTCGTTCCGAAAAACCGGAGTGGGAGGAAAGTGCCGGCAAAAAGCATGCAGTAAGCGTTCATAATTATTTCTTCCGAGTTCCTTTTGCAGGTAATGTTCAAGTTTTTGGAAAAAGCGGGAAGCAACCTTTTTTTGATAGGTTTGAACGACAATATGTTCAATTTCGTGCAACAGGCCCAGAGCATTTACCTGCGAAGCCAATAGCTCGGGGTGTTCGTTTCGCAGTTTTTCGGTAAGTGCACGCACGGCTCGCATATTCTTAAAAACAATATCGCCATTAGTGGCAAAAAGCACATCGTTAATTTGTAACTTTTCACGCGCCGAGCGGCTTGGATGAAATTCAACGAAAACATTACGAGTAAGGGACATCGGGTTTTCTCCGCTGTGTTTTTTTTGATTACAACGTCCGAAAGATAAAGGAAAGCGGCATCGATGGCAAATTGGATGTAATGGAATTTTGTTTGAAATCCAAATTAATCATAAATTGTGCCGTTTTAAACGAATAAAGGAAAAACACTTGAAACGATTACAGGAACGACGTTTTGCTCCGCTGTTTGTAATATTAGCCGCGGTTTTGTGGGGAGTGGACGGAATTGTATTACGCCCGTCATTGTACACATTACCTGTTATTTTGGTTGTGATGATCGAATCTACGGCTGCCGCATCGATTATGACCCCGTTTTTCATACATCAGTTTCCCAAGCTCAAACAACTAAATTACAAGGAGTGGGGATCGTTGCTTGGTGTGGCCGTACTTGGCGGCGCGGTAGGCACTCTGGCCATTACCAAGGCTATTTTTTACGTTCAATACGTCAATCTATCTGTTGTGGTGCTCATCCAAAAACTGCAACCTGTTTTTGCCATAGCCTTGGCTGCTCTGTTGCTTAAAGAACGGTTGCCCAAGGTTTTCATCAAATGGGCGGCCATTGCCTTAAGCGGTGCCTATTTTATGACGTTTGGCTTGCACTTACCGAATTTGACCACGGGTGACAAAACATTGATGGCCGCGGGATTTGCTCTGTTGGCTACCGTAAGTTTTGCCTTTTCGACCGTATTGAGTAAACGGTTGCTGCGTAAAATTGATTTTCATTTTGCAACCTATTTGCGTTTTTTGGTAACGGCGATTTTAATGATTGTTTTAGCTTTGTTTACCCAAAAAATTGAGGTGGTCGGTCAGGTAAGTCGTCATCAGTGGATCATTTTTTTACTGATTGTCATGTTTACCGGTGCGCCGGCCATATTTCTTTATTATTTTGGGCTGCGCCAAATTCCCGCCTCGGTTTCCACGATTTGCGAGTTAGCCTTTCCTATTTCGGCCATTTTGCTGGAATATGCCATTTACAAAAAATACCTTTCTTTGGCACAGTGGGCGGGAACTATTGTTTTGCTGTATGCCATAGTCAAAATTTCGACCATGGTTAATTTTTGGAAAGATTGAAGCGTGAAAGGCAAAATAAGGCAAGCATTTTTTCCTTGTGTCCGTAACAAAAAAGGCGGCCTAATCGTAAGGCCGCCTTTTGTTTAATAAGATTTTACCAGATTTTTACCCTTTTGTCCGGCGGGAGATACAGAGAATCCTTTGGCGTAACGTGAAACGCAGTATAAAATTCAGGAACGTTAACTACCACTCCGTTTACGCGGAAGCGGCTGGGTGAATGAGGATCGGTAAGTAAGCGACGTCGCAATTCGTCTTTGCGATATTTGCGTTTCCAAATTTGCGCCCAACCGATAAAAAAACGTTGATCGCCCGTAAAGCCATCCAAAACGGGAGCTGGTTTGCCTTTTAGTGCTCTGTGGTAAGCATGGTACGAAATGGTCACGCCGCCCAAATCGGCAATGTTTTCGCCTAAAGTCAGTTTGCCGTTTAAATGCATGGTATCCAATACTACATACGAGCTGTATTGTTTAACCAGTTTTTCGGCGCGCTTTTCAAAGTTTTTACGATCCTGTGCAGTCCACCAATTACGCAAATTTCCGTCGCCATCCGACTTGCTTCCCTGATCGTCAAAACCGTGCGTAATTTCATGTCCGATTACCGAGCCAATGGCCCCGTAATTTACGGCATCGTCGGCTTTCATGTTAAAGAACGGCGGTTGCAAAATGCCTGCCGGAAAAACCACTTCGTTCATGGAAGGATCGTAATAGGCGTTTACAGTGTGCGGATTCATAAACCATTCTTTGCGATCGACCGGCTTGCCCAGCTTGCGGATATTGTAATAATATGCAAAAAGACTGGCGCGTTCGATGTTCCCCACTAAATCGTCCGGCTTGATAACCAAGGAAGAATAATCCTTCCATTTGTCCGGGTATCCGATTTTTGTGTGGAATTTGGAAAGCTTAATAAGGGCCTGTTTTTTGGTCTCGGGACTCATCCAATCCAGATGTTTGATGCGCTCGCGATAAGCGGCCAGCAAATTGTGCACCAGTTTGAGCATGCGTTTTTTAGCCTGCGGCGGAAAGTATTTGGCCACGTACATTTTTCCCAAAAGCTGGCCGATAGTACCGTTCATGGTATTCATGGCCCGTTTCCAGCGCGGACTCATCTGCGGCGTGCCCGTTAGTGTTTTGCCGTAAAAATCGAACTTGGTTTGCACAAAATCGTGGCTTAAAAAACTTCCGTACCTCGAAACCAGTTTGTAAGCCAAATAGCTTTTCCAATCTTCCGGCGAATATTTTCGGAATAATTTGCCAAAGGCCTTTAGGTAGCTTGGTTGCGAAACAATAAGGCTGTCGAAATGGGGCACTTCGCTTGTTTTAAAAAACGATGTCCAATCGAATTGGGGCGCTTCCTTACGGAGTTGCTTAAATGCAAACTTATTGTAAGTTTTTTCCCGTTGCCTGTTTTGTACGCGTGTCCAGTGTGCTTTGGCCATGTCGGTTTCCATTTGTACGATTGTTCGGGCCCGCTGCTCGCTGTTATCGATTTTACCTAATGACAACAACCGCGCAATGTATTTTTGATATTCCTCGCGAAAATGGGCAAACTTAGGCGAAGGGCGTAAATAATAATCGCGGTCGGGCAAACCCAAACCGGACTGGCTAAAATAAACAATGTAGCGTGACGAATTTTTTTGATCCTGCCCCACGTAAAAAGCAAAGGGAAGCTGTACGCCGATTTTTCGCAGACGCGCCATTTCCGGAATCAGGTCTTTTTTGGTTTTAATGTTGCGTATTTGGTTTAATTCGGGCATTAACGGCGAGATGCCCAGCTTTTCGATACGGGCGCTGTCCATGTAACTTTTGTAAAAATCGGCCACCTTTTGTCGGTCGGAGTTGGGTTTTTGTTTATGCTTTGTCAGGTCTTCGACAATTTGATGAATTCGTTTTTCGTTTTGTTCCTGTAAAATGGTAAACGAGCCGTAATTAGACTTGTCTTTGGGAATGGGCACGGTTTTTAACCATTTACCGTTAACGTAGCGGTAAAGATCGTCTTGCGGCCGATAGGTGTTATCGAAATATTGCTTTTCGATACCGGAATTTTGTTCGGAACAGGCGACAAAAAGGAAAAGCGCGGCCAGAAAAACAAGGGAATATTTTTTCATATTAAAAACCTCCTTGGTAACGAATCGGTTATTTAAAAACATCGATTTTTATGATTTTCACCGGAATTAACGGCAAGTCGTTTTCATTTACAGGAACGTTGGCAATTTTGTCAACCACATCCATTCCTTTGGTCACCTGGGCAAAAACAGTGTAATGATGGTCCAAATGATGTGCGGGCTTTTGCACGATAAAAAACTGACTGCCAGCACCTTCTGCTAAATTATTCACGCGGGCCATCGAAACCATACCGCGGTCGTGCGGCAAATCGTTAAATTCGTTGGGAATATGAACCAAAGGCCCGCCCAGGCCGTAACTTTGCACATTCCCGCTGCGTGTATTCGGGTCGCCGCCTTGAATCATAAACCCTTTTATGACTCGGTGGAAAAGCAGCCCGTCGTAATAGCCGCTTTCGGCGTGGGCAATAAAACTGAAGCAGGTAATGGGAGCTTTGGCCGGGAAAAAGCGCAATTCGATGTTACCGTAGTTGGTAACGATGCGGGCTTTTACGTTTTTCATCTGATCGATCAGAAATTGGATATGTTCTCCCAGCGTCTCGTATTGCATCACTTCCATTTTCAGCTCCGAAATTTGGTCTTTTAAACGTTTGTTTTCTTGCGAAAGTTTCTGGTTCCCGCAAGAAATAGTAAAAAAGAAAATTATTAAAAGACTGATGCCAATTATACGTTTCATAATAAAATCCTCCGATGTTAAGCCTGTTTGCAAAGCCGAAATTTACATTATTTTTTAACAAAAACATAACAGCGAGTGGTAAAAAAGTGTGCAGTTAAGGGATATTCGAACCAAAACTTTCAAATGGGCGTTTAGAGAGACGAATATGATTTTAAAAGAGAAACGGAGGCTTACGATGCAGGTGCAAACATTATTTGAGGAATACGGAATGCTACGCGAACGTTTGAGAGTGCTAATTTTGCAGCACCGTTCGGAAGAAATGGATTATGACGATCGTTTTTTACAAGAAATGCAATTGATCTCGCAAAAAATGTTGGCCTTAAAACGTAAAATGCGTCGTGTCCCGCGTAAGCCAATGGTTTTATCGGTAAACAAAAAAAATACCGGGAGGTTTTCGCACTATCAATAAGGGAAAAACTCCCGGTATTAACGGTTATTTTTTCTCTTTAAAATGCTTTAGTATATCCTTAGCCGCATCTTTGTGCACCATGAATGTAAGCATTTTCAATTTAATAAAATCATCTCTGAAAAAATAATAGCCTTTGTATTTGCCGTAACGCGCGCTTGAAGCCGAATCTTTGATCAGAAACCAATCGTGTCCGTATTTGTGTGTGTAGCCGACCAAATGAATGCCGTGATCGTCGGTAGTGGTGTGGTTGTAAATACGAAACTCGCGCGAGTATTGGTTAATGTATTTGTCCGGAATGTCCCAGGGAACAACAATGGCGATATCTTCCCAGCCGTAACGCCCGGGTTCGGAAACATCTCCGCCAATGGCCACGGAATATCCGTGTTTAATGGCGTTTTTAATGGTGCGGTAAAAATCTTTTAAGGGAATGTTGTGGTAGGCCTTGGAATGCCACCAGTTGTCCGGGACTTTGTATTCGTCCGTGGTGTAAAATGTGTCGCGCATAGTCGACATAAAGTCAACATAATCATCCGGGTTTAGTTGGCAGACCTTATTTAAAAAAGTTAGGGGCGTGTAGGTTTTACCCTGATATTCGAATTTTGACGGGGGCTGTCCCATATATTTGTTTAAAATTTGTTTGATGGTGGTTAAAACGATTTTTTCATCCCAATAGCCCTTTTGCTTAATAAAATGCAGGTAGTCGTTCATTTCTTTGAACATTTCGCGGTGGGTATAGCGTTTTTGTCCGGGCAAAAGACCGTTGTAAACGCTTTCCGGTACAATGCCGTATTGTTTGATGCGTGCGGTAACAGCGTTTGATTCCGAGCCTTCGCCGAAATTGGCATCGCCTTTTTTCTTAACGAAATATTTGGCTTTTTCAACATATTCCCAATAAACCACATACATTTCCGATAGTTTGATTTTTTTATGATGCATGCGGTAAATTTCGGATTCGAGAAACGAAACGGTGGAAAAAGCCCAGCATGTGCCTGTTGTGTCCTGATGCACCGGGGCAAAATGAAAAACCTGCGTTTTAAAGTCTTCCAATTTTGGTTTTTTGACTTTGTCAAAATCGGCGCTGAAAATAGTGCGTTCTTTATCCCAGACAAACTTTTTCTCGTAAAAAGCTTTGTCCTGAGCCAAGAGCGAAGCGGATAAAAACACCGTTGCCAAAAGAACGCCTAAAAAGATGCGAAATTTGACTTCCATAATTCCCTCCGTAGTTGTTAAAAATTCAAAATCCGACCGGGATGCAATTTACTGTAAATCACAACAAATTAAAAGTAAAAAAAGCGAATCTTGCTCTGCATGCTTAAAGGGATTATATTGCTAAAAAAACATTTGGGGAAAGCCGATGAGAGAAGACAGTTTGTGGACCAATATTTTCCGGAAACAATCCGCCGAAAAAACCGACACCTTAAATGTGCTTAAAAACATTCCGTTGTTTCAGGATTTAAGCCGCAAAGAACTACGGCAATTGGAACGGATTTTACACCAACGTACCTACAAACAAAACGAGGTTATTTTTAACGAGGGGCAACCCGGCGTGGGTATGTACATTATCGATTCGGGAGAGGTGCGCATTACGCTGGGACCGGAACAAAAGGTTCTGGCCGTTTTGTCCAAAGGAGATTTTTTTGGTGAAATGGCTCTTTTGCTCGAAGCGCCCCGAACGGCCTCGGCCATTGCCGGCAAGCCGAGTAAATTGTACGGATTCTTTCAACCGGATTTGTTCAGTATTCTGGAAACATTTCCCAGAACAGGCAATAAAATACTTTTACGCCTGTCACAAATGATTGCCGAACGATTACGTCGCAGCAATTTGGAAAACCAGGAGTTGCGCAAAAAACTGGATTCCTTGAGTAAAAAGGAGCGATAATGGACGTAACCGTAAATCGTTTTTTAAAAATTGTTTTGGCCGTACTTTTTTTGGCCGCCCTTGTTTGGCTGACAATTAAATTAAGTAATATCCTAACGATTTTTATTATCGGGGCCTTGCTGGCTTACATTTTGGATCCCATTACCTCCTTTTTAGAATACAAAGGGATGACACGTATGCAGGCAACCTCGGTCGTGTTTTTATTATTAGCGTTTTCTTTGTTTTTGTTTATCTATTTCATCGTGCCGCTTGTCGTGGATCAGGTAAAGGTGATTCAGCATTCCTTTAGCTCCGGGCAGAGCACGGCCACCATCAACCGCCTTGAGCAGTCGCTTAAAGAGAGCATTCCCATGCTCAAAAATGTAAACCTAAATATTACGGCGAAAATTCACGAGGCGGTCAATCATTTTTCCAATTCCCTTTTTTCCCTGGTGGGTAGTTTAATATCGCTAATCACCACCTTGGTCGTCATTCCGTTTGTGGTGTTTTTTTTGTTAAAAGACGGTCGGAAAATTAAGAAAGGGATGGTAAGTATTATTCCGAACCGTTATTTCGAAATGACTTTAAATCTTCTTTACAAAACCGATCAGCAAATTGGCGGGTATTTGCGCGGCCAATTTTTCGATGCGGCCATCATCGGCTTTTTGTCGGTAATTGCTTTGTGGATTTTGCACGTACCCTATTTTTTGCTCATCGGTACATTTGCCGGTTTGGCGAATATGGTGCCGTTTGTCGGACCTTTAACCGGAGCAATTGTTGCTATTTTGGTGGTATTTTTATCCAACGGTACGGTGAACCAAATGATTATGGTAGCCGCGGCTTTTGGCATCATTCAGCTTTTGGACAATGTGTTGGTACAACCTTTGGTGGTAGCCGGCAGCGTACAAATGCATCCTTTAATCGTTCTGTTTGCCGTGATAATCGGCGGTCAGTTTTGGGGAATTTTGGGCATGTTTTTGGCCGTTCCGGCTGCAGCCGTTGTAAAGGTGCTGCTGGTGGAACTTTACCGCATGTACCAATCTTTTAATTTGACTTCACAATAGCAGGAATGTAAAAATGGAACAGAAAAAAAGTCTTTTGGATTGGCTTCCCATATTAACTTTTGTAATTAGTTATTTCCTTTTTCATTTGTTCGACTGGATGGAGGCCACACAATTTTTATTGGCTTCGGTGGTATCTACCGCTACCTACATGTTGATGGTTTATGATTTGAAAACAGAGCACAAAGGTAAAAAGTGGAATTACAAACCCCTGAATTTTTTTAACGGTTTGTTAAGCTTTTATACGTTGCTCTTGTTTTTTCAGAGCTTTATTCATTGGAACCGAATGATCGGCGCCTTTGCCCGGGCGGCTTTGCTGTATGGGTTAATCGTTATTTATTTTGCCATTTTATTCCGTGCCCTTAGGGTATATGCCTATCACAAAATGCAGCTTGAACAGATCAAAGCAAAAAAGAAATAAACCGTTTTTACAACCGTGCCAAAGCAAAGGAGGCAAAAATGGTTATGGTCGAGTTCAGCATGTTCCCATTGGACAAAGGCGAAAGCCTTTCTCCGTATGTCGCCCGTATTTTGGATGTGATCGATCGTAGTGACGTAACCTATCGCCTGAATCCGATGGGAACGGTGCTCGAAGGCGATTACGACCAAGTGATGGCTGTGGTACGCGCCTGTTTTAAGGAATTGGAAAAGGATTGCTCGCGAATTTCGATGACCCTAAAAATGGACTACCGAAAAACCGAGCAAAGCCGATTGGATAAGAAAGTGGAAAAATTGGAATCCATTTTACACAAAGAATTAAAAAAATAAAGATTAACGCAAGAGGCGAATATGGATTTTTTGGAACTTATTTTTAACAAACAATACGAATTGAACAAACGCATTTTAAAAGAACGCCACGGTCAGGATTACGATAAACTTTGCGATCCCGATCAAAACGATGCGCAAACGGTAAACGAGCGGGTAAAATGGTTGCTCAATTACAACCGTGCCCTAATCCACGAGTCCATCGAAATGGAAGATTCGCTTCCGTGGAAATGGTGGAAAGATATGAAAGAAATCGATTGGGACAATATCCGCATCGAATTGATCGACGAGTTGCATTTTTGGGTGAGCAAGTGCCAATTGGTCGGGTTAGACCCGCAAAAGCTGACCGAGTTGTATTTGAAAAAAAACAAATTGAACCAAATTCGCCAGGACAAAGGTTACGGATCCACGTATTCCAAATACGATAAAAACGGCGTGGAAGATAACAAACGCATGGACGAAATTTTTAAGGAAGAAAATACCTCTGATTCTTAGTCTAAAAGGAATAGCGAAGCCCCATTAAAAAATTAAAGCGTAATTTGGGCTGATTGATGGCCGCGTCGGCATCCTTGTACTTAAAATCTTCTCTGGGATTTACATTTTCATTATCCGGACTGTAAGAGGTATCGTGCCCGTAAATTGTAGACGGGAAAAAATAATCGACCCCTCCGTTAACGAACATGGCCAGCTTTTTGTTAATGGGAAAAGAAGTTGCCAAGCCAACTCCTACGCCCCAATGTTTGGAGGTAATGTCAAAGTCTTCGTTTCCGTCAACGAAGTTAAAATTACCCGTAAACAAAATATAGCGCGGCCCGCCGTAAAAATAGGCATTAGAAAGATCAAACCAATTTACCTTACGCATCAGATCAAAATTAAATTCCCAAGTATAGCCGTGTTTTTCCGGGCTGCCATTGGTGGCATTGTTGATAAAAATTTTTCGGGCTGCCAATGCTTTACCCGGATTGTAAATATAGGTGTACCCAAGGCCAAGTCGTATTTTAAAAGGGAACGTGCGTGAAATGCGCGTCATCAATGTATTAAAATGAATACCGGGCCCGCCGGAATAGCCTGCGGAAGTTTCCAATTTATAATCGATGGCCCGAGCAAAGTGCGCGTTAAAAGCGACGATTAAAAACAGTACGATAGCTAAAACCTTTTTCATAGGCTGTTTTCTCCTTTGTTTTTAATTAATAATTGTTTATATGAAACACGCAATATGCAAAAATGATACCAAAATATTTCCAATCGTTTAACGCATGCGGGAGCTTTTCGGATAGATGTTGTGTATAAAATATTTACAGAAAGCCGAACCGTAAACAACCGAAAGGCTACGGCTTCACGGTTGACTTTACAATGAGATTTTGTTAACCTTAGTGCGATAAATTGTATTGGATTAAAGCGGAAAGCAGGCCTAAAATGAAAACATTATGGAAAACACTTCCGGGCCTAATTGCAGGCCTACTTATCTTCGTTTCATTTAGCCAATGTATTTCAGGCGAGGCAAAAGTGCGCAAACCAGCGGTTGCCGGACAATTTTATCCTGCGGACCCGGCCGAATTAAAAAGCATGATTAACGGATTTTTGTCTCGCGCGCATGAAAAACCCATTCGCGAGCCCATTGTGGGCATTATTGTGCCTCATGCCGGATACATTTTCTCGGGACCGGTGGCCTCTTATGCCTATAAAGCCATTCGGGGGAAACCGTACAAACGTGTGGTTATTATCGGGCCTTCTCATTATGACTATTTTAGCGGTGCTTCGGTTTACAATGGTTCGGCTTACCAAACACCGCTGGGGGTGGTTCCTGTTGACCGCGAATTTTGTCGTCGCCTGGCAAAAAAAAACGAACGCATTTATCTTTCGGGCAAAGGGCATGATTTTACCCCGGGACAACGGGGCGAGCATTCCATTGAGGTTCAGTTGCCCTATTTGCAAGTGGTGTTGGGAAAATTTAAATTGGTTCCCATTGTAATGGGCGAGCAAAGCTATGAAACCTGCCGAGCCTTGGGAAGGGCACTGGCCGATTTGATTGACGATAATAAAACCCTGATAATCGCCAGCTCGGATCTTTCCCATTATCATCCCTATGAACAAGCCATTAAACTGGACGAAAAAGTTTTAAACGCGATTAAAGAATGGGACTACTACAACCTGTCTCGAAATTTACAGGCTCGGCTATGGGAAGCTTGTGGCGGCGGGCCTATTGTCAGTTTGATGATTGCCGCCGAGTATCTGGGAGCCAACCAGGTGCGCTTATTAAAATACGGAAATTCCGGCGATGTGCCTGGCGGCGACAAAAGTCGGGTTGTTGGCTATTCGGCTTTTGCATTCATCAAAGGGCCAAAGGAGAAAACAATGGAAAAAAATTTTTCGTTGCCCCAAAAAGCGCAACAAGTATTGCTGGATATTGCGCGCAAATCGGTCGAAATGGCCGTGAAGGAAAACAAAGTATACGAACCGAGTTCTCAGGGCATTAAAAGTATTGAACAGGATCGCGGCGCGTTTGTGACGTTAAAAATAAACGGACGTTTACGGGGCTGCATCGGTTACACGGCACCCATTAAACCTTTGTATTTGGCTGTGCGTGATGTGGCCATTCAGGCGGCCACGGCAGACCCGCGATTTCATCCGGTAAGCGAAGAAGAACTTCCGCTGCTCGAATATGAGATTTCGGTTTTGTCCCCGTTTCATCACGTGCGCAATATTGATGAGATAAAAATCGGCCGTGACGGTTTGCTTATTAAAAAAGGGGCTCACGTCGGTTTGCTTTTGCCGCAAGTTCCGGTTGAGTGGGGTTGGGATCGGGAAACGTTTTTACAACAAACATGCCGTAAAGCTGGTTTGTCACCCGATGCATGGCAGGATGAGGATGCCGATTTGTTTCGTTTTTCAGCTTTTGTTTTCGGAGATGCGCACTAAAAGTTGTGAATTGCGAAAAAAAACGGATTCATCGGTTTTGTACGATGAATCCGTTTTTCGTATTTCGGGAATTATGCTGCGCCGGCCATCAGCTTTTTGTTGTAATTATTTACGGCCACGGCCGTCCAAATAATGCAGATAGGCCAAGTTACAATCAAACCGATGCCCAAGGTCAAAAATCCCACAACCGCTGTTACCACAATCATAATAAGAGCACCCGGAATGGTCGCGTAAAGCATTCCAAGCGGGCCGAAAAGAACGGTAAGCAAAATACCGATTCCCATACTTTTAGTTGATGTTACAACCGTAACATTGCCTTGTGTTTCTGGCATAATGCCTCCTTCTGTTAATGGTTGCCTCTTAAGGAAAAGATGATTTTAGTGAAAAAAAGAGCAGTATAATGCTGCCTAAAGCGTTAATTAAGTACGGGCAAAGATAGTGCAAGCAAAAAGACAGGGGGAAAAATAGCGTATTGCTTTTTTGTTTTTAAACTGAAAATTTTTTTGAGACGGTTAATTTTGCACACTTTGCGATCATCATATTACAATAGAAACAGTCGGAAAGCAAAAATTTTTCAGCCGTTGGTGGGCTTTAGCATAAAACCGACCATTAGAAAAAGAATGATAATGCTGTTCAGCAAACCTAAAAACACACCGCTAAACAGTAATCCGTAAATGGGAATTAAAATGACACTGCTCAGCAAAGAACCCGATAAGGAGCCCAGTAGATCCCAGGCGTACAACGTTCCCAAATTTTTATTTTCATCGGACTCTTTAAAATAAAGACGGTTCAAAAGGGGGAAAGCAAAACCGCCTAACCCACCGGCAAGGATGGCCAGTCCCCAAAAAATGCTTTGGCCGGCTGTGCCTTGTAGCGGCCAAACGCGTATGCCTGGGATGAGCAGAACGGCCAATAAAACAAATCCGAGATGAATTGCCAAAGTTAAACGCATTTCGTTCTTGACGGAGAACTTGTGAATTTGCTTTAATGCCAACCAACTCCCGAAGGCCATTCCCAGCATGAAAAGGGCAATAAACAAAGCGATACGGTAATAAATGTAACCGTATTCTACCTGAAAAGCGATTAAAATCATAAGCTCAAGGCTAATTACCGTAAAACCGACGGCAAACATGGCCAGGGAAGCCAGGCGTGCGGTGGGGTTTTGCTTTAACGGGCGTAATAATGGGATGAATATGATGATCAAAACAAGAAAAAAAACAAATAAAAAATGGCCGAACGAGAAACGAATAAGTTTACTTATTTGGATGCCCAGCGAAGAAGAAAATTTACTTGTCCATAAAATCATATCGAAAAAATAAGCCATGGGTTTAAAGTCGCGATTAATTTTGGAGAAGCGAAAAGTTGTCAATACGTTTTGTAATTGCCGAATTCGGTCTGGTGCCAATTTGAATTTAAGATAATAATCCCGGACGTATCGGGTTTTAATGTGGCGTAATTTTAATTGAGCGTTTAAATAAGGGACGTTAAGATTTAGCGGAGTTAAGCGGTTGCTTAAAAAGAAGTAAATTTTACTTCCTGGTAAAAAGGCATTTTGCCTAAAAACCGGTTGGAATGTGTGGTGAATGCACTGAATGTAGCGTGCATGATTTTGATCGATAAAATTTTCGGCTCCACTGATTTTAAAAGAAAAGATACCGTCGGGCCGAAGTTTTTGTTTTGCCAGGCGAAAGAATTCTCTGGTGTAAAAACGGTTAAGCTGTACGGTAAAGGGGTCGGGCAGGGCCGTAATGATGACATCGAACTTGTGATTTGTCTTTTGCAAAAAAAGGCGTCCGTCGGTCAAATGAATATGGACACGTCCGTCGGTTTGCAAAGAATCCCACAAAACCGGAAAATGCTTTTGGTAGAGTCGAACGATTTCGGGATCGAGTTCTACATAATCCAATGATTTTAATTTTTTGTATTTTAACGCTTCAAACAAAGCACCGGAAAATCCACCGCCGATCAAAAGTACTTTGTGCGGATTCGGATGCAAGAGCATGGCATAATGTATGGTTTCTTCTGCGCTTTTGGGATCGGGAACGGTAAAGAGCGGGACACCGTTTTGATACAATGTTTTGGAAGGGCCCAATGAAGTTAAGGTTAATTCGCCGTAAAGAGAAGAACGTTTGTCCAGAATAGTTAGTCCGTGCCAAAGGCGTGTGCCTAGTTGAATATCGGACCGGGCAAAAATAGCGATTTCACTTACAAAAATAAGGGCAAACATCGAGGCCGAAAAAGCGCGTTGTTTTTGAACCAGGTTCCACAAAAAGAAAAGCGCGGCAAAAAAATTAAAGAGAGCAAACCCGATAATTAGCTCTCGGGCGGGGAACAGACGAATGAGAAACAAACCGGCCAATAATCCGCTAAAAGCCGAACCGACGGTTTCCCACAAATAAACGCGTCCGCTGGAGATTTCGCTGGTTTGTCTGTGCTCTTGCTTTAACAGTCCGCTGTAAAGCGGAAAAAGCCCGCCGGAAAAAAGTCCGAATAAAGAAAGCGCCAAAAGGGCGGTAATAAGCGTAGACATCATATCGGGAAGCGTGCCGATAACGGGCTGGGCTTTGATTCTTAAGTAGGTTATGGCCAAGGAGGTTAGCGGGATAATTAAACTGAATAAAAACAAATGTGAATGGATGTAGTGTTCGGGTTTTCTGATTTTGCCGAATAAAAAACTACCGGCCGCCGTCCATAGCATCCAACTAAACATAAACAAACCGATAGAAAGTTCGTTGCCGTAAAAGAGCGAAAGGAATTCACGCAGGTAGACAATTTGCAAGGCCGTGGCTGTAAATCCGGATAAAAAGAAAAAAAACAGTAATGTTTTTTGGGTAAACACAGAAGGGCGCTTCCGGTTCATGAAAATGCTTCCGCTAGGTTTTTGTTTAGATCATTATTAAGGTTGATTTTAATGGACAAAACGGAATAAGGCAAGTAATTTTGGCCGAAAGTAAAAACTTCGCTCAGTTTCCCGTCAAAGCCGGAAAATTACCCAAGAGAACAGGCCGAGATAAAAATTTTAAAAAACGACAAGAAAACTAACTCCGGTTTTTTGCGCTTTTCAATTTTTTTAAATCCTCCATTACCTCATTGTGGTGAGCCTTTACTTTAACCTTAGGATATACTTTGACAATGATGCCTTGCGGGTCAATTAAATATGTCGAACGATTAATTCCCATGTATTCGCGACCATACAATTTCTTTTTTTGCCAAACGCCATAGGTCTCGCATACATTGCTTTCGGCATCGCTGAGTAACGGAAATTGCAAACTGTGTTTTTGAGCGAATTTTTTGTGCCGTTCGACCGAATCTTTGCTTACTCCAAGCACAACGGCATCGATCTTTTGAAAATCGGGTAAGGCTTCTTGAAAATTGCAGGCCTCGGTGGTGCACCCTGGGGTCATGTCTTTGGGGTAAAAATAGAGGACGATCCATTTGCCTTTGAACTGTTCGAGCGAAACGGGATGTCCGTTTTGATCCGGAAGGGTAAAATTCGGGGCTTTTGTTCCTGCTTTTAACATATAATTATCTCCTTTCATTTTGCTTTTTTTCGGAGGCATTGGTCTTAATTTGTTCCGGGAATTCAACGGCTAGTTTTTGCAGCAGACGTTGAGCTTCTTTTTTTCTGCCGAGCTTGCGCAAAGCAACGGATGTTAAATAAAGCACGCCTGCCTTTTGCGCTTTATTTAACTGTCTGACCAATGCGGAATTTTGCCATAATGCCTTAAGAACGTTAAGGGCTTGTTTTTCATTCCCGTTTAGTAAAAGTGCGCGAGCAAGTTTGGCCCGAATAAAGGCTGTTTTAGGATTTGCTTGTTCGGCTTTGCTATAATAAAAAAGTGCTTTGCCTGCATTCCCTTGTTCAATAAATACATCGCCGATTTTATACAATGCACTCGGGTGTGACGAATCTGCCTGCAGAACGGCAAAATATTCGTTCAGAGCTTTTGCGGGTTGGTTGTGCGCCTGCCAGTAAGCGCCCATTTGTAAGTGGGCGGCATCCCAAAGTAAACCGCCATATACATGGCGGTAGGCAAGCCGATTAATAAGCTGCGGTGTAAAATGATGCGCCCGAAAGTGGGTGCGTCCGTTAAAAGGAGGATGTGCGACCAGATCGCTTATTTTTAGCTCTCCGATGGCCACATCCAAGTTAGTAAATTGCGCGCAGTTTTTATCTAAAGTCAAGGGTGGTTTTTGGTGCTGCATGGCGCTAAAAAAAGAAAAAGCCAACCATTGGTAACCTGTGGCATTAGGATGCAGATGTTCCAAAAATAATGTGCTGTCCGGAATATGATGCGGCGAAACAACGGAAAACATTGCCTGAGTGGGCACCAATTGCGCCGGAGTATTTTTACATGTCTGCCTTATTATAATGTTTATAGCCGAAGGAGCGCGAAAGGGAATTTGATCGAGATCCCGGGCCAAAACAAATTGTCTTCGTGCCCTTGAGTAGTGTTTTAAACGATAGTTGACCTCTGCCAGCAAGTAATGTGTTAACGGATTCAAACTATCGGTTTTGACAGCGGTTTGCAAAAGCAAATTGGCTTGCTTCCAGCGGCCGTATTTTAATGCCTGTTTAATTCGGTCGTAGTGGGCAACGGAAGAGTCGGGGGGGGGATAGCCCAACGGTTGCTGGTCTTTTAAATTACTGACTACGGTGCTGACGAATACGGAAATGTTGTGCGTGGCAAATGTATGAATGATGGCTTTTAGATTTTCTTTGAAGTTGCGTAAAGTTTTTTGGTAAATGGGACTTTGGGGCAAAATGCGACTTTTTTTTATCATGGCGGCCATAAGCGTGGACGGGTGTTTTGCAGAAGGACGGTGCAAACCATGAATTAGGTTTTCGAGCAGTTGGTAAAGACGCCATTCTTTTAGCCAAAGATAAAATTGAACAAATGCCGGGTTAGAACTGATCACGCTATTGGATGCCAGGCCAAGGCTGCCGTAAAATTCGTTGTGTCCCATGTAAATCAAAACGATGTCCGGTTGTAAAGGTAAAACGGCTTTAGACATGTTGCGAACGCTGTGTGAATTAATAGCCGATAAACCCAAATTGATAACCCTCCATCGTTTTTCCGGCCGATGTTTTTGTAGATAGCAGTGCAAAAAACGGGGAAAATTAATATCGACTTCGAAAGGAAACCCTTCGGTTGTGGAACCGCCGAGGCAAACAATACGAATTTCGTTTTTGGCCTTTGCTACGGGTATTTTCTGCGGAATAAATTCGGGAACGGCTATGTCGTTTTGTGAAAAAAATTTGGCGGGATATCGGGGGTTGAGCGTGTAATAAGCGCCTTGACGCAATAACAGGGAAAAATCGTTTCCGTAGCCGATTAATCGTAATCCGCCTTCCAAAATCAGCAAAATAAAAAAAGGAATAAAAAGCATCGAAAGATAAAAAAGGAAGCGCTTCAAAAAATCGTACCTTTCCGTTTGATTTAAAAGGAAGTTAAAAAGAATGAAGGTAAGGGTGCAAAAATTAATCTGAAAGGATGTTTTATCTGTGTATTAATAAAAAAGCGGAGATAATACCGTGTTTTTTATCTCCGCTTGTAAAATTAAACCGGTGTTTTATTAATTTTTTGCCTCGCCCGGCATACCTTTAAGCATCCAATTTTTAGCCAGCCACAAACTAATCGGCGTGATGATGGCAATCAAACCGTAGATAAACCACAAGGTTCCGGTGTGCAACTCACTTACAGGTACGCCTTTTGGGCAATATTTTTCCAGAAACCAGCCGGAGTAAAGTCCGGTAACCACTTTGTCTAAAAACCATGGAAACTGGCCGACCCCCATGTACAGTCCCACTTTGCCTTTGGGGGCGATTTCGGCAATCCATTGTAAAAATCGAGGAGACCACATGGCCTCGCCAATGGTCATAAACAGAACATACACCAGAAAACTGATCACATGAGGTCCTATGGCCAGTAAAAAGGTGGGAATGGCCATTACCAGGGTACCCCAAATCATCATTTTGTACACATTAGCTTTGGCGGTTAAACCGGCGATGACCGGGGTTAAAATAAAAATAAGAATGGGATTTAAATTGGTAAATACTTCGAAATACCGGCTGACAACTGTTCCCTGAAAGGCCCTGTCTAAATAATAGGGCAGGGTAAGCCAGTTATGGGCAAACAGCGTTTGCACGGGTACCAGAATAAAAATGAAAAAGGTAAAACGTTTGTCTCGGAACGGGTGCCAAGGGCGTCGTTTTAGGTAATCCCAAACAGCAATGCCCACCATTACCATCGATAAAATAAAGGCGATATCAATGTGAATATTCAGTTCGAATAAACGAATATCAAAAACTTTGTTAATGGAATTTTTAATCCCGAAATCGGATAGCATAAAAAAGCTGAGGGCCAAAAGACTGTAAAAAATAACCGGTATGTTGTTTACTTTGACTTTCGGTTTGGCGCTGTCTTCGTCTTCTTCGTCTTCGACCGCTTCGCCTTTACGTACCAGCTCTTCGTTTTGTTTAATTACCTTTTCCACGGCCGCTTTGTCCGATTTGCGTGTAATGAGCACCATGGTCAAAATCAAAGAAACGGCGGTCAGGATAACGTACACCCAAAAAACAGCCGTTAATCCGTTGGGCGGAAAAACATTAACAAACGAATGCCGCGTGAACGAAGAAATGAATCCGGAGAAAAAGGCACCTAAATTCATCAGGCCGTAAATAACGGCGTAGCCCATGGCGGCAGTTTTTTTGTTTGTGTAGCGTTTAACGCCGGAATAAGCGGCTGGCTGGAACAAACCGTAAGCCAGAACCATGATTGTCAAACCGCCCATCATGGTAAAAAACATGGGGGACCACAAACCGTGCCCCAAAGATAACGTGCCGGAAAGAGAAACAAAAATTCTGCCGATTAACATGGCACCAAAGGCGATTATTAATGCCTTGCGTACACCGAGTTTATCGGCCCAGCCCCCGAAAATGAGCATGGCAAAGGTAATGCCACCGGTAACAAAACTGTAAACAACGCCCGCCTGAGCATCGGTTAAGCCCACGTTTTCCGAAGAAAATTTGCCCAAAATGGTTAAAATACCAAAGTAAACCAATCCTTCGATAATGTAGGGAACGTTTACGCCCCACAACGCTTGAGGAGCTTGAAAAAACGCCTTGAATGTTCCGCCCAGTTCGTTGATCGCATCTGTGATAACCTGACCAAACGTCTTTTTCTCAGCAGGAGCGTCCTGTTTGATTTCTTCTTCAGCCATTGTCACTTCTCCTTCATTATTAGGAATCACAAAGAACATTAAAACACAAATATAAGGGTAGATGTCAAATGAAAAAAGAGGTAGGCCACAAATTTAAAATAAAAAAATCGGTGCGGGTAAAAAGAGTTTAACGTCCGATGAATAAAATCGTATTTTTTTGTATAGAATTGGGAATCGAAGGATGCCCGAAAAAGATAAGAGAAAATATGTTTTTATCGTTTTGTCTTCAGTAGGTTTGGTTATTCTGTTTTTCCTGGCCGATACCAACGAAACACGGTAACGCCGGAATCGGTACTTAACCACATATCGATATCGTCAATATCGATACGGAACACATGATTGTCAGCCAAACCGTCGCGGGTAGTGTACAAATACCAATAATTTTGTGCCGTTTCGTATTTTAATAGTCCTTGATCGGTGGCGAACCAAACGGTACCGGGCGTAAAGGCGATATCGTAAAAATGCATGCGGATTTGGGTGAACGAATTCCAGTTTTTGGTTTTTGGATCCCGAAAGGCAATGCCTCCGTCTCCGGCAAACCAAAGCGTATCGTTATTTGTGCCCACAACTCCAATATTAACATCCAAAACGGCGGAACCGGTTTTAAAAACTGAAATACGGTCCGTTTTGGGGTCGTACCGATAAATTCCGTAGGCTGTGGCTAGGTACAAAAGGGAATCGTCCGCACTAATACGCGAAACAGGAATGCTGTTAAGGCGGGAATCTTTAGAGCGTTGAATATTTTTAAAGCCGATATCCAGCCAGTTAAAACCACGGTTTGTGGCAATGTAGAGCTTTTTCCCTACGATGAGCAAATCATTGATTTTTTCGGAAAGCAAACGTTGGGCGCGTGTAAATGTTTGCCAATCGTCTTCTTTTTTATCGTAACGTACAACTCCCAAATCGGTACCAAAAAAGATAAAACGTTTGCCGCCCTCTATGGCGTAAACATTATCGTTAGCGATTCCGGTAACAAGGCCCTCTTCGTAATAGGTCCAGGCGTCGTCGGACTCGTTTTGCCACAAACAAATTCCGGCAGGTTCAAAGCCGTTTCGAATGCCGCCGATCCAGATATTGGCTCCGTCAAAAAACAAATCGCGCGGACGGATGTTGGAAATGGAACGTCGGGACAGGTGCAGAGTATTGTCCGTTAAATTGATCCATGCCGGGCCCAAACCATCGGTGGCAATCCACAGACGATTGAACTTATCTACAACCCCGATGTCTTTTAAATGAAAGATTCGGTTGTAAGGATCTAAAATTTGATCTGGTTTACGAAACAGATAAGCACGATCGGTAAACAGATCGGGAAGTTCGGACAAGGTAGGGTGGTAATAAGCGGGAAAGCGGGCTTTGTTTTTTTCTTTAAGGTAGTACCGAACTTCTTCGGGGTCGGGTTGGCGTGGCGGCGGCATGGTTTCCTGAGCCGGCATCCAGTATTGAAAGGCAAAATTGTACACGTCAACACCGCGCGGGGTACGGGCGTAAAGTTTGCGGTTGGCTGCATCGTAACTTAAGGCAAGAATGCGATTGCTGCGCAGGCCGGAGCTGGTGGTAAACGGGAAATCCCAATAATCGTCGTACAATTGGTAACGTAAAATACCGCCCAGACGAGTGCCGAAGTAGACATAATCGTCGCCCACTTCAACTGCGGTAATATCGGTAGCCGGGGCATAGGTAACCCAATCGTCGATATTGTAATGGGTAAACCGGTCAAAATAAATTTTTTGGATAACCTGAGCTGAAGAAGCGAAGGCCAAGAAGAAAACAAGACAGAAAGACAAAAAGATTTTTTGCATAGTATCACCGAAATTTAGCTGCGATTTGGTTTATTTTTCGTTTATTAATTTTGTCGTACTTAATTGTCAGATACAGGTATTGTTCATCCGACGATTTATCCAAAATAATTGCAATAGGGTATAATAAATGTTCGGCAGCGCCGGATTGGTAGCTGAGTTTGATTTTTCGGATTTCGTAACGGGCCTCTGCCAGCTCCAGAATTTTTCGTTTGATATGATTCAAACCGATATGGCGTGCGGCGGAGATGAACAGAGCGTTCGGGTACAAAATCTTAAGTTGATTTAACAGGTTATGATTGCGCAGGCGATCTACTTTGTTAAACACAAGCAGGCGTGGTTTGGAATCGATTTTTAGTTCCTTAAGAATTTCGTCGACTACTCGCAACTGATCTTCGTAATGCTCGTGCGTAATATCGATGACATGAATCAGCAGATCTGCCTCGATTGCTTCCGAAAGCGTGGTTTGGAAGCTGGCCACCAAATGATGCGGTAATTTTCGGATGAATCCCACGGTATCGCTGAGCAACACCGTGGTTGCTGCGGACAAAGGCATGCGACGTACGGTGGTATCCAGTGTGGCAAACAATTTATTTTCTATGGGTACCCGAGCATCGGTCAAGGCATTCATCAGGGTGGATTTGCCAGCATTGGTATAGCCGATTAAAGCGGCGCGAAAAAGTCCGTTGCGTTGGCGCCGTTGAATTTCATTTTGATGGCCGATCCGCTCCAGTTTTTCTTTTAAAGTTGCAATACGTCTGCGAACCAAACGTCGGTCGGTTTCTAACTGGGTTTCGCCCGGACCTTTGGTGCCAATGCCACCTACTTGTCTGGACAAATGTTGCCACTGCCGGGTGAGTCGTGGTAAGAAATAATTCAGTTGAGCCAGCTCCACCTGAACTTTGGCCCGATTGGTGCGGGCGTGCATGGCAAAAATGTCCAAAATCAGGCCGGTGCGATCGATTACTTTTATTCCGGTTAATTTTTCGATATTACGTGCTTGTGCCGGCGAGAGTTCATCGTCAAAGATAATCAAATCGATTTCGCGGTTAATGATAAAGCGGTGAATTTCATCCATTTTACCTTTGCCGATAAAATAGGCGGGGTCGGGTGCAGGGCGTTCCTGAACAAATGTGTGCACAATTTCGGCTCCGCTGGTGCGCGCCAGAGCCCGTAACTCGGATAAGTGATCTTCCACCTGCCAGCGGGTTTGGCCTTTACGGACAACCCCTACCAGAATGCACCGTTCGCTCAATTCGGAATGTTGTTCTATGGTTGTTTTTTCCTTCATTAAAATCCGACAACGGTTATTTTAATTAATTTATTTGAAAATGCAAGAGATTTCTAAATCTCTGTGTGATTTAATGGGGAATAAAAGCAAAAGTTTCCTTTGCCTGTTTAAAAAAAGAGAATCGTTTTGCAGTAAGCACTGTTAATAAATCAAACGCAACACGGTGAAAAGGGCTACCAAAATCAAAAAGCCCCCGTACCAACGTTTTAGTTTTTCGCTTTTAAAACGGACAGATATCCGACTACCCAATTGCGAACCGATAAAAACCGGTACGATTAAAAGAGCGGCCGTTTGCCAGGGAACGTGTCCTACCGAGGCGTGGCCTAATAATCCGGCCGTTGCGGTTAAACCGACCATAAATGCACTGGAACCGATGGCCAATGGCATGGGCACTCGAAACAACAAAACCATAATGGGAATTTTAATAGAACCTCCGCTAATACCCACAATACTAATTAAGGCGCCCGTTATAAACATAATCGGGAACATACAGCGTATATCGATGGATAATATTTGGCCCTGGTAATGGCGTTTAATAAACCACCGTGAAGTTTGGGGTTGGTAGGTTGCGCAAATATTCGAGGGCCGACGCGGAGGGAAAAGCATAAGCCCGCCGGCCAGCAAAAGTAAGAAGGTCAGAATTAGGGTAAGCACCATAGCCGAAACGTATTGAGAAAGCACTCCGCCGCAAAATGCGCCGATGGTTGTGGGAATTTCTAGAAAAATGGCCAAAATCCAATCTACCCGATTTGATTTGCGAAAAACGATGGTTGCGGAGAAAGAGGTTACCAAAATCAAAAGCAAAGAAGTAGCCGCCGCTTGCTGAAACGGGATACCCAGCCATAATTGGAATGGTGTGTAAAGGACACCACCTCCTAAACCGAAAAAGGCAGCCAAAAGTGCGGCAAAAAACAGAATTAGCGACAACAATACCATCATAATACGGCTCCCAGAAGGAAACGGAAGTAGTCGATCCTCGGATCTTTGGCAATTTTCATTTTTTGTTTCCTGCAATAAAATCAAAACGCAATATTAAGGCGTTCAGGCATAAATAGCAAAAGCAAATGAACAAAATAGTTGCAGGTTAAGGAATAGGCCAAAGGTAAAACCAGGTGTTGCTTTTAACGTTGCACAGAGTTGCAACAAGTCGAACCGGAGTTGCACAAGCGCTACCCAACACCCCTTTCTGAGCTATTGTTTAAAATAATATTTATTGATTTTTAAAGACTTATGTTTACTGTTGCAATTTTGGCACCATTGTTGAAAAAGAACTTTCCAAAAAGGCGATGTAAAGAAGATGCGGATCGGAATACCGTTATGGCAAAACAGGGTAGCCCCTTTGTTGGACTGTTGTTCTAAGCTTAAGGTATTTGAGCTTGACAACAAGCGGGTAAAGGTTGCGGATGTAATCGACATGCAAGAGATGAATATTTCGGAGCGCCTAAAAACCTTTCGGCGATTAGAACTGGATGTGGTCATCTGTAACGGGATCAGTTTTTTTTATCGGGCATGTCTTTGGATTAACGCCATAAAGGTTATGCCCAATATTATTGGAGAAGAGACCTTTATAATCGCCCGTTATTTAAGAAGCGACCATGATTTAATGAGAAAAAACAAAATAAAACGAAGGGCAAAAAATGGGAACTTCACGACGTGATTTTCTAAAATTCGTAACAGCAGGTACCGTAGCGGCAGTAGGTGTAAAAAAGGCCAATGCCACACCTAAAAATATTTTATCGGACGAGCGCATGGGCGTTTTGGTAGACACTACGGCTTGCATCGGATGCAGACAGTGTGAATATGCCTGTAAGGTGGAACACGGTCTGCCCGCCGGAAATATCGAGGATTATTCGGATCGCACGGTGTTTGAACATGAACGGCGTCCGGATACGGATGCCTTGACCGTGGTAAACGAATATGCGAATGTGCACAAGAACCAACCACCGGTAACACTTAAAGTGCAATGCATGCATTGCGATCACCCGGCTTGCGTTTCGGCTTGCATTGTGGGGGCTTTTTCCAAACAGGAAAACGGTGCGGTTATTTGGGACGAGAGTCGGTGCATTGGTTGTCGTTACTGTATGGTGGCCTGTCCTTTTCAAATTCCGGCTTTTGAATATAACAAGGCAATAGAGCCTCGAATTATGAAGTGTGATTTGTGCTATGACAATCGCACATCGAAAGGTCGGCTTCCGGCATGTGTAGAGGCCTGTCCCACAGAAGCCTTAACGTTTGGCAAGCGATACGAATTGGTTAAATTGGCGCATGAAAAAATAGCCAACAATCCGGATCGTTATTTTAACCATATTTACGGAGAACACGAAGTAGGGGGCACTTCGTGGCTTTATTTAGCCGGGCAGGATTTTAGTACCCTTCATTTTCCGAAACTGGGAGACGAACCCATACCCGGTGCGACGGAACCCATTCAACATGCTATTTTCAAATTCTTTGTTCCTCCGGTCGCTCTGTACGCTTTATTAGGCGGCATAATGTGGCTGGGTAAGAACAGGGAAGAATCGGAAGAAGAGGAGGAATAACTAATGTCTGATATGTTTAAACCGGAACCGATTAAACGCCCCTTTTTAACTCCTGGGGTTATTATTTTAATTGTTTTGGCAGTCAACGGAATTGTTTGGAGCATTTTGCGCTTTGGCTTCGGGCTGGGCGCTGTTACGCATTTGGATAATCAGCATCCGTGGGGATTATGGATCGGATTGGATGTTGCCGCTGGTGTGGCTTTGGCGGCAGGCGGATTTACAACCTCCGCATTAGTACATATTTTTCACCGTGAAGATTTTCATGTTTTGGTTCGGCCGGCTATTATGACAGCCATGTTGGGCTACACGTTTGTAGCTATCGGGGTTATGTTCGATTTGGGCCGTTATTATAATATTTGGCATGTACCCATTATGGGAAACAGTAATTCGGTTCTGTTTGAAGTGGGTATTTGTGTGATGACCTATTTGGGAACTTTGTACGTGGAGTTTTTCCCGGTGGTCACCGAACGTTTTATCGGGCAGGTACATTTTAAAGGAATTCTGAAAATTCTGAACCGACCCATCGATTCTCTGCTGCGCTGGATCGATGCCTTTTTAGATAAAACCATGTTCTTTTTTATTATTTTGGGCGTGGTTCTTTCTTGTTTGCATCAGTCCTCTTTGGGTACGTTAATGCTAATTGCCAAATACAAAGTACATCCATTGTGGCAAACCTCCATTCGTCCGTTGTTGTTTTTAATTTCGGCAATTGCGGTTGGGTATCCCATGGTTATTATGGAATCGTTAACAGCGGCAAAATCGTTCGGTTTAAAACCTGAGATGGATGTATTGCGCCGTTTGGCTCGGTTTGTGGGCCCTTTGCTGGGAGTTTATCTGGCGGCCGTTTTGGCGGATATGGTGATTCGCGGTACGTATGTTTATTTAACCAAAATAACCAAAGAAAGTGTTTTGTGGACAATTGAGATTTTATTTGGCGTAATCATTCCCATGCGCATGTTTTTTTGGGATAAGGTATTGCGATCAAAGACATTGCTTTATGTAGCCTCTTTGATGGTTATTATTTTTGGCATTGCCTTAAACCGGTTCGATATGTTTATCACGGCATATACTCCGCCGTATTATTTTAGAACGTATTGGCCTTCGATCGGAGAGATCTCAATTACCGTGGGGCTGATTGCCATTGAAATTTTACTTTATCGTGCATTGGTGATGATTTTTCCGGTAATTGCCCAACCCGATAAAAATTACCGACCTAAAGCTAAGTATGCCATACGAGGAGTAATACAATGAAATATTTGCTGGCAATTATAATAGGGATATTTTTAAATAGCAATTTGCTTTTGGCGCAGCAATACAAACATCATTCGCAGTTTCCGCTCCATTGCGAAGAATGCCATTTCTGCAAAAAACCAACGGCCGCCAAGCCGTGTTTGAAAATATGTCCCAAATTTGAAAGGAAAGAAGCAGCCTTTAAACATTCATTAAAAGAAGCGCCCGAAGTTTTGGTAATCGATACTTTAGCCGATCAATTTAATCCGGTGGTATTTGATCATCGTATGCATGCAAGTATGGCTCAAATGAACGGAGGATGTACATCGTGCCATCATCACAACCCGCCGGGAAAAATTTTAGCCTGTTCAACTTGCCATCAAAAAGGCGTTCAGCGAAAAGATATTTCCAAACCATCCTTAAAGGGGGCCTATCACCAGCTATGCGTATCGTGTCACCGCGATTGGAACAGGCAATGGGAGATAAAATCCAATTGTACTTCTTGCCATAAACGGGCTAAACAATCGCTTAAGGCGAATAAAATTAAACAAAGATTAAAAGATGTGTATCCTACGCCAAAGTTACCGACGCAGTTTGTATTTAAAACCGATTTTGAAGAACAACCTATAGTAACGTTTCATCACGAAGAGCATGTAAAGGCATTCGGTTTGCAATGCCAATCTTGTCATAAAAATATCCGTTGCGCCGCATGTCACAAAATTACCAAGAATGGCAAGCTTTTGCTGACGGGAAAAAAGCAGCCGGAAATTTCGCATGATAATTGCGTATCTTGCCACGAGCAAGCTATTGATAACAATTGTTCGTTTTGCCATGCTAAAAAAGAGCGAAAAGCATTTGACCATGCCAGTACGGGGTGGCCGTTAAAACCCTTTCACAAATCGCTGGCTTGCACACGTTGCCATAAAAACGGATTTAAACGATTGAATACCAATTGCACTACCTGCCATAATACCAATAAATGGCAGCCGGGTACGTTTAATCACGCGGTTACCGGAATTGTGTTGGACGAGAATCATAAGGACACCGACTGCGAGGAATGTCATGTAAATCGCAATTTTGCTCAAAAACCACAATGCAGCGATTGCCACGATGATAAATCGTTTCCCAAAAATGTGCCCGGAAAAATCATAAAAAGGTAAGGTAACCATGTTTAGTAAGATTTCTCTGAAATTGATTTTCACGATTTCGGTGTTGGCCATATTGATTTTTAGCGGTTTTGTTTATTACACGCTGCATTCGCAGGACACGTTGTTGTTAAACCAGATAAAAAGTTTTGTCAATGCCGAAAGTGAAACGATTAAAAACAGTACCAAGGTTTCCATGCTGGCCAACGATCGTGAGGTAACACACGAAATTATTAAGACCATTGGCAAGCAACCGGGAATTCGGCAAGTACGCATTTTAAATAAAGACGGAAAAGTAATTTATGCGGCGGATACAACCCAAATCGGGATGGTATTGGATAAAAAAGCGGAGGCTTGTTATTCGTGTCATGCCTATGACAAGCCGTTAACGCGTTTGGCTATATCCAAACGTGTTCGTATTTACCGGTTGCATCCGGATTCGTCGCGAATATTGGGCATTATCAATCCGATTTACAATGAACCGTCTTGCTGGAACGCTTCTTGTCATGCACATTCTAAGTCGCAGAAGGTTTTGGGTGTGTTGGATTTAACGGTATCGCTGAAAAACGTAGACGCAGAGTTAACTACAGCTCGTCGTCACATGATTTTGTTTGCTTTTTTCTCCATAATTGGTTTGGCCATTGTTCTGGGAATTTTGGTTAAGCAAATCATCGGAATTCCGGTAAAGAAACTTTCCGAAGGCGTAAAGATGGTGGCATCCGGAAACTTGAATTACAAAGTGCCGGAATTGGGAAATGACGAGCTGGGGCTTTTGGCCCGATCGTTTAATCACATGACCGAAAAATTAATGGAGGCACGTCAGCAACTTTTTCAATCAGATAAAATGGCATCGTTAGGCCGTTTGGCAGCAGGTGTAGCCCACGAAATAAACAATCCGTTAACCGGAATTTTGACCTATGCCAGCTTTTTATTAAAACGAACCAAAGATCAACCGGATATTCACAACGACCTTGAGGTTATTGTACGGGAAACATTGCGCAGTCGGGAAATCGTAAAAGGTCTTTTGGATTTTGCCCGTCAAACCGTACCGAAAAAGGTTAAATCCGATATTCATCAGGTTATTGATCGTGCATTAACCGTTCTGGAAAATCAATTGACTCTTTACCATGTTGAAGTGGAAAAGCAGTTTAGCAAAAATTTGCCGCAAATTTTGATTGACCCTAACCAGATGCAACAAGTATTTACCAATCTTATTGAAAATGCCTATCAGGCCATCGGGAAAAAAGGAGGTAAAATAACCATTACAACCGCTCTTACCCGATTGGCGCCTTATGGGATTGTACAGATAAAGCAAGCACTATGCCCTAAAGGGCATGAACTGATGGATGAGCAGGTACGCATTGACGGGTTACCAACGGTAAAGCTAAAAGTAATTGTAAACGGGCAGGAAACATTTGTCAATTTAGATCCCATTTACGGAAAGAATCGCATTAAAATGGGGTTGCCGGTTAATGCGGAAGACAAGGTAGAAATTCGTTGTCCCAAGTGCAATGTTTCGCTTATTGATCAGGGGAAAAAATGTCCGGAGTGCGATGCTCCTGTTTACGTTTTGGAAATTCCCGGAAAGGGGGAGCTACGCGGATGTTTTACATCGGAGTGCCGCTGGCAATATTGGGATTATATCGAGCAACAAGGGCCGCGAGATTATATCGAAATCAAAGTTTCGGATACGGGTTGCGGCATTCCGCCGGAAATTATGGATAAAATTTTCGATCCGTTTTTTACCACGAAAGGTCAGGAGGGTAACGGTTTGGGAATGGCTGTTATTTGGGGAATACTGGAAAATCATGAAGGCATTATTTCGGTGGAAAGTACCGTTAATGCGGGTACCACATTTACAATACATTTACCGGTAAACTTAAGGTAGGCCTATTATGGAACAGCAAGTAAAACGTTTGTTGGCCATTGACGATGAGCATGTAATTTTGGAGGCGGTAAAGCGTGTGTGTACGGCGGAGGGTTGGCAGGTAGATATGGCAACCGACGCTACCCACGGTTTACATTTGGTGCAAAGGAATGTGTACGATCTTTGTTTGTGTGACATTATGTTACCCGACATGGACGGATTTCAATTTTTGGAAAAGTTACGCGAAGAAGAGATAGATTTGGCGGTTATTATGACTACGGGATTTGCCACTATTGAAAATGCGGTAAAATCGCTGGATTTGGGAGCAATTGATTACTTGCCGAAGCCGTTTACAGCAGATGAGATACTAAGTACTTTGCATCGCGGTTTTCGATATACGGATTTAAAACGGCGTCAAAAAGAGCCGGATTCTGACGTGGAATCGTTAATTGTCCCTTGCCCGACTCAATACAAACATTTGGGATTTCAGAGCTGGGTTTTTATGGACTATGATGGGTCGGTAAAAATTGGTGCGACCGATTTGTTTTTGAAGGTTATTAGTTCCGTAAAAAAAATTAATTTGTTACCATTAGAAGCGGAAATTTTACAGGGATTTTCGTGCGCGGAATTCGAGGCGGAAGATGAACTGATACATCAGTTAATGGCTCCGATGAGCGGCCAAATAATTCGTGTGAACGAGAAGCTAAAGGAAAACCCGTCGCAATTAGAGAAAGATCCCTATTTTGAAGGTTGGTTATACATTTTGGTGCCTAAGAATTTGAATTATGAGTTAAAATATCTTTCGAACTGTCATAATATTTTCGGACAATAAAAACAACCAAACATAAAGGAGAAAGTTTATGAGCTTGTTCATATTAATCGTTGCCATCGTTCTTTTTATTGTGGTGGATTTACTAATCCGCACAATACTCAAACGTGCCGAAGAGAAACGATTACGAAAGGTTCGCGAGGAAGCGCTGAAAACCAATTTAAAGCTGGATTTCAGCCACGAATCCAAAACCCTTAAAAGGGTTGAAGTTCCCAATCCTAAGGCACGTATTTTAGCTGTTGATGATGAAGAAATCGTACTTGACAGTTTCCGTAAAATTTTGGTCTTGGCCGGCTACTCTGTCGATACGGTCGAAACCGGTCAAGAAGCGTTGGATTTAATTCGCAAACGCAATTACGATTTTGTGTTTACGGATCTCAAAATGCCCGAGATGGATGGGGTCGAAGTGTGCAAGGCGGTTAAACATTTGCGCCCGGATATTGATGTGATTATCATTACCGGATATGCAACCGTGGAATCGGCAGTAGAAACCATGAAGTACGGCGCCATGGATTACATCCAAAAACCTTTTACCGAAGAAGAACTGGTCGAAATGGTCGACAAATTCCTCATTCGTCGGCAGGAACGCATTCGTAAAGAAATGAAATCGAGAATTCATATTACTCATGTGGGAGAACAGCAAGCCAAAGAAGCAATCGATTTTTACATTCCAGGCGGTATTTTTATTGCGCCGTGGCATACCTGGGCCGGTATTACCGAAAGCGGCGAAGCACGCGTGGGGATTGATGATTTTGCAGCCAAAATATTAGGCAAAATCGATGCGGTTGAACCACCGAGCATCGGCATGGAAGTGGAACAAGGGCAGTTACTGTTCAACATTCATATAGGGCAGGAACTTGTACCGTTTCATGCGCCTATTAGTGGGCAGGTTTTGCAAATAAACAAAAAAGTGATCGAAGATCCGGAACTTCTGGCAATTACACCGTATGAAAACAATTGGATTTGTAAAATCGATGCAAACCACATCGAAGATGATTTGAAAAAGCTAAAGATAGGTCAGGAGGCGGTTAATTTTTACGAAGAAGAAATCGAACGCTTAAAAAAAGAGATCAAAAAAATCAGAAAAACAAAAGACGAACAGAACATCCCTGCCGACGGACGAATTTATGCCGGTGAATTAAAAGCTTTGATGAGTAAGGATTTACATGCCATCGTAAGCGACTTTTTTATTCCTCAACCCTAATAAAAAAGGCACAACAAAAAGAGCCGGTTTTGCTAACCGGCTCTTTTTAATTGAAACCCCACATTGAAAATCCGTCAGTCTTTTTTAAATTCAAATTTAAAGTCATGGGATAAATTGCTAAAAAACTTTTGAAATGCCAAAGGATTGTGGCGTGCTAGCCAAAAATACCCTTCAAGCAGCCAGGGTAAATGGCGCATTCCCCAAATAAACAGGGAAGAACGTCGAATAACGCCCCCCAGTTTTTTTTGACACAATTGTTCATATTCTTGTAAAAACTGGCGGTCGAACCTACCGGCACGCAAAGCTTTGGCCGCAACTCGGGCGGCAAAAACTCCCGTTTGCAAAGCATTGTGAATTCCCTCGCCGCTTAACGGATCTACCCAGTAACCGGCGTCACCAACAAGCATGGCCCCGTTAAATACGCGATGGAATTCTTTAACTCCGGCCAATGGAATAGGCCATGACTGGGGCTCTGATATTTGAAAATCAGGTAACTTGCGTCGGGCAAATATGGGACGGTCTAAATAAGAACGGAACCGTTCTTTTAACCTAAAATTGCTTTTTAAATACAAATCGGCCGGTAACCCAAGCCCGATATTCGCTTCGTTTTCATTTAGTGGAAAGATCCAAAAATACCCGGGTTTCAATTCGTTGGTCCAATAAAATTCAACCAATCCGGGCAAAGTTTCAAATCCTTTTACATACGACCGAATGGCCAAAAAACGGTGCCGCGCATCCACTTTATGTTTATTAAGTACGCGGGCAACAACAGAGGAGGCCCCGTCCGCACCGATTACGATTTTAGCGTAGCGCTTTTGCAACTGTCCGTAAGCCCGGATTTCACATCCCACCACCCGATCGTCCTGCCGAATCACATTTTGGACGGTCCCAATCTCAAAATGGGCGCCGCTTTCAATGGCTTTTTGCAAAAGAACCTGATCCAATATTTTTCTGGGGATCACCAAAAAGTTACCCGTTTTATGGCGCGAGGTAAACGGTACGTCGAGTATTTGCATTCGGGGTGTGGCAAAACGGATGGCTTGAATGGGATAACGTTGATGCTCGGATAAATTTTGCAATACGCCCAAAGTGTTTAGCAATTCGGTTGCTCCAGGAGTCAAACCGTCTCCGCAAATTTTTTCACGGGGAAAAGAAGTGCGATCCAGCAACAGAACATTGAAGTGTTGTTTGGCTAATAGTTGTGCCGCGGCACTTCCGGCCGGTCCGGCGCCTACAATAATGACATCGTATTTCATAGAATCCTCAAGATAAAATCAGGAAAATCAAAATTAAACAATTTAGCGATGGAATGCGAAACAGATTTTCGGTACACCTAAAACCAAAAGGATAAATAAGGCAATCGCATTTTCCCGAAAATCAGGCACCAGCCTCCCGTTTTTTGATCAGTGAGCCGTGCGGATAAATATAAAATGCAAAACGGAATCGGTTAAACCCATTGTATAAATAAAATCAAAAGAGAAGCGGATTTATGCCGAAAATTTGAATCGAAGTGGGAATTGAATTATCTTTTACGTATAAAATTTGGATGCTATTTTTTAAGGATTTTAATACTTGAAACATTTTAACGGAACCGTTTTTAAAGAAATACTGCGTAATATGCCCATTTGCATCGATGCTTTGGATGAGCAGGGCAATATTATTTTTTGGAATAAAGAATGCGAAAGGATAACCGGATATTCGGCCCGCGAAATAATCGGGAATCCGCATTGGTTGGAATTACTTTACCCTGATCCTACCTATCGCAATAAATTGCTGAATTTATGGTCGAAAAAAGGCAATAATTTCCGTAATTGGGAAATGAAACTGCAAACAAAGAACGGGTTGCAAAAAACAATTAGCTGGTCAAATTTATCCGATATATTTGCGATTCCAGGATGGCATACCTGGGCGGTGGGTGTAGATGTTACCCGTTATTTTGAAAGTCGGCAAAAATTAGAAATCAAAAAAAAACAATTCGAAATCTTTTTAAAATTACATGCCGAACTGCAGAAAGCGCAAACAACCGAACAAATTGCCAATGTGGCTTTAAAAAAATTGGGCAAGATGGTGGGAGCGCACGGCGGTTTAGTTTTAATGTATGATTTTGAACACCAGCGGGCCGAAGTGGTAAGTGCCAAATTTGAACAGGCTTTGTTCTACCACGCCGAAAATCACATTTCTCTGAAACATCTTATTCATATTGCAGAGGCCAAACAAGGCAAAGTGATGGTTATCGACGATTTGAGTATTTATAATCAAAATGTCAAATTGGCTTCGTTGTTAATTAAAAAGCACAAAATGAAAACCGCCATTTTAATTCCCTTAATGTTCGAAAACGAGCCGATCGGTTCATTGAGTTTGTATTCAAAGGGAAATTTTAACCTGGAAGATAACGACAAGGAATTTCTGTCGAATGTTGGTCGGCTACTGGCTTTTTTTCTCCAGCAAAGCCGTTTGGTTGAAAATTTTCAGGAAAGAATATTGGATCTTGAGCAGAAAACCATTGGGCAGGTTGCGGAATTAAAACGCAATGAACGAAGGTTGCGGGCCCAATACGAAAGCATTCCCATTCCTACCTATACCTGGCAAAAAAGCGGTGATGATTTTATTTTGATCGATTACAACGACATGGCTTTGGCCTCTTCTTATGGCAAAATAGGGGGGTTGTTAGGACATAAGGCAGGCGAAATTTATGCAAATTTGCCGGAACTGGTTGATTTGCTGCGTGAATGCTATGAAAATGAAATTTCGATTGAAACCCAAATCAAATCCACATCTCCCGTTAAGGACCATCCCAATTATTTATCGATCAAACTGGCTTATGTGGCGCCCGATTCCGTTTTGATGCACATCGAAGACATTACGCAAGAATACAGTGCGCGTCAAACCATTCATCGTTTACAGGGCCTGAACGCCCGGCAAGCGGAAGAAATAAAACGTTTGCATAACGATTTGTCCACAATTCCCAATTTAGTTTTTCCCGTGTTGCGGCAATATTTAACGCAATTAGGAGACCGATCTGCAGGCTCCGACGAACATCCGGCAAAAACGAACGGAGAACAAAATCAGGATAAGGTGTTAACCGAACTGAATAACATCTTAACTTTTTGGGAACATTATCTTTCGTTACATTCCATTCAGGTAACCTTTAAGGCCGTAAATTTGGTGCGCTTAATTCAGTCTTTAACGGATGAGCACGCGGCTATTTTAAAAGATATTCGCACGCACATCTATCTGGAAGTACAGGATGTTTACATTGATCCGGATATTTTAAGGGACATTCTTAACGGACTTATTAAATTTATTGTACGTCATACTTCCGAATTTCGGGCGCCGATTTTACGCATCATCAGTACTGTGGATGATGACGGGAGGTTGGTTATTACCCTTAAAGATAACGGACAAGGCTTAGCCGAGCCCGTTTTGCAAGCCTTAAACGGAGCCGACAGGGCGGCGATTCCCAGCTCGGATCCCGATTTTTTGGATCTGTTCATGATTCGGCGAATGGTAGAACTACTTTCCGGAGAATTCCGTATTGAATCTCAAAAGCACGAAGGTATTACCTGTGAGATGGTTTTTAAAAAAAGTCTTTACACGCCTAATGTTCCCGATGAGGATGAGGTGCGTTAAAAATCGAGTTTTTCATTTAACATAGTTTAACAAACGATTATTTAATTTTGGGAGGCCGTATGCCCGATACCCAGCGAATCGATCTTAAATCATTAATTAAGTTTATGGTGGATCAAAAAGAACTTTCGGCAAATCTTATTTTGGATGAGGGCTGTATTTTGCAGGTATCCGATGCCAAACCCTTGGTAAAAGTGCTGAATTATTTTTTTAACTATTTAAAGCAACTTACCAATCATCCCATTCAGGTTGGGTTGGATTTAATGCAAGATCATTATTTGCTTTCACTTTTAGCTTATTCGCAAAACGAAACATTACCCGCCATTTCCGAAACCGTTAACGATGTGTTACGGCAATATGCCGCTCGTTATGAATTGCAAAATCAACAAGGTAGCTTTGTACAAATAAAAATCTATTTTCAGAAATAAGCAGAACCGAATTATATCGGTTTTCAATGTTAGAACAATCGCGGGGGATGAATGAGCGAAATTCGGGCCATTATTTTCGATTTAGGACGTGTGCTGGTAGATGTGACCTTTAACCCGGAGAATCTTTCTTTTTTCGGAATAAAAGTCAGCGGAAACGATATGGAGCAAATTTTAGCCTCTGCATTTGAAGACCCGCTATTTCGCGATTACAATACGGGACGCATATCAACGACGGAATTTTTTCGGGCATATTGTAAAAATCTTCGCATCCACGCAGATTTTGAAACATTTAAGCAAAAGTGGTGTTCGGTTTTTGCCTCGATTCCCGAAATGGAAGATTTGTTTTGGCAAGTAAAAAAACGATTTCCGGTAGGTCTTCTCTCTGATACCGATCCGCTACATTGGCATTATTGTTTGCAGCATTTTCCCTTTTTGCAATCCGTCGAAAACCCTACCCTTTCCTTTGAAATAGGCGCTTTAAAACCGGAAAAGATTTGTTATTTAAAAGCGGCCGAGAACGTAGGATTTGCTCCGCATGAATGTCTGTTCATCGATGATCGGCCGGAGAATGTGCAGGGCGCAAAAAACGCGGGAATGTCTGCCATTTTGTTTAAGGGCAGCGAAAACCTTAAAAAAAAGTTCCGCCAATTAGGGGTTTTACCTTAATTAATGCCGATCTCATTATTAGCATGAAAAGCGTATTATCGGTCTTGCTTTTTCTCCTCGTTTTCATCTGATTCCGTTTTTTTTTGTTCTTCTTCTACTCTGTGGGCCAGACGAATGGCAAACGTTTCGATAATTCCGGCAAGCACTAAAAGCGGTATTACAAGAATAACAAAACTATGCAGATAAGGCAGGAACGACGTAATTTGTTGTTCGAAAACGGTGCAATTTAACAAGTGACAATTGTATTCAAGGGCCAAGCTAAACGCAATAAAGGCGGCAGGCAATTCAAAAAGAGCAACAGGGTTTAGTAGAGAAACAAAATAAAACTTGCCTTCCAAAGTGTGATAGGTAACCACGCCAATGTTAAGCCCAGTCCAAACGGCAAAAATAAAAGGCAAAGTCGGCACATATCCGGAAATTAAATCTACGAATAACGACACCAAATTAACGGAAAAAATAAAAACAAATAAAAGGACGGGATGCCAGTTTTTTGCGGCGATTTTGTCAAGTTTACGGGCAATCCACATGGGGTAAGCCAATAAAATTTTAATCTGTCGGAAGTAAATAAAAGGAGCAATTGTGTAACCCACAAAAAATAGCAAGATGCTAAATAAAAAGATTCTGAAATTAACCATGCCTAAGGCGTGTTGTATTTCAGCGATCATGGTTTCCCCGTAAATCTTTAAAACCCTTTAAACCGAACATACCCTCGCATGAAGTTACAGCATTTTCGATCGATTGTTCAACAACTTCGGCAAAAAGTGCCGAGGCCAAATCGATAGGAGCCTCCACATTCGGTTTGCTGATAACAAACGAAACATCACCGTCAAAACTGGTATGCGAAGGTACGATTTTTCGAGCCATGGCCAAATGTACACGTTTAGAGAGGTAGTGCGCTTCGCTTTTATTTAGCTTAATATTGGTCAAAACAGCACACAATACGGTGTTTTCACTAAGGCCCACATCCGGGGGCTGCCAGCGCAAACGCGGATTCCGGTCTGCCAAAAAATGTCCGTCGGTACTAAGGGCTCCGGCTAAAATATTGCCTTGACCGTCAAGTACATCGCCAACGGCATTAAGTACGGTTACAGCCAAAACCTCCATTGGCCCGTTTGTGATTTGGGCCAACCCCAAGCCGCTTTTCATGGCAAAAGGAAGTCCGGCCCATTTGCCAATGCTTACACCGGTACCGGCGCCAATATTACCCATGGTATCCAAATTGTTAGAAGCAGAAAGAAAAGCCTGCTTGCCTGCCTGTGCGTTCGGGAAAGCTTGAGCATTGCCTATGTTTTTATCATAAACAACGGCTGCGGGAACAATGGGCACCGGGCCAAAACGCGTATTAAATCCCTTGCCCATACGGGCCAACTCTTCCATCACACCTTGAGCGCAGGCCAAACCAAAAGCACTGCCCCCGGTTAATACAAGAGCATGAATTCCCTGTATCTTTTTTTCGGGGTGCAATAATGCAATTTCGCGCGTGCCCGGCGCGGCTCCGAAGGCACAGCCAGAGGCAATATTGCCTTCGGGCGGAACAATAACCGTACATCCGGTTGCGTTGGTCAGGTCGGTGTAATGTCCTATTTTGACAGATTCAAGCATGCAAATTCCGATCCAAAAAATTTGATATCTTACTCCCAATGTACAGTAAAGCACAAATTCAGTGCAAATATAATAGTTTTAACAAAATTTGCTAATATTTTTACTGTTTTAGGCGATAAAAGAAACACGCCAATATTTATTGGCGTATTTTTTAACCGGAACCTTAAATAAATTTTATGGAGTTAATGTGGAAGCTCAGCGGATAATGAATAGTACAACAAAAAATGGTGTTTCTATGAAATCCGTACTGATCGTTGACGATTCTGCCGAAGTACGCGAAATGCTTAACGATTTTATAACAATGCAAGGTTATAAAACGGAAACGGCGGAAAACGGGGCTCGGGCCCTGGAAATAGTGCGAAAATTCAAACCGGATGTTGCCATTGTCGATATTGAGATGCCGGAGATGAACGGACTGGAATTTGCCCGACGTGTTTTGGATTCCGAGAGACGTTTCCCGATTATTATTATTAGCGCCTATTTGGAAAAATATTCTCTGGAATATATTCGAAGTTTGGGTATTAAAAGTATTTTGCGCAAACCCATAAACCTGATGCAATTACACGAAGAAATCCAAACTGCCCTGGCCAATGCCTAAAAAAAATCGAATTTTGAATAATCACCCCCAATTTTTTGATCGAACACTTTTACTACTTCTCTAAAAGCCGTATATTTCCGTCTTAAAGATGCTTGGGCGAAAGACTTTTGACGTGCTTTCTCCCGGGTCGTATTCCAATGCAAATAAAGGAGAACCTTATGCCCGATTTAAGTAAAATATTCAGACCCCAATCGCTTGCTTTGATTGGAGTATCGCGCAAGGAAGGCTCGCTCGGAAAAAAGTTTTTGGATGCCATTTTACGGATGCATTATCACGGCAAAATTTTTATTATCAACCCGAAAGCAGAGCAAATTTCGGGAATTGCCTGTTATCCCGATTTGCAATCTTTGCCGCAAAAACCCGATTTGGCGGTGATTTTACTTCCTTACAAATTTGTTTTAGATACCCTTGAAAATTTGGGAGAGGTCGGGATTCAAAATGTCATTGTTATTAGCGCGGGATTTAAAGAAATCGGCGGCCAGGGCATCGAAAGGGAAAAGCGACTTATTGAAATTGCCCGGCGCTACGACATGAATTTGCTGGGCCCTAATTGTATGGGCATTTTTAACACCGATCCCAAAATTTCATTTAACGGAACCTTTTCGCCCACACTACCCAATATCGGTCATGTGGCCTTTGTTTCGCAAAGCGGTGCATTGGGCGTGGCCGTAATGGAGCTGGCAGCACAAACAGATTTGGGGTTTTCCGTTTTTGTGAGTACCGGAAACAAAGCCGTTATTTCGGACCACCATGTGCTCGAATTTTTACAGAACGATGCCAATACGTTTATTGTGACGCTCTATCTGGAAAGCATTGACAATCCGGCGGCTTTTTTAAAAGCCTCCCGGGCATTGTCCTTAAAAAAGCCGGTATTGGCAATTAAAGCCGGGCGTACCGAAAGCGGAAAAAAAGCGGCTTCGTCCCATACAGGGGCATTGGCCAATCCCGAATACATTATGGACGGATTTTTAAAACAGTGCGGTGTTTTACGTATGGAAACCGTGCAAGAAATGTTCGACGCCGCCCGCGCCTTGGCCGCACAACCTTTGCCTAAAGGGGAAAAAATCGCGGTGATTACCAATGCCGGAGGCCCGGGTATTTTGGCTAGTGACGCATTGGAACAGCAAGGGTTGCGTTTGGCGCGCTTCGAAGAAAAAACCGTGCGAAAACTTCGCGAAATGCTGCCGGAAGAAGCAGCTTGTAGCAATCCGGTGGATATGATTGCCAGTGCGAATCACGATACGTATCGTGATGCGCTGGAGATCGTTTTGCAAGATTCCAACGTGGATGGCGTGCTTTTAATTATTGTCAAGCCGCCGGTCGATACGACACCTGCATTAATTGCGCGGTCATTAGAGCCCGTTGTTAAAAATACGGATAAAACCGTCCTTCCCGTTTTAATGGCGCAACGCGATGAAAGCGCGGGTACGGAAATTTTTAAGCGGATTCACTTGCCTTTGTTTTCATATCCGGAATCGGCAGCCAGAGCTTTGGGTACCATGGTACGCTACGGGCAAATTCGTTCGAATCTGGAAAAGATACGCGAGGAAATTTCGTCGGTAGAACCCGAAAAGAAGGGAAAAAGAGTTATGCCGGGTGCCTCGGGGCAAGTACCATCCCTGACATTGCTTTCGCTCTTGGCCGAATACCACATTCCGTTGGTGCCCCATGCGGTAAGTTCTGAAGCGGAAGAATTGTTACGATTTGCGCGTCAACATTCGGGAAAATTTGTTTTGAAAATCGCCAACGAACAAATTCTACACAAAACGGAACACGGGTTAGTGAAACTTGGCATTGCCTCTCAACGTGAATTGTTAAGTGCAATCAAACAAATGCAAGAAAAAGTCAACACCATGCTTCCGGCCGAGACGGAGCCGCTTTTTATGGTCCAGCGGCAATTGCCCTCCGGCTTGGAACTGGTTTTGGGCGGCAAACGGGACGAACAATTCGGCCCGATGGTCATGTTTGGCATAGGGGGCATTTTTGTAGAAGCCTTAAAGGATGTGAGCTTTCGCATCGCACCGCTAACCCGAGTTGAAGCCAAACAAATGATTGACGAGTTAAAAACGCAAGTTTTGTTAAACGGATTTCGTGGCTTGCCAGAAGTGAATCGGGAAGCATTAAGTGATTTAATCGCTAATTTCAGTCGTCTGTTAGCCGAACACGAAGAGATTATCGAAATGGATTTGAATCCGTTAATCGTTACGGAGAACGGAGTATTGGCGGTTGATGCCAGAGCAACGGTTCGATAAAAAAGTGTGGGAAGGTTTTGAATGATAGCCCAAGGCCGAATATTGAAAAGCAATTTTGTAATTTGGGTATTGCTTGCGATCGTTTTTACGGCGCATGCGCAAAACTATCTTTGGCCCACAACAGCCAGCAGGCATCTGTCTTCCAGTTTTTGCGAATATCGACCGGCCCATTACCATTCCGCCATCGATATTAAAACCTGGAACCGCGAAGGGTATCCGGTTTTTGCCATTGACGACGGAGAAATTTACAGAATACGAATCTCTCCCTTTGGTTACGGTAAGGTCCTGTATCTTAAATTGAAAGACGGGCATTACGCGGTTTATGCGCATCTGAAAAAATTTGTTCCGAAAATCGAACGGGCTGTTTTTCGGCAACAACTAAAAAAGATGCGCTACTCCATCGATTGGTATCCGAAAAACTGGCCGGTAAAACGAGGCGAATTGCTGGCTTACACGGGTCAAACCGGAATCGGTGTCCCACATTTGCATTTCGAAATTCGCGATTCGCTGCAACATCCGCTAAATCCGTTGGCGTTTTACAAAGGCGAAATCAAAGATACCATCGCTCCGATTTTGCAAGAATTACTGGTCATTCCCCTTACGGCCCAGAGTACGGTGAACGGTTCGCATTTGCCCCGAATAATTCCGTTGATCAAAGATAAAAATCATCACTATCGCTTACAGGATTCGCTCAGCGCAAGCGGAACAATCGGGTTAGCCTTGCGTAGCTACGATTTGGCCGATGGGGTTTACAATAAGTTCACGTATTACCAAACACACCTTTTTTGGGACGGTAAGGAAGTCTTTAACGTTTCTTACGATACGCTTGATTTTGCCAAAACCCTTCTGGCCGATGTGGAAATTTATTATCCGTTTAAATCATTACTGCACAAACGATTTCGCAAGTTATTTATCGAGCCGTTTAATACGTTGCCTTTTTACCATCGCTCGCCTGGCAACGGTTATTTGCACATGGCGGGCACAAATCATCGTTTTCGTTTGGTTGTGCGTGATTTTTTCGGCAATACGAGTGTCATTCAAAGCAAAATACGATGCGAATTCGTTGCGGCGCCCAAAATCCGTTTTGTTAAAAAAACAGAGGGCAATGTTTTTTTGAAAATTACGGTTCCGTCAAATGTGCATCAAATTGCCTTCCGTTCATCAGCAGACGGCAAAACCTGGCATGCGGTCGATTACTTTGAGGTTATGGCAAATGCGTTTTTGCCCTTAGGTTATCATTCGTATGTAATCAAAGCACAGCTAAAAGATACCAATGCAACCGAGTTACAATTGACACTACGACGGTCGCAGGGGGCAGTACAAATTTGCAGGATTCCCTTGAACGATTCGTGTGCGGTACCAAAATTCGCAAGAGTAAATATCGGAAAACGGTTTGTGTTGTTGGCCGACGGGTTTAAATGTTGTCAGAATTTTGGAATTACGGCCCGTCTGCAATCGGGCGAATTTGCTTTACCGGCGGATGTGCAGAAGGAGCATTGCGAAATTGTCTTGCCTCCGCCTGTGGTACAAAGCGATTCCGTGCGCTTAAATTTGACTGATTTTGATTCTACCTTTTTTCGGACCGCTTTTGCCTTTGATGCGCTTTTTCCCTGTAAGGAGCAAACATTTTCCTTTTACAAAGGGCGTTTGCGCTTGCGATCACAGGCTCAAACGGTATACGATACTCTTCTTTTCACCCTGCAAAAAAACGATTTGTTTCTACCGGTCAACAGGATCCCGATTTTAAGTGCGGCCTATGTTTTTGATTGGTATCCGCAAATATTTCGCAAATCAGCGGAGTTAATTGTGCGGGTAGATTCCGTACCTGTTTATTGGCGCCAAGTGGGTATTTGTCGGTCGGATAGCCACGGAAAGATTTCGTTCATAGGCGGGAAAACGGATTCGATTCGCGGTACTGTTTCGGCACGAATAAAGACGTTGGGAGACTTTATTGTTGCGGCCGATACCTCCGCGCCCGAGGTGGAAATTTTGCAGCCACCGGCAAATGCAATCATTAAAAAATCATTCATTATTCGTTTTCACCTTGTCGATTCGCTTTCCGGTATTGATTCTGACCGGGATATTCGTATCTTTGTAGACAACAAACAGCTTATTCCCGAATGGGATCCGGAACGTCATGTGGTAATTGCACGTCCTTACTGGGAGTTAAAATCCGGGCCACACACATTGAACATTATCGTTGCCGACAGGGTAGGCAACAGGACGCAAAAAAGCGTAAAGTTTTATATTGGAACAAGGGAACCTGAATGATTCCACTTGCGGACGAAAGTCCCAAAGGCTACACACCGTATGTTAATTATGGGTTAATTACCGCAAACATTCTTATTTATTTCTTTTGGCAACAACACACGCAGGTATTCGTTTACACTTATGGTTTGGTACCGGCTCGTTTGTTTTCACCCGAATATCAGCCGTTTTCCTTTTTGACTGTTTTTACTTCTATGTTTATGCACGGGGGATTGTTGCACCTGTTCGGAAACATGCTTTATTTGTACATCTTCGGAGATAATGTCGAATATACATTGGGGCATGTACGTTATTTTTTCTTTTATATTTTTATGGGAGTGTTTGCCGCTTTAACGCAGGCTATTTTGGCGCCTCATTCTACGGTACCTATGATTGGTGCCAGCGGAGCGATTTCCGGAGTTTTGGGTGCCTATTTGTTTAAGTTTCCGACGAATCGCATTACGGTTTTGATTTTTCTGTTCTTCTTTATCGATATAATTCATATTCCGGCAATTATTGTATTGTCCATCTGGTTTGTTTTCCAATTGGTTAATGGCTGGGCCTCCTTTGTGCCTGGGATGCAGGGAGGGGTGGCTTGGTTTGCGCACGTGGGAGGGTTTGTCGCTGGCTTTTTGCTGGTTTCGCTTTTCGAACCGCGAAGGCGGCGCGGTATTTTGTAAACATTAGCTTTTTACCTGCCGGTGTTTGTTTTTGGCTTCTCGGGTATCATGCAAAATTTGTCGAGTTTGATTAGTCCGAATACGCATGGGCATTCTTAAACAAAAACGAAAATACGCAAAGCCGCGCACCGTTTCATTGAATAAAGCAGGGGTTATTTTGTACATAAACCCGATTTGTAGGTCGGAGAACATTTTTGTTGGTATATTTAACTAAAAACATTTTCATTTAATAAACAAGGAGGCGTTCATGAGCTCTCAAACCGAAAACTTTAATCTGGAGAATTTTAAACCTCCCCAGATTTCAGGAAAAGCGTTACGCTGGACCATTGGCATCGTTTTGTTGCTGATTTTTTTCTTTTCCAGTTGGTTTACCATAGAACCCGAAGAGGTAGGAGTGGTTTTGCGACTCGGGAAATACGTGCGTACGGTTGATCCTGGGTTAAACTTTAAATGGCCGTTTGGCATCGAAACCGTGTACAAAGTTCCCGTGCAGCGTCAGCTAAAACAAGAATTCGGATTTCGTACGCTTAAGCCAGGTGTGCGTACGCAATATTCCGCCCACCGTTATACGGACGAATCGTTAATGCTTACGGGTGATTTGAATGCGGCGCAAGTGGAGTGGATTGTACAGTATCGTATTGCCGATCCGTACAAATATCTGTTTCGCATCCGTAATGCCGAATCCACATTTCGCGATATAAACGAGGCCGTAATGCGGGAAATTATCGGAGATCGTACGGTTAACGAAGTGCTTACCGTTGGCCGACAGGAAATTGCCACCAGTGCCGAAGTGGCCGTGCAAAAATTAGCCAATCAATATGAAACCGGTATTAAGGTTGACCAGATAGTGCTGCAGGATGTGAATCCGCCCGATGAAGTAAAGCCGGCATTCAATGAAGTAAACGAAGCACAGCAGGAAAAGGAAAAATTGATCAATCAAGCACGGTCGGAATATAATAAGGTAATTCCCAAAGCGCGTGGTGAGGCCCAGCGAATTATCGAGGAAGCGCATGGTTATGCTCTGGAACGGGTTAATACGGCACAGGGTGATGTGGCGCGATTTAATGCTCTGTTTAATCAGTACAAGCGTGCTAAAGAAGTTACCAAACAGCGTATGTACCTTGAAACGATGAATAATGTCTTAAAAAAGGTAGGCCGTAAATTGATTACCGATAAAAAATCGACCGGTATCTTGCCCTTATTTCAATTGGACAAGGTAGGAGGTAAAAATGAGTAAAAAAACTATTATTTGGGGCGGAATCCTTCTGGTTGCCGCAATTGTATTGGTTTCCGCAGGTTTTATTGTCAACGAAACCGAACAGGTAATTATTACGCGCATGGGCAAGCCAGTGCGCAAACCGATCGTAACCCCTGGCATTCATTTTAAAGTACCCATTATCGAAGATGCCACGTTTTTTGATAAACGTTTTTTGGAATGGGACGGTGCCGCCAAACAGGTGCCGACCAAAGACAAACGTTTTATTTGGGTGGATACGTACGCCCGCTGGCGTATTTCCGATCCGTTGCTTTTCTTTCAACGTGTGCGTGATGAACGCGGAGCACAGGCGAGGCTGGATGATATTTTGAATGGCGAAACCCGCAATGCGGTGGCCAAACACAATTTGGTGGAACTGGTGCGCAGCACCAATCGTAAGCCGCTGGCCATGAGCGATACTTCGCTTTCGGATAACAGCATCGAAGACGTTTTTCCGACAATCAAGTACGGACGCGAACGCATTACCCGTGAAATTTTAGCGGCGGCCGGTCCCAGGGCAAAGGAATTGGGCATCGATTTATTGGATTTGCGTTTTAAACGGATCAATTACGTAAAAGAAGTGCAGCAAAAAATTTACGAGCGTATGATTACCGAACGCAAGCGCATTGCGGAAAAGTACCGTTCGGAAGGACAGGGCGAAGCATCGAAAATTTTGGGCGCAAAGGAGCGTGAATTGAAAAAGATCCAATCCGAAGCCTACCGCACGGCCGAAGAAATTAAAGGTAAGGCAGATGCCAAGGCAACTGCTATTTATGCCAGTGCTTACAATCGCAATGCCGAAACACGCGATTTTTTCCGTTTCATGAAAACATTGGAGACTTACAAAACGACCTTTTCGGATAAGGATTGGTTGATACTGACCACGGAGAGTGAATTTTACAAGTACTTTAAAAATATTAACGGCAAATAATTTAAAACGAAAAGGCTGCCTTTGGGCAGCCTTTTTCAATTAACAAAAAATGAATTTATTCCCCGGCGGGCGTGTTAACGGTTTGGCGTTGCCCTAATTGTTGATCCAGCATAAACAATCCCATCGGGTTGTCTTTTACCCAACGAATTTGCTTGAGAATATCCGAAACGGTTTTCTCTTCTTCCACTTGTTCGGTAATAAACCATTCCATTTCCACCTGAGTGGGATAATCCTTTTCTTTAAGCGCTAACTCGTAAATGGAGTTGATGCGGGCGGTAACGCTGCGTTCGTGTTGCAAAATGGCTTCGAAAAGTTCCGCCACATCTTTGTAATCGCTTTTCGGTTTTTCCAAAGCACCCAATTCAACGACTCCCTCCCGACTTTGTACGAAGCGGAAAATACGTAGCGCATGGGTGTGTTCCTCCTCGGCTTGGGCAATTAGCCAATTGGCAAAGCCTCCCAAATCGATGGAATCGCAATAGGAGGCCATAGCCAAATACAAATACTCGGAGTAAAATTCATACGTAATCTGATCGTTAAGTGCATTTTCGATGGTCTTGCTAAGCATAAAATGTCTCCATTTCTGTTTTTCTATTTATCTGTTTTATTTTTGTTGTTAGTTCTTAAAACCGGTTTTTGCGGTACTACGGATTCCTGTTTGTCTAACCGTTCGTATGCTTTTATTTCTTTTTTAAGCGTTCCGTCCTGCAAATATTTGTAAAGATTTTTACCCGGGCATTGTGTTTCCGCGTAGTCTTTATGGGCTTTGATGCTATCCAAAGGAACGTGATATTTCAAAGCCAAACGTGCGCACAACCAGGCCAGGGCATCTATTTGCCGTTGAGTGGGCTTTTGAATTTCATAATTGCCCATTACGCAAATTAAGGCATGACCTCGCGGGTTGTACGTCGTATTGGTATCTCCGGGATATTTTAACTCTCTTGCTTCGTAAATATTCCCGTCCAAATCGATCATGTAATGATACGGAATGTCCATCCAGTGTTTTTTGGCGCGGCTCCATTCCTGCAAATGACGGATGTACTTTACGGGATCTTCGTCTTTTGTGAATAAAATACCGCCGTGGTGAATGGTGATGCGTTTGATTTTTTGCGGTTTTAAGGTGAATGGTGGCGGGGTCCATCCCCAGGCTTTGCGCGGAATTATTTTAAATTGAGGCAGCGTTCTTTGTTGGGCCAAAAGATGAAAATGCTGAGAAAAGAGGAACAGAAAAAAGAAGACGAACAGTATGAAACGTTTGAACATTTTGGAATCCTTTCTTAAATCTTTTAAAGCCAAACGTTAAAGCGTTGACCATTATTTTAAGGTTTTCGTGCCAAGAACTCAATTTTTTTATTTTGTAAAGTAGCATCGATAAAATTCCTTTTTTAAGCGAAATTCAGGTGGATCCGTTGAATTGTTGAAGGGAATACGGTTAAGGGCGCAAGAGTTAAGGGGCTGTGAGCTAAACGGTAGGCTGGAAAAGTTGAAATGTCGATTTGTTGAATGGTTGGCCGATTCACCTGTGCGGAACAATGTTGCTGGCAAATTGAACGGATTGGTGCGGATTATTTTGTGCGGATATCTATGGGATCTTCGTGGGCCTTTAAAAAAGATATGCGCCAAAACAAAAAAATGACCGGTAATTTATTATTTTGATTCCGGCAAACATAAAGCAAATAGCATCTTTTACGATAATATTGATGCGGCAATCGGGGAGAAAAAGAAAAACCGTAGGGGAACAAAAAGATTTTTGCATTTATCATCTTCCCTGTTAAATTTAAATTCGAGGATCACACGTTAATAGTCTTTTTTACCAAGCGTTAGGAGGTATTATGGGGGTTCAACATTATGTCCAAGGAGAATTTGGGCTGGACTATTTGGGGTTAAAAAATTTAAATAATGTTTACTGGAATTTAACAACGCCGATTTTGTACGAACAAATTATTCGGCGCCGCGAAGGATTGCTTAGCCATTTGGGGCCGGTGGTCGTGCGCACCGGCACATTTACGGGCCGTTCACCAAACGATAAATTTATTGTTAAAGAACCCACCAGTGAACACGATATTTGGTGGGGTGATGTCAACCGTCCCTTTAGCGAGGAAAAGTTCAATCAAATTTGGTATCGGATGCAGGCCTACTTGCAAGGGAACGACATTTTTATTCAGGATTGTTATGCAGGAGCAGAGCCAAAATATCAAATTCCCATTCGTGTCATTACCGAGTATGCCTGGCATTCGCTTTTTGCTCGTAATATGTTTATTCGAATTACGGATGAAGATAAACTACGCAAATTCATTCCCGAATATACCATCATTGCCTTACCTAAATTTCATGCCGTGCCCGAATTAGACGGCACCAATTCCGAAGCGTTTATTTTAGTTAATTTTAAAGAAAAATTGATTTTAATCGGTGGTACCAGTTATGCTGGCGAAATTAAAAAGTCGGTTTTTACGGTAATGAATTATCTTTTGCCAAAACAAGACGTGCTTTCCATGCATTGTAGTGCCAATGTTGGCAAGCGCGGAGATGTGGCTATCTTTTTTGGCCTTTCCGGAACTGGTAAAACAACGCTCTCCACCGATCCTAACCGTGCGCTAATCGGGGATGACGAGCACGGTTGGAGCGATGATGGTGTTTTCAACTTCGAGGGCGGTTGTTACGCAAAAGTGATTCGTCTTTCGCCGGAAGCCGAACCGGAGATTTTTGCCACTACCCGTAAGTTCGGTACGATTCTGGAAAATGTGGCCATCGATTCCTACTGGCGTCGACCCGATTTAAACGATGCAACGTTTACCGAAAATACACGCGCATCGTATCCCATTACCCATTTAGAAAACATCGTTCCCGAAGAACGTGCCGGTCAACCGGAAAACATCGTATTTTTAACCGCAGATGCATTCGGGGTGCTGCCGCCGATTTCACGTTTAACTCCGGAGCAGGCTATGTACCATTTCCTTTCGGGCTACACGGCTAAAGTTGCCGGTACCGAACGCGGAATTACCGAACCGCAAGCAACTTTCAGCGCGTGTTTCGGCGCTCCGTTTATGCCGCAGCGTCCGACGGTTTATGCCAAAATGCTTGGAGAACGGATTAAAAAACACAATGTACGTTGTTGGCTGGTTAATACAGGTTGGACCGGAGGCCCTTACGGAGTGGGGCATCGCATGGAAATCAAATACACGCGTGCCATGTTAAATGCGGCCCTGAACGGAGATTTGGATCATGTGGAATACGTCGAAGATCCGATTTTTAAAGTGCGGGTTCCAAAAAAATGTCCGGGGGTCCCCTCGCAGGTATTAATTCCTAAAAATACCTGGCAAGACGGACAGGCTTACGAGCAGAAGGCACGTGAATTGGCGCAAAAATTCAAAGAAAATTTTCGCCAATACGAAGATTTCATTGCTAAAGAAGTAGCCGAAGCCGGTCCCGAAGTTTGAAAGTTATAGTAACGATTAGTAAAAAAAGGCGGAGAATCATCTCCGCCTTTTTGATTTACTGGTTTTCGTATTCTTCCACTCTGTCTTCCATGACCACCAATTCGATGCCGGCCTGTTTGAACAATTCCCGTGTTTCCTGCCCGGCATGGTAACGCCGTTTGGCCACCACCTTTTTAATGCCCACGCTAATAATCAGCATGGCA
>CAZRBA010000135.1:0-5151 GCA_964598255.1 uncultured Caldithrix sp. | reverse complement strand
CCTGTTAAACACGCCGTATCCCAAAGAAGAAGTTTGGGATAAATTACCGCGCGTCATTCAGGAAGAAATCATCAATAAAAAGTTGAAATTTTACGTAATTGACGCTTACGAAGTGGCCAAGAAAACCGGCATGGGTGTGCGCATTAACACCATCATGCAAACTTGCTTCTTTGCCATCTCCGGGGTGTTGCCCAAGGATGAAGCCATTGCCAAGATCAAAGACGCCATCAAGAAGACCTACGGAAAGAAAGGCGACCAGATTGTTCAAATGAACTTTAACGCCGTGGATCAATCGCTGGCGCATCTTTACGAAGTTAAGGTGCCGGAGAAACCGACCAGTGATATTCAGCTAAAACCGCCGGTACCTGCCGAAGCACCTGAGTTTGTGCAGGAAGTAATTGCGCCCATTATTGCCATGAAAGGTGATGAACTTCCGGTGAGCAAAATGCCTTCCGACGGTACCTTCCCCAGTGGCACCACTAAGTGGGAAAAACGTAATGTCGGACTTGAGGTGCCTGTTTGGGAAGAAGACATTTGTATTCAATGTAACAAATGCGTTATGATTTGTCCTCACGCCGTAATTCGCGCAAAAGTTTACGACGGCAAATTGTTGGAAGACGCGCCTTCTACCTTTAAAGCAACCAAGGCGCGTGGTAAGGATTGGCCGGAAGGCTACATGTACACTTTGCAGGTTTCGGTTGAAGATTGTACCGGTTGCGAATTATGCGTCGAAGTATGTCCGGTTAAAGACAAACGGAATCCGGGACGCAAAGCCATTAACATGGCTCCGCAAATTCCGTTGCGTGAACCTGAAAGTAAAAATTGGGAGTTCTTCCTTAATTTACCGGAATACGATCGTACCAAACTGCGCATAAACACGGTGAAAGATTCACAATATCTGGAACCATTGTTCGAATTCTCCGGTGCTTGCCCGGGTTGTGGTGAAACCCCGTACATTAAACTGGCTACCCAGCTGTTCGGAGATCGCATGGTAATTGCCAATGCTACTGGTTGTTCTTCCATTTACGGCGGAAATTTGCCGACCACCCCGTACACGTTCAATAAAGACGGGCGCGGCCCGGCTTGGTCGAATTCTTTATTTGAGGATAATGCAGAATTCGGTCTCGGTTTTCGTCTTTCCATAGACAAGCACAACGAACAAGCCAGAGAACTGGTTGAAAAGTTGAAAGACAAAATCGGCGCCGATTTGGCCGATGAAATCCTAAATGCAAAACAGGTCGACGATGCGGATATTCAGGAACAACGCCAACGCATAGAAGACATGAAGAAAAAACTGAACGCCTACAAAGATGATACGGATGTGAAAAACCTGTTGAGTCTGGCAGACTATCTTGTGAAGAAGAGTGTGTGGATTATCGGCGGTGACGGTTGGGCGTACGATATCGGTTACGGCGGTCTGGATCATGTACTGGCTTCCGGACGTAATGTAAACATTCTGGTTCTGGACACCGAGGTTTATTCCAACACCGGTGGGCAGATGTCCAAAGCTACACCGCTTGGTGCGGTTGCCAAGTTTGCTGCTGGCGGTAAACCGCTACCCAAAAAGGATTTGGCTTTGATGGCATTAGCTTATGGAAATGTTTATGTTGCCCGGGTGGCCATGGGTGCGAGTGATACGCAAACCTTACGTGCCTTTCTTGAAGCCGAACGGTACGACGGCCCCTCCATTCTTATTGCCTATAGCCATTGTATTGCTCATGGCTACAATATGAAATACGGTGCCGACCAGCAAAAACTGGCCGTTGAAACCGGTGAATGGCCATTATTCCGCTACAATCCGGAATTGATTAAAGAAGGTAAAAGCCCGTTGATACTGGATTCTAAAGCACCCTCGCGCAAAATCGAAGAATTTATGTACAATGAGACACGTTTTAAGATGGTACAAAAGATGGATCCGGATCGTGCTCGTAAATTTATTCGTGAAGCGCAAGAGGTGGTCAATAAACACTGGAAATTTTACGAACACCTTTCGAAACTAAATTACGCCTCGGATGATGACCAATAGGCAGTAATTAAAACAGGGCTGGGTTCGCAAAACTTAGCCCTGTTTAATTTTGAATATGAAAGGAAACTGAATGTTAAATCTTAAAACCAAATATTTGGGTTTGGAATTAAAAAACCCCGTGGTTCCTTCCAGTTCTCCTCTTTCTGTCAATGTCGACTCGGTTAAACGTTTGGAAGACCACGGGGCAGCGGCAATTGTGATGTATTCGCTTTTCGAGGAACAAATCATTCAGGAACAAAAGGAACTGGATACGTTTTTATCTCAAGGTACCGATTCGTTTTCCGAAGCGTTGCAGTTTTTTCCCGAACCCGATGAATTCCATAATGTACATGCCGAAGATTATTTGGAACAAATACGACGTTTAAAAGAAGCCGTTGATATTCCGGTGATCGGGAGTTTGAACGGGGTTTCGGCAGGCGGATGGATGAAATATGCAAAAAAGATCGAAGAGGCCGGGGCGGACGCGTTAGAGCTTAATATTTATTATATTCCTACCGACCCCCAAATGAGCGCTCAGGAAATCGAAAACATGTATCTGAACGATTTGAAACATGTTAAAAACGTTGTTAATATTCCTGTTGCCGTTAAGCTTGGTCCGTTTTTCAGCGCCTTCGCTAACATGGCCAAACGTCTGGACGAAGCCGGTGCCGACGGTTTGGTTCTTTTTAATCGCTTTTACCAGCCGGATATTGATCTGGAAACTTTAGATGTGGTTTATGATTTGGAATTCTCGGATTCGTATGAATTGCGTTTGCCTTTACGTTGGATTGCGATTCTCTACGGAAACATTAAGGCCAATATGGCTGCTACGAGTGGGGTTCATACTGCGGAGGATGTTTTGAAGGCGATCATGGTCGGGGCCGATGTGGCTATGATGGCCTCGGTTCTGTTTAAAAAAGGACCAAAACATATTGAACGTGTTTTGAATGATATCCAATCGTGGATGGAAGCGCACGAATACGAGTCGATTGAGCAAATGAAGGGTAGTATGAGCTTGAAGTCTCTTAACGAACCGGCAGCGTATATGCGCGCTAATTATATGAAAACATTGCAAAGTATTTCATGAGTTTATTTATCTCAAAAGAACGGCCCGCATTTATGCGGGCTTTTTTGTATGATGCACAAGAACATTGCTATTATTAAAACAGGTACAACCGATTCCGGTTTGCGAAAAAAAGTCGGTGATTTCGAAGACTGGATTATTGGTTTTTCGGGTTTACCTTCCGATGCATTTGCTCTGTTAGATCTTAAAACAATTCCCGATTGGCCGCTACCGCAAACATTTCGTGCCTTCATTATTACCGGATCGCATAGTAACATTACTGACAATCCGCCCTGGTTGCCCGATTTGGCTTCTTACTTGCGCTTTGCCTATGGTAAAAAAGTTGCCATGTTGGGTATTTGTTTCGGGCACCAAATGTTGGCGCATGTTCTCGGTGGCAAGGTGTCCGATAATCCTATGGGAGCGGAATACGGTGCCGTAACCGTGCAGGTTACCGAACAAGGTCGTGTAAACCCGTTATTCAAAAATCTACCTTCTTCGTTTGCGGTTTTTATGTCACATAAGCAAACCGTGATACGCTTACCTACCAATGCGCGAGTTTTAGCCTGTTCGTCACTTGACAAACATGCGGCATTTTATTTACCGCCGTTAGTTTGGGGTGTTCAATTCCATCCAGAGTTTACGCCAGAAATTATGGCCTGGTATTTAAGGCAACACTACCAAATTAACGAATCCGAAATAAATCTTCATTTATCCTCTCCCGTTCAGGCGACCAATATCATTTCTGAATTTATCAGATTGGCAATACAACGAACGTAAATAAATGGAAGGAATCGACATGCAACGTTTTGTTTTTATGTTAATAATGATGGTTGCCGTGTTTGTAACGCGCAGCAAAGCCCAAATGCTAAATGGCCAACCGCTAACCCACACGTTTTCTATAGTGGCTATCGATAAAGATGCGGGCTTAATGGGGGTTGCCGTACAATCACACTGGTTTTCTGTTGGCTCCATCGTGGCTTGGGCGGAACCCGGCGTTGGTGTTGTGGCCACACAATCATTGGTCAATGTCTCCTTTGGCCCCAGAGGATTGGAATTGATGAAACAAGGTAAAAACCCTAAAGAGGCTTTAACGGAACTACTTGCCTCGGATACGGGTGCGCCCTTTCGTCAGGTATCTTTGCTTAATACCAAAGGAGAGGTAGCAACCCATACGGGCAAAAAATGTATTGCCGTTGCCGACCAGATTGTAGGAGATGGCTTTTCGGTTCAGGCTAATATGATGCTCAACAACAAAGTTGTACCCGCAATGGCCAAAGCGTTTAAGGAGACCAAGGCACCACTGGCGGAACGTCTGGTTGCGGCTTTAAAGGCAGCGCAAAAAGCGGGTGGCGATATTCGCGGGCAACAATCGGCCGCCATTAAAATCGTGCGTATTAAACCGACTGGAAAAATTTGGCAAGATGTGGTGATGGATTTGAGGGTTGAGGACAATCCTAACGCGGTAAAGGAAATCGCCCGTATTTTGCGCGTTTACCGTGCCTATGAACACATGAATAAAGGTGATCTTGCTTTGGAAAAAAAGGATAAGCAGGCGGCGTTAAGAGAATATTCCGCTGCCGAATCCATGTTTCCACAAAATATTGAAATGAAATTTTGGCACGCGGTAGCATTGGCTAATCTGGGCCAAGTTAATCAGGCCTTGCCCCTTTTTGCACGTGTTTTTTCTAAAAATCCGAACTATCGGACGTTAACCAAACGCCTGATTCCAAACGGAATGTTGAAAGTAAAAATAGCGGATTTCAAACGAATTTTACAGGCCGGAGTAGACCTTAAAAGATAGTCTGTTACTATTTTTCGAATACAAATAAAGCACCGAGGGAAAACAGGCTCGGGATATTTGCTGCCCGAGCTATTTTTTATGATGATATCAATACATGCTTTTTGGTTGCTTTGCTTCGGTTTTGATTGTGCCGTTTGATTCTGTCATCGAGATTTTCGGTAGACCCGATGTAAAGTTTTGCGGTGGATTCGGAGCAGATGACGTAAGTGTAAAACACAAAGCCCTCCAGGAATAAAAAAAGCTCATGGAGAAATCCTCCATGAGCTTCGGCGGTCCGGA
>CAZRBA010000134.1:0-5027 GCA_964598255.1 uncultured Caldithrix sp. | reverse complement strand
GGAAAAACTTTTGCAGTTTGGACCTGCTTCCATTTCCGATGCCGAATTAATCGCCATTTTACTGGGGCAGGGAACCTCCCGAATGAATGCCGTGGAATTGGCCAAAATGCTGTTGCGTACATTCGGCTCCTTGGAGGCCCTTAGCAACGCTTCTCTGGCCGAACTGCAACAGGTAAAAGGCATCGGGCAGGCCAAAGCAGTGGCGTTGATGGCCGCGTTTCAGCTTTACCGTAATTTGCAAAAGGAAATGGCTGAGCGCGATTTGATCGTGTTTAACGATCCGCAGAAGGTGGCAAAAGCTTACCAGCCGGTGTTGGGACATTTAAAGCAAGAAACCTTTTATGTGGTTTTGCTGGATAAGCAACTAAGACGCATCCGCGATTTTCCCGTAACCCGGGGAACACTGGATGCTTCGCTGGTGAGTCCGCGGGAAGTGTTTCGTCCGGCGGTTAAATTTATGGCCAAAGGCGTTCTGGTTTTGCACAACCATCCTTCGGGGAATGTGCGGCCTTCGCAGGCAGACATCGAAATTACCAAACGCCTGCAGCACAGCGGACAAATTCTGGATATTCCGTTGTACGACCATTTGATTATTACCTTTGACAGTTATTACAGTTTTAAAGAAAACGGCTTGATGCAATGAACCAAATATGAGGGAACGGAATTATGGGTCAAAAAGAAAATTTTTTACAATTGGCAAAATTGAGAGAATTGGCGCTGCAAGGTGGCGGGGAAGATCGAATAAAAAAGCAGCATGAAAAAGGAAAACTGACAGCCCGTGAACGTATTAACCTTTTGCTTGATGAAGGCAGTTTTGTGGAAATGGACATGTTGGTTAGACATCGTACCAAAGATTTCGGCCTTGACAAACAGCGCATTCCAGGAGACGGCGTGGTTACCGGTTACGGATACATCGACGGGCGATTGGTTTTTGTTTTTTCGCAGGATTTTACCGTTTTTGGCGGAAGTTTGTCAGAAACCCATGCCATGAAAATTACTAAAATCATGGATCAGGCCATGAAAGTGGGAGCACCGGTCATCGGTTTGAACGATTCGGGCGGTGCACGCATTCAGGAAGGTGTACGTAGTTTAGGCGGATATGCCGAAATATTTTGGCGCAATACCATGGCTTCCGGAGTGATCCCGCAAATTTCCGCGGTAATGGGACCCTGCGCCGGTGGCGCAGTGTATTCGCCGGCCATTACCGATTTTATTTTTATGGTAAAACATTCCAGCTATATGTTTGTCACAGGACCCAATGTGGTTAAAACGGTAACCCATGAAAACGTGACCTACGAAGAATTGGGCGGAGCCATGACCCATGCAGCAAAAAGCGGGATTAATCACGGTACGTGCGAAAATGATGTGGATTGTCTGCAAAAAATCCGCAAACTGCTTTCCTATTTACCGTCAAATTATCTGGAAGATCCGCCGCGTGTGGAGTCGGATGACGATGCGAATCGCGTTGACGAAGCATTGGACGATATTATTCCGGAAAATCCTAACCAGCCTTACGACATGCATGAAATCATAGAGACGGTTATCGACAAGGGTACGTTTTTCGAAATTATGCCCGATTACGCACAAAATATCATTGTCGGTTTTGCACGAATTGACGGGTATTCCGTGGGTATTGTGGCCAATCAACCATACCATTTGGCCGGTGTGCTGGATATTGACGCTTCGGTAAAAGCGGCGCGATTTGTGCGTTTTTGCGATGCGTTTAATATTCCGCTTATTACGTTTGAAGACGTGCCCGGCTTTTTACCAGGAACAAATCAGGAATGGGGTGGTATTATTCGTCACGGGGCCAAGCTGTTGTATGCGTTTTCCGAAGCAACGGTGCCCAAAATTACGATTATTACGCGTAAAGCCTATGGCGGCGCATATGACGTAATGAATTCAAAACATATTCGGGCCGATGTGAATTTGGCTTGGCCTACGGCCGAAATTGCCGTAATGGGGCCTAAGGGTGCGGCCGAGATTATTTTCAAGAAAGAAATTAGCAATGCCGAAAATCCGGAAGCCATGTTGGCACAAAAAGAAAAAGAATACCGCGAAAAATTTGCCAATCCTTTTTTGGCGGCTGAAATGGGCTACATCGATGAAGTCATCGAACCGCGATTTACGCGCACAAGAGTAGTGCAGGCATTACACATGCTACAAAATAAAGTCGATACGAATCCGGCTAAAAAACATGGAAATATTCCTTTATAATTCGTATACTCAGATTTCGGCTAAAGGAATGGATATGGGTGTGTTCCGCTGGGAAGGCCAATACCGATATTAATAGATCAGAGGAACGATTAATTTGGAACGATTGAAATATTACCAAGGTAAATTCCGCGCGGCCGATAAGGTTACTGTAATTTACCAATTTATTATTGCCGTAATTATTTTATTTAATTATAAACATGTGGCCTACAGTCGCGTTTTGTTAAGCGTTCATTTGCTTTTAATTGTGTGCATTATGATTCTGCCCTTTGCCAAGGATCATCCGGTCATAAATTGGTTACGTGTTTGGAATCAAATTTTTATTTTGCCTTTTAATTTTTTTGAACTTCATTTTTTGGTGCACAATGTACATCCCAAAGATTTGGATGCGGTTTTACTTAAAATAGATCATTTTATGTTTGGAGTGAACCCGACCATTTGGCTGGAAAAAATTCAATGGGCACCGCTAACCGAATATTTGCAATTGGCTTACAGCAGCTTTTACTTTTTACCTTTGATCTTATTTATCATCCTTTACCGAAATAATCAAATGGAAAAATTTGACTATTTTGCCTTTATCATTGTTTTTGGTTTTTACCTTTCTTATTTGGGATATTTTTTGGTACCGGCATTAGGCCCTCGGTTTTCTTTGGTCGATTTGCATTCCCATCCATTAAAAGGCCTATGGTTTACCACCCATTTACAAAACCTATTGAATTCGCTTGAAGGCATTCAACGCGATGCTTTTCCTAGCGGTCATACGGCCATGACCGTTTTAACCATGTATTTTGCCGCAAAATTTGCACGAAAATATTTTTACGTATTGTTAATCGTAGGCAATAGCCTGATTTTTGCAACGGTTTATTTACGATATCACTATGTAATTGATGTGATTGCCGGTTTCTTTTTAGCTTGGATGGTCATCGTAAGCGGTCCATTGGTGTATCGCTGGCTGAATAGTTTGCAATTTATTCCTTTCGAGAGGTTAAGGAATGTGGTTAGAGAGCGATGACATTCGTTTGCAGCTTGTGCGCCCGCAAGACAAGGATGAATTAAAAATTGCACAAGAACAATTGCCGGAATGGTATAATTTAAGTGAAAAGGAAGTGTATTCGGGAGATATGCCCGAACGAATGACGTTTGGAATTCTTCATGCGGGAAAAACAGTTGGGGCGGCGGAATTATTGAATATTCGATGGTTTAATCACAAGTCCGAAATTCGTTTTTGGCTGTTACCCGAAGTGCGCGGTAAAGGACTGGCTAAAGCGGCCTTAGAGCTTTTGATGGATTTGGCTTTTAATACGCTGAATTTCCATCGATTAGAAGCCGAAGTGTACGCGTATAATCCAAAAGCGCAGAAACTGGTTGAAAAATTGGGCTTTCGGCTGGAAGGGGTTTTACGTGAAGCTAAATATTATAAAGGAAAATACCATGACATTATCCGTTATGGCATTTTACGTCAAGAATTCTTAAATTCGCATCCTATAAAGGGCTGAATGGATTTCAACGAAGAAAGTTAGATGGATTTATGATAGAGACTTTTGTTTCTCTGACGATTATCGGTTTTCTGGCGGGTTTTTTCTTTTCCATGCCTGTGGCCGGACCGATTAGTATTTTGGTCGTATCGTTTACTTTACACGGGCATCGTCGTCGGGGAATGATGACGGCATTGGGAGCGGCAATCGTTGACTTTTTTTATATTTTTGTCGCGGTATTCGGATTTACTAAGTTAATTATTCGTTTCAAATTCAGTATCCCGTATATTTTGCTTATCGGTTCGGTATTTATTTTTTATATCGGATATAAACTGTGGAAAACGCAGGTACATTTTGACGAAGAGGAAGAAAAAGTGGTGCTTAAAGGAAGGCTTTTTGCCATGACCAAAGGGCATCACAGCTTTTTAACCGGCTTTTTTGTCAATTTGCTTAATCCTACGCTTTTTATCGGGTGGCTAGTGTCGTCATTTGTGATATTGTCCTTTGCTGCCTCACACGGGATTAACGTTGGGGGAATGGAAAACATTTTTTATCAGAATGTGGAAGAAATGAACAATGCTTCTGCACCGCTTATTACCTCGAATCACGAAAAAAATCTGATTGATACCTATAAAGATAAACCGTTGGCGAAAAAACAGATCAAACCCAATCTATTTTTTCAAATTTTGAATAGCCTTATTTATTCCGGATCGGTTGCCATTGGCTCCGTAATTTGGTTCTATTTGCTTTCAGGCTTTTTGTGTAAACATAAAGAGAAAATTTCCATAAAAGTATTCAACCATTTAATACACGGATTATCGATTTTGATGGTGCTTTTAGGACTATTGTTGGTTGTGCAGGCTGCACAAATGTTGAATATTTTCCATTTTACTTAAACTTTGTAGTCATATTTAATGTCCGATTAAAAGTGGCCACTTAAATACCGGTTCGGGGACAAAAGAGTTATGAACGTCCATAAATTGTCAAAATAAGGAGAAACGCAATGAAGGCGGTCAATCCTAAAAACAATCGACTTATTAAAGAATATCCCGAACATACGGCAAAAGAAGTTGAGCAGATAATTACCTCGGTACACGAAGCACATCTTGCATGGAAAATGGAATCGTTTGTTTATCGGGCGGAAAAGATGCACAAAGCGGCCGAAGTTTTGCGCGCACGCAAGGAAGAATTTGCCCAGCTGATTACCGACGAAATGGGTAAGATTATCCGCGAATCACGGGCCGAGGTGGAGAAGTGCGCCTGGGTTTGCGACTATTATGCCGACCATGCCGAAGAATTTTTGAAGAACGAGTACATCCCAACCGACGCCAGTGAAAG
>CAZRBA010000133.1:0-9809 GCA_964598255.1 uncultured Caldithrix sp. | reverse complement strand
CCTTTGAGGCTGTTGCATGGGGGGGGAGGATTAAAGCTTTATATTTAGACATAAATTTGATCTTTTAGTTTTGAAATGTTGGGCAAAAAATAGTACTAAAAATGCCCAAAAGTTCTTTGAAAAGGCGATATAGTGATCATATTTTTCCTGCGATACAGTAATAAACGCTGCGAAGCGTTTTTCTAACATCTTTTTAAATAAGATATTGATATTGTGTCCAATACACATTAACGTAAACTCTCCACGAACGTTCTTAAGTCCTAATAAGGAAAACCGACGATAGCCAAGATTTTGTTTCAAATTACCAAACACTGGTTCAACCGTAAGCGAACGCTTCCTCAGCCTTTCCTGTGCCTCTGGCGTTTGTAACTTTCTCGCCATCCGCTCTGAATAACCCTCTCTAAACGAACGATGGATTTGCTTGACTTTCTTCTTGCTGGAAACACATAAATTTATTAAAGGACATCCCTGACAGTCAGCGGATCGATAAGTTATCTTGTTAGCTTTGCTTCCAACAGGAAAAAGCTTCTTACCGGCCGGACATTCATAGTAGTTCTCCTCCTCATGATACACAAAATCACTTCGCTTCAATTTTCTATTTTCCTCTAGCAAGATATCCATGGAAGTCGGTGCATCCTGGATCGAACGGTTGGAAAACTGAGGATCAGCTATTACTGCATCCACCTGCTTTTCTTCTAATTCTTTTAAATCCGAGCTATTGTGATATCCTGAATCCGCCGTGTAGGAACGATTATTATCTGCTCCAAGATTCGCTTCTACTTGTTGTTGAATCGGAATGAATTGCCCCTGATCGTTTGCTTTGCTTACCACATCCTGTGCCACAATTAAATGAGTGGACATATCGACGCCTAATTGCGCATTATAACCAGGTGCATCCAATGAAGGCATCATGCGGGCTTCGGGCTCCTTTACATTTATTTGATGCTTCGATCGGTGCTCAGGCTTGAGCTCTTTCTTACGTGTTTGCAATTGAGCTTTGCGTTCTAATAGCTCTTGCTCTAAACGTTCCAAGCGCTCTTTCTCAGATCGTAAGCTCTCCAAATCTAATTCATCCGAAGCACCTTGCTCAACAAAATCACAACGTTGCATGTAGTGACGGATATCGGCTCTTATCGCTTCGATCTTTCTTTCCAGTTGATCTTCTCTGTAACTATGGCGTGCACTACTCTTGGCCTTTATTTTTGTACCATCTATGGAAATTTGACTAAAATCGCTTATACCTTCTGCCTGAGCAATTAAGAGAATCTCCAAAAAATACTCACTTAACAAATCTAAATGGGCCTTCCGAAAACGACTTAATGTGCTATGATCCGGTTGCTGATTGCTTGTGATGTACATGTAGCGCGTATCAAATTTACACAACTCTTCGAGTTTACGGGTACTGGTGATACCGTTACTATAGGCATAAAACCATAGGGCAAGCATCATGTCAGGGGCATAGGAATCACCACCTTGTGAACTATATCGAGAATAAAGAGCGCTCAGGTCGAGACGCGATACTAACTCCACTACAAATCGACTCTTTGGATCGTTCCTGGCAAAATCTTCGATGCTATAGCCAAGTAGGTTCATTTGCGATCGATTATAAGGTATAAAACCCATGGAAATTTCCTGTTTTTATTGATCCATTTATCGCACATAATTTATAAATTTTACAAATTTTACTCAAACTGAATCTGCAACAGCCTCAAAGGGGGGCCTTTTGCGTGTGGCAGTTTGCAGCCCTGCGGGAAAAAGCCGGTTGCCGAGTGGTCCCGATTCATCGGGATGTATCGAGGCACCGGCGCTCTTTTCACCCTTTCCTTTTTCTTTTTTCATTTTTCCTTTTTCCTTTCCTTTGTGTCAATCTATGTGGATCAGTAGCTGGAAAAAATTGATCGGTTGATTGATTATTCTTTATTCAGTGAAGGATTATCGGTAAAATCAATGACTCAAAAACAGCAATACCTTTGGCAATAAAACCCTTATTAACATTCATTGTACCGCTTAATACCCTTGTTTTAACAAATCATCCGAAAAATTTGGCGCATTGTCAATCATTTTTTAAATTCGAAGTTTAGGAACTATACTCCTAAAATTTTGTACCATTGGACAAATTTCATCATCATAAGAGGAAGAGAAACGATTGACGGAAAAAGAATTAGTTGAACGAGCCAAACAGGGCGACAGGGCTGCACTGGCAACTCTGGTCAATCGATACAGCGAACGCATCTACAATTTGGTTTTACGCATTCTACGGCGTCGCGAAGACGCAGAAGACGTTTTGCAAGAGACCTTTCTTACGGTCATTGAAAAAATTCACACCTTTGATGGCCGGTCGTCTTTTTTTACCTGGATTTACCGCATAGCTACAAATGCGGCTTTAATGCGTTTACGCAAGAAAAAAGTGGTTTTTCAGGAATTGAATGATGATCCGGATTTCCAGGAAAGCGTTGAAAGCCGCGTGTTTGTGGATTGGAGTCAAGATCCGTCCATCGGCATTTACGATAACGAAGTGCGTAAAAAAATAGATGAAGCCATTAACAAACTTTCGGACATTTATCGTAGCGTCTTCATCCTGCGAGACATCGAAGGCTTGTCCATTAAAGAGACTAGTGAAATTTTGAATATTACCGAAGAAAACGTCAAAATACGCCTGCGCAGAGCCAGGCAATTTTTAAGAGATTATTTGTCGGATTATTTTGAAGAAAGGGCACGGAGTAAACATGCCTCTTCATCATAAGGAACGTATTAAGGAAATTTGCGAACTCATGGGGGAAGATTTGGACGCCCCTATGTGCCAGGAAGTTCTTGATCATTTAAAAACCTGCCCCACCTGCAAGGTTTATTTTGATACGGTCAAACGAACCATCTTTCTCTGCCGCGAAGCCGAATGTCCCGAGGAATTACCGGAAGATGTTAACAATCGCCTGCTTGAAGCCTTAAATTTAAAAGATTTGCAACAGCACAAAGAACTACCTTCACGTAAATAACCCGTCAACTTTTCGCTCTGCTCCTCTTCTCGTTATCTGCCGCTATCAGCAAATGTATCCTTTATTTTAAATCTGCATCAAAAACCAAAAGCAAATTTGAAAAATAATTCGGGAGGAAAATAGATGAAACCCATTGCTGTAAGCGCTCATGATTTTGAGCAAATAGTTCTGAAATCCGATATTCCTGTAATTGTAGATTTTTGGGCGCCTTGGTGTGCACCTTGTCGCATCATCGCGCCGGTACTGGAACAAATTGCCCGGGAATACGCCGGACGCGTTAAAGTTGTTAAACTTAATACAGATGAAAATCCGGAAATTGCCGCGCGCTACAATATTCGAGGCATACCTACGCTTTTGATCTTTAAAAATGGCGACGTGGTCGATCAGCTTGTGGGAGCTGTGCCCAAACACATGATCACCGGAAAACTGGATTATTACTCGGCAACCGTTAACACACTCAATTAGGCAGGGGAGGATAGATCAATGGCTTTTTTGCAAGAAAAAGACAAAGAATACATTCAGAAATTGTTTTCCGATTTGCAGGGAAATGTACGGCTTATCAACTTCAGCCAAGAAATTGAATGTCAGTACTGCCCCGAAACAAGACAAATTCTGGAAGAATTGGTGGAACTGAGCGACAAACTAAGTCTCGAACTTTATAATTTCATGACCAATAAAGACGTGGCGGAAAAATACCATGTCGATAAAGTACCGGCAACCATCATTGCCGGGGATAATGATTATGGAATTCGTTATTACGGAATTCCGTCCGGATACGAATTTTCCACCGTACTCGAAGACATTGTAGATGTCTCAAAAAGAGACTCGGGCCTAAGCTCGGAATCGCGTGAATTATTGAAACAAATTGATGCTCCGTTACGTTTACAGGTTTTTGTAACACCGACTTGTCCGTACTGTCCAAAAGCGGTGCACTTGGCTCATCGCATCGCCATCGAAAATCCGTTTGTTACGGCGGACATGGTAGAAGCCACGGAATTTCCCGAGCTTTCCATGCGTTACAATGTGCGTGGCGTACCCAGAACCATGATTGGTGATGATTATCATATTGAAGGTGCTTTGCCCGAAAACGCCTATATTAAACAAATTGTGGACTATTTTCAAGCATTAAAACAAAAACAATAAGAAGGGATCTTTTATGTCGAACAATGCAAACAGCAAACAATACCTTATCTACGGTGGTATTGTTGTCCTGATTATTGCCATTGCCTTGGTCATTTTCAGCGGAAACAAAACCGAATCCAAAGCTGAAACGCAAAACGTATCCACGCAACAGCAGCAACCCGTACAAAAAAGTGCGGCTGCTACGACTCCAGAAGACCAATATCCGGTAGCTCCGGATTTTGAGTTGCCCGATTTGAACGGAAAAAATATCAAATTAAGTGACTTTAAAGGCAAAGTTGTTTTTCTCAATTTTTGGGCAACCTGGTGCCCACCCTGTAAACGCGAAATTCCCGGATTTATCAATTTGGTAAAAAAATACGGCAAAGACGGTTTTATTGTTTTAGGTGTGGCCGTCGATCCGCGCGAATTTGACAAGGTAAAACCCTATGCCGAAAAAGTGGGCATTAACTATCCGATTGTTTATGACAAAAAGGGTGTATCTCAACTCTACGGTGGCATCCGCAGTATTCCGACAACATTTGTGATTAATCGTCAGGGTAAAGTAGTAGGTCAAATAGTCGGTTCCCGCCCAGAACAAACATTTGAAGGAATTATCAAACAGCTCCTTTAATTGCTATTTTTAAATTGGCGTTTTAAAGCGTTCTCTTTTCGGAGAGCGCTTTTTCTTTTTAGTGGCATTTATGCCCGTCCTTTGCTAATTTTGTATTTTTGTAATATGGTTTCATCGTTTAACAGAAAGCACCTTATGGATATTGAATTTCAAGAATACGATTTAAAAAACGGATTACATGTTATTTTACATCAGGAAAGTGATGTCCCGATCGTTTCGGTCAATTTATGGTACCGGGTGGGCTCAAGAAACGAACGGCCCGGCAAAACCGGATTCGCCCATCTGTTCGAACACATGATGTTTCAGGGAAGCCAGCACATCCCTCCTGAGATGCATTTTCAGCTCATCCAAAGCGTCGGCGGTACGTTGAACGGTTCCACTTTTTTTGATCGCACCAATTATTACGAAACCCTTCCTTCTCACTATTTGGAAATGGGGTTGTGGCTGGAATCGGATCGCATGGGCTACTTATTACCCGCTTTAAACGAAGAAAAATTTCGTACACAATTAGAAGTGGTAAAAAACGAACGGCGCCAACGTTACGAAAACCAACCGTACGGTTTATGGCTGGAAAAAATATTGGAATTAGCCTTCGAACCAGACTATCCCTACCATTGGCCTGTTATCGGTTATATGGCAGATTTGGAAAACGCCACATTGCAAGACATCAAAGATTTTTTCCGAACCTATTATGCTCCGAACAATGCCAGTTTGGCAATTAGCGGCGATTTTGATATTGATCGAGCCAGAGAGTTGATCGATTTGTATTTTTCACCTATCCCGCCCTATAAGAAAATCCCGAAAATTTCCGCTCGTTTTACACAATATAACAGCGGCGAAAAAAAAGCCATGGTAAAGGATAACGTTCATTTGCCACGCATGCACTGGGCCTACCACCTGCCAGGAATCGGAAGCGATGCAATCTACCCAGCCGATATTATTGCCGGTTTATTTAACGGGGGCAAAAGTTCGCGTTTATATCAAAAACTGATTTATCAGAAACAAATGGTCCAAGATATTCAAACCTTTATTCTACCTATGAGCGATACTTCTCTGCTGTTTATCGTGGCAACGCCTCGTCCGGAAGTAAAAATAGATACCTTGCAAAAAACAATCGAAGATGAGATACAACGCATTCAACAAGAAAAAGTGCCTTATGTCGAACTCGAACGGGTAAAAAATCAAATAATCGCCCACAAAATTCGCGACTTGCAATCCGTTTCGGTTCGTGCAGACATGCTTAATATGTTCCATACGTATTTTAAAGATACCGAACGCTTAAACCGTGATATCGATTTTTATTTACGGGTGGATCAGGAAACGATCCTGCAAACCGCAAGGCAATATTTAAATCCCGAAAATCGGGTTAATGTAGTTTTTGTACCGGAAACCAATCGATGAGGTAACGATGACCAGACATGAAATAGATAGAACTCAAATTCCGCAACCGGATACCCCTCGTCCGTTTCAATTTCCGCCGTTTATCCGTTCGGAAATAAAAAACGGTCTAAAAATAATCACAGCAACAAAATCCAATTTACCCTTGGTAAACGTACTGCTTTATATCAATGCTTCCCCGTTGGATGACCAGCGTGGTGCCGAAGGCGAATTAAACCTATTGGCCCAACTTCTATTGGAAGGCAGTAAAAACTTTACCGGTAAACAAATTGCAGACCAGTTTGAACGTTTAGGTGCCCAATACAATTCGCATGTGGCCTGGAATGGCTTTTTTGTGGAAATCAATGTATTGAAAGAGCATCTGGTCAGCGCTTTTTCGCTTATGAGCGAAGTAGTGCAAAACGCAATTTTGCCGGATAAGGAATTTGACCGATTGCGCGACGAAATAATGGTGGACCGCCTGCAAGTTTTGGACCTTGCCGGACGCCTGGCTAACGAACATCTTTTTCGGCAACTTTTTGCGGAACATCGTTACGCCTTACCCATTGAGGGCAACGAAGAAAGTCTACCGCAAATCAGGCTGCGTAATTTGCGCCGATTTTATCTGGACCACCTACCTTCCCGCTCGGCCTCTTTAATTTTTACTGGAGATATTTCACCGGAAGAGGCTTTTGCTGTGAGCAAAAACTATTTCGGCGAATGGGATGCCAAAATCATCCGTACGGAAGTAAGCGATGATTTTTTCCCTTCCATAAATCCGCCCATTGTTTTGGTTCATAAACCAGACGCCGCACAAACGGAAATCCGCCTTGGGCAATTTTTACCCGAACGCAAACATCCCGATTTTTACAAAATCAAATTAACTAATGAAATTTTAGGCGGCTATTTTCTATCGCGCTTGAATTTAAATCTGCGCGAAAAAAACGGTTTTACTTACAGCATTCATTCCAATTTGATCTATCGACCGGCCATTGGTATTCTTACCATCGGAGCGGCCATTCAAAACGAATACGTGGCTCCGGCCATTACCGAAATTTTTAATGAAATAGAACGTCTGCGATCCGAAAACGTAAATGACGAAGAACTACAAAATGCACGCGGATATTTGACCGGTGTATTTCCAAATGCCTTTGAAACCATCGACCAAATTAGCGATGCGCTGGCCAATATTATTACGTTCGATTTGCCGGATGATTATTATCGTACTTTTCGCGAAAAATTGGCCGAAATAAGCATAGAAGATATTCGCCAAACGGCAGCAAATTATTTACAGCCGGATGAAATGCAGGTTGTTCTGGTCGGAGACCGTGAAAAAATTCTGAAACAGCTCGAATCAAAGTTTGATGTTTTGGTTTTGGATGTAAAAGGCAATCCCATCGAATCCTAAACAAAGGAGACATTCTTGCAATCCGCTTCCGATCTGGAAAAAGCCCTGGCCATCGCTCTGAAAGCGCACAAAGGACAGGTAGACAAAAGTGGCCAGCCCTATATTTTACATCCGATTCGAATGATGATACAATTACAAGAAACTAAAGCAAAAGTAGTAGCCCTGCTGCACGATGTGATTGAAGATTCGGACATTACGCCAAATAAGCTCCGTCGGGAAGGATTTGATTCCGAAATTATCGAAGCCGTGGTTTGTTTGACCAAAAAAACGAAAGAAGATTACATCGAGTATATTTGGCGCGTCAAGAAAAATCATCTGGCACGAATTGTTAAATTGGCCGACCTTAAGGATAATCTGGATGCAAGTCGATTAAAACACATACTTCCTGAAGATTGTCAGCGGATGGAACGCTACCTAAAAGCAATAGAGTTGCTAAGCGAAAAATAATTCGTTGGAACGATTCGAACTTTCTGCTTTATTCAACCAGATTATGGCTTTTATCTATTGCGATTGAAAATAATTCCGTTTTAATTTTTTATTTCGGAAAAAATTAGTTTTTGTAAAGTCCGATTAAAAACCGTGGAGGATCGATGGACTTACCTTCCATAGTTTTTACGACTCGTGGTAATATTGAGCTACTCAGCCAAAACAAAATTGCTATTTTCGCCTCACGCAATACTCCCGAAATAATGTTGCCCGATATTCTAAACTTTTTTGATCGTTTGCGAAAATTGCCAATAGGATTATCAAGCGGATGGCATTCACCGGTAGAAAGGATGTTACTAAAACAAATAGAAATTACCCAACCGGCTAATGTATTGCATTATTTTGCCAGAGAATTGAACACAATAAAACCTACACTCCTTCAGCAACAAATGCTTGACGAAAAAAAATTACTCATAATTGCTCCGGTAACAGAAAGTAAACGTGCGAATAAAAAATTAATCCGGCAAAGAGACATGTTGCTATTGTCGCAAAATAAAAAAATATGCTTTTTATATATTTCCAAAGGGGGAAGGCTCGAAACTTATTTTAACCTATTGCTAAATTCAGGACGTTCCGTCTTTATAATGGAACATCCTTTAAATAAAGATTATTATGGCAATGATGTAGTCATTTTAAATTCTGAAAATTTTGATCTTCTATTCACGGGTTAATGGTATCTCTTTTTAAACCTTGAACACTTATTTGGTATTACCGCAGGAATTTCAAATCATCCATTTGTAGTATCTCTTTATTGCTTTTTTTCTAATGGTTCTTTCTTTCCCTGTAACACAAAATGACTTTAAATCAAAAAACAAATATTGCCCCCGTACAGCCTTCACACTCCTTTAAAAAATGTTTTATGAACTTCCAACTTTCTCAATTCATTTATTTTCTACAAATTTAAATCGACTTATAAACCGGTTCGAATTAAGATTTGAAACGTCCGTTATTCTTTTTTAGATTTTGCATTTATTAATACGAGGTTTTTCCGTGAAAGAAATTCTAGTAGCGACGGGCAATCCCCATAAACTTCAAGAGATCAGGGAAATATTAGCAGATTTACCAATTCAATTAAAAGGAATCTTCGATTTGCCCGATCAACTTGAAGTAGATGAGACAGGAAGTACATTTGCAGAAAATGCTGCTATTAAGGCCCGTACTTATTTTAACATGACCGGTCTTCCAACTTTAGCCGATGATTCGGGATTACAAGTACCTGCTTTGAACAATGAACCCGGAATTCGTTCCGCTCGCTTTGCTGGCAAAAATGCTAATTATAATCAAAACAACGCATTACTATTAAAAAAAATGCGTTTTTTTACCGAAAAACAAAGAAAAGCCCGTTTTGTTTGTACGGTTTGTTTTAAAACCAAAGAAAACGAGTGGTTTTTTGAAGGAATTACCGAAGGATTTATTTTATCCGAATTAAAAGGGGATGGAGGGTTTGGTTACGACCCGCTATTCTGGGTACCTGAGTTAGGTAAAACGTATGCTCAGTTAAGCCATGAAGAAAAAAACAAAATAAGTCATCGGGCCAAAGCATTGGATAAGTTTAAAAAATTTCTTATCGAATATGTAAAAAAAATTGACAACGACTAACTGATCTCTTAAATTTGTGAGCTCTAAATTAATAGAGCAACGGAAAAGCCCGTTCGGGGCGTAGCGCAGTCTGGTTAGCGCACCTGCCTTGGGAGCAGGGGGTCGGAGGTTCAAATCCTCTCGCCCCGACTTCGTTGCGCCCTTAGCTCAGTTGGATAGAGCAACTGCCTTCTAAGCAGTGGGTCGGAGGTTC
>CAZRBA010000132.1:0-39034 GCA_964598255.1 uncultured Caldithrix sp. | reverse complement strand
ATCGAAGTGTTTGTTAAGGTGCCGCTGGAGGTGGCCGAACAACGCGATCCCAAAGGACTGTACAAGAAAGCCCGGGCCGGAGAAATCAAACAATTTACCGGAATCGACGCCCCGTACGAAGAACCGCTGAAACCGGAATTGCTGGTCGATACCAGCAAATTATCACTGGAGGAAAGCGCGCAAATGGTGATTGATTATTTGAGAGAGAAGGGGATTATTTAGATTTTATTATTTCGCAGAACTGCGGCTGATCGCAATCAGCCGCAGCGCATCCGGTGGCGATTGATAGCAATCAATCGCCACTTTCATTTTACCGCCATTTTCATCCTATAAGCACCGACCACACATCATGCATTCGATTGTGACGCAAAATGTAAACACCCCCTTTATCGCTCCTCACTTTAAAGTAATCATATGTAGGCCGTCCGGCTATTCGGCTGGCTTCGTACCAGCGATCCAAAATCTCTACCACATGGTGTTCAACCCCTTCATATGCAAAGCCTGTCGGTCGTTCCGACGGTTTGTAACCGTCATACGTTTTAACATCTACTATTTCATATATTATTTTTGTTGCAGACATAGCCAGCAGCCACACCTTTTCTCAGGCAGGAAAAAACACGAATTAAACGGTACTTTCTATTTTTCCGTGTAAAACACGCCCTTTATGCAGGCCCTTTTGACGCAAAACTTTTTCCCCGATCTCATCAAACGCAAACCCCACCTGATCAGGTGCATGAGCGTCAGAGCCCAAAGTAACAGGAAGACCGTATGCGGCAATCAGCGGCAAAAACGCCAAATTAGGATAGGTTTCCTTTATGGGCTTACGAAGACCCGAAGTATTTATTTCAATGGCCATCTTTTTATCAGCGGCGCCCTTAAAGATCTCCCGCACTTCGTTTTCATTATCCCGCAACAACGAGACATGCCGTTGTTTAATTAAATCCAAGTGCCCCACAATATTAAAAAAGCCCGTTTCAATCCCTCTGTTCACCGACTGTAAATACTCACTGTATATTTGACGCAAAGACTTATTCGGAAAATTATATTTAAAAACCCAATTACCTTCCGGCCAGTGCGCCAAAAAATGTACCGAAAGAATACGCACTTCAAAAGGAAAAGACATGAAAATGTTTTCCAGATACCTCTCCATCCCATCGATAAAGTCCGCTTCAATACCCAGAATAATTTTAATCTCCGAATAACTCCGTTGCAATCTGTACACATCGGAAACATAGGATTCCAGCTCAGACAAATCCATGCGATGAGCAATATCAAAACGATCGGGAAGCGGGATATGATCGGTAAAAGCTATTTCTTTAAAACCGCTTTTAATCGCTTGCTCAACATATTCTTCCATCTCTCCCGTAGCATGTTTGCACCGTTTTGTATGAATATGATAATCTTCTTTCCAAAGCAAATTCATTTCTCCAAAGAATCAAAATAATCTTGCAGTTGCTTTCGATTTTTAATGGGAAATTGCCGATTTTGTAACAACTTTAGGCACAACAGGCGATAAAGCTCCAAGGCCATCGCATCCTTCGATTGCCGTAAATACTGCACATGTCGCCGAATTGTTTGTAAATCGCCGCGTTGTAAAGGCCCAGAAAGGATGGCAGGCAACGGTTTTTCAATAACATTTTCCGTAACCTGCCTTACTAACGGCCCCAGCATTTTCCCCACCGGAAAATCTTCCAGACCAGATTGCCCGATAATTTCGGTAGCCCAACTAAAAAGAGCGGCCTGAAAATTAGCCGTTATCGTTGCCGCAAGATGAACAGCCTGCTTTTGAGCACCGGTTACGGCAATAATTTGCGTATTTACCTTATCGAATATTTTCCGCAAATCACGTAATACGGAACCATCGCCCTGAAAAGTACAAAAAACGGAATGCCAACGTTCAGCCGATAAAAACATTTCATTAAAGGTTTGCAAAGGATGAAAACTACCAACCTTAGCCCCTTGCTCGCGCAAAAAAACAAGAGGCTGTACATCGACAGCACCAGAAGTATGTACAATATACTTATTTTTCAATTCGTAAGACGACAACTGCTTGGCCACAGACGGAATATGATCGTCGCTCGTACAAATAAAAATAAACGACGCATCCGCAACCGTTGCTTCGCTAAGCATATTAAAATACTTATCCCGTTCTACCACATTGCCAAACAACGTTTGATACGGTTGCGAATCCACCACCAACAAAGATCGGCTTCCGGCATTTAACAAAAAGCGCCCCAAACTACTGCCCAATTTACCAAAACCGATAATTAAAAAACGATGCATTCACCAGCTCCGCAAGCGCTTAGAAAATTTAAAAATGATCGTCTTCCAAATGCTGATCCATGTATTTATCTTTGGGGAAGTAACGCATATAAACAATATCACTGAACAAAATTGCTTCTTTGGAATAGGGATTAATATTCATTTCATAAAATGTATCATCAATAAAATGAGATGCTTCTTTCCATGTTTGAATTTTATTCAGCTTGTCCAAAAATTCGTTAAATACCTGCTCGTTCTTCTTAAATAACTTTTTAATGATTTTTTTACGCGTCCGCCCTTTAATCATATTGTGCAAATCTTCAAGCGGACCCTCGGAAGCAATTTGTCGTGCCAGATGCTCAGCCAGATCATCTGCCACACGGGATTTTTTAGGTGCTTGTTCCTCAATGGCAGGTTCCTCATAGGTATCGGCAAATTCTTCTTGCGGTTCTTCTTCAAACGCCGGAGACTCCTCTTGCTCCGCCTCCCCAGTAGGCTCGGTAGCCGTTTCGTAGTCTGCCGGAGGAAGCTCTTGCTCATAAGTGGGAACAGATTCATCCGCAGCAGACACACCAGCTTTGGGTTCAAATTCCTTTTCTTCCGAACCGAGCTCCTCTTCGTGAACATCCTCTTCAAAGTTTAATTCCGGTTCCGTTTCTTCTTCATATTCTTCTTCCGCTTCATCTTCCTCATCTTCGGCTAATTCCTCTTGAATCGCTACCTCGGAAGGCGCCTCTCCAACGTCAATATCATCTACAGGAACTTCAATATTTTCTTCCTCCATGCTTTCAAGCTGGTCAAAATCGACCTTTTCAAGCGGCGCCTCTTCGGGCTGACTTAACCGACCGAACAAAATACTCTCGATCATCTCAAACGAAAGCTCACTTAACTGAATCTCCTTTTGTGCCTGTTCAATCTTTTCCACCAAATCATTCAAATTACGATCACGCAAAGCGGCGTAAAGCACATTAACCGGTAATGACGTCACCTTTGTTCCTTGCGCCTCGCTTAAAAAATTCATAATCGTTTTCAGGGCTTTCAATGTCATTTCCACGCGATTTTCACCGAATACCTTGTCATCAATGCGGTTAAGCAGCTCAACAAACTGTTCCTGTGAAATCGTCTTCAAATACTTGGTATTAAAATACTCTGAAATGGCCTCTTTGTAATATTCAAATTGAAAAAAGTATTTTAACGTATCATAAACCTCAATGGTCGAAATAACCGGACGATCTTTAAACAAAAACTGTGTTAACGTGCGATGCGGTTCGATAACAAAATTCATTTGCAATTTTACCGCACGTTCCAATAATTGATTAAATTTGGGAAGATTAAACTGAGCGGTTTGCTTCAGCAAATCAAAAATCTGATCGATTAAAACACGAATCTCGGGTAAATCGTAATTAAAACGATCACTACTGGAAAACTTTTCCTCTTCCTCACGAATCCAAAGCTCCACCTCCTGATCAAAAAAATGCTTTATGGATTGCGGAATATCTAACGTCATCAAATATGCCAGAGGCACAACAGTCATTTTTTCATCGCTGAGCACTTTCCCACGAATGCGATCAATAAAAACATCAATAATTTCATCCAACATAATCGAATCCTTTGTTCTTTTTTTAAAATAAAATACGTTTTATCCCATTTAACAGCAAGCCCAAAACGCACTTATTCCCCCATAATTTTCAGCCACACCTGACGATGACGCGGACCATCGAATTCACAAAAATAAATTCCCTGCCACGTGCCCAGTTGCAACCGACCGTTTTCGATAATAATCGTTTCCGAACAACCGAACAACGACGATTTGATATGCGCCGCTGAGTTGCCTTCCAGATGATGATAATCATCATCGAACGGAATAACTTTATTAATTTCGAACAGCATGTCACGCTTTACGGACGGATCCGCATTTTCGTTAATGGTTACTGCCGCCGTTGTGTGGGGCACAAAAACCGTAACCGCACCACTTTGCACACCGCTTTCATCCACTGCTCGCTGAACAGCTCCGGTAATATCCGTTAATTCGGTTCTGCTTCCCGTGCGAATGTTCAACTTTTTCATTACGATCGCTCCTTTTGAATTACGTTAATCTCCGCAATACAAACAATTCCATCTCAGCGTTTATCCCGATTCATGATACCAAAAATTTAAGGTAAAACACAAAAACAGACATTGAGATACGGCAAAATTTAAACCCGATGCAATCACGAAAAACCACTTATTCCGTTTCTCCTTAAAACGCAAGCAAAACAAACCATTTACCAAACTCTTTTCATGTTTTCAGCTTTTTCTTTTTTGCCGCCGGAAACAAAACATTATTTAAGATCAAACGATAGCCAGGCGAATTCTTATGCAAACTCAAATCCGTCGGCGGATCGCCCACCCGATGTGTGTAATCTTCCGGATCATGACCCCCGTAAAAGGTAAACGTTCCCTTGCCTACGTTTCCGTGAATGTATTTTACCTCGTCCGTACCTTCGATTTTACCCATAATCGTTACATTGGGCTTAATTAATTCTTCACGAAACATAGTCGTTTGCCCCATAAACCCTTTAATCACATTCACATGATCCTGCGTGAGCATGGTAGGTACGGGATCGTATTTGGCCGAAAATTCGAACAAAGTAAAATAGTCCGATTCCGGATCACGCACCCGCGGCATGTAACTGGGTGGCACATCGATATTTGAAAATTCGTAAATCGAAGGATCGGTAATCAACTTAAAATTTTGAAAAGCAAAACATTGACTGTAATCTAACTTCTTTTGGTAATCCGGGTCGATGCCGTCTCCGTCGAAAACCGCATCACAAATATCCGTGTGCTGGGCAGCCAGAGCAATATCCAAGGCATCCGTGGCCGAACACATGGCAAATAAAAATCCGCCGTTCACCACAAAACGCCTTATTTCCACCGCAACAGCCGCCTTTTCTTTGCTGACCTTTTTAAAGCCCAATTCATGCGCCAACTTTTCGGCTTCCATTTGCTGCCGTATGTACCATGGTTGATTGTGAAAAGCCGCCCAAAATTTACCATATTGCCCCGTAAAGTCTTCGTGATGCAAATGCAGCCAATCGTAATTTGCCAATTTACCGTCCAATACTTCCTTATCATAAACCTTATCGTATTTAATCTCCGCATAATCCAATGCCAGCGTAACCGCATCATCCCAGGGCAAGGAAGTGGGCGGTGTATAAACGGCGATTTTCGGGGCCTTCTCCAACAACACACGATCCATGTTATTGTTCTCTATCTCGGCGTAAATTTTATTGACCTGAGCTCCGTTTTTCAGTTCATAACGGACACCTCGCAACGTACATTCGTCACGGAATCCTTTGGTATCCGTAAATAAAAAAGAACCGCCGCGATAGTTGAGCAACCATTCCACATTTATTCCCTGCTTAAGCACCCAATAAGCAATGCCATACGCTTTTAAATGGTCGGTCTGGCTCAGATCCATGGGAATTAAAATGTACTGCGCCCAAACGCCGTTTACTAAAAAAAACAAAAGCAACAACCATTTGGCCATGCGTTTCATTTACTCCACCTGCGCTTTCAAATAAAGTTTACGAATCATCCGTGCATTCTCCCGCGCTTGCTCCAATAAGAAGCTATCGGGATATTTGTTGATTAATGCCTGATATGTCTCAAAAGCCTCTTGCCAACGCTTTTCTCTTTGTCGGGCCAATGCCAGTAAAAAGTATAAACGATCATTATTCACATAATTGGGATAATCGTTTTCAATTTTTCGGATTAACTTTTCGGCAAGATCGAGTTTACCCATTTTAATATACAAATTAACCGCTTCTTCTCCGCAGCGGGCGCTTAAATCGGACTGTTTTTTTTCCAATTGTTCAAAAATACGAGCAGCCTCCGATAATTTTTCTTGTCGTTTAAGTAACTCAGCCCGAGCGAATTTTACCAAAACGGCCGAATCGCGGTCACTGTAATTCAATAACAGCAGCCGTTCCAATACATTATTGGCCAACGAATCTTCGGCCGAAAGCGTTTGCGAAAGATTTTGAAATGCCTGTTTGGCTTTATGTAATTTCCCCTGATAAAATAATATTTCCGCCTTTTTAAAGCGTACCAAATTTCCGTACATTGCCGATCGTATTTCGTTCAGTATATGCAAACTCCGGTTCAAATTACCCTTAATCAAATAACAACGGGCAAGCTTAAGACGCGTACGATCTTTACTGCCAATATCAATATGTGCGGCCAATACGTTTTGATACCAGGTAATCGCTCGATCCACATCCTGATAATATGTTAATGCAATATCACCTTTCAAATCACAGGCAGCCCACCAATATCCCGAACGCGGTTTGGAATGCAGCAGCTCGTCGGCAAATTTTTCTGCTTTCCCGATCTTTTTTATTGCTTTTTTTTGCTGACCTTTGGCAATCAACTGCTTCGCCCATTTGTAATAGTTACGGGCCAGTTCCAGACGAAACAAGGCTTTCCGTTTTGAATTTCCGGCTTCCTTCGTTAATATTTGCAATGCTTTGTTGGCAAAATCGAAAGCTTCGGCTTTTGCCGCCTTGTTGGCAAAACGATACAAATAGTTGCTTTCGCCGGTTTTTTTGTACAGCGAAAGGTAAACTTTAAATCCCGCCGCATAATTTCTTTGTCGCAAAAACATATCCGCCAACAATTCGTTTACCCCAAGTAACGATTTGTTGTGCTGCTGGTATTCCTGAAGAACCGTAATCATAGGGACAATAGCAGAGGTATCCGAACTCATGGCAATAATTTGCGAACGAATATAGCCGAATTGAGATGGAAAAGCTTTGTAGTAATTCAGATAGTTTTTAAGAGCATGCGCATAATCAAGCTGCGCCCGATAAATCATGGCAATTTCACGATACAAACTTTTTTGGCGGGGAATATTTTCGATTGCAGCCCGATAAACCCGAATGGCCCGGTCGTACAGGCGAAGTTGAATCAAATTGGCGCCCAGCGACCGATACAAATAAATATTTTCGGGGTGTGTTTTTAATAACGAATCCCACAGGGCAATGGCCTTTTCAGGATTTCCGTTTAAATAATATGCCCGTCCTAACTTTACCCGATATTCCAGATTTCCGGGATTCCGTTTTATTACATCTTGCAAAAAGACAATTAAATCTGGGTATTGCTTTAGTTTTTCGTAGCATTGTTGAATGTTATTTATCAAAATAAAATTTTGTTTGCCCGCATGATATGCTTTTAAATAAAGCGCCAAAGCCTGTTCGTAATTCCCCGAATTTTTCAAAAAGTCGGCAATGCGTTGTTCGCGGTCCATTTGCTGACCCGAAACCGAAACCGGAAAAGCCCCAAAAAGTGTGAACAAAATCAGAAAAATCGATTTACGAAAAAAGCGGTAAAATTTCATCGCAAACAGCCATTCCTTTTTTAGTCAGGCGAAAAAACGGTGCTTCCCACCGGGCATATTCCGCTGAAAGCAACAAATCAATAATTGAACGATACGAATCGAAAAAAGATCGACCGAACCGTTGTTTAAAATAATCCGTGTGCAAACCTTCATAGGTGCGCAATCGCAAAAAGATGTGTTCGAATTCCTCGGTTTTATCATCTATGGTTTCTCTGAATCCCACGGGAAGCTTGCCCTTTTGTAAAAACGAAAGATATTGCAACAGCGAACGTACGTTCGCGCGGCGCTCGCCCTGCCAAAAACTGTGGGCGGAAGGCCCGAAGCCCAAATATGGTACATGCCGCCAGTATTTGTAATTGTGCCGCGAAAAAAAACGCGGATCGCAAGCATAGTTGGAAACTTCATAAGCCTGGTAACCGTGATCGCCAAGGAATTCATTGGTTAACAAAAAAAAGTTCAATTCTTCCGTTTCGCCCTTTGGTTTTAACAAACCTTTTTCTTTTCGGCTGTAAAACGGTGTCCCCTCTTCAAAAATCAAATTGTACGCCGAAATATGCTCGGGATTCAATGCGATCGCTTTTTGCATGGACCTTTGCCAATCGGCTGCTGTTTGCCCGGGTAAGGCATAAATTAAATCGATGGCAATATTTTCAAAACCGGCCGTTCTGGCCACATCGAAAGTACGCAGTGCCTCCTCGGCCGAATGAATACGTTCCAACAATTTAAGCTCATGATCATTAAAACTTTGTATTCCGATGCTTAAACGATTAATACCCAACGTTCTGTATTCGCGCAAATACGATTCGACCACTGTGCCTGGATTTACCTCAAGGGTAATTTCGCAATCGGAAGCAAAATTAAAGCCAAGCCGCAAAGTACGTAAAATGCTTTCCAGTTCTCCTGGGGTTAAAAGCGATGGAGTACCACCGCCAAAATAAACCGTATCAAAAATATTTTCCCTTGATATCGATTCTGCGGTAAGCTTAATTTCCGCAATAAGCATTTGCACAAACAGGGATTTTCGGGATAATGCGGTTACCGAATAAAAATCACAGTAACCGCACTTGCGTTCGCAAAACGGAATATGAAGATAGAGGCCCGGATTCGAAGATATGTTTTTGGCTTCGGATTTCATCGAATAACGCGGCCAATTCGGCCGAAACGAATTTTCCTGAAAATTTGCGTTATAGGCACTTGCGAATCCCACGAAAAATAAATAATCAAGGCTTGTCCCACAATTTCGCTATGGTCCACAAATCCCCAAACTCTGCTGTCCGAACTGTTATCGCGATTGTCACCCATCATCCAATATTTGCCTTTGGGAATAGTAATGGGGCCGTAATTATCCCGGCTGCCCAAATTACGAAATGTCGGAAAGAAAAAGTGCCCTTCATCGCGTTTAAAAATTCGCGGATCCACAAACTTGGCATGTGGCGGTAGGGGAAACTTCTTGCCGTCCACATACACCACTTTATTGACAATTTCCACGGTTTGCCCCCCCTTGGCAATGCAACGCTTAATGTAATCCAACGAATGATCTTTGGGATAACGAAACACAACCACATCATACGGTTTGACATGGCGCAATGCCGGAAAGCGAAACCAGGGCAAATCGAAACCGATTTTGGTGTAGGGAATGCCAATCCAATCCGGTGTTCGCATGCCGTAATTAAATTTATTTACCAACAAAAAATCACCAATGAGCAACGTATCTTCCATGGACGAGGTGGGAATAGTGTACGCTTGAATGAGAAATTGCCGAATAATCAACGCGGCAATTAAAGCGGAAAATAATCCTTCTGTTAATCCTTTAAAACGACTTTGCTTTTTGACAACAGGCTTGCTCAAAAAATGCCTCCTAATTCCTTAGTCTTCCTTATTCATCGAGAGAACCGCCAAAAACGCTTCCTGCGGAATTTCTACTCGACCGACTTGTTTCATACGCTTTTTGCCTTCTTTTTGTTTCTCCAAAAGTTTCCGTTTGCGGCTAATATCGCCACCATAACATTTGGCTGTAACATTTTTACGCAAGGGCTTTACGGTTTGACGGGCAATAATTTTGCTGCCGATGGCCGCCTGAATGGCAACGACAAAAAGCTGTCTCGGAATAAGTTCCTTTAAATGGCGGCACAGTTTTTGTCCCATTTCGTAAGCCTTGTCTTCGTGCACAATGGTAGAAAGCGCATCCACAGGCTCCCCGTTTATGAGAATGTCCAACTTCACCAATTTACCTGGCCGATATCCTTCCAGTTCGTAATCGAACGAAGCATATCCGCGCGAAACTGATTTTAAACGATCGTAAAAATCAAAAATAACCTCCGAAAGTGGAAATAAAAATTCCATATCCACGCGTGTGGGATCCAGATAATTGGTTGCTTTGAATACGGCCCGCTTTTCCTGTGAAAGTTTCATGATATTTCCGATGTATTCGGCAGGCGTAATAATTTGTGCAGCAATGTACGGTTCTTCAATACGATCAATGGTACCCGGATTCGGCAAATCCGTTGGTGTGTGGATTTCTTTCATCTCTCCGTTTTGCAAATACACGCGGTAAACCACATTGGGAACGGTGTTAATTATAGCCAAATTGTATTCGCGTTCCAAACGCTCGTGCACAATTTCCATGTGCAACAATCCCAAGAAACCGACACGAAAGCCAAAACCCAATGCCTTCGATGTTTCCGGTTCGTACATCAAAGCCGAATCGTTTAAAGATAACTTTTCCAGAGCGTCTCGTAAATTTTCAAATTCATCCGACTCGATGGGATAAATTCCCGAAAAAACCATCGGTTTTATTTCTTTGTATCCGGGCAACGGCTCTTTTGCTCCGTTTTTGGCGTGGGTTACCGTATCGCCTACGTGAATATCTTTTACGTTTTTGGCACCCGAAATCAAATACCCTACTTCACCGGCACGTAATTCTTTTACCGGATGCCGCTTTAAACGCAATACGCCTATTTCTTCCGCCTGGTAGGCACGTTTGGTGCTGAAAAACAAAATGGAATCGTTTTTGCGCAATGTTCCGTTAAAAATTCGAATATAGCTGATCGCACCGCGATAATTATCGAAAAGCGAATCGAAAACCAGTGCCTGCAAAGGCGCATTGGCATCACCTTCCGGCGGAGGAATTTCGCGTACGATCGCTTCCAGAACATCATCCACACCCAAACCCGTTTTCGCGCTGGTCAGCAAAATTTCATCTTCATTGCAACCAAGCAAATCGATAATTTGCTGCTTTACCACATCCACCTGAGCACTGGGCAAATCGACCTTGTTAATAACCGGAATAATGACCACATCGTTTTCCAGGGCCAAATACAAATTACTAATGGTTTGCGCTTCAATGCCTTGAGCGGCATCGACCAAAAGCAATGCCCCCTCACAGGCAGCCAAACTGCGGGAAACCTCATAGGTAAAATCTACATGGCCGGGCGTGTCAATCAAATTCAAAATGTATTCTTTTCCGTCTTTGGCCTTGTACACCATACGTACGGCATGCGATTTAATGGTAATACCCCGTTCACGTTCCAAATCCATATCGTCTAATACCTGCGCTTTTAATTCGCGTTGCGAAAGCGTATGCGTACGTTCCAACAAACGGTCGGCCAGTGTGGATTTACCATGATCGATATGGGCAATAATACTAAAATTTCTTATGTTTTCCTGCTTCATCGTTCCCCAACGGTTCAATTCATTAAAATTATTAAGTTAGCCATTCAACTATCCAAAAGCAATTTTTGTACGCCGCCCGAATCGTTGCTTGCCGTTTGAAAATTCGGCTCGCAAACATAAAAAAAACTGCTCGGGCCGCAGCTTTCACCTGTTGATTTTCGGGCCTTCGTTATTGCTTATTCTCCAAAATGTTTGTAAGTTCGCACTTCGTTAAAAACAATATGCAACTTTTTTAATGCCACCCATTTAAAAGGTGATGGTTAAATTAGTTAAACAAACAATACGGGTGCACATTGACGATTACGGAAAAAATCCGAATTTTAAAAGAACAAAGCAATATCCCCAAACATATTGCCATTATTATGGACGGGAACGGACGTTGGGCGAAAAAACGCGGCCTACCCCGCGTGGCCGGGCACAACGAAGGCGTTAATTCTGTCGAAGAAATGATCGATGCCTGCACGGAAATTGGTATACGCTATTTGACTATTTACACCTTTTCCGAAGAAAACTGGCGGCGGCCAAGCTGGGAAGTGGCCTCGCTGATGCAATTGCTGGTTACCACTATCAACCGTAAAATAAAGCGTTTGATGGAACGTAATGTTCGCGTGAAAACCATCGGTCATTTGGACAAACTGCCAGATTACGCCCGTAAAGCCATGCTTAAGGGTATGGAACGAACCCGAAACAACACCGGCCTTACATTGAATGTGGCTTTAAGTTACGGGGGACGACAAGAATTGGTCGATGCCTTCCGGGCTATGGGCAAAGAAATTTTAAGTGGGAGACTAACCCCGGATGACATTAATGAATACGTCGTCAGCCGGTATTTGTACACTTCCGACCAGCCGGACCCCGATTTAATCATCCGTACCGGAGGCGAGCATCGCCTTAGCAATTTTTTGTTGTGGCAAATGGCCTATGCCGAAATTTACTTTAGCGAAATTCCCTGGCCCGAATTCCGCAAAGCTCCTTTTATCGAAGCCGTATGGGATTACATGCAGCGTGAACGTCGCTTTGGCATGATCAGCGAACAAATCCGACAAAAACAGGAACATGTTAATACCAAAGGCAATGGTAATCGTTAAAATTTTCCGAACGTTTAACCACAAATCATATTTAACAAAAGCCCCATGAAAACCTATCGACAAACCGTACGTGAAATTTACGATCTGCAGGAATTTGCCATTAAGCTGGGTCTGGAAAACATCGAAAATTTTGTGCGACGTTTAGGCCATCCGGAGCAAAATTACCCGATTATTCATCTGGCCGGGACCAACGGCAAAGGTTCCACTGCCTTTTTTATTGCTGCCTTTTTACATGCCCACGGTTTTAAGGTTGGTCTTTACACGAGTCCCCATTTAAGAGATTACCGCGAGCGCATTCGGGTTAACGACCGTTTAATCGACCCGGAATTTATCGTTCGTTTTTGGCAGGAACATCAAGATTACGTTTACAAACGCAAAGTCACTTTTTTCGATACCACCACAGCTCTGGGGTTCGCCTATTTTGCCCGTCAAAAAGTGGATGTGGCGGTAATCGAAACAGGATTGGGCGGACGTTTGGACTCTACGAACATTGTTCGCCCCGAACTGGTAGTTATAACCCCGATCGATTACGATCACCAAAAACAATTGGGCGGCACCCTCGAACAAATAGCCTCGGAAAAGGCGGGTATCATCAAAGCCGATGCCCCGGTACTTTCGGCCAAACAAAAACCCGAAGCGCTCAGCGTTTTCCTAACGCGCGTCTCAAATCACAACCGGTTTTTCTATTTGCCCGAACATTTGCATATTGCCGTAATCGAACAATCGTTAGACGGCCTACGATTCCGAATCGAATTTTTACGCGAAAACTTTGGCCCCCTGCTTTTACATAGCAGACAAACAGGTACGTTTCAGGCACATAATATTGCACTTGCGCTTTTGACAACCCATCGTTTTTTGCTGCAACGCAAACGCAAAATCGATTTTTCCGCCATCCAAACCGTTCTGGAAGACAAAATTTGGCCGGCACGCCTGCAAACCGTGCAAAAAGAACCGCGTATTCTGTTCGACGTAAGCCATAACCTTGCCGGTATTCGTCAGACCCTTTCATTTGTTCGTCGGGTATGTCCGCAAAAAAATATTTGGCTATTATTGGGTTTGTTAGAAACCAAAGATTTTGAATCGATTGTAACTTATTTGAGCGAACAAAATCTAAACATCTTGCTAACGGAGCCGAATACCCATAAAAAACTTTCGGCCAATCGCCTGGCCGAGGCATTTAAACGGCATTCCGTTCCCGTACAAATTATTAGCGATGCAAATCAAGCATTGCGCCGCGCACGTTCCGCATTGACACAATCGGATATTTTACTTGTTAGCGGCAGCCACTATTTAATCGGTGATTTGATGAACCGTTTGAATATTCCAAGCTATTAGCGGAAAAGGCACAAGAAAATTTGTCCTTTTAATATTCAGGGAACCGATTGCCTTTAAAAACATTTATCTTTCAAAAAAAGCAAAGCAAGCGCAACGAATAAATAAAAAATTGATTTGACAAGATGCGTGAATGCTTTTATATTCCGGTTAGCGTAAGTATTTTAAGAATTCCGTTTCAATCATTCCCTGATTGTCAAATTTGTACTTTAGAAATTTCCGGTAGCCAATAATAAGGACATATATCAATAATTTCAAAATAACAACGAGGTTTATTCATGTTAGACATTGAAGAACTCAAAAAGAAAAAAATTTCCGAGCTTACCGAAATCGCTCAGGAAATGAACATTACCGGTATTTCCGGTTTAAAAAAATCCGAACTTATTTTTCGCATTTTGGAAGAACAGACCGCTCAGGAAGGACTTATTTTTTCCAAAGGTGTTCTGGAAATTCTACCAGACGGTTACGGTTTTTTACGTTCGCAAGATTACAGCTATTTGCCCGGTCCGGACGATATTTACGTTTCACCCTCACAAATAAAACGTTTTGGCCTGCGCACCGGTGACACGGTTACCGGACAAATTCGCCCGCCGAAAGAAAACGAACGCTTTTTTGCTCTGTTGCGTGTCGAGGCTGTAAACGACGAATCGCCGGAAAAAGCGCGCGAACGCGATCTGTTCGAAAATCTTACCCCCCTATATCCGATGGAGCGCATTAATCTGGAAACCACCAGTAAAGACTATTCCATGCGCATCATGAATTTACTGACGCCCATCGGTAAAGGCCAGCGCGGCCTGATTGTAGCCCAACCGCGTACCGGTAAAACCATTCTTTTGCAAAAAATCGCCAATGCCATTACCAAAAATCATCCCGAAATCACTTTAATGGTTCTGCTTATCGACGAACGTCCGGAAGAAGTCACAGACATGGAACGTTCGGTAGATGCGGAAGTGGTTTCTTCCACTTTTGACGAACCGGCAGAACGCCACGTTCAGGTTGCAGACATGGTGCTGGAAAAAGCCAAACGTCTGGTGGAATACAAGCGTGACGTAGTCATTTTATTGGACAGTTTAACCCGTTTGGCGCGTGCACACAACACGGTTGTTCCACACAGTGGTAAAATTCTCTCCGGCGGTATCGATTCCAGCGCCTTGCAAAAGCCCAAACGCTTTTTCGGATCGGCACGTAATGTGGAAGAAGGCGGCAGTTTGACCATTATTGCCACCGCACTGGTAGATACCGGTTCGCGCATGGACGAAGTTATTTTCGAAGAATTCAAAGGAACGGGCAACATGGAGCTTATGCTCGACCGTCGTTTAACCGATCGCCGTATCTTCCCGTCGATCGATATCAATCGTTCCGGTACGCGTAAAGAGGAACTATTGCTCTCGCGCGAGGAACTGGCCCGCGTTTGGATTTTACGCAAACTGCTCAACGAAATGAATCCCATTGAAGCAATGGAATTTTTGCTGGACAAAATGGCCGAAACCAAAAACAACCGCGAATTTTTACGGAATATGAATTCGTAACAAGCCACAAAAAATTCTTTGCAATTACGCAAATTTTGAATTAAATTAGGTGGCTTAAAATTAATTATTAAGGAGGTCCATTGTGAAAAAGGGTATTCATCCCGAATACAAACTCGGCACGGTGACCTGCGCATGTGGGAACACATTTCAAACCCGTTCGACCGTTGGCGATTTGAAAGTTGAAATTTGTTCTGCTTGTCACCCCTTCTTCACCGGAAAACAGAAGTTGGTTGACTCTGCGGGTCGCGTTGAAAAGTTCATGAGAAAATACAACTTAAAATAATATTTTTATTTTACGTTCTCGATCAAAAACGGAATGAAATGGGGTGCCATGTCATTCCGTTTTTTTATTTCAAATCAATTCAAAAGGAAAAATATGCCCGAACAATTCGAAGAAAAAATAATGCCCGTAGGCGGCCAGGCGGTTATCGAAGGCGTGATGATGCGTTCGCCCAAACGCATTGCTACGGCCGTGCGACGCGCCAGCGGTAAAATCGAAGTACGTGTTGACGAATTCGAATCTTTAATCCAAAAACACAAATTTTTAAACATCCCCATTCTGCGCGGTGCCATTATGCTTATCGAGGTGATGATTCAGGGCATCAAAACCCTGCAATGGTCGGCCGATAAAGCCATCGAAGATGCCGAAGCGGAAGAGGCTGCCCAAAAAGACAAACCGAGCAAAAAAAAGAAGAAAAAAGGTATGTCTACCGCAGGTGCCGTTTTTTCCATGAGCATTGCCTTACTGGTTGGCGTGGCCTTCTTTTACGTTTTGCCCTTGTATTTGACCACGGCTTTGTTCGATGTTGAAAAGCAAGCCCTAACCTTTAATTTGTTTGCCGGCATCATTCGCATCGCCTTTTTTCTACTGTACATTTGGGGGATTTCATTCATGAAAGATGTACGCCGATTATTCCAATATCACGGTGCGGAACACAAAACCGTTTTTGGCTTTGAAGATCGTGTTGTGCTTTCGCCAGAAAATTTAAAACCGTACACCACCTTTCATCCGCGCTGCGGCACCAGCTTTTTAGCCATTGTCATGGTTATTAGTCTCCTCTTTTTTGCCATAGTCGATACCGTCATTATTTGGACGACCGGACATATTTCGCTTACCATCCGTCTTGCCGTACATTTACCGCTTATTCCCGTTGTCGGCGGGCTCAGTTACGAAGCTCTCAAAGCCTCGGCAAAGAATCTGAATAATCCCATCGTGCGGTTGGGCATTGCCCCTGGTTTGTGGCTGCAACGCATTACGACAAAAGAACCCGATGCCCAGCAATTGGAAGTAGCCATTGTGGCCTTGAAGAGTGCGCTTGGCGAAGAATATGCTTCGGAATTGGCCGATGATCCGATCATTCAATCCGAGGTGGTTCCTGTTAGCGCATAAGGAGATTTGTTAATGAAAGAAAAAATCATTCAACTGCAAGAACGTTTGAAAGAATTGAACGAACGGTTATCCGATCCCGAAATCTTTAATAATCAAAACGAATATCGGGAAGTTTCACGCGAGCACAACGAAATAAGCAAAATTCTCGAGGTGGGCAACCCCTATTTAAAAGCCCTGAACGCTCTGGAAGAAAACAAGGAAATCATTAAAGAAGACAGCGATCCCGAGTTGGTGGAACTGGCCAAAGAGGAATTGGCCGAATTGGAAAAACAAGTGGAAGAATTGGGTGAAAAGCTTAAATTACTATTAATCCCCAAACACCCGGACGATCATAAAAACGCCATCATGGAAATTCGCGCCGGTACCGGTGGCGACGAGGCGGCTATTTTTGCCGGAGATCTGTACCGCATGTACACACGTTATTGCGAAAACCACGGGTTTAAAATCGATATTATGAATTCAACACCTTCGGAACGGGGCGGTTTTAAGGAAATTATTTTTCTGGTGGAAGGCCCCGAGGCTTACGGTACGCTCAAATACGAAAGCGGGGTTCATCGGGTGCAACGGGTTCCGGAAACGGAAACACAGGGCCGGGTTCACACCTCCGCGGCTTCGGTTGCCGTATTGCCCGAAGCGGAAGAAGTGGACGTGGATATCGATCCTAATGATCTGCGCATCGATGTGTTTCGTTCCAGCGGTCCTGGCGGCCAAAGTGTAAATACGACCGATTCGGCAGTACGCATTACGCACATCCCAACCGGCATTGTGGTTTCCTGCCAGGATGAAAAATCGCAACATAAAAACAAGGCCAAAGCGTTAAAAGTATTACGCACCCGTCTTTTGGACCTGGCGCAAAGCGAACAACGATCGGCCATTGACGCCCAGCGTAAGTCCATGGTAGGCAGTGGCGACCGGAGCGCCAAAATACGCACCTACAATTTTCCTCAGGGCCGCGTCACCGATCACCGCATCGGCCTGACACTGTACAAGCTGGATCGTATTATGGAAGGCGAATTGGACGAACTGATCGAAGCGCTACATTTGGCCGCACGCAACGAACAATTAAAAGCGGGAAGCTAAACGCGGGGGAGCAAAAGGTAGGGTTCCCGTAAATTCGTTCACTTATCCTTAATCTTTTTCAGAAACAAATTAATTTGGTCACGCAAAGAAAAAAACATCTCTTGCCTTAATAACTTATTGCACAAACTGCGTGAAGCCTCAAATTGTCCCAAATCTGCCAGCACCCGTGCTTTTTTGAAAATAATTTGTTGGTTTAACGAATCCAACGCAATGGCTTTATTTAAAACGATCAGGGCCGAATCTTTTTTACCGGCCTCCAAATACCAGTCCGAAAGGGCATCGTAAGCCAATGGGCTTTGAGGCTTTAGGCTAACGATTTTGGCAAACAATTTACGGGAGCGAGGATAGTTTTTAATACGCAAATAAAAATATGCGGCTTCTTTTAAAACATTTATGCTGTCCGGGGCAAGGTGCAGGGCCTTCTTAAATGCCTGCTCCGCCAAATCGTATTTCTTTTCTTTTTGGTAATATTGACCGAGCATCGTTTGCCCCAAAGGCGAATTAAAGGTTAATACTTTTCGGGCAATATTCAGGGCTTTGTCTTTGTCGCCTCCGGCAAACCCAGGTGCCATCAGATAAAAGGAAAACAATTTTTGATATGCGGAAATTCTAGCGGAATCGTATTCAATGGCTCTTTGCCAATTCTTTTTGATTTTACCAATAATAAAAATCAATGAAAGCATTCCCGAATTTTGCGCTTTAACCGCGTAAATATCACCCAAAAGATCGTAAAATCGGGCCTTGCTCGAATCGGGCATTACAACTTTTGCCCCTTTTTCGGCGGCATCGATGGCTTTGTCCCAATTTCCTTTAAGCAGTTCAACCACTCCCAAATAGTAAAGAGCATCGGGCCTGTCCTGATGCTGTTGTAAAATTTTTTCCGCCCGATCGTATTGATGCGTTTTGAGCAGATGTGCCACCTGATTACGCAAAGGTTGATTTTGTGCCGACAAAAAAAACGGCAATATGCTCAGAACAAAAAGGAACAAACGTTTCATAAAAAACCTCGTAATTTTGCTTATGCGTAAAATTACGAAAATGCAAAATAAAAGATACAAAAAATTTCGATTGCCAAATGTTGGTTTGTTCGTTAAATTAACAAAATAAAACACAAATACAATCAAAGCCGGGAAATTCCATGCGTAAATCTCTGTTATTTTTTGTTTCATTTTTTCTTTTTCTCTCTTGCAACGATTCCACCCGAATTTTAAAGGCCTTTCAGGCCGTGCAAAAGCAAGCGCAATTACGTTTTGCACCAGACAAAAGCCTGGCCCTGGTCGATTTTCACCTGAGCAAGCACAACGGGCAATGGATTCTTAAGGGCGAAACAACCGTCAAACAAGCCCAAAACTTTGTGCTTAAAAAAGCAGACTCATTACTGGCCGGACATGTAATCGATAGCAGTATCGTTTTACCCAATCCCTCTTTGGGAGACAGCACTTACGCTTTAGTTGCCGTCAGCACGGCGAATATCCGCAGACAACCGCGCCATGCGGCCGAACTGATTGACCAAAGCATTACCGGCAACGTACTCAAACTTCTTAAACGCAAAGGCAGTTGGTATTTTATTCAAACCGTTTATGGCTATTTGGGCTGGATGACCAAAACCTCATTTGTGCGTACCGATAAACAGGGCATTGATGCCTGGCAAAAGGGACCGCTGTACCGCTTTACAGTAGCGGTAGATCGCATTTACAGTCAGCCCTCCGTCGAGGCCGTTCCTGTGTGCGACGCGGTTTTGAACAGTGTGGTTAAGCGTATTAAAAAACGAGGCAAATGGGCCCTTGTAGAACTCCCAGACGGTCGCAAGGGTTACGCATTAGACAAACATTTGGCTCCGTTAACGGTTAAAAAGCCCAGGGAAGTTAAAGCGGAAAACATTCTCGATGTGGCTTATCGGTTAATGGGCATCCCCTATTTGTGGGGTGGCAATTCGGCCAAGGGATGCGATTGCTCGGGATTTACGCAAACCGTATTCAAAGCAAACGGTATTCAATTGCCCAGAGACGCACGCCAACAGGCTTTGGTCGGTCGAGAAATTATTCCGGCAGACGATTTTTCCAATGTAGAACCGGGCGACTTGCTCTTTTTTGGCGTTGGTAACCGCATTACCCATGTAGGTTTGAGTTTGGGCGGCTTCCGTTTTATTCACCAAGATAGCGAAGTACGTCTGACCAGCCTTGACGAACACGATCCCGATTTTAGCGCTTACCGCAAGCGCACCCTTAAACGGATCAAACGCATTTTAAAATAGAAAGGGATACAACATGTTAACTCGCAAACAATTTTTACAGCTTTCCGGTACGTCGATTCTGGGCTTTTCTTTGTTCAGCTCGGCGTCGGCCGCTACCGGTTCCAAATCGCAACCAAAAATTTCAGGAACAGGGCCCATGAAAATCGATATAAAAACCAAAAAACTCATTTTAAAACACACTTGGACCATTTCCCGCAATTCGAGTAATTTTAAAAATAACGTGTTCGTACGCATCGAACGCGATGGTATTGTGGGCTATGGCGAAGCGGCCCCGAACGTCCGTTACGGCGAAGATTACCAAAAAACCACCAACCGCATTCGCGCTGCCGAAGACATCTTGAAAAATACGAACCTTTTTCATTATGTCAACATCAAAGAAGCAATCGACAAACGCATTACCGATCAAAGCTGTGCCAAGGCAGCCATCGACATCGCTTTGATGGATTGGATTGGCAAAGCCTTTAACCAACCGTTGTACAAACTTTGGGGGCTCAACACGGCCGACGCACCGTTAACATCCTATTCCATCGGAATCGACACCGTGGAAATGATCAAGAAAAAAGTACGCGAAGCCGAACCTTACCCCATCCTTAAAGTAAAAGTAGGCACGCATCGTGACAAAGAAATCATCAATGCCGTACGCAGCGTAACCAAAGACAAACCCATTCGCGTAGATGCCAACGAGGGTTGGAAAACCAAAGAAGAAGCTCTGGAAAACATCAAATGGTTAACCGATCAGGGCGTGGAATTTATCGAACAACCCATGCCAGCCAGCATGATCGAAGAAACCGCCTGGCTGCGCGACCATGTGAACATCCCCATCATTGCCGACGAAGCGGTTAAAACGGCCAAAGATATCCCCAAGCTGGTTGGCGCCTACGACGGAATTAACATTAAACTCATGAAATCCGGCGGCTTGCAGGAAGCTCTGCGCATGATTTACATGGCCAAAGCCTACGGCATGAAAATTATGCTGGGCTGCATGATCGAAAGCTCGGTTGGCATTTCGGCCGCCGCACAATTAACTCCGTTTGTGGATTATGCCGATTTGGATGGCAACCTGCTCATTGCCAATGATCCTTTTAGCGGCGTGAAGGTAGACCACGGTAAATTTATTTTTAACGATAAACCCGGCATCGGTGTCGAAGGAACATTCTAATTGCGCTTGCCAAGCGTTTGTGCATTTTACGGATAAGCACTCTCTTTAAGGCGGGGCTTTGCTAAGGATGGCGAGGCCCTTCCTTTATTTTGCCTTCTTTGCGCCCTACCTATTCCGTCGTTAACGTTTGCTCTTTTACTTCTTTTTTTACGAACGAATTAACGCATGTTCTTTTTGAAAGTAAACCCAGGCCGTTAAAAATTAAAATTGCTTTTTACGCATATTTTTTAAATATTCCGCATTAATATTCAAAACAATTAAATCCGTTTAACGGGAGATGGTCATGATCGTTTTTCTTTTAGCCGCTTTTGTAATTTTGTTGATTTTGATTTTCCTGCTTGAGTATCGATTACGCCGTCCGGACGAGATTATTTTAACGGACAAAGCGGGAAAAATTAGAATCCGAAAGGGGCGTTATTATCCCAAACATTTCAGTTTGGCCGTACCAGCAACCATTCATTCGCTTCGTCTGGAATTCGAAAGCGAGGCCAAAGGCAAACTGCCCGTAAAAGTGAGTATCGTTTTAAGCACCGCGGCCAATACCGAGCGTTTAACCGAGCTGGTTCGCAGTGGAGGCTGGAATAAAAACATGGTACAAAAAGCAAGCGAAGAATGCGCCATCCTGTTGCAATCGCTTACCAAAGCCTTTTGCGAATCACGTGAAATCGACGAGCTGAGCGGCGAGGCCCTGTACCGATATTTGCAAAAAGAGCTGGAAAAAGAAGGCCCGAAATTCGGGTTGAATATTTTGCAAATTAACGTACAAAACATCGAACCGGCCGATTCCGAAATTGCCGAGGCCATGCAACGGCAGGAGGCGGCGCGCATTCGCGAAAAAACGGAGCAAATTAACCAGGAAGCCCGTTTGAACGCCACCAAAAAGCGTCTGGAAACCGATGAAAAAATAAAACAGCTCGAACATCAATTGGCACTTAAAGAATTGAATCTGAAAAAAGAAGAGCAGGAAAAAGAAGCCCAACTGGCCAAATTGCAAGTGGAACAGGAACTGGAACGCCGCCGCCTGCAATTCGAAAGCGAACAGCAGGAGCTGAAGGTTTTCGAGCATCATCCGGAGCTATTGCTTCTTTCGCCGCAGTTGGCGCGTTTGGCCGAAGCCAGTCAGCAATTGCGCAATGCGCGCACCGTGGTTTCGCTTTCCGCTGCGGATCAACAAAAGGCCGGTAGTCTCATCGAAGCACTGGAACAAATTCTGCAGAATGTTTTCAAAAAAAGCAAAGACGAAACAAAAAAATAAAATGAACTTGCCCGTGTTTTCGCCAAAGAAAATAGCGGGTTGGCAAAACGATTCACCCAATTTTTGCAGAGCATAAATGCCAAACGATATTTTTCAATTAAAACCGTTTAAAGCGGCCAAAGTGTCGGAAATTAGCGAAGCAACAGCCGCGGCTCCCGTATCCGATGCGGAACGTATTAATTTCCATATCGGACATCCCATTGGGGACCAACGTCTAACCGCTTTTTTTCGCCATCTAATTTTTGCAAGCGCAGATGTCGCTTCGCTAAGCACAAAAGATGATTTTACCGCCTATTTAAGAGAACAGGGATATTCGCCAACCGCCATTCAGGCCGCTTTGTTCGTGTACGAAACCATTCCGTTGTGCAACCCGTATGCCCCGCGCGGCGGTTACAACCGCAAAGCACCCGGTCCATTAATCGAACGCTTGCAAAACTGGTTCGAAAAAGAACAATTGGAACCGATCCGTTACGATAGCGGTTTGGAATCCGGACAAAAGGAATTAATGCTTGGCAGCGGGGGAATAACGGAGAACATGCGCATTTTGTTTTTTACTCTGCAAAGAACCTTGCCCTTGCTGCCCGCGCAAATTTTTTTGTACCGTTCCCCCCTGCCCGATTACCTGAAACGTATGGCAGATTTTCGTTTTATTCCTTTGCCCGATGACGACGATCTTGCTCTGAAAACATTGCGACAACACCTAAATACGCTTCCTTCTTTTTTACTATTGGGTCAAATACCTGGGGAACCGTTCCGTCGCCGGATTCGCGAATGGAGCTTGCAAAAACCGCTTTTTATTGTCGAACGAAACAATGCCCCCAACCACCTTTCCCTGGCGCGTGAAGCCCTGTTGGCCGACCGCGTACTGCGCTTTTTAAGTCCGCAGGCAATAAATGAAAATCTGCGCGATTTGTCCGTGGTTATTGTTGCCGGACGTGCCGATTACATTCAACGTCTGGAAACCGTTCATTTCGAATTGAAAGGTACGCCATCCGCTCCGGAAGCGGAACTGCTGTTCTTTTTGCTGCAAAACAATCGTTTTGTTCACAAGCAAACTTCCTTTCCCTCTCCAGTCTTTTCGTACGCAAGCAAGTTGAACCGCTTTCCGTTCGGAGAACACTTGCTGCGAAGCGCAGAGAATTTTGCCCGACGACCGTCCGTTTCATCCCCACAACATGCAAAAAAAACGATCGAACATGCACAAGAGACGGTGCGGCGCATAAGTCAAAACCTCTATCGTTTGCCGGGACAAATTCGCGATTTACCAGATTCGTTTGCATCGCTGGCGCCAACGGACCTTATCGAACATTTTTTTAACAACCTGTCCGATAAGGCCTGGACAAAGGAGTTAGAAACGAATTTTTTAAATACCTTCGTAACAGTACACCCGGAATACGACCGCTCCAGATGCTTGGCCGTTAGCGGTTCGGCCCGCACCGCTCTGGGAATTCTGGGTTTTCACGGCCCCATTCGCAAAGTAATGACTTTAGATTTAAGCTGGACCTACGAGCATTGTTTTCCGCAGGTAGATGTATTGCCGCTCAACCCGCTACAGCCATTCACAGCCGATCAATTAATTGCGGAAATGGAACAGCAAATCGAACGTGATCCAAGTTATTTGCACAGTGGCGCCCTTATTCTGAACAATCCGCACAATGCCACGGGACGCATATTGCCTGCCGGGCAATTAAAAGAAGTCGTTCGCCGGGCGTTAAATCGCGGGCTGTTTGTAATCGACGATCTTTCGTATCAAAATGTTGGCCCGTGGGCGCAAAGCAAACGGGTTAAAACACTAAAACAACACGTTTTGGAGATGCAACAAAACGGCTTGCTGGGCAGCGAACAGGCCAAACGCCTCTTAACCGTTCACTCCCTTTCCAAAACCGACAGTTTTGCCGGCGCCCGTTTAACAGTAGTGGAACTTCCCGATCCTAAAATTTTCGATTTGTTTGCGAACTTTCTAAAATTTATTGTTCCCCATCGCCTACCTTTGCTTATTGCTTATATGTTTTACCGAAACAGTGCGGACAAAGTGGCAGGCTATTGGGATTACCGCAATCGACTGTTTGCCGAACGCATGCAGGCACTTTTACGCGCGGTAAACGACTTGCCCGAAGAACGGAATCCGTTCGGGGCGGAAATTTTGCCGCCCGAGGGGAGCATGTACCCCTTACTGTTCATCCGCAATTTACCGTCCGGAATTTCTCTGGATGCCCTGTCTTCCAATTTGGCCAATCAGGGAATCGGACTGATTCCCCTAACAACATTCGCCCGCACCGCTTCTGGTTTCGAAACCGCCCGAAACGCTTTTCGGCTAACCCTTGGCGGACAAACACGGGGCGAAAAACTCTATTATCAGATGCGACGCGTTCTGATCGATTTGAATCGGCTTATCGCACAGGAAGCCTCCGTTTTTCAAAAGAAATCATTCCCTGTGCCTTCCGTAGCCGTTAAGCATTTAGTCGAATACGAACATTGGCAAGCCGTAAGCGAGCGAATTTTTAACGCAGCCACGGAACGGTTTGGCCGACAAAAACAGCCTGAAGGTTGGGCGGTTCGCGATTCGTTCCGTCATTTTTTAAACGAACGGCTGCGTACCCTCTCCGAAATTTTTAGCGGTCGCCTGCAGCAGTGGCAACGTCTCCTGAAACAAGCGCCCGACAAACGCGCACGCATGCTGGCCACCATTTGGGATACCGAATTTTACAAAGACGATTTGTCTTTGCGGCAAAATCGCTTTCGGCATCGATTATTCGATCGCACGGTACACCCTACGCAAATATTTTCCTTACAAACGGAACAACAAACCCGCGCCATTACGGAAACGATTTTAACCGGTAAAACGCCGGACAAACGACAAACAGAACGTCTGGCCGAAGCTTTGCTTAATGAATTCCGCGGACAAAACGTTCCCGTCAACTCCGTGCAGGAAGCCGACGAGCTGCTTTTGGACCTGGATAGCTTTATCGAAAGCGAAATCGAAGCCGCCCAAGCCGGTGCTCGCCTTCCCCTTACCATGCTCTCTTTTTGGGGCGATTGGGACGGTAGCACGCGGCCTTCCGGCCAGGGCCATCGCCTTGTTGCCGCCGTAATCATCGAAAATGTTGTTCGGCTAGCGCGCATTCTCTCGCTATTGCATCGTCTCGAACCGGACTTGCCGATTGACGCTCGGCTTTTAAGCGAAATCGAACGCATCCCAGTGCAAAAAGACCGTTTTTGGCATTTGCTGAATAAAATCACCACGCTAACCAATCAACTGGAAAAACGGTACCGCACCTTGCTGCCGACCGAACCACAAATTTCCCGCTGGCGCAAAACGGGTATCAAACTGCATTTGATGCACGACCCGTGGACGGTAATTTGGGAACACAACGATCGGCTAGAACGCAAAATGCTGCAACTACGTCAGCAACGACGTAAAGGGCTCGAATATTATTTTCGGTTGAATAAAAAATTGCGCAAGGCTTTGCATCAGGCCATTCCTTTGCTCTTGCGGCATTCGGATAACGCGCAACTTTTGTATTTTGCCGGATTTTACCGCGACCTGCTCAAACGGTTTGTGCTTACTCCGCGCATCCATCAAAATATGATTACCTCCATCGATCCGTTTGCCATCGACACCACGGTTTTCAATTTACAGGAAATCAACGAAATCGGTACACGTTTCGGTAACGGCGGACTAATTTTGGGCTTGCAGGTAAGCATGACCAGCAAATCCGAAGCGCTCATTCAACTCGATCAAAAATTGCGGGCGCAAAAAGAAACCATTTTACGCAAAGAAGCGCATCTTTCTCTGCCCCACATCTGGGTCATCCCTCTTTTCGAGGATTTTGAAGTTGTACGCAACATCGACACCTATCTGAACGACCTGTGGCATTATGCCCGCACACATCGTTCGGCTTCACAAAGCGCCGAAGACCGTTTTGCCGAAATGATTTGCGAAATTTTCATCGCCGGTTCCGATTTGAGCCAGCAGGTTAGCCAACCCGTTGCGGCCAAGCTGTACAAGGAAACAAAATTTAAAGTGGTACGCTGGTTGGCACAAAAAGGATTGACTGATCGGGTACGGCTTAAATTGGGCAGTGGCGAACCGATGCAACGGCAGGGCGGTTTTTACGATACCTTCGGCGGAAAACAGGCTTTCCGTACGGATAAAATCAGTCAACAAATCATACGCAACAACTTAAAGCCTTCGGCCGCACAAAGCAGCCGGTACGCCATCACACCGTTGCGCGGGGTGATGCAAAGCGGCGATTTGCGTACTTTTCAGAGCACGATTTGCGAACGGCTGCGCTTGCTACCGCCGGCACAACGCGCCGAATTATTGTACCACATTAGCCAAATTCAGCAATATCACGATCGGGAATTAATTCGTGCCGCCGAACCGTTGATTTTAACGCGGTTAAAATTCCATGATCGCGGCGAAAAGGAATTAAAACGCCTGACCATGGGCTGGCCCGACCCGGTTTACGACCAGTTTTTACAACGGGTGCAGGCCCACTTCCGAGAAATTATTTACGGACGCGAAGAAGACGCGGTGGGCATCCATGTGGTTTCCTATTTTATTTCGCGCATGATTCCTTCATTTCGCGATCGGCCCACGGTTCGTCCGGGTAGTGCCACAACTCCGGAAGCCGGTCAACGCATTATTGCCCGGCTTTCGCGCGTGTTGCCTTTGGCCCGTTACGGCACCATGTTGCGCGCTATCGGCCACAACCGCGCCCAAACCATGATTTTGGGCATCAATCAGCTCACAACCGGTTTGTTTCGGGCGCTTAAAGAATTTGCAGCCGGCCAACACGATTCACCCGAGGCCCGTTTACTCATTCAGGAACGTATTTTACCGTTTTTGCCAGTGTACGAAATTTTGCACACTTTGCGTTTGTATCAGGATGTGAAACTCGAATTTTTCCGGCCTTTGCAAGGTTTGTTTCCCGCGGGAAACAATGCCGTTGCCGCCCTGCATGAAGATTTAGAACTGATGTACGAATATCTGCCGCTTTTGCAATGGGAATTACTGAAACGCCACGGATTGGCCCCCGCGGAATTCACAGAAAACGGTTCCTTCAAACAAGCTTTGTTACCGGCAATACGTCCGGACCTGGCCGTTTTGCTGCAAAAAGATCTTTTTAATACCGATCCCAAAGCCCTGTACCATTTTAGCAAAGGGTCGCAAGACTGGCAAAAAGAAACCGCACGTTTGTTGGCCATACCCGTACAAATTCATCTCTGGCGGGAAAATATTTGGCAACTTATCGCAGCAAAGGTTGCCGTGCAGGTCGAAAGTTTCAATCAACTGGCCTTGGCAATTTCGGTCTTATTAAAAAACCGCATCGACGGAGGTGCAAACTTGAGCCGGAACGTGGGCAAATTGCAACGCACCTCTTTACAGTTAAGTACCAATTTACAGCATGTAAGCGATGAAAATTTAAAACAGTTTTTAATGGCAGCCGTGCATTATTTGGGCAGCGCTTCGCAGGGAACAACCGAACTGCCGGTAAATGTAATGCGCGCTTTACGCGATGTGGAACGTATTCTTCGAATCGAACAGCAACCCTTAAGTTCGGCCGAACAGGATCAATTGCGGTTTTTCATCTTACAAATTGCACGATTGACCGGCGAAAACGGATAAAAATAAACATCCGCCTTCAAAATTTTTAAACAACTTCATTAAAAACAGCGACGCCTTTTGCCCCTGTAAACCTTCTTTCCTCACTATATATTATCAACGAATTCCTAAATCCCATGCCACTCATCAGACATTTTAAACCGGAAGGCAAATCAGGAAATCTCTCATTATTTTGATTTTTTTCATTATTTCTTTTCTTTGGCCGTAATGGGCTTTTACGCAGCAAAGGTAGCCCAACCAAAACGGGGAATAAAATCATTTTGCTTTGGGCATCAATTATGTCCCCTATCTCACAAGTGCCTTCTATTCCGTAGAAAAATCAAATGTCTTACGCTTAATCCGGAAACGCGCTACTACTCTCTTAAACGGAAGCCACCCCATGTATCTCCCTTTTTACAGATAGCTGCCGGAAAAATATTTGCCAGCGGCTCACTCAACTAAAGCGAAAGAAATAACGACCATGCCGGGTTGAAAGACAAGAGAAAACCAATAATTATGATTTTTGAAAGACTTAAATTTACCCTATCAACTTAAAGGCAAACTGGGAGCGGAATATTATTTTAATACCTCGTTGGTTCTTAATGCATCCATTGTTTTTTATTACACACATAGTCAGGGAACGTCAAATATTGAAAAGAAAATTCCGATTACGAGACTATTTATTACAATCATACTTTTAAATATGAAAATTGGCTAACACAAATTGGTGTGGGTTTAAGATTCTACTTTAAAAAAAGAATGTAATAAACAAACGGGAGGAACAAATAAATTCTCAACAAAAAGCGGAAATACCGTTCGCATACCGTTTTTTCGTTAACCAAAAAAGGCTGCCCGGGGCAGCCTTTTTATTTTGCACGAATCGGTGTGTTTAATTTTTCTGATTTTTCGCGCGGATGACATTCAACGCCGAACCCGCCTTAAACCACTCGATTTGCGTTTCGTTGTACGTGTGATTCGCTTTGATCACATCTTCCGTTCCGTCGGCATGACGGGCTACCAACGTTAACGGTTTGCCAGGCGCAAATTCCGGCAAATCCACTGTATCGATCACATCGTCTTCCTGAATTTTATCGTAGTCAGCAGGATCGGCAAACGTCAAAGCCAAAATACCTTGCTTTTTCAAATTGGTTTCGTGAATGCGCGCAAACGAACGCACCAGCACCACGCGTACGCCCATAAAGCGCGGCTCCATGGCCGCATGTTCACGCGAGGAACCTTCACCGTAGTTTTCATCGCCAACAATAATCGTAGGAATGCCTTTTTCTTTGTATGCTCTGGCCACTTCCGGAACCGGGCCGTATTCACCGGTCAATTGGTTTTTAACGGAATTGGTTTTACCGTTAAATGCATTCACGGCACCGGTAAGCAAATTGTTGGAAATATTTTCCAGATGACCACGGTATCGCAACCAAGGGCCTGCGGGTGAAATATGATCGGTGGTACATTTGCCCAGGGCCTTAATCAACACGCGCATGCCGGAAATATTCTTGCCGTCCCAGGGCGCAAAGGGATTAAGCAATTGCAACCGATCCGATTTCGGGTTAACCTTCACTTCGATTTTACCGCCGTCTTCTACCGGGGGAACCAGGCCGCGTTCTTTTACCTCGAATCCCTTGGGCGGATACAGCATGCCCTTGGGTTCCTCCAGCTTCACCTGTTCGCCGTTTTCGTTGGTCAGGGTATCGGTAATGGGGTTAAACTTTAGTGTTCCGGCAATGGTGAATGCTGTTACCAGTTCCGGCGAGGTTACAAAGGCGTACGTATTAGGATTTCCATCGTTACGTTTTTTAAAATTACGGTTGAATGAATCGACAATGGAATTGGGTCGTTCGTCAATACCTTCGCGATCCCATTGACCGATGCAGGGTCCGCATGCATTGGCCAAAACCTTTCCGCCGATCTTTTTAAAGATATCCAGATAACCGTCCCGTTCGATGGTATAGCGCACCTGTTCCGAACCGGGGGTAATCATAAAATCGGCTTTCACAGGAATCTTTTTGTCAATAGCCTGTTTGGCCACCGAGGCGGCGCGGGTAATATCTTCGTAAGAACTGTTGGTACACGATCCGATCAAGCCCACTTCCACATTTTCCGGCCAGCCGTTTTCGTCCACGGCCTCTTTCAGCTTGGAAATCGGCCAGGCTTTGTCCGGAGAAAACGGACCGTTCAGATGCGGTTCCAGAGTGGAAAGGTCGATCTCAATGACCTGATCAAAATATTTTTCCGGATTTTCGTAAACTTCGGGATCGCCGGTCAAATATTCTTTGATCTTTTCGGCCAACTCGGCCACATCTTTACGTCCGGTCACCCGTAAATATTCGGCCATCTGATCGTCAAACCCGAAAGTGGATGTGGTTGCGCCGATTTCCGCACCCATGTTGCAGATGGTGGCTTTGCCCGTGGCGGAAATGGCCCGTGCACCAGGTCCGAAATATTCGACAATGTACCCGGTTCCACCCTTAACAGTCAAACGTCCGGCTACTTCCAAAATCACATCTTTGGGTGCAGTCCAACCGCTAAGTTTACCGGTTAGTTTCACACCGATATATTTGGGGAACAGCAATTCCCAAGGCATGCCGACCATCACGTCCACAGCATCGGCCCCGCCGACACCGATTGCGATCATGCCCAATCCGCCCGCGTTCGGCGTGTGCGAATCCGTACCGATCATCATACCGCCCGGAAAAGCGTAATTTTCCAAAACCACCTGATGAATGATACCGGCGCCCGGTTTCCAGAAATCAATCCCGTATTTTTTGGAAACCGTTTCCAGAAAATCGTAAACTTCTTTATTGGTATCAAGAGCAACCTGTAAGTCTTTCTCGGCCCCTACCTTGGCCTGAATCAAATGGTCACAATGCGTGCTGGAAGGCACGGCCACTTTTTCCTTGCCGGCCATCATAAATTGTAAAAGCGCCATTTGAGCGGTGGCATCTTGCATGGCCACACGATCCGGGGCAAATTCCACGTAATCCTTACCACGTTGATAAATTTTTCGGGGATCGCCTTCGTAAAGGTGGGCGTACAATATTTTTTCGGCAAGCGTCATCGGTCGATTCAATAGTTTACGAGCCATATCCACACGTTTCGGGAGCGTATCGTAAACCTTTTTAATCATATCCAAATCGAAAGCCATTGTAATGCTCCTTTCTGTTTTTTAACCGTCGTAAAATTAAGAAATGTTTGTTTTAATGTCTATTATTTTTATGAACATACAAACCATCTCAACATTGGTTCCGTGTTTTAATACGGCGGGTAAAAATACACAAGGTGGTAGGTGCGCAACAGCCAACAAAAAAGGGCGCAAGGAAATCCCTTACACCCTTTGTACAGATTAAACACGTTAGCAACGGTTACAGTTTGAATTCGTCTGCATGCTTGGAAAGGTATTCTTTCACACCTTCCGGACTGGCTTTCATGGCCTCTTTGCCTTCTTCCCAGTCGGCCGGACAAACTTCGCCGTACTTTTCGAAATGCTGCAAAGCATCGATCATACGAATCATTTCTTTGATATTGCGACCCAACGACAGGTTGTTAACCACCGCATGATGCACAATTCCTTCTTTGTCGATTAAAAACGAACCGCGCAAGGCCACACCGGCTTCTTCTACCAGCACTCCGTAATCTCGACTGATTTCTTTGGTAAAATCGGAAACCATGGGGAACTGGACATTGCCAATGCCGCCGTCCTTGATATCGGTATTTTTCCAAGCCAAATGGCTAAACTGCGAATCAGTCGAAACACCGATTACCTGCGTGTTGCGTTTTTCGAATTCAGGCAAAAATTTGTTGAATTCCAAAATTTCCGTAGGACAGACAAAGGTAAAATCCAGCGGCCAAAAAAATACCACCACATACTTGCCGCGGTAATCTTCTAAGCTAAAATCCTCTTTAAACGTATTATCCGGCATAACGGCCGTGGCTTTAAAATTCGGTGCTTGTTTGCCTACTTGTACTGACATACGATGCCTCCTTTGATTTTTATTTTTTCTTACTATGTTCGAATCAGGTCTTTGTAACGAGGGTGATAAAATGTTTATTCCCGAAAACGAAAAAAATTTTTAGATAATACAGATTTTCATATTCGGACCGTGTCCATTATGAGGTTCATTAAAAAAGCAACAAAGGCAAACGAACAAAAGGAAATGTTTTTGCGGAACCGCGGGCGCAAACATCGGATCGGGCCTGATTAAAGCGCAAAAAAAAAGCGTTCGGCCCAAAAAGCAATCCAGCGATTTATTGCAAAACGATACCTCTTTTGCCACCCTCTTTGATTCATTACTAAAATCCCGTAAATTTGCCTTTTGATTTAAAGGAGTAAATGTGAAATTCGATCGCCCCCTGATTAAGGGTACCTTAATCAAACGCTACAAACGGTTTCTGGCCGATATCGAACTTGCGGACGGAAAAACGGTAACCGCCCACTGCCCTAATTCCGGCAGCATGAAAACATGCGACCGGCCTGGTTGGCAAGTCCGCTTAAGCCATTCGGACAATCCCAAACGCAAGCTAAAATACACTTGGGAAATGGTACACAACGGCAGATGCTGGATTGGCATCAACACCATTTTGGCCAACAAAATCGTTACGGAGGGCATTCGCACCGGCGTAATTACGGAGCTTCAGGGGTACGACGAAATGCGCACCGAACGCGCGTACGGGCAAAACAGTCGGGTGGATATTTTGCTACGCAAAGGTGAAAACCTGTGTTTTGTAGAGGTAAAAAATGTCACCTTGGTAGAAGAAGACGGCTTTTACCGATTTCCGGATGCAGTGACAAAGCGGGGTTTTAAACATTTACAGGAATTAAGCGAGATGGTGCGTCAGGGGCAACGGGCAGTTATGTTGTTTTTGATTCAGCGCAGCGACGGCACGATTTTCAAACCGGCCGGACATATCGATCCCGATTATGCCGAGGAATTACGTCGGGCATTCAGCTCCGGAGTTGAGATATTGCCTTATCGGGCGGAGGTTTCGCCAGAGAAAATCATAATTGCAGAACGGGTTCCGTTTGAGCTTGATTAAAGGAGAAAAACGATGAGTGAACGGATTGCGTTAAACGAAAAATTCAAGGCAATTCGAAAAAACGTGTACTTTGTTCTGGTAGAGCCCGAATCGCCGGGCAATGTGGGAGCGGCCGCCCGAGCTATTAAAACCATGGGCTTTGAGAAGATGGTTTTGGTGAACCCCTGCTCCCTAGAAAACGACGAAGTGCGCATGCTGGCCCACCGTTCGATGGATATTATTGAACACGCGGCAATTTACCAATCGTTTGAGCAGGCTATCGCGCCTATGCGTCTTACCGTCGCTACCACCATGCGCCGACGTCATTTCAAATTTCCCTTTTTTTCTCCGGAACAAATCGCGGAAAAATTACTTTCCGCGGCTCTGGAACATCCCGTGGCAATTGTATTCGGTCGGGAAAGCTCCGGATTAACCAATGAAGAAATTTTGCAATGCCATTTGCATTCCACTATTCAAACGGCCACGCAAAATCCGGCACTGAATTTGGCTCAGTCGATTATGATTTACGCACACACCTTTTTTAAACACTTGCAAAAAACAGAACTTCATTACGAATATCATCTGGCTACACAATACGAACTGGAAAAATTTTACGAGCACCTGTCCGAGGCATTGCAAACGGTACGCTTTGTGCCCAGAGACGGCATCGATAATTTTGTGACGCGCTTTCGTCGGCTTATCGGCCGCGCCATGGCCGAACAGCGTGATATTCGCCTTTTACACAAATTACTGCAAATTTTCGAAACGCGCATTCACGATCTGGAAGAACAGTGCGGAGATAATAACAAAAAAGAAATTTATTAAATACTCGAACGACAACCTTCCTTAATTTTAGACCCAATTTATCTGCAGAGCCAACGGCTGTAACAGGTTTCATATATCATTCTTCCGGCCCGATCATTTTTTCCGGTTTTACCCATTGGTCAAACTGATCCTCGCTCACATAGCCCGATTCCACAGCCGCTTCCTTGAGCATTTTGTCCTCCTGCCAGGCTTTTAAAGCAATTTCCGCCGCTTTGTCGTAACCGATGTGTTTGTTCAATGCGGTTACCAGCATCAGCGAATTTTTCAGATGGTGTTCCATGTTTCTAACATGCGGCACAAGCCCCTCAAGCGCCTTTTCGCGAAACGAATTCATGGCCTCGGCCAACAACGTAACGGATTGCAGCACATTAAAAATAATAACCGGCTTAAACACGTTCAGCTCAAAGTTACCCTGTGAACCGGCCATGGAAATCGTAGTATCGTTGCCGTACACCTGACAAACCACCTGCGTGAGCATTTCGCTTTGCGTGGGATTTATTTTTCCGGGCATAACGGAGCTACCCGGTTCGTTGGCCGGTAAAATAATTTCGCCCAGGCCACTGCGCGGGCCACTGGCCGACCAGCGAATGTCGTTGGCAATTTTCATCAGCGCCGCAGCCAGCGTTTTTAAAGCGCCGGAAAGCGCCACCAGCGCATCGTGTGCGGCCAAACCGGCAAATTTGTTACGCGCCACTTTAAACGTGTGGCCGGTAAGACGTGTGATTTCTGCCACCATCATTTCATCGAAACCGGTTTTGGTGTTTAACCCCGTACCTACTGCCGTGCCGCCGATCGGCAATTCGCTCAAAAGGGGTAGTACACCGCGAATGACTTCGTGTGCCGCATGTATTTGCGCGGCATAACCGGAAAATTCCTGCCCCAACGTAAGCGGTGTGGCGTCCTGCAAATGGGTCCGGCCGATTTTAATGATGTCTTTGAACTGTTCCGCTTTGCTCTGCAAGGCTTTTTCGAAGGCGACCAGCGCACCGTGCAGTTTTTCTTTTAACGCCAGAACAGAAGCGATGTGCATGGAGGTGGAAAACGTGTCGTTTGTGGATTGTGCCATGTTTACGTGATCGTTGGGATGCACGGGCGACTTGGCACCCGGACGTCCGCCCAAAATTTCACTGGCCCGGTTGGCGATTACCTCATTGACATTCATGTTAAATTGCGTGCCACTGCCGCTCTGCCAGATGACCAGCGGAAAGTGATCGTTTAGCTTACCGGTTATCACCTCATCCGCGGCTTGTTCGATGGCGCGGGCGATGGGTGCGTTTAGCTCGCCCAGGGCGGCATTTACCCGTGCGGCCGCCTTTTTTACGATGGCATGGGCACGAATGAATTCCGGCGGAAACCGTTCGCTGCCCACCATAAAATTTTTTAGTGCCCGTTGGGTTTGTGCCCCGTAATATTTGTCATCCGGTACGAAAACTTCGCCCAGAGCGTCTTTTTCCTTGCGCATGGTTTGTCTCCTTTCGCGGCAATTGGCGTTTTTGCAAACAAATAAAAAACCCCCTTCGTTTCATGAAAGAAAACAAAGGGGGTAAATATTCCCAAAAGGATTGGATATTTATTTCAGGCCCATCAGTTCTTCGGCCTTGGCTTTCGATTGTTCCAGAATTTCTTTGTGCATGCTGTTGCCGTGCGAATCCATGGTGACCACCAAGGGAAAATCTTCCACTTCGATTACCCAAAAAGCCTCGGGTGTACCGAATTCTTCCAGCTTAAAAACGTCGATGACGCGCTTGACGGCATTGGCGATTAGCGTTCCGGCCCCGCCCACGGCGTGGAAATACACGGCGCCGTACTTTTGCAGGCCCTCCAGCGTTTTGGGCCCCATGCCACCTTTGCCGATGACGCCGCGCACCTGATATTCCTTGATCACCTCGGCCTGATACGGTTCCTCGCGAGCGGAAGTGGTGGGACCGGCGGCCACAAATTTCCAGGTGCCGTCCGGATTTTGGCGTACCACCGGACCACAGTGGTAAATCACCGATTCTTTCAAGTATTTGCGGATGAAATCCGGACGTTCTTCGATCATCAATTTATGCGCCTGATCGCGGGCGGTGACGATGACACCGGAAAGAAGCACCGTGTCACCGATGTGCAATTTTCGGATTTCTTCTTCCGAAATCGGAGTTTTCAATTTAATCGTCATATTCCACCTCGCCGTTTTTAATGGTCAACATTTTTCTGCGGTAGGCCCAGCAGTTGTACGAAACGGAAACGTAAAAAGTCGCCGGGTGGCGGGCCTGCGCGGCAATAAACACATCCAGTACCGTGGTTTTTCCGCCAAAGCCCATGGGACCGATGTTCAGACGATTCAGTTCGTCTAACAGGCGCAGTTCCAGCTCGGCCAGTTCTTTGTTTTCGCTACGCTGTCCCATTTTTCTGAAAAACTGCTCTTTGGAAAGTGCGTATGAGGTATCACGCCCGCCGCCAATGCCCACGCCAATGGTTCCGGGTGCGCAGCCCAAACCTTGCGCGTTGGTCACGGCATCAATGATAACTTTGCGCACGCCTTCAAGATCGCGTCCCGCTTTGATGGGCGCGTGGGGCAATTTGTACTGCGAGCCTACGTTTTCGCTGCCGCCGCCCTTTAAAAGCAAGCGGATGCGCACCTCGTCTTTATCCCACTGGTGAAAGTGAATGTAAGGGGCGTTAACCCCGAGGTTGTTTCCGCTGTTTTTATTGGTGACCGGATCAACGGCATTGGGGCGCAAATATTGTCGATTGGTCGCTTCGACAGCCGCCCATTCAATGGCTTCGCGGTAGGTTTTTTCGGCATGCCCCACGGGAAAGTCGATGTAAAAAACCAGCGAGCCGGTATCCTGACAAATGGGGGTACTTTGTTCGCGTGCCATTTTCACATTCTGCAAAATGGTTGCAAACACGTTTTTGGCCGGGGTATTGTCGTCTTCCTTTTCGTACGCTTTTTGCAGCGCCGCTTCCACATCGGGAGGAAGATCCGTTGCCGCCCGGCGAATCAGTTCTAAAAGCGCTTCCTTCAGTTCCATGAGTTTTTCTCCTGCAAGTTAATGCCTTTTAATGCCTTGTCCTTTGCTTTCAATCGGTAAAATTTACAAAATAAAAACACAAACACAAAGATAAAAGCGAAAATAAAAGGGGGAAGGTCTTTGCACTTATTACGAGCGCCCTTTGTTTAATTTTTGTCCCAAAGTCGGGGCAAAATCGGTATTATTTGCAACAAAGTCAAGGCGTTTTTTTGTCTGTTTTTTGTATTAAACTCAGGAGAATTGGCAATCGGAGATTTCTGCGATTTTTTGAATGAGGCGGAAGATTTGGTTAATTTTGCCTTGTAAAGCAATGCCCACATTGCTTTAGATTAACCGCCCGGTAAATTCGAGGAATTTAAACGCTTTTAAGGCCAATTAAACCGGGCATGCGAGGAGGGAAAACTTAAGCTTCCGCATCTTCTTTCGAATATTTCAGTTTGTGACGAGTGAATTCATTAAACGGTGGAGAGACGAAATGAACACCTTCTGGTTTGCACGCCCCAACGAACGTGTTATTTTACGGAACGAAATCATCGGCGGAATTACGACCTTTTTGGCCAGCATGTACATCATTGTAGTAAATCCGTCGATTCTCAGCAAAACAGGCATGCCGTTTAGCGCAGTGCTTACGGCTACGGTTTTGGTGAGTGCCTTTAGCAGCATTGCCATGGGCATTTATGCCAAGAACCCTATTTTACTGGCTCCGGGCATGGGCTTAAACGCCTTTTTTACCTATTCGGTGGTGCTGGGCATGGGTGTAAAGTGGGAGACGGCTTTGGGCGCTGTGTTTTGGTCGGGGGTGATTTTTATTTTGCTTTCGGTGTTTAACGTGCGCACGTACATCGTTAAGGCCATTCCGCGCCAGTTGCGGTTTGCCATTGCCGGAGGCATCGGTCTGTTCATCAGTTTGATCGGTTTTGAAAACGCTCACTTTATTGTGCACAATCCGGCGACGATTCTTTCCTTCGGTTCGCTGAATGCCATTACGGTGACCTTTGCTCTGGGGCTTTTCATCACGGGAGTTCTGGTTGCCCGACGCGTACGCGGCGCGTTGATTTTGGGTATCTTACTGACCACGCTGATGGCCATTCCCATCGGGCGTTTGTACGGCGATGCCACGGCTTTTTACGGTTCGGCGACACTGGTGGATTGGAAGGGGGTGTTTTCGCGTCCGGATTTTTCGTTGGTACTGCATTTGAATTTCATTGATTCGTTGCGTCTGGCTATGTGGCCGGTTATTTTTGTCTTTTTGTTTGCCGACATGTTCGACAGTTTGTCTACCTTTATCGGCGTGGCGGAAGCCGGCAATTTGACGGATGAGGAGGGCGAGCCGTTAAACATTAAGGAATCGCTGATTGTCGATGCGTTTTCCACGGCCATTTCGGGGTTGTTGGGTACCAGTTCCGGAACCAGTTACATCGAGTCGGCTACCGGCATCGAAGAAGGCGGACGCACTGGATTGACCGCCATTGTGGCCGGACTTTTGTTTTTGCCGTTTATGTTTTTTGCCCCGATTCTTTCGGTGATTCCCGCGCTGGCCACGGCACCGGCTTTGGTACTGGTCGGGGTGTTCATGATGCAACCGGCCGTTAAAATTAACTGGAGTCAGTACGACGATGCCATTCCGGCCTTTTTGGCCATGATTTTGATTCCCTTTACCTATTCCATTACTCAGGGGCTAATTTGGGGCTTTTTAAGCTGGACGGTGATTAAGCTTTTTACGGGCAAGGGGCGCGAAATTTCGCCCATGCTCTGGATTATCGATGCGTTTTCGATTTTGGCCCTCTTGCTAAAATAGTCTGGCAAATGACACATGCAGCAAACCGGATGGAATTTTGTCGTGAATGCACAAAAGAAATTAGGCGTATTCCGATAAAACAAAACCCGTGATTATTGGCTGATTGACAAAATCGGTTTTGTGCGGGCTTTTCAGGATGCATTAAGTTTAGCGGTGCTTCCGTAGAAGAAAGCAGAATGCCTGAAAATAAAAAAGCCCCGGAATTTATTCCGGGGCTTTTGTTGTGCGAAAGGGGGGATTTGAACCCCCACGGGCTTGCGCCCACTAGACCCTGAACCTAGCGCGTCTGCCAGTTCCGCCACTTTCGCATTTGCAGTGTGCAAATTTATTAAAATAAAATGCAGAAAGCAATCATTTGTT
>CAZRBA010000131.1:0-11846 GCA_964598255.1 uncultured Caldithrix sp. | reverse complement strand
TGGAATTTCTTTCGTTAAATTTTTTACTTATTTAATCAACAACATGCGCCGCACGGCACGATAGTTATCCGTTCGCAATTCATAGTAGTAAACACCACTGGCCACGCTTTTACCGGCCGCATTTTTCCCGTCCCAATAATAAGCCTTTCCCTTATCAAGGTAATTTCCTTTGCTGCGTATCCCCAAATTTATCGTACGAATTCTCTGACCCGAAGCATTGTAAATATGAATTGTTACCCGGCCGTTTGTGCCTAATATAAAAGGAATGATGGTGCCACCGTTAAACGGATTCGGAAAATTTTGCATTAATCTGGTTTTTTGAGGCAATAAATTTTGCGCATCATTATCTATGCGAACAGGCAATCCTTTAATTTCAAATTTGAGTACTGTATTTGAATTGTAGCTGGAAACCCACAAATGATTAAATCGATCAATAACCACATCCATTGGTTGGGCCAGCCCCCCCTCATCGAATCCGAACTTGCCCAGAACGGCTAAATAATTCCCATAGGAATCCAATACTTTAATCATTCCCTGATAGGAATCTGCAATAAACATTCTTCCCAAATTATCGGTAGCAAGACCTTGCATTCGGGTAAACTGATTGGTATTTCCACCGTAATGGCCGTAATATTCTAACCAGTTCCCCTGCATATCAAAAACATGAACCGCTGCCAAAGGCAATGAAGAATCGGGCGGCACAATGCCTCCGTGTTCGGTAACCAAAATACGCCGGTTCTTTTTATCGATGGTAATACCTGTAGGGAAAAGGAATAGCGGAGAAGCAAACGAAAACAATGCATTCCCCTGTAAATCATAAACATACACTCGTTTATTCTTGCTATCTACCACATATAGTTTTTGCGCATCGTCAATGGCCATATCCGAAGCTAACAGGAAAGAGCCGAAAGTACGAATTACATTTCCGGAGGTATCCAACTGGGTAATCGAAGGGTGCCCCTGCAAAGAAACATAAACAAAATTTTCATAGACAGCCAAAGCTATCGGCCGGGCGGATAATTTGATCTTGCCCGAAAAACGACCTGCGGAATCGTATTTACAGATATACGATTCGGCTGCAGTAACATAAAGTTTTGCATTTCGATCCACAGCCAAACGCAAGGGACCTGGCAGTGGCGTATTAATTTTTCCGGCAGTTTGAACCGTAACGGTTTTTAATGCCGGGTAATTGCCTCCGAAGGCCAGCGTTGCCGCTATTAAAAATAGGATAAACGTTTTTAATTGCATCGTATCTTCCCGATATTTTGTCATGATTCGTAAGACACTTTAATTTAAAACAACCGCTCAAAATCGATCGTTAAGTGATTAAATCGCGTTCTTCTTTGATCGTAAAGCCAATCCTGCGTACGATAAGAAATACCCAAACGCATGGTTCTCCAAGACCACTGCGCCTTACCACCGTATTCAAAATTTTGTTGATGCGGAAACTCGCTCCGGTTTTGCTTGCGCAACCCGGCGTAAACTCCGATCGAAAAAACAGCCGTCGGGCTCCATTCCATTTGAAACCTTCCGCTTCGGACCAACATTCTTTCATTGGTTTCGGGATATTTGAGATCCAAATACGAAAATTTGGCAATTGCCAACAAAAAATCCGTCAAACGATAATACACACCGTTTCGTAAAAAGAGCTTGTCATAATGAATGGCATCGGTTTGGTAAACACGATGTTCGGCCTGCAAAGAAAGGCCTGCTTTGTGTACCCGGTAGGTAAATTTTAGGCCTGCGGATTCAATAAAAATACCGCGAAGGAAAAGCCCCAGTTGCGGCGTGCCTTCCAACAAATTTTGTCTGTGTTCGGTTTTACGATAATAAAGAATTAGACGATCGATAAGTAACGTGGAACTGAATGTATTGGATTTAGTCGTATACTTTAATGAGGGCAAAGCACGAAATTCATAATCTACCAATATTGTTTGTTCCGGACGAATTCGACTAAACGGCGTGCGTATTATTTGGGTCAAATCGCCAATGGTTTCGACAACGTAATCCTTTGTTTCACCCTGCTCATAGTAAATATCACCTTCCTGATTGTACACCACAATGCTTTGCGGAAGGATGTTACGCTCGTCCAAAAACACCGGCGTATCATTAAATATCAGATGTGTTTCCCCGACTTTTTTGATAATGATGTTTTTTACAACCCGATCCGTTTTGCCATTCATCTTTTTGTAAATAATTTGGATTTTGGAATTAAAAGGCAAACGCTTATTATAGGTAACACCGCGGGAGAAGGAATAGCTTTTTTCGTGTCCCTGATTTATCTTCTGATAAATACCACTCGCGCTTACCTGCGAAGTTAAACTGGCAAACAATTGATGCTGCAATCCTACGGTGGCAAAATTGCCGGTGGAATAATAATCTCCGGTAATTATTTTGTTAAATCGATACATATAATTCGATGAAAATCCGAATCGATGTTCGAGTCTTAAAGCTTCTTCGGCATTGATGGTCGTGTAACGTAAATATTTGTTAATGCGGTCGAACACCGAAAACGAACTGTTCAAAATATTGCCTTTATCGGGGGTGAAATAATATTCGTAATTAACTTTAAAATTATTAAACAAATTACTTTGTATGTCTCTGATATGGTCTTTTACATTACGCATTTTGTAATGTACGTTCAAATCGCTGCTTTTACCTTTGCGGCCCGCGGAATAGTTAATGGTTTGTTGAGTCAAATCGCGGCGGGAAACGCGATTGAACTGATACCAGTTTTCCTTGGTTCGACGCGTTTCCAGCGAAAGCAAACCGGAAAGGAAAAAGCGCCTCATCACCCAATTTACCTGAAATTTTTCAATATCATAAGAGTTGTAACCACCGTAATCAAAAATCAGATTTTGCGTGGTACGATTCCAAATAAAAGTAAGCGGATAACGGTTTCGTTTAAAAAAAGTACCGGTAAAAAAACCGTTTAACACCTTGCCGTTCGATTTTCGTTTAAAATCTTCGCTGGTGTATCGGTCTTGTGTAAAGCCCAAAATAACACCCCATTCGAATTCCAATATTCTTGGGCTAACAAAATATCCTTTGTTACGGAGCGTTAAACTTTCTTTGAAAAAAGGATGAGAGGAACTTAAAGGTTCAAAATGTTTTTCCAGTAAATACTTCAAATTTAACGAGCCCCGAAAAGGTGAAAAATGTATTAAATCCACCGCTTGCGCGTATGCAAAATGTCCGCAGGCAAAATTAACCACCATTCCCAAAATCAGGATAAAAACGAACGATCGTTTTATTACGCCGGACCACCGGGCACTGTTAACGATATGTTTGTTTAAAGAGCGCACCGTTTTTTACTCCAGCATATATTCATCTTCACCGCCATGCGGGTTATGGCATTCCTGACAGGCCTGCTTGCCAATTCCTTCGTGCGTATCGTCATGCAAAATTTCTTCGTCGTGGCATTGCAAGCACAAAGCCTGCCCCGTTTGTACAGTAAATGCTTTGAACTTGCCGCCATGAGCTTGGTGGCACGAAAGGCAATCACCGTCGGCCACAGGTTCGTGAACAAACTTGGTATCTTGCACATCGTCATGGCACTGAAGGCACAACGTGTCCGTCGAAAAATTAAGCAATCCTTCATAATTGCTGCTATGTGGTTGGTGGCAATCGAAACAACTTCCGTCTGCAACCGGTTCGTGTTTTTTGGGTTGATCTCCTACATCGTCATGACAATCGCCGCAAAGCTGCGGAACCGTGGCACTTAATAACGTGGGATTGTCCGCCGAATGCGGTTGATGGCAATCCACACAGGAACTATCCCGTACCGGTTCGTGAACTATTTTTTTGTCCCCGATGACATCATGGCATTGAAAGCATATTTCGTTTTCTTTTTCCGTAAGCAAAGCTTCGTTAGCGCTATTATGCGCTTCATGGCAATCGGTGCATAAGCCATGCTTTACCGGAGAATGCAGCGTTGAGCCTTTTTCGATATCTGGGTGGCAGTTTAAACAAAGTTTCGGTTCTGCCTGCGTAAGCAATACTTCGTTTTCGCTGCTATGCGGATTATGACATTTTAAACATTCCCCCTTGGCCACAGGAGGATGCACATCGTTATTGGCTGCCAAGTCATCGTGACAGTTGTAACACAACGTCGGTACGTTTTGTACCAACAAATATTCGTATTTGCTACCATGCGGATTATGGCAGCTTACACAGTCACCGTCTTCCAAAGGCGGATGCACATGGGGCGCATCGGATAAATCATCGTGGCATTCCAGGCACAATTCGTCGGGTTTAGCCAGCAGAGCATATCCGCGACTAATATCGTGACAAGTTTCGCAGGCATTATCTTCGGTAACGGGATGCTTGTACCATTTGGGCTGTTTCGTTTTTTTCTGTGTCTTTTTTCCGGATTCGGATTTATGCGCGACCATTACCGCGGTTTTAGCCGCATTTTTTTCTCCTGGTTTCGGAACGCCGTCAAAAAAAACACTTAGCACTTTATAACGGGCATAAGGACTACAGGCATACATAAACATGATCAAAACGAACAGTATTGCACTTCTGTAAGGAATCCTTTTTTTCAATGTTATGCCCCTGTTCGAATCCGTTTAATTATTGTTGGTATATATACGGATCGATGCTTTGGCTCTTAATTGTTTAATCAGATTCTGCCCAAGTTCTGCCGCCCTTTTTTTCTGCAAACGTTTTTTTAATTTGTCTCGGTCGATTTCATTAAAAGATAGTTGGCGTCCCTGTTCTCTGGCCAATAATTTCAAGATATGGTACCCAAAAATAGTACGAATCGGTTTACTGATTTGCCCTACCTTAAGCGTTTTGGCAACTTCATCCAATTCGGGCATTAGTTGTCCCACATGGCGCCAGCCCAAATCGCCGCCTTTTTTTGCCGAGGTAGAGTCATTGGAATATTGACGGGCCATGCTGGCAAAATCGGCTCCGTTTATGAGTTGTCGATATAAATTGTCTGCCTTTTTCAGGCCCTCTTTCCATCCGGCTTCCATGGCCCCCGGATTTACCGAAATTAATATATGAGCCAAATGCAGTCGATCGGGAATATAAAATTTGTTTTTGTTTTGCAGATAATAGGCATACACACTGTCATCGGTTATGTGAATATGATCTGTCACGGCTGTTTTCCATAATTTGCGAATAAGCAACCGCCGCTTAATTTTTTTTACCCATTCCTTGTAGCTTTGTCCGGTTTTGGCCAGCTCCTTTTCGAAAATCTTTTGGGACGGATAGGCATTTTTCATCAGCTTTACCTGATTTTCCAATTCGTTCTTGCTAACGCTTAGGCCGCGCCTGCGCGCTTCTTGAATCAACAATTCTTCGTCGATCAATTGGTTCAAAACCTGATTACGGATTTCTTCATATCGTTTCTCCGAAATACGCTGATGTACACTAACCATAGGCAATTTTTCATTGAGTTTGGTCAATAACTGATGTTCACTTATTTTTATCCCGTTTACCTGGGCCACTATTTTCCCTTTTTCCGCATGCACTGTTGCCGTCAATAGCATAATGGCCATTAATAATCCTATTCCGTTCCAAAGTAATTTCATCTTTTTCATGGGTAAACCCTTTGTTTGTTAAAAGTCAAAAAGGGGTGATGAAACAAAACTTCATCCCCCTGTAAAAAATGCTCCGGTCATTCCACAAATTCAGCATCACTAAGTAATTTAGTTTAATGGTTTAGATGTCATGACATGTTAAGCACAATGCGCTGTTGGTATTATCCATGCGCAAAAACGGCCGTTTAGAATTATCATGCGGATTGTGGCAAGAAGCGCACTCCACCTGATTTTTGTCCGGACCGTATAAGGGCAAGACACCACCAACCATGCCATTGGTTGCCGGATGGAAGTTCGGATCCAGTGCCGGATCGTAGGTAATGGAAATGGGGTGATCATTAGACAGATCGGTCCCGATATTCGTACCTTCGAAATTCACACCACCGGAAGGACTTTGCCCGACATGGCAGGTTGTTGCACAATAGTTAATGGTTGTTGTGGATGAGGCGGAACCGAATTTTGCCGTAGGCACATTGATGATTTGATCCAAAGCAATGGTGTTATCGTGGCAGGAAAGACAGGCCAGCGAAACACCTTGCGGTGCATTGGCAATGGTCATATCAATGGTTCTGCTGCTGTACATGGTGTACGGACCGGTAGGTGTTTCACGGTTCCACAACGGCGCGTCGATATCCGTGTTATTATTATGCGGTGTATGGCAATACACGCAAATTTCACCCCAATCCTGTAACCCCATACCATCCACTGTTGCTTTACGCAGGTTGTGCGGTGTGTTTTCTACCTTGTCCCCGGTAAAGTTTTGCGCAAACAAATTACCAGGTAGCACAATACATAATACCAACGCAAATGATGCAAGGGTTAAAAGTCCTTTCTTCATGCATAGCCCCCTTTCTTTAGGGTTAATGTTAGACTTTTAATGGTTCTCCCCGACAGCGGCCGAAGCTTTACTGCCGAGATACTGGTACACCTGAATTCTATGATTAAGCTGATCCGCCACATAAATGCGGTCATGCCGGTCGATGTACATACCGGCTGGCAAACGCAGATCAGCAAGACCGGAGCCAAAATTACCGAAAAAGAGCAAAAGCTCTCCCTTTTTATCGAAAATTTGAATATTGTTAAAGGCCGCATCGGAAACGTAAATGTGACCCTCGCTGTCCAAAGCAATGCCCTTGGGCCGAGAAAAAGTACCTGGTACGTTACCGATTTTGCCAAAGGAATTAATAAAATTACCGCGCGGATCCAGAATTTGTACGCGAAAGTTCATGGTATCCACAATGTAAATATTCCCCTCTTTATCAATGGCGATGTTTGTCGGAAAATCAAATTCACCCGGGGCATCGCTGCGATTCCATGTTTGGTCTAAGCTGCCTTCCGCAATTTTTTTACCTTCTTTTACATGGCGACCAATGGTGAACAAAAACTTATAATTTTTTCGGCTGAATACTTTTATCTGATGCGCCCAAGTATCCACCACATAAATGAGATCCAACGCGGGATTAATGGCAATGCCCGAAGGCCGAACAAAAACGTTCTTACCACCGAACGCGGTTTTAAAATGATGCAATGCATCATAAACCACTACCCGTTGGCCGCCTGCATCGGTAACGTAAATATCGCCTTTTTCATCGGTGGTCACGCCCAAGGGATTTAACAGCATACCGCGGCCGCTTTTCCCCAAAATATCCAGTTCTTTTTTAGGAAAATCGAAGATCAATACTTTACGCCAGTGTGAATCGGCCACATACACATGCCCAGCAGCATCTACATGTACATTTAGCGGTTTGCGCAAAGCACGCAGGCGGGGACGGCCGAAAAATGTCTCGAAAATTTTTTGCGCCAATGTCCGTTTGCGCGGTCCCAAATCCAATTCGGAATGAATGCTACGTACAAATTGAATTTTAGGCTCGGCCGGTGGCAATGGCCATACAAAATCTTCCGGATTGGGAAGTTGTGGTTTTTTTGTTCCGGCACATGAAAAGAGTATTAGAACCGCAAAGATTGAAATTAGTATTTTCCATAGTTTCATAAGACCTACATTCCTTCTTTTGTGTTTTATTCATGTGCGAAATCGCGCATCAATCGTTTTTCTATTTTTAATTCCCTAGTTGTAATTTCCTGTGTTTTAAGGCGATTGCCGCCTTTTTTACTTTTTTGTGAAAATTAAAACAAGATTCTATTTATTATTTTAGCAAAAGGAATGCCATTGAATATTAATAAGACGACACAGATCACTTTTTGAGAAAAAATCTCATAAGAAATGCTTTAAAAAATTTTTCAGAAGAAATTTTTGCGGTATCGTTTTATAAATCGGGAGTAAAGATGATCATTTTTTTAGTTAGATGGGAAAATTTAATCTTTGTAAAAAAAATCCGTTTAAAATTATACAGAATTAAGAATATATTTTTTTTTAATGCGCAATCGCAATCCTAAAAAACAAAAACTGTGCGAAATCGCACAATCCAACTGTGCATATTCGCACAGTTTTTAAGCAAAACATTTTTCTTTCTCGACTTAAAGAAAACTGAACATCTTTTCAATCGTTTTCTTCGATGGGGGCGGCGGCTCGGGTGATTGAGTCGGCTTGACCGATTGAATAAACTGCAGTAAAACATCCAGATCAAAAGGTTTGTCCAAGTATAAATCGATGCCAATCTCCGTCAATTGGGAACGCAATGATGTGGAACCGAATGCGGAGATTACGACCGTACGGATATGCGGTTGGCTCTTTTTGGCAAAGCGCAGTACTTCCAACCCCGAAATACCCGGAAGCCGCATATCGGATATTAGCCAGTCAAAACGTTTTTGCTCCAATTGTAGCAGTGCTTCTTCGCCGGACTGTACGGTTTGCACGTCAATTTTGTTTTTGTTAAACAGACGTTTTAAAGACCAAAGAAGCAGCTTTTCATCATCAACGATTAATACGTTCATACCTTGCTCCAGCAACATTTTTAATAAATACTGGCAATAAATGTACCAATCTTACAACAAACCGTACTTTTTCATCTTCCTGCGAAATGCGTCCCTGGTTATGTCGAGCAATTTAGCTGCCTGAATTTGATTGCCAGCGGTGCGCTTTAGGGCCTGATGTATTAAGAGTTTTTCGACTTCTTGCAAAGCGATCCCCTCATCGGGTAAACGAAAACTTTTGATTATTTCGTCCGAGGGCAATGGACCACTGCGAATTTCTTCCGGCAAGTGGTCCGCTTTTATTTCATGAACGTTCTCCAAAATCATAATACGTTCAATAACATTTTTCAACTGCCGGACATTTCCCGGCCAGTCATATTCCAACAGTATTTTTTGCGCATCTTTACTAATAGATTCCACGTTTCGGCGAAATTGACGATTGTATATTTTAATGTAATGTTGCGCCAAAAGTAAGATATCTTGTTTGCGTTCCCGTAACGGGGGGATGGTTAAAATGATGGTATTAAAGCGATAAAATAAATCCAAACGAAAACGATCGGCCTCTACTTCCTTTTTTAGATCGCGATTGGTTGTGGCAATTACGCATACGTCGATATCAATATTTTTAACTCCGCCAATACGCCGAACTTGCCGATCTTCCAACACTTTGAGCAACTTTGCCTGCATGGCTTTGGACATATCGCCCACTTCCTGTAGCAAAATCGTTCCGCCCTGGGCAATTTCGAAAAGACCGCGCTTCATCTGTTTGGCATCGGTAAACGCTCCGCGTTCATGACCGAACAATTCGCTTTCCAAGAGCGTTTCGGGCAGGGCCGTGCAATTGATTTCCACTATGGGCTGCTTTGCCCGCGCACTTTGATAATGAATGGTACGCGCCAGCAGATCTTTGCCCGTACCGCTTTCGCCCTGAATTAAAACGGTAGAAGCTTGGCTGTTGGCAATTTGTCGGGCAAGCCCCAGAATCTTTTTCATGGAGGGGTCGTTAGCTATGATATTTTCGAAATGGTAGCGATTGCTTTCCTTACTGCGGCGGTAGTTCATCTCACGCTTGAGGTGATCAATTTCCAGAGCTTTTTTTACGGCAATAACAACTTCTTCCATATTAAACGGTTTGCTCAGATAATCCTGAGCCCCCAATTTCATGGCTTCCACAGCCGTATTCACCGCCGTCATGGCAGTAATGACTATAACCGGTACCTGACAATGCTTTTCTTTTAAGTGTTTTAAAATTTCCAAACCGGAAATATCAGGCAACATTAAATCAAGCAAAATCAAATCCGGCGCACCGGAACAGACCGTATTAAAAACATCTTCGCCCCGATGCAAAATGGATGTTTGGTAACCTTCTTTTTGTAACACTTTGGCCAGAGACCAGCAAATCAACTTGTCGTCATCAATAATCAAAATTTTGGCTTTGCTCATACGTTTCACACCTTATTAATGATTCAAAGGCAATTCAATGACAAAACTCGTGCCAACGCCAACTTTACTTTCCGCGTGGATTTTGCCGCCATGTTGTTCGACAATTCTGTAAGCAATAGCCAAACCAAGACCCGTTCCTTGCGATTTGGTAGAAAAAAACGGCTTGAAAATTTTGCTTAATACTTCCGGAGAGATACCCGGACCGTTATCTTTAATAATAATTCTTACTGTCTTAACCCCAGATTGTCGCACCAGTCGGGTTTTGACATGCAATTCTCCCTGATGATTCATTGCCTGTAAGGCGTTGATGATAATATTAACCAGTACTTGCTGCATTAAAAACGGATCCAAATTCAGAAGGGGAACCTCCTGATGATATTCCGTTTTTAATTTTATACCTGATATTTGCCCGCTTCGGGCACATAATGTGATGGCTTTTTCAATCAGTTCATGAAGGTCCACTTGTGTTAACTGAGGTTTTGCCGGACGCGAATAGGCCAAAAAACTTTTAAGCGAATTGTCCAGACGTTTAATCTCTTCCTGAATTTCTTCCATTACGGATTTGTTAGGGTCGTCATCACTCATTTCCATGGCTTGCACGTGAATGGCTCCGGATATGGCCGCCAATGGATTGCGTATTTCGTGGGCAATACCAGCCGCCAACTCACCCAATGTAGAAAGCCGATCGGCATGCTGTAGCTCCTTTTGGTATTTGAGTTCAATTTCTTTAAGCATATCCGCAAGCCGCGCCAGCATGGAGTTAAAACAATTACTCAACATTCCGATTTCATCCCGGCGCTTCATTAACATACGCGTCGAAAGATCGCCCTTTTCAACTTCGCGCATCGAAGTAGCTAAAAGACGCAGCGGTCGGCTAATTAGGCGATTAAAGGCTGCTCCCAGCACCAAACTTATAATCAAAAAAACGGCCAAACTATTTACAATGACCAAATTGCGAATCATGGTTATTTGGGCGGTAATATGTTTGGTTGATACAGAAATTTCTACAAAACCCAAATTTTTACCGGCCCTAGTGTGACACGTACGGCAACGTTGTTTTGTGGCTATGGGACGCAGGGTAATTATTTTTTGTGATTGTGTAAAAATGGTAATACGGTTCTTTTGCTGTATGTGACGATTTTTCTTTAGCGGGAAATAAATAGCTTTACCCTTTTTGCTGCTATCGGTCGAAAGGATGATTCTGCCCGTGGTATCGGCTAAACTAACCGCAACATTTTTATGCGGTAATGTTTTTAAAATGCCGTTTACTTCCGTAAACACGTCATGTCCGTTGCTTTTGAGCATAACCGAATTTAATGCTTCGATCATAGAATTCTCGGCAGCGATGCTCCGCCGTTCAACGGATTTGAGCAAACGATGTTCGACAAAACGCACGGTCAAAAAACTGGCCACACCCACCACTACGGCCACTACCAAGGTAGTGTACAACCAAATTTTTGTTTGGATACTACTTCCTAAAAATTTTGTAGGGCAAAGTTTTCCTTGCATGTATTGTTCCTATTGATTGATTAAATGACTTTTAAATTATACAGTAATCTATTACCGGAATCAAAAATAATTAAACGACCGTTTTTGCAAATAATTTAATTCGGATTTTCTCATTCGTAAAATTCCGCCGCCCGTCTGCTTAACAAAACACATTTTTCGTTAACGAGATATTTTACATCATATATTATGGGCGTAAGCACAATAGTAAATTTAGAAGTCCGTATATTTCCAAAAATTTTGTTTGTTTGTTAAGCAAACGAATACACTCGATACACCGGAGGATTTTTATGAAAAATTTCCTGCTTTTTTGTCTTATTATCGTTCTTTCCTTTTCCACATTGTACGCCAAAAATAATCAGGAATTTCGCGCAATTTGGGTGGTTACCTGGGAATACATCAATCCCGATTGGTCGGCCAGCCGCAACAAAGCCAAAATCCGTGAAATTCTGGACAACATTAAAAAGGCCAATA
>CAZRBA010000130.1:0-66860 GCA_964598255.1 uncultured Caldithrix sp. | reverse complement strand
ACTGATCGGAGATTTGCCCGAAGAGTGGCTGGATGAAGAGCACCTGGAGCGCAAACTCAAAAACGAGCAACAGCAACTGTACAAAATGATGCAATATGCCAAACTGGAGACCTGCCGCAAAGCCTACATTCACGAATATTTTGGGCTGGAGCACGGAACGTACTGCGGGGCCTGCGACAACTGCGCAAAAATTAGTGAAATGTAAAGTTAGAAAATTTAGCAAAAATTGTTTAAAATTTACTTTTTAACTCGATGTTTGTTAGCGACATAGGGCGATATCAATATTTTTAGACTTTTGTATAGGATTGGCACAAAAAAAATTTGGATATTTTTGGTATTTTATCAAAATTAGAACAAAATAATTTAATAAATTGTCCGGATGGGAAAAAAGTCGATTTTATATTTTTAAAAGAAGGAATTTTAAGATGGTCAAAGGTAACGAAGTAATAGAAATTAAAAAAGGAGTTTTTTGGTTAGGCGTTTACCGAGACGAGCAACTTGAGTTGAATATTTATTTGCGTACTTTTGAGAAAGAAGGTAAAAAGGTAAATATGATTATTGACCCGGGTCCGCCGGTTGTTTTCGATTATTTGCAAAAGATCATCGAAAAAAAGATCGGAAGTATTAAAAATGTGAATTTTGCTTATTTGAATCATCAGGATCCGGATGTTTGCTTTAATACGCTTTATTTGTCCAAATTCAACGGCAGGTTAAAAGTAATTTGTACGGAAGATACCTGGCGGTTGATAAATTTTATGGGTTTAAAAGAGCGTCAATTTTTGGCGATCGATAAGTTTAAAAGTTTACGCGGTCGCCTTTCGACAGGCCATACCTTGCGTTTTGTGCCTACTCCTTTTTGTCATTTTCGTGGCGCAGCCATGCTGTATGATGAAGAATCGCGGATTTTATTTAGCGGCGATTTGTTCGGCGGGCTTACATATTCCAATGGCCTTTTTGCCACATCCGTAAATTGGCACGGAATACGCTTATTCCATCAAATTTATATGCCCAGCCAAACGGCCATTCGTAATGCAATTGATGCCATTCGAGCACTGAAGCCTGCCCCGGAAATCATAGCTCCCCAGCACGGAGCTCTTATCAAAGGTGACTTGATCAACGAATTTATGGATCAATTGTACGAATTACCTGTAGGCCCAGAAATTTTAAAAGTTCAGGATGAACGTAAGGAATTTTACATCGAGGCGATTAATGAAATTATGGATACGCTTCGCAAAAGGGTCGGGCCGGAAATTGTGGAAAAGGCGTTTAAAAAAGTGAATGCGGATCCTTCGTTTCCGAATCTTTTTGAGTTGAATGACAAGGGACAGGTTTGGAATATTAAGGTCGATCCGGCCAAGTCATTTCAGCTTCTTGCAGAAAATTTGCAGGAAGGTCAACCGCAACAGGTTTTGGATATTATTAAAACGGCAATTCTTAAGGCATCTGTTGATTGGAATTTACCCCTTTACGAATCGTTTAAAGACATCAAAGGTGATAGTCGGAACGAAGCATCGCTTGAAATGATTTGACATGACAGGCCGAGGTACGGAAGAAAGGAATTATTTTTGGTGATGAATTTAATTTCGGGGAAGATATGAAAAAGCTCCCTACCGAAAAAATTGCAGCGGAAGGGAGCTTTCTGTTTTTAAAACATTAACATCGAAGTTTTGATTGCAGAGATCACGCCCGTAGGATAAACGCCTAACCAAACCAGCGCAATGGTCAACAAAGCCAGGGCAATACCTGTCATCAACCCAACCCGCACCGAAGCCTGAAGATCGGTTTTTTCTTCATCGGCGGATGAAAACATCTCAACGATTACACGCAAATAATAATAAACGCCGAGTGCACTATTAATAATCATAATCACTACCAACCACCACAAACCATTGCCTATACCCGTGGAAAGTACATAATATTTGCCGATAAAACCAGCGGTTAGCGGAATACCCGCCAGCGAAAAGAGCATGGCCGAAAAAGCAACCGATAGCCACGGATGTCTCCAGTACATGCCTTTGTAGTCGCTACGGGCAAAAGCTTCGCGTTCTTTACTAGATAGGACTCCGACAATAATAAAAGCGCCGATGATCGTGATAAAATAGGTAACAATGTAAAAGGTCGCCGCACCGGCACCGGTAAAACGGGCATTGTGATTTCCGGCGATAAAGGCGGTTAGAATATAGCCGAAGTGAGCAATGGAAGAATAGGCCAGCAGTCGTTTGACATTTTTTTGCATTAAGGCCAAAAGGTTACCGCCGAACATGGAAAGAACCGCCAAACCGCCAAAAATAATAAAAAGCGGTTTGGATTGTACAATGTCATATTGCGCGAAAAAACGAAACAGAAGGGCCAAAATACCGCCTTTGGATACGGAAGCGATAAAGGCGCTTACGGGCGCCGGGGCGCCTTGGTACACATCCGGCGACCACATGTGAAAAGGTACCAAAGCCATTTTAAAACCAAACCCCACAACCATCATGGCGATTCCAGCGACTAAAATAAGATTGTAATCCGCAGCTTTGCTTAAAAAGTCGGTTACACCGCTGAAACTCATTGTTCCGGTTTGCGAATAAACCAAAGCCATACCGAACACTAAAAAAGCGGAAGAAGCAGCAGCCAGAATCAAATATTTGACGGCTGCTTCGATACCCTCGTTTGTTTGTCGTAAGTAGGCAATTAACGCATAGAGCGAAACGCTTAAAATTTCAAGCCCTAAAAAGAAAGTGGCAAAATGTGAACTTGCCGCCAGAATGGCCGAACCGAGTGTTGCGGTCAAAATAAGAAGATAATATTCTTCTTTATTGCCCCCGAAGCGTTTTTCAAGATAAGAATACGAGGGTACCAAAATAAAAATGGCAGCCAAAAAAATCAGTGAAAAGTAAAAAAGAGCATAATTATCAATTATAAGTAAAGAACCGATTCGTGTTACTGGAACAAGACGGGTAGCCGGAATTAAGGCCAGAGCAATCAACAGACCCAATACCGAAAGGAGCATGGTAATAAAATGATTACGCTTTACGGCGATGTACAGCATAACGACCATCGGCGTAAGTAAAACAACAATCAAGGGCATTAATTTGGATATTTCAAGGGAAGTCATTTCATGTCTCCGTAATTCGAGCCACTGACACTTTGTGATTTGTTTGATTGAGGCTGAAGGCCTTCCGGCCCGATTTGTAGTTGTTCTGTTTGTTTGTATGCGGAACGGTTCACGATTTCTTGCAAATGATGAAAGGCGTTTTTCGATGTTTTTAGAACCGTATTCGGGAATAATCCCAGCCAGACCAAGGTGACAACCAAGGCCCCTAAAATACCGATTTCCCGCGGGGTGGCATCCGGAACGGTGTAATTGTTTTTATTTTTACCGAAGAAAGTACGTTGAATCATCCATAAGGAGTAAATGGTAGCTGCAATAAAGCCGAGCGTGGCTAATGAGGCAATAACCACATTTACCTGAAAAACACCCATTAGCACTAAAATTTCACCGACAAAATTGGCTAATCCTGGCAAGCCTAACGAGGCCATAGCAAACACCATACCGAATCCGCCGAAACGCGGCACCACATCCCAAAGGCCGCCCAGTTTGTCCATATCGCGGGTGTGTAAACGATCGTACAAATCACCCACCAAAATAAAGAGAGCGCCCGTGCTGAGTGCATGGGAGATAATGATCATCATGGCGCCTTGTAATGCCAGTTGATTCCAGGCAAAAATGCCCAGCAATACAAAACCCATGTGGCTCACACTGGTGTAAGCGACCAGACGTTTAAGATCGGTTTGGGCAAAAGCAACGATTGCCGCATAGATAATGCCGATAATACCCAGCACCATGGCCACGGTGGCGAATTCTTTCCCAGCCTGAGGGAAAAGGGGCATTAAAAAGCGGATAAAGCCGTAAGCTCCGGCTTTAAGTACTAATCCGGCAAGGACCACGCTACCGGCTGTCGGGGCTTCGGTGTGCGCATCGGGCAGCCAGGTGTGAACCGGGACAACGGGAAGTTTAACTCCGAATCCCAGAAAAAAGCCCAGCATCAGCCAAAAGGCAATTTTGGGCGAAACGGAAGTACCGATCAATTCAAGGTAGTTAAAGGTGTAATGGCCGGTGTTGTGCCCGTGGATGAAAAACAACCCCAAAATGGAAATAAGCATGAATAAACCGCTGGCTTGGGTAAAAATGAAGAATTTTAAAGTAGCGTAGATGCGGTTGCTATGCCCCCAAATGCCAATTAGAAAATAAAGCGGGATGAGCATGATTTCCCAGAAAAAGTAGAACAAGAACAAATCAAGAGCCATAAACACACCGGAAATTCCGGCCAAAATCCAGAGCAAATTAAAGTGGAAAAATCCGACTTTGGTTTGGATTCCTTTCCACGAACAGGCAACGGCCAGCAATCCCAAAAAACTCGTTAATACCAAAAGCAGAATGCTTAATCCGTCAATCGCCAAGAAATAGGAAATTCCCCATTGGGGAATCCAGGCAGCTTTTTCCGTTAAAAACCATTGGCCTGTTTTCAAACCAAAGCCGTTATGAGCCAAATAAGAAATCCACAAACGAATGGTCACAACTAAGTGTACCGTAAGAACAAAAATCGAAATCCAGCGCGGAGCGTTTTTGCTCCATTTGCCTGAAAGCCAGGCAACCAGCCCGCCAAAAAGTAACCATGCGAATAAAAATGTTAATGTCATAAGAACACCACAATTGTTATTGATACCACTGCTCCAAGGGCTAAGCCCAGAACAAACCGACGAACTCTACCCGACTGGGTGTAAGCGAACAAATAATGGAACTGGCGCGAAATCCAAGCCAGGAAAACAAAAAACAAATCCACAAAATCGCGTTTGTTAATGCGTGCAATCCAAACATACGGACGAATAAAAAGGCGTTCGTAGAGCCAATCGAATCCCAGACCAGATAGAAAGAACGATTGCAAAGCGCCGCCCAAAGCGGTATTGGTAAAGCGCGTTACTACATTCATCTTTTTCATATAAAGAACATAAGAAGCGTAAATGGCCAACAAAGCCAGCACAGCGGTCAGAACTTGTGAAAACAACTCCAGAGAGGCGCTTTCATGATGCCCGACTTCGACAGGTAAAACGGATTTCATGAAATCACTAAATAAGGTGACATGGCCCATGGTGCCGGGCAATTCGATAAACCCGCCGAACAAAGCGAAAAAGGCCAGTACGATAAGCGGAATATGAATAGTCCATTTGGGATGATGGCTGATGTCGATTTTCTGCTTGCCAAAAAAGGTAACGAATACCATGCGAAATGTGTAAAATCCCGTTAGAATAGCACCGAATACCGCGCCGATCCACAAATAAATATTTCCGCCCGGGCCTGACCAGGCGTACCAGATAATAGCGTCTTTACTGTAAAAACCGGCGGTAATTAGTGGCACGGCGGCTAACGATCCGGAAGCAATTAAAAATGTCCAAAAAGTGACAGGCAACGCTTTGGCCAATCCACCCATTTTAAACATATTCTGTTCGTGATGTTGTGCCAAAATGATGGCTCCTGCTCCCAAAAAGAGCAAAGCCTTAAAAAAGGCATGAATCATAAAATGGAACACACCGGCACTCCAGGCACCCACGCCCAATGCCAAAAACATATATCCGATTTGGCTGACGGTTGAATAAGCAAGTACGCGTTTAATATCGGTTTGGGCAATCGCTGCAAATCCGGCAATCAACAAGGTGGCCATGCCCACAACAGCCACGGCCAGCATAGATTGCGGTGCCAATTCGTACAAACCGTGCATACGCGCAATCAAATAAACACCGGCGGTTACCATAGTTGCTGCATGAATTAACGCACTGGTAGGCGTAGGGCCGGCCATAGCATCCGGCAACCAAACCTGCAACGGAAGTTGGGCCGATTTTCCCACGGCTCCGCCCAAGAGCAACAGAGTGGCTAAAATGGCCATGTGGTTACCTACCGGCCAGGTTTGAGGGGCGGCATTTAAGATTTTTTGAATATCCAGAGTACCAAAACTGGTAAATAATAAAAATAACCCGATAGCCATTGCCGCATCGCCGACGCGCGTAACGATAAACGCTTTGCGAGCCGCATAGCCGTTAGCCGGATCGTTATACCAAAAGCCGATAAGCAAATAGCTGCACAAACCGACGCCTTCCCAGCCCAAATACAAAAGTAACAGGCTGTCGCCCAAAACGAGGATAAGCATGGCGCCGACAAACAGATTCATGTAAGCAAAAAAACGGCTGTATCCTTTATCGTCGGCCATGTATTCGGTTGAGTAGAGATGAATAAAAAAGCCGACAAAGGTAATGACAAAAATAAAAACCAAAGAAAGCGCATCCAAATGCAAGGCAATGTTTACGTGGAAGGTATCGACAGCGATCCAAGACCATAATTTTTGGGAAAATGCATGTCCCTGCGGTGGATTGGTTAAAAAGCGGAAACCGATTAGCAAAGTAATCAATGCCGAAATGCCAACGGAACCCACGCCAACCCAAGAAGAAAGGCGTTTGCCCAATTTTTTACCCCAAAAGGCTAAGATCAAAAATCCTGCGAAAGGAAGCGCTGGAACAAGCCAAAGAAGATTGTACATATTAACCCCTCATGTTACTGGCTGCATCGGTGTCAAGGGTTTTGAATTTTTGATAGAGTTGCATGGCCAAAGCTAACCCAACGGCAACTTCGGCAGCTGCCATGGTTAAAATAAAAATGAACATAATTTGTCCGTCGGGCGCACCCCAGCGTGAACCGGCAAAAACAAAAGCCAGGCCAGCGGCATTCATCATAATTTCGATGGAGAGCAACATAAAAATCATATTGCGGCGAATCATTACGCCGATAAAACCGACGGAAAACAAAATTCCGGCAATAATCAGACCCGTATTTAACGAGATCATATTCATTTTTCGGCTCCTTGTGATTTTTGTAAAAAGCGGTGAACCACTTGTTTCTTTTTGCGGGCCAGATGAAAGGCTCCGATAATACCGGCCAGCAAAAGAATGGCCGAAAGTTCCACGCCGATTAGGTAGGTAGTGAACATGGAATGCCCCACAATTCGGGGCGAAATAGCCACGCCTGCTACAGGATGCGCGGGAGCCGCCGAGATAATGTAAATGACTTCGATAAGCAAAATAAACGAAAGTAAAGAGGGTAAAATCCAACCGGAACCGGCCAGCCATTGTTTTTCCTGTTCAATGGCGGGCTTACCCAAATTAAGCATCATTACCACAAAAACAAATAAAACAATAATAGCTCCGGCGTAAATCATAATTTCGAGTGCGGCCACAAAAGGTGCCCCGATGATGAAAAACATGACGGCAGTGGATAGCAACGAAACCACCATGTACAACAATGCATGAATGACATTGGTGCGTGAGATCACCATTAATGTAGAAAAGATGGCAATAATGGCGGCAATGTAAAAAAATACGGTCATTAACGATTCCTTTGAATTTTAATTTGTGCCCAAACCAAATCGTTTTGGATGTTGTTTTTGCCAATTTTCAAAAGTCACAAAAGAAAAATGTTTTTAACGCGCGTAAAAATTGTCTTGCGTTTTTTGGCTTCGGCTAATTTGGGTTAAGCTGCTTACGCGCGCAGATCATGAATATCGATCGGCGGATCTTCATGTTCGGCCTCGCCTTTGTCTTTACCTTGGATGGCTAACCCTGAAACACGGTAAAAATTGTAATCGTGATATTTCCCCGGTCCGTCGATTAACAGCTCTTCCTTTTCATAAACCAAATTCTGACGGTCGTATTCGGCCAATTCGAAATCGGGTGTAAGCTGAATGGCGTACGTGGGGCAGGCGTCTTCGCAGAATCCGCAAAAAATGCAACGGGAAAAATTAATACGAAAAAAAGCAGGGTAACGCCGTCCGTGTTCGTCCTGAGTTGCCTGCAGGGAAATGCAATCCGCCGGGCAGGCCGCGGCACACAAGTTACAGGCCACGCAGCGCTCCATACCGTCCGGATCGCGGGTGAGTACAATGCGCCCGCGCCAGCGTGCCGGAAGGTTTGGTTTTTCTTCCGGATATTGAATGGTAAACCGTTTGCTGAACGTATGTAATAAGGTTAACCAGATACTGCGTAAAATGCTAAACATTTATGCTCCTCACGAACGTTTCTTAATTAGGCCCCGATCCACAAAATTATGGCCGCCGTAACCAGTAAATTCAGCAGGGATAGCGGTAGCAGTATTTTCCAGCCCAAGGCCATTAACTGATCGTAACGCGGCCGCGGTAACGAGGCACGCAGCAAAATAAAAATGGTAATAAAGAAAAACGTTTTAATAAAAAACCAGGCAACGGGCGGCAAAAAGCTCGGGCCTAACCAACCGCCGAAAAAGAAGGTGGCAATCATGGCCGAAATTAACGTAATGCCCAGATATTCGCCTACGAAAAACATGCCGAATTTCATGCCCGAATATTCGGAATGGAAACCAGCAACCAACTCGCTTTCGGCTTCGGGCAAATCGAATGGCGCACGATGAGTTTCGGCCACGCCGGCCATAAAAAAAATCACAAAGCCGATAAACTGCGGGACAACAAACCACATATTTTTTTGGGCGTTAACAATATCTACCAAACTGAACGAACCGGTCATCAGCACAATACCCATGAGCGAAATACTCATGAATACTTCGTAAGAGATCATTTGAGCCGCTCCGCGTAAGGAACCGATAAGCGAATATTTGTTGTTGGAGGCCAGCCCTCCCAAAAAAATGCTGTAAGCACCTAACGATGACATGGCCAAAAAGAAGAGCAATCCGATGTTCATATCGTTAACCACAATGCCGGGTGCAAACGGAACAACGGCAAAGCCCATTAAAACAGCGGCCACCACAATGGTCGGCGCAAAAATAAAAACCCATTTATCCGCAAACGGTGCGATCCAATCTTCTTTAAAAAAGATTTTAATCATGTCGGCCATCACCTGTAACAAACCGAACGGCCCCACACGGTTTGGCCCGTACCGATCTTGCCATAGCGAGAGCATGCGCCGTTCGTACCAAATTAGCAGGGCGGCAATGCTTAACATAACACCCAACACACCGACGATAATCAATAAATATTTTACGATTTCACTCATTGCAATTATCCCGAAATTTTAATCCAGATAGGAAATTTAATTACACCCATACCGGGCAGTCCCAAAGGTAATCCGGCCGCACCTTTGGGCCAATGGGCAGATTTGTGCAATTTCAGCTCGACAGTTTGGTTATTAATGAGAACGGCAACCTGATCGCCAAGGCCCTCGGTTTCGGCTTCGTTGAGCAAGATGTAGGGTTGCGGCGAAAGTTCTCGAATTCCTTTGGTAAAAAGGCTCAGTTCTTCACTGCCGAAAATATGGTACAAAGGTACCGCCAGCCAAGTATTGGCGCGGTTTTCGAATTTAGGCGAAATGTGTTTAAAATAGTCCGCTTTTTCTTTGGGCGAAAAATCGAGAATGCGTACGCCAGGCCGACCGTCGTGCAATCCGCCGCCGATTTCTATTTGAAATTTGTTCAGAGCCTGTACGGAATTCCAGCCAGGATACCAATAACGCGAAAGCACGGCGCCGGGTTGTGGCCCCTGATAGCCTTCCATGGTAAAGTTCATGGGCGAATCCGGATCTTCTGGGGGCTTGGGCTCGCTGACATTAATGTGTGCCAACATGGAAGTCCGCCCGGAATAACGATGCGATTGGCGCGGAATTTTTTGCCCGGCAACGCGGAACGAGGCATCGGGCGCGGCTTCTTTTACTCCGACGTATTGCGGGTAGTCTTCGATAAAAGCTTCGATAAAATCGTCAAGGGTGTTCAATTTGCGATGGGCCCCGGGGGTACCCAGTGCCATAATTTGGCCCAGCCAACGCCAGCTTTCTTTAACGGAAGCGCCCGGATCGAAAACCTGAAAATACCGTTGCGCGCGACCTTCGTTGTTGACCAGGGTGCCGTCGGTTTCGGTAAATGGCCCCACCGGAATAACCAGGTTCGCCTGCTCGGTGGTATGGTTGGGTAAATAATGAAGAACAATAATTTGATCGAAGGCATCGAGAAATTTGTCCGCCTGATCCGTTTCCAAACGGCGATAAAGATCGTTTTCCAGAACGATGAGCGCGTCGTATTTTTCGGACAGCGCTTTTTCGAAGGCCATGTTTAAATTTTTATTATCGATTAATGCCAGACCGGCGCTATTGGCTTCTGGCAAGGTAAAGAAAAGCCATGGCGTTTTATTGCGTTTGCGCAAAGCTACGGTAATATTGGCTGCGGCTTCCAGCAGGCCCTCGTCTTGCAAGGAGGTTCCGCTAACTACCAACGGCTGCTTTGCTTTGAGCAGTTCTCCGGCAATTTGTTCGGCCAGCGCTTTTTCCGATTCGTTCAGGTCGTCCACGGCCGGGGCGTCGGGATCGATAAAATGGGCTACGGCGTGTCCCAGACGGGCGATGTTTTGCGGGACGTGCCGGTAAACCGCAGTGGCCACATCATCCAATTTGGTATTATTCGGGGTTAGTACGAAAAACGGTCCGTGTTCGTCCTGAATAATTTCTTTGACTGCGTTTTCGTTCCAGGTGGGAATGTTAACTTTAACCGGAAGTTCCATTGCCTGTACGCGGGAGGCCTGACGCAAACTTAAAGCCAGCATGGGTGCCGTGTTGGTGACGTCTTCTCCTAATACGACAACGGCATCGGCTTTTTCGGTTTGGCGCAGAGAGGGAACCTCCGCCGGACTTTCTTGCAAAAGTTGTAATGCTTTTAGCGTAAGCCGCTGATCGACTTCATGAACACCGGCAAAAAAGTTCTCTTTGCCTACCAGCATTTGCAAGGCATGGTTGGCTTCTAAGGAGGCCCGCGGCGAACCGATACCTAAAAAGCGTGCTTTTTTATTGAATAACTTTTCAAAATAAGAAAATACGGTTTGCGCATCCACTTCCTCCAGCTTGCCGCTGGCTTGCCCGCGACGCAATGGTTCTTTTATGCGCAGGTCGCTGTTTACATATTCGTAGCCGAAACGCCCGCGATCGCAAATAAAGTAGCCGTTTACCGCTTCGTTGTAACGGCTGGTAATGCGGCGAATGGTTCCGTAGCGTTCACCGGCAATAATGTTGCACCCGAGACTGCAATTCTGGCAAATAGTCGGTGCGGTGGTTAAATCCCATTTGCGGGTAAAATGTTCTTTAAAGGTTTTGTCGGTAAAAACACCGGTGGGGCAAATTTCCACCAGATTACCGCTGAATTCGTTTTGTAAAACCCCGTCTTCGTAACGTCCGAAAAAGACACGGTTGCGCGAGGCAAATACATTAAAATCGCGTCCGCCGGCATAATCGCGGTAAAAGCGTACACAGCGGTAACAGGCAATGCAGCGGTTCATTTCGTGATTGATGAACGGCCCTAAATATTGATTTTTGTGTGTACGTTTGTTGTATTCGTAACGGCGATAATTGTGACCGGACATTAGGGTAACGTCCTGCAGATGACACTCTCCGCCTTCATCACACACGGGACAATCGTGCGGATGGTTGGTCATGGTTAATTCGATTAAATTTTGTCGGAATTGTTTTACTTCGGGATCGTTTATGGAAATACGCATGCCGTCCACCACCGGCTCCATGCAAGACATGATGATGCGTCCTTTGCTATCGTTTTCGTCTTTGTACCTTTTAACGGCGCATTGGCGGCACGAACCTACGGAGCCCATGGCCGGATGCCAGCAAAAATAGGGTATATCGAATCCCATGGAAAGCAATGTTTGGAGCAGATTGTGTTTCGGCTCAACTTCGTAATCTTTGCCGTCTATATTGATTTTTACCATTTGTTAAGACCTCCAGGGGCAGCGTTTCTCTTTAATGTGACGCTCAAAATCTTCGCGAAAATATTTTAAGGCACTTTGTAACGGCTCCATTGCGCCCGGCGCCAGAGGACAAAAGGTGTTACCGGGCGCCAGGGTTTTGGTCATACCGGTTAAAATGTCAAGGTCTTCCATTTTGCCGGCGCCGTTTTCGATGGATTGCAAAATTTTTTCCGTCCAAGGCAATCCTTCGCGACAGGGCGTACACCATCCGCACGATTCCTGAGCGAAAAAGTGTGCCAAATTTTTAACCATCCCCACCACGCAGGTTTTGTCGTCCAGAACAATCATGGTGCCGGTACCCAGTCGGCTTCCGGCCTTGGCCACACCGTCGTAATCGAGTTTGATATCCAGATGATCACTTGTTAAAAAGTCGGTAGAAGCGCCGCCGGGCAGCAATCCTTTAAATTGCAATCCTTCGCGCATGCCGCCCGCATATTCGTTAAGCACCTCGCCCAGTGTAATGCCCAATGGCAATTCCCACAGCCCCGGATGTTTAACTTTTCCGCTAACGCCGAATAATTTGGTACCGGCGTCTTCGCTGTGACTGATGCTGTGGTACCAGTCGGCTCCGTTACGTAAAATGTGCGGTACGTTGCTTAGGGTTTCGATATTATTGACAATGGTCGGCTTGCCGAACAAACCGCTGGTTTGCGGGAAGGGCGGTTTGGGGCGCGGGTTGGCGCGTTTGCCTTCCAAAGAATTAAGCAAAGCGGTCTCTTCTCCGCAAATGTAGCGCCCGGCACTGGTATGCAAATACAAATCGAAATTAAAGCCGCTGCCCAAAATATTTTTGCCTAAAAAACCGGATTCATAGGCTTCGGCCAGAGCTTTTTCGATTAATTCTGCGCCTTTTTTGTAGGCCCAGCGTAAAAAGATGTAACCGATTTCCGCTTCGATAGCATAGGCGCTGATAATCATGCCTTCGATAAGTTGATGGGGATTGCCTTCGATGAGCAGGCGATCTTTAAAGGTGCCCGGTTCCATTTCGTCGCCGTTGGCTACCAAATATTTGGGGCGCGGCGCATCCGGGCCCAAGGGAACAAAGCTCCACTTTAGTCCGGTGGGAAATCCTGCACCGCCGCGGCCACGCAACCCGGCACGTTTTACTTCTTCCTGAACTTCTTTGGGCGTCATTTTCAGGGCTTTCTTTACCCCCTCGTATCCGCCGACTTTTTGATATTCAACCGCCGTTAACGGAGGCTCTCCGGGACGAATATGTTGTGTTAGTGGTCTTTCCATGTGCATTCGATTCGTTATTTGTATTTATCCAAGATTTCATCAATTTTTTGTGGCGTTAAATTGCCGTAAAGTTCGTTGTCAATCATCATGGCCGGAGCACGGTCGCAGGCGCCCAGACACGGGATTGTTAACAAGGTAAAACGGTTGTCGGAGGTTGTCTGCCCGATATCAATACCCAGTTTGGCCGAAAGATGATCTTTAAGATTTTCGTAGCCCATAATCCAGCAGCTAACACTATCACACATTAAAATTACGTGTTCGCCCACAGGCTTGCGAAAAATTAGGTTGTAAAAGGTGGCCACGCTGTCCACTTCATCGGGCGTCATGTCCAGCAATTTGGCAATGTCTTCCACATTTTCATCGGAAACGTAGCCGCGATGGAACTGAACAACCTTAAGGGCTTCGATAACCGCAGCCTGTTTGCGCGGGTAGTGCGCCAAATGCTCTTCTATTTCTTTGATTTCTTTTTCTGAAAGCATGGTTAAATCCGTTGCTAATTACTTGTCAACATCTGCTAATACGTAATCGATACTTGCCAAAATGGCCAACAAATCGGCAATGGTGTGCCCGCGACTAATGTAGGGCACCATTTGCAAATGGGCAAACGACGGGGTGCGAATGCGTGTACGGTACGAGATGGTATTGCCGTCACTAATCAAATAATAACCGTTGTTACCCTTGGTAGCTTCGATGCCGAAAAACGCTTCGCCCGGCGGAATGACCGGCCCCCAACTAACATTTAAAAAGTGATTGATTAATGTTTCGATATCATGCATGGTGCGTTCTTTGCGCGGCGGTGTGGTAAAAGGATTGTCAGATTTGTACGGCCCATCGGGCATGTTGTTCATGCACTGCTCGATAATGCGCAAACTTTGGTTCATCTCTTCCATGCGTACTAAAGCGCGATCGTACGCATCGCCGTTTTTACCGGTGGGAATATCGAATTCGAAGTTTTCGTAACCGGAATAAGGCCGCTTTTTACGAAAATCCCATTCCAGACCGGTGGCGCGTAAGCCCGGGCCAGTAACGCCCCACTCGATTGCCTCTTCGGTGGTGTAAGCGCCAATGCCAACGGTACGGGCTTTAATAATGCTGTTTTTTATGACTAGCTTGTCGTAACTTTTAAGTTGTTTGGGGAAGTGCTTAATAAAGTCTTTAATCATCTCATCCCATTTTTTGGGCAAATCCTGAGCCACACCGCCTATGCGGAACCAGTTGGGATGCATGCGGTCGCCGGTAATGGCGCTGATAATGTCGAAAATGCGCTCACGATCGTTAAATGCGTAAAATACAGGGGACATTTGGCCGATATCCTGAGCAAACGTTCCGAACCAAACCAGATGACTGGAAAGGCGGAATAATTCACTAAGCATAATTCGGATTACTTTAGCTCTTTCTGGAACATCTATTCCGGCTAAGGTTTCCACGGCTTGTACATAGGCAAAATTGTTCATTACCCCGCCAAGGTAGTCGATGCGATCGGTATAGGGAATATAGGTGTGCCAACTTTGGCGTTCGGCCATTTTTTCGGCTCCGCGATGATGAAACCCGATGTCCGGGACGGCGTCTACAATTTCTTCGCCATCCAATTGTAAAATAACGCGCAAAACACCGTGGGTGCCCGGATGCTGAGGCCCCAAATTCAAAAACATAAAATCCGTATCGGCATCGGAACGTTTTAAGCCCCATTCTTCGGGATTAAACTTCAGAGCTTCCTGCTCGCGGTCTTGTTTGTCGTCCGGCAGTTGAAACGGCCCCATTTCGGTAGCGCGGGCCGGATGCTCTTTGCGCAAGGGGTGGCCTTCCCAGGTAGGGGGCATGATAAGGCGCTTAAGATGCGGATGGCCGTTAAATTTAATGCCGAAAAAGTCGTATGTTTCACGTTCGTACCAATTGGCGTTAGCCCATATTCGGGTTGCGGAATCCACTTCGGGATATTCCCCCTTTAAAGCCACTTTTACACGAATATCGGAATTGCGGTCGAACGAAAGGAGATGATACACTACGCTGAAATCGGCCTCTGGTAAATTTTCGCGGTGTTGACGCGTGCGTTCGTCGATGGCTGTTAAATCGTACAACATTTTGTACGGTTGGGGGATTTCGTTTTTTAGGTAATCCAAAACGGCGGTAATTTTTTCCTTTGGTACATAAACCGTAGGCATGCCGTCTTTGGTGTGCTGAACATGCAGGGCAGCTTCCCCGAACTTTTCTTTTAAATTTTCCAGTACGCTTTGATCGTATGTCATAAGATCTTTACTTTTTATTTATTTGTTTATTTTTTTAGATTTCATCCGGTGGCTTTAAAAAGGTCGTTTTCTTTTTTTCAGCCCAGCGTTTCGGTTTAAGATTTCCTTTCTTCGGTCGAATGACCCCCTGCGGCCCGATTACCCAGCTTAAAGGACGTTTTTCTTTACCGATGGCCTCTTGCAATAAGTTCAGCCCGTTTAAAAAAGCATCGGGGCGTGGCGGACAACCGGGTACGTACACATCGACGGGTAAAAATTTGTCCACACCCTGAACGACAGAATAAATATCGTACATGCCACCGGAGTTAGCGCAGGAACCCATGGAAATTACCCAACGCGGTTCCATCAACTGTTCGTACAGCCGTTTGACGATGGGGGCCATTTTGATAAACATGGTCCCGGCAATGATCATCAGGTCTGCTTCACGAGGCGTACCGCGAATTACCTCGGCTCCGAAACGCGCCAAATCGTAACGACTGGTAATGCTGGTGGCCATTTCAACGTAACAACAAGAGAGGCCGAAGTTGAAAGGCCAAACCGAATTTTTGCGTCCCCAGGCCACAAGGTCTTGCAATTTGGCAAACATGATGCTCTCTTTTACGATTTCTTCAAACGAGCCGTCGCCTTTAAGCGGAGTTGTTTGATCGTTAGCCTTGGATAACCACCATTTCATGATTTATTTTTCACCTTGTTTAGAGTTTTCATTTGTCTTATTATTTTTTTACCGTTGGCTGCATAATCCAATGCGCCGATGCGCCATTCGTAAATTAAAACCACGAGCAAAATGGCTATAAAAACCGAGATTCCGGCAAAGCCGAGCCAGCCTAAATCTTTAAACGCGATCGTCCACGAAATAATGAAGGCCGCTTCGAGATCGAAAATGATGAAAAATAAAGCGACTAGGTAATAGTGTGCAGTAAAACGAATTTGGGAGGTTCCGGTGTGTACAATGCCCGATTCGTAATATTCGCCTGTGGCGCGTTCTTTGTGACGTTGGCCCAAAAGATAGGACAAGCCGATCATTATACCCACAAGGGCCAGAACGGCAACCGTGTAAACAATCAAAGGCCAAATAGGAGTTGTTCCGCTTTCCAAAAGTTTTTCCCCTTCTGCAAAAGTTCGAAAAAAACTAACGAAAATTTTCACGTTATTTCAGAAAATTTAAATACGCTGTTCGCCAAGAGAAAATTCTGATTTATGAAAATTTTCTCAAAACAGCGCAATACTTGTGCAAAGATAAAAAGAAAAATATTACAAAGCCAAAGAAATTTTTAAGGAAACCGCCAATGGCCGTTGCAAAAAAATAAGGGCCGTGCGGTTTTACGTGGTGGGAGTTCAAACAAAAGACCGAGGGAAAAGATAGACTTTGTCGTATAAGGCTATACTGTTTTCGCTACGTTCCTGCTGTGCAAACACAGGTGCTTTAAAGGACATTGTGTGCACATCGGGTTGCGTGCCCGGCAAATTTTACGGCCGTGCCAGATAAGCCAGTGATGGGCCTGCGACCATTTTTCCTTTGGAATATTTTCCATCAATTGCTTTTCGGTTTCCAGCACATTTTTGGCATTGGCCAGCCCGATGCGGTTGCTAACACGAAAGACGTGGGTGTCAACAGCAATGGCCGGAACATTTTTGGCAATGCTCAATACGACGTTGGCCGTTTTTCGCCCCACGCCCGGCAATTCAACTAATTCTTCCCGAGTTGCCGGAATATCGCCGTCGTATTTTTGGACCAAAATTTTACTGGTAGCCAAAATGTTTTTGGCCTTCGATTTGTACAACCCGACGGTTTTAATGTATTCTTGTAATTCTTCTTCGCGCATTTGGCTTATGGAGGCCGCATCCGGGTAATCGGCAAATAACTTTGGGGTAATGATGTTTACGCGCTTATCGGTGCTTTGCGCAGCTAACATGGTAGCCACCAAAAGCTGAAAAGGGGTTTTGTAGGTAAGGGCGGTTCTGGTGTGGCCGTAAACATCTTCCAGAATACGTAAAGCTTCTTTTATTTTTTCTTTGCCAAGCATTTTATCCCACTTCCTGTCCGTATTAACGGTCATACAGCTCTCCGATCAGATCGAGGTAAAGTTGTTCATTATCGGGGTTTTCGATGTGTTGGTATTTGACGGAATTGAGATGTTTTAGGTAATCGATTTCTTTAATTCGGCTTTGGTCTACAGCGGCGATAACCGGATGTTTGGAGGAGAAAATGGTGATAATTTGTTGCTTGATTTGCTGGACATACGGTTCGATGATTCCTAACTCATCAAAAACAAAAATATCAACCAATTGGAAAATACTCAATTCACTTAAAATTTGTTCGAGATACGGTTCTACTTGCAGATAAACCGGTAAATCCGGGCGGTCGAATTGGATCGTGAAGAGACGTTGGTTCCGGGAGAAGGAAAACCAATCTAAAGCAACCAGGTGGCCCAGGTCGTCAAAATATTTTAAAAGTTGAAATCCGCGAATACGCATTAAAAAACCCATATCCCGATAGAAATGGGAAATTAACGGATTGCTTTTATTAGGATTGTTTTCGGAAATTAATACTAATTTTGACATTTTAATGCGACCTAACTCTTTTTTGCCTATTTTATTACTCTCTTTTATTAAAGGCAAAAAATAATGGTTACGGTAAAAAATTTAACGAAATGTTAATCTAATAAACCGCACAAGGAGGGGTTTTCATTCTTTTTTCGGAAAGTTCAAACGGATAATGGTCCCTTCCTTTTCCGAGGTAGTCATATCAATTTGTCCCATCAGGTTAATGGTTATCAGTTTGGCGGAATAGGTTCCCAAGCCAGTGCCGCCCAACTTGCCTCTGGTAATATGCTTATCAAAAAAACGGTCGCGAATGTCTTCCGGCACGGCTCCTTTATTGTGGATAGTTATGGTTACGGGGTTGGAATCAAAAATTTTAATAACTATTTCTTCTTCCGGCGGAGATGCTTCGATGGCATTTTTTATTAAATTGGAAAAAAGCATGTACAACAAATTTTCTTCTCCGTAAATAAATAAGGAGTCGCTTTCGTTTATGTGTTGGTCGTTAAAAAGCACGGTAAGTTTAAGTTGCTTGCGATTATAAAGCATCTCAAATTCATTCATTGCCGAGAAAAGAATGGGAACCACATTAATTTTGGTTAGCAATTTGTCAAAATCCCCGGTTTCAAGCTTGTACAAATCAAGAGAATTATTAATCATTTTGATAAGGCGTTCACCTGCGTTCCAGATACTTTTGGCCATTTTGAGATTTCGTTCGTCTAAATTGCCCCAGTCGATCAACATTTTGGAAAAACCTGTTATGGCGGTTAAGGGCGACTTCATATCATGTTGGGTAATTTTTTCAATTTCTTCACGAAGTTGCCCCATTAGCTTTAACTGTTTGTTTTGTTGTTTCAGCTTTTCTTTCGAAAAGTAGAGTTCGAGATGGTTTTTTACCCGGGCCAAAAGAACGGGGATGCTTATAGGTTTGGTAATATAATCGACACCGCCTAATTCAAAGCATTTTATTTGATTGGCAATATTGGAGTAACCGGTAAGAAAAATAACGGGAATATCCTTGGTTTGAGGATTATGTTTTAATTTTTTGATGATATCAAATCCGGAGATATCGGGTAAATTAATATCTAACAAAATTAAATCGGGTTTAAATTCGGATTGGGCAATTTTTAACGCATTATGGCCATTTAGTGCGATACGGCACGTAAAATGAGAGAGGGAATTGGAAAGTATATCCACAATTTGAGGGGAATCATCAACAATGAGAATTTTTGCGTTTGCCAATAAATCTTCCATAGAATTCCTACTACCTTAAAAAATAATGAAATAAACAATCAATTCTGTGCGTAAAATCAAAGATTATTTTTTGAATTTGAGCAAAATATCTTTGGTTTTACTGCGATTATGATAAAAAATAGTAACCAGCTCCGGATCGAAAAGACGTCCTTTATTGGTTACGATAAATTCAAAAGCTTCATCAAAAGTCCATGATTTTTTGTAAGGGCGAACACTAATCAGGGCGTCAAATACATCGGCAATTCCGACAATACGTGCTTCAATGGGAATTTGTTCGCCAATCAGTTGGTGCGGATATCCGCTTCCGTCCCATTTTTCATGATGTGAAAGTGCAATGGTCCTTGCTTCTCTTAAAATATCGGAATCGTGATCCCCAAGTATTTTGGCCCCGATAAGGGTATGCTGTTGCATCGTTTTTAATTCCTGAAATGTTAACCTTCCCTTTTTTAGCAGAATATGATCGGGAATGCCAATTTTGCCAATATCATGCATGGGTGCGGTCTGAAACAACAAATCGCTTTTTTCTTTGCTAAAACCGTATTCGTCGGCGATTATTTTACAAAAATGGCTCATGCGTAAAATATGAGCTCCTGTCTCGTGATCTCGATATTCGGCAGCAATGCCTAATTTTTGAATTATTTCAAGACGGGTTTCATATACTTCCTGTGTACGTTCCTTAACTTTTTGTTCAAGCACTTTGTTTTGATGATGAAGTGTGATATGGGTTTTTATTCGGGCTTTTAATATGTAAGGGCTAAAAGGCTTTGTGATGTAATCTACGGCACCGAGCTTAAAGCCCAAAGCCTCGTCCACAATTTCGTCGCGGGCCGTAATAAAAATTACCGGAATTTCGGTTGTTTTGGGGTTGGATTTTAATTTGTGGCAAACTTCATAACCGTCTATTCCCGGCATGACAATATCGAGCAAAATCAAATCGGGTTGTGGCTGATTATTGGCAATTTCCAAGGCTTTTTGGCCGTTGGTAGCAACTTTGATATGATAATTCTCCTGTAAAATTTGTGTTAAAAAGTTTAAATTGTCCGGCGAATCGTCCACAACCAAAAGGGTCCATAAAAATTTGCTTTTGTCACGCATTTTTAAAAATCCAAAAGTAACCTTGTGTTTTTATTTTACGGATAATAAGATTTTTTGAGCTAAGACATTAATTTTTTACGGAGGCCAAATAGGGTATACCCGTGCTGCTGTTCTTTTTGTCTGTTATTTGAAAGTGCAGCCGCAGGCAGGCATGGTTGCCGGGCAGATTTAATGCTTCCACCCGACCTTTCTGTATTTCAACTATCATTTTGGTGACAGATAAACCCAGGCCAAAATTTCGATCGATCGGCTCATGGCCACAGGAAAATAGCTCAAAAATGTTTCGCAGTGCCTCCGCGCTGAAATGAGATCCGGTATTAATTATTTCGATACTTTGCCTATTAAGCGGACGAACAATGATCGTATGATCCGGTTCGGAAAATTTAATCGCATTTTCCAAAACATTGCGTAAAGCAATTTGTGTAAGATCGATATCGCCTACAACATTAAAACCGGGCGAAAGGCTGTTTATTATTTTTAAACGCTTTTTGGTGATGGTTTTGTGAAAATGTTGCAATATACGATCGATTAAATCTTTAAGTGAAAGATTGATTAACAAAGGTTTAACCAATCCGGCCATTAAATTGGAGATAAACAGCGCTTTTTGCGAAAATTGATCGAGACGAAAAACAGATTCTTTCAAGGCGTTCAGGTATTCGGTATACTGGCTATCTTGTAAAGAATTTTGCAATAATTCGGTAAATCCTATAATACCCGTAAGAGGGGTTCGAATTTCGTGACTAATAATTTGAATAAATCGCGATTTGGCCCCATCCAAGGCTAATAATCGTTTATTCGCCTCGTCCAAAGCCTTATTTAGTTCTTTTAATTTTTTGTTGGATTTTCGAATTTGTCTGGTTTTAAAATCGATACGATGTTCAAGCGTTGCATTTAATACTTTTAGCTCTTCGTTCCGATGCTTTAAATCGATATGGGTTTTTATGCGCGCGAGAAGTTCCTGAGGATAAAAGGGTTTGGTGACATAATCTTGAGCACCGGCTTGAAAACCGCGGACAATTTGTTTTCTTTCGGTAAGTCCGGTAATAAAAATGATGGGAATTCCCGCGGTAGATGGATTTGTTTTAATGCGGCGGCAAACTTCAAAGCCATCCAATCCGGGCATTACAATGTCAAGAAGAATAAGGTCGGGCTTTTGGAAGGAACGAAGAAGTTTTAAGGCACTAATTCCGTCATTTGCCACCAAAATTGTGTAATACGGTTTTAAAATTTCGTTTAACACAGTAAGATTATCGCTGGAATCATCAACCAACATAACGGTTTGACTAACGGTTTTCATCCCATTTTATTTATCCATTTCTTTCTATGATCGGAATTAAATTTTCAATAATATTCGCTGCTTTGTCAAATTGATAGTTTTCAACGGCTTGCCAAAGTATATCGGCTTGCTCCGAAACGGCAAAACTTTTCAGAGAAAAGATCAATTGATGTACTTTTTCTTTGGCTTTAGCGTCGGAATCGCGTAAAAGCCGTAACGATACGTGTAATTCTTTTATTAATTCGTCCTTGGTTAGCGAGTAGGTTTCTTCTTCATGAAGATTTTTTTTAAGCTCTGCTTCAAAGGGCAACAAATGATCCGATATCGTTTGTATTTCGTTTTCGACTTTATTAAGCAAATCTTGAATGCGTTCGGTGTTCAGGCTGGTGGAGGCCGCCTCGAGTTGTGCAGCAAGTTGCTGAATGGTTTTAAACCCCATATTACCGGCTGTACTTTTCAAGGTATGCACCTGGCGGTGAAATTCTTTGATTTGTCCGTTTTTTAATAAAGATCGCAATTGTTTTGCCAGACCAATATTGTTGTGTCGAAATTTAATGAGCAGTTCGGCATATAATCGATAGTTAAAATTCAGGCGCCTTAGCCCCTCGATGTGTTCCAGATTAGGAATTGAGGCAAAAATGGAACGCAAAGTACTGTCTTTTTGGTTGCTGGCGATATTACGTTGAAATACCACACGATTGGATGGTTTAATCCAGCGCGCAATGGTGGCAAACAAATCGTCAGGATTTATGGGCTTGGCAATAAAATCAATCATACCCACGTCTTTTATTTTTTGTTGTATGTTCCCTGCCAAATCGGCGGTTAATGCTATAATGGGGATGGCATTAAGGGTTCGATTTTGATGAATGATTTTGCTTGCTTCAAAACCATCCATACCCGGCATATGCAAATCCATAAGTATAAGATCAAAAGGTCGGTCGGTGTTAAACAAAAGATTAACAGCTTCTTCGCCATCTTTGGCGATGGTAATAAAAAACCCTTCATTTTCTAATAATTCTTTAATGACTTGTTGATTTAGCTCATTGTCTTCTGCTACTAAAATTCGTGCGCCCCGGATTTGATTAAAACCTTTCGGATAAACATTTAACATTCCGTATGTTTCAAATTCCTGACGTACTTCCTTGCCAAACACTTCCAATACGGTATTAAAAAGAACGGAAAGCGTAAATGGTTTGGTTAAAAAAGCGTTAAAATAGGTTTTTTCTTTCAATAAATATTCCCCGTCCACATAAGCGCTAATCATAATAATTTTGGGCTTGATGGGTATTTGTCCGTCGTGATGAATGGCTTTTGCAATTTCAAGCCCGTCATCGTTGGCTAATTTCCAGTCAAGAATAACCAAATCGTAATACTTGTTGCCTGTAATCAGTGCGTTACGCAATTCAGCTAATGCTGCTTCGCCGGTGGAAACAGTGGTCGTATTTTGTGTGAAAATTTCCATTTGTTCTTTTAAGGTGGCGCGAATTTCAGCGACATCATCCACCACAAGGATGCGCAAATTTCGCAATTCGATGGGAGGCTGATAGAACTCTTTGTCTTTGGTTTTTTCATAGGGGAAGTTGAGCTCAAAGAAAAATGTACTACCTTGGCCTAATGTGCTTTGGGCCCAAATTTTACCGCCCATCATTTCTACCAATTGTTTACAAATGCTAAGTCCCAGCCCGGTTCCGCCGTATTTCCGTGAAATTGAAATATCGGCCTGGGTAAAAGAATTAAATAAATTAGGCAGCTTCTCTTCCGAAATGCCGATTCCCGTATCTTTTACGGAAAAACGTAACGTGACAAATTTAGAATCTTTTTTCGTTAACTCCACGGCCACAATAATTTGTCCCTGTTCGGTGAATTTAATGGCATTGCTAATTAAATTGTTTAGGATTTGCGAAATTCGTAACGGGTCGCCGAATAAAGTGGGAGGTATGTTGGGATTTTGTTTAAAGATCAGTTCCAAATTTTTATCGCGTGCGTTCAAATAAATGGTTTTGGACAGACGGTTTAAAACCAGATCCATGTTAAATTTGGTGTTTTCAATCCGTAATTTTCCGGCTTCGATTTTGGAGAAATTTAGTAGTTCGTCGATAATATTTAGCAGGCTGGTGGCGGATAAATGAATTTTGGCCACATAATCTTTTTGCTTTGCATCCAATACAGTATGCCGCAATAAAAGATTTAAACCGATAATGGCATTTAGCGGAGTTCGGATTTCGTGACTCATGTTGGCTAAAAATTGGCTTTTGGCCCTGTTCGCCGCTTCGGCTGCCTCTTTGGCCTTTTGCTGAATTTCTGCTGCGGCCTTCAATTCGGTGATATCCCAAGTAATGCCATTTAAAAAATGCGGCTTGTTATTTTTATCATATTGGACGTAAGCCCGCGATTTTAAATAGCGAATGTTATCGGGCTCTTTAATAAAATGGAGCTCCGCATCAATAAATTTTTTCTTTTTGACAAACATTCTTAATAGATGTTGGCGTAATTCTCTGAGCTCATCGGAGTAAAAGCGCGATTTTAGAATTTTAAATAAATCTTCGCTTTTCCTTTCCAGGGGAAGATCATCGTATAAAAATTTTTCAAAATAAAAGGTATTGGATTTAAGATCCCAATCCCAAACACTTAAACCGGCAAGGTCGGTAGCTAAACTTAGGCGGTTGGAAAGCTGGATAATTTTGTTTTCCTGAGCTTTGTATTTTGAAAGGTCGTGCATAATAATCGAAAAAATAGGCGGGGCTTCTTTAAGCGTTATTTTTACCGACGAAGCCAATAGAGGCACTGTGTTTCCGTCTTTTCTTGCTCCGTGTAATTCGGTATGATCCAAAAGAAAAAATTCATATCCAACCTGCAAGCATTTTTTCTGGTACTCCGGGCTTAACAAAAACGTAAACGGTTTAGCCAGTACTTCTTTTTCGGTGTAACCAAATACGGCTTGAGCAGCCGGGTTAAAGGATAAAATGCGTCCGCTTTGGTCGGTGGTTATAATGGCCTCGTTTGCTTTGTTGATAATGGCATTATGCAGGGCATAAAGTTTTTCTTTTTCGTTGTAGGTTTTGCGTTGTTTGGCGAATAAATAAAAAATGGCAATATTGGCAAAAAATAAGATAAGTAACGAGATTAAAAAAGCAACAAACAGTTTGCTTTTGGTTTGTTGAATGGAAGCATCAGAGCCTAAAGATCGGCTTTTTAGTAAGGTCGATTCTACATGTTCAAAATTTCTTAGAAAATCGTTTATCTGTTTTTGTTTAAATTTAAAATTAGCGGAAAGTAATTCTTGCGCCGATACATTACGAACGGCACGATCCATAACCTTAATTTGAGATACCAGCAAAGGATATAAAACGGCAATACGTTCTTGCTGCTGTTTGTTATCGCGCGTTAAATAGTTTAGTTTGTTCAAGTACTTATAGATGCGATCTTTTTGTTTTAAATAGGCTTCTGTAGATACTTTTTCCGTGTTATTATGGAAAAACGTATGCAACGAAAAGCTTAATTCGTCATAAGCATTATTTAGCTTTTCGGAAAGGTACAATATCTCATAGGAATGCTCTGCCCAATTGTAACTTTTTGCAGATTCATTAAGACTTTTGTTAACAAAATAAGCGGAAATGCTTAAGGCCAATAAAGGTAAAAGGATGGTTAAAATAACAAGCAAAACAACGCTTTTTCTCACTTTGAATCTCCGGAAAATAATAAACTCCTTGGTGAGGGCTCCCTCGTTAAAATATGATTATGACTAATGAAAAAACAAACAGTTAGCAGGTTCGAAACGAATAGGGAAAAATTGTAAAGCAAAAATCAAACATGGCACCGAATGTAGTCATTAATATTTTGATGTAAAATACTCTTTCAATTAAGCAAAAGTCAAATATAAATGAATTAAAAGATTAAGTTGATTTTTTGAGAATGATAATAGTTTGGTCATCAAAGCGGGGTGCTTTTTCATAGAAGTGGTGCAAATCTTTTTTTAGGCATTCGATGTATTCGCCTGGCGGTAAGGCGGCACACTTTACCAATTGTTCCTTAAAGCGTTCTTCTCCGTAAAGCACATCCTGACCGTCTGTCTTTTTAGCGGCTTCGGTAAAGCCGTCGGTATACAGAACAAGACTGTCTCCGGCTTTAAAGACGATTTTAGTGCGGCGCAGATTCTTTTTGAGGATGTTCTGAGAGGGGGTCATGCCCAAAGCCATGCCCGGGCATTTGATTTCTCGTACGATAGGTTGGCTGCCGGGGCGCACCACAAAGGGCAAGTTGTGTCCGGCGCGTAAAAATTCGTATCGATTGGTTTTAATATCCAACACGCCGATAATTGCAGTTACAAATATATTGGGATCCAGAATGTTTTGTACGAGGTATTCGTTAAGCCGAATGGTTAGGTCGCGCAAATCGGTAGTAAATTTCGTGGAAAAACGCAACAGGCTAATAAGTTGAGCCATATAAAAAGCCGCGGACATTCCTTTGCCCGATACGTCCCCGATGGCGATCAAATAACGATGTTCATCAAGCATAAAAACATCGTAAAAATCGCCACCGACTTCATTGGCTGTGGTTAAATCGGCGGCTATTTCGAAACCGGGAATTTGCGGGAGTGCTTCGGGAAGCATTTTGAGTTGTACGCGATGGGCAATTTTCAATTCCTGATCCATTCTTTCCTTTTCGCGCGCCTGCTGCATAAATTGTTTTAATGCTTTGGACATTTGATTAAAGTGCGTCGCAAATTCGCTAAACTCATCATCTCCGTGAATATTTACATGATAATTCAAATTTCCAGCTGCAATAGCGCGGACGCCGTTGCGTAAAATGGCAAATTTTTCGACGATGGTGCGGTTAATTTGTTTGCCGAAGCGGGCCATTCGGCGGATAACCAATGAATTTAAGAAAAAGAAAAACAATATGAGTACCACTAAAAACTGTGTTAAAAAATTCCAGTGGAGTAGTTCGCTGGCGTTGTAAAAAACATCTAAGGTAAAATATTGATCCGTTTTTCCTGTGGGCAAAAACAAGCGCCCCACAACAATCGGGATTAAACGTAAATTGTGATAAGAATAAAAATCGGATTTGGCAATTTGGCCTTCGGTACCGGACCAAATAACCGCAGAGGAGGCAGGCTGTGTCATAAACGGATTCATGATTCCAATCGGATTTATGCGAAAAGGCTCGGCTTGCCAAAATTTAAGCCGATACAAAAAAGCCATAAGGCTGTTGGGACTGTATTGATAAGCCGCAATACCGGTACCTACCATAAAATCGGTATGGTGAAATAAAAAACTGAGCAAACGGTCATCTACTTTAACGACATAAAGTGAATCGTTCGTTTTGGGCAAATTAAATTGGGGATAAAAATACAGGTAATAAGCAGGTTGAGCCGTGGACGAATCTTGCCGGAAGAAAAGTGCGCCCATATTTTGTGAGAAAATTCGGGTTAAATTCGTTTTGTTAAATAGATCTTCACGGGCAATGCGCTGCATGTGTACATCTGCTTTTCCGGGATTTCTCGTTAAATCATTTAATGCCTTGCGCAAGTTATTTGCTTGCCATCCGGCGATGAACAAATAAAAAATAAATAAGAGCACAATAAATTGGATGATTTGCGGGATGGTCGATTGGAACAATGTGGCGATCCACAATTTACGCGAAATAGGCGCGTAGTTGTAAACCAATACCAAAGGAATACGGATCATGAGAACAACAAGGTAAATTTTGCCAAAATAGTACAAAAATTTAGGCAGCGAATAAAAATAGATGCCATTAGCCGCATGCTGGGCAAGGGATTTGGCCGAGTCAAAATAATCGGAATAGGTAAAATTAGCATAAAGAATAAAAAATAAAATCAAATACAATCCCAATTCGATACGGGTCAGTTTTTCCAGCCAGCGGCTGCGTTTTAACAAACCGAAAAATAAGAACAAATAAAGAAACGATATGTTAAACGGATGAGAAAAAAAGAACAGTTTGTGGCTTAAAAAGAAAATAAGTCCGTAGGCAAATACAGGTAAAAAATTTCCGGAACTTTCGCTGCTTAGTAATAATCCGCCCCCCCAAATCATTAAAAAAAGATTGAATACGTGTAAAACGGTAACATAAAAGGGAAAGTGCAAACCGGCATTAATGGGAATAAGAGTCAGTAGCTTAAGTTCGAAAAAGCCACCAATAAAAAATAGAATAAGATACAATTCTTCGGGTGGATTAAACGACTGAATAATAAGACGATTAGATTTGGCCCAAAAATAAATGAAGGAGAAAAATAAAAACCAATAAGTCGGTGAGTTCCCTAATATGCCGCTTATAATCAAGGAAAAAAAGACGAAAAAACCCGACAAAAAAAAGATGGCACGAGTGCGTTCATGCTCATTTTTATGCAATTGTTCCGCAGAGAGTCGCAGACGCTGTAAAAAAGTTAGTTCGGCATAATTTTTTTTTAAAGATTCCATAAAATGTCCGCAGCAATGGCCAATGTATTATTTGTTGTTTGCAAAAAATTTTGGCTTTTGTGTAACCCGCTTCAATAATACGCAAAGTTTGCCCGGAAGATGCACCCAAATTAGAATAAAAATAAAATTAGGGCTGCGGGTTGCCCGCTTTTTTGGGAAAAAACAACGTGTTGTTACATTGCATTTATTTTAATTAATGCAATACCGTAAAACGCAAGGTTTTTCTTAATGTGCGTCCGGTGGCCAAAGCCCTAACCGCAATGTGCGCAAAATAAACACCACTGGCCAAATTTTTAGTAACAAGGCGTTCGTAAATTTTGCTATCGGCCGGACGGATATGCCTCCCTAAGGAAATTATTTTTTGTCCCAGAGCGTTGTAAATTTGAATTTCTACAGCGCTTGGATATTTAAGCCGGTATGAAAATTCGGTGTATGCTCCGGCAGGGTTGGGAGCGCTTGGGAAAACCTTAAAATATCCGGCAAGGGTATCTTTCCGGACAATCGCAGTGTCCAGATAAGCGTATGCTTTTTTTAAATCAATAATTCCCCAACCTAAAAGATTATCCGGAGAATCAGCCTGAGAAGCAGTGCGTTTTAACGCTTTGGTCATAAGCTCCGGGGATGCACTGGGAAAGGCTTCGAGCAATAAGGCGGCTCCGCCCGCAGCTAAAGGGCAGGAAAAAGAAGTTCCACTGGCATAAGAAAATCCAGATGAATCTCTGCTGTTAGCCACAATAACGCTTACGCCCATAGCTGCGATATCCGGTTTTGTCCGACCGTCTGCGCTTGGCCCTACCGATGAAAACGAGGCCCGTGCACCGTTGTGATCCACAGCGGCAACAGCCAGAACTTTTTTGCCATCAGCCGGAGCAATAAGTGTATTGTGATCAGGATTATCGCCTTCGTTACCGGCGGAATTAAAGACTAAAATGCCTTTTTCTACGGCCATATCTGCGGCAATGGTGGTTTTAGCAGTTTCACCGTTCATATCGGCTGGGGTGTACCAGTCGATGTAACCCAACGAGCTACTAACGATATCGGCACCCAGGCTGTCGCCCCATTCCAAACCGGCTACCCAATAATCTTCTTCGATAGGCCGTTCAAATTGGTCTACTTCGGTTTTGGCCAGAATGAATCCGGCATCAAAGGCTGGGCCGATTAAAGTTTCGGGCGTATACCCGGCAATGGTCGAAAGGGTCATGGTGCCGTGCCAACCTTCGTAAGCTTTAATACCCGAATCGTCAATGGCATTGTCTCCGTGAATAAAATCGTGCGTGGCAATAATTTTCACTTTTTTTAATGCTTCGTGTTTGTAAAGCAAATTAACGCCGTCGTCCAACATTAAAATACGGACACCGGTGCCGTAATAGCCTTGCATGTGCATATAAGGTACGTTTATAAGGGCCACTTGTTTAAGTGATGGCCCGTAGGGTAAGGAATCGCCAGAAACGTTTGCCTTGGGTAAATAGTTTAGAGGATGCATTTGCGGAGGAGGCAAAGGGCGTCCCTGGGCAATGGGATCGATTCGTTTGACAAAGGGCCATGATTGTATGGTGCGTAATTGTTGCGCGGTAGCTTCTACACTAACCGCATTCAGCCATTTGGAGACAATGCGCACGTGCAACACGCGAGATTTGATTTGATTAAGGTAACGATGGCTTACGGGTAAATCACTTAAATCCACCAGTGGTTTATGCGGGCACCGAAGTTGACGGCGCTGAATGGCACGGGGAGAAAGCAAGGCTTCGGGCTTGGCCAATAAAGCGATTTGATCCCCTTTGTCCTTTAACATAATCCATGCCTTTAAAGCCCCATTTTCGGTTTTAGCAAAATTGTTGATGTTAAAATCGAATTGAGCCGTTACGGGCGAAGTCGTAAATAGCATGGCAATAAGAGACAATTTGAGTAGAGCATTTTTCATGGCGTCACCTAAGCATATTTTTTGGTTTAATGAACATCTTAAGGATACAGATTGAAATACGCAAATGCTTTTTGACAAAAACAGATGCGTTTTTTAAAAAGGATTAAACAGATAAAAAACAAAAACCCCCCAAGGGGGGTATGTGGCAGATCGGTTGAAAAAATTCAGCAAGAGAAACAGAGGTTATTTCACTTTGATTTTTACAAATTTGCGTTTGCCGACTTTCAAAATTTGGTCGTTTTTCAGGGCTACATTGAAAAACGGGTCAGTTATTTTTTCTCCGTCGATGCTAACGCCCCCTCCGGTAATCAGGCGTCGGGCTTCGCTTTTGGAAGTTGCCGTTTTGGTAGCTAACAACAAATCGTCAATCCGCACTTGAGTTTTATTAAAGGTTATTTCCGGGATATTGTCCGGAATGTCTTTTTTTACAAAAACTTTACGGAATTCGGCGGCAGCATGTTCGGCCGCTTCTTTACCATGGTACATGCGAACCAGGGTGTAAGCCAAACGCATCTTCAGATCGCGCGGATTCGTTTTGGGGTCGTCCAGTTTGGTTTTAATTTGATTCAAGGCTTCCCGATCCACATCGGTAACGAGCTCAAAATAACGATAGATCAATTCGTCCGGAATGGACATGGTTTTGCCGTACATTTCTCGTGGGTCTTCGTCAATACCGATGTAATTGCCAATGGATTTGCTCATGCGCTGTTTGCCGTCCAGACCCTCTAAAACGGGCAGGGTTAAAATAACCTGCGGTTCTTGTCTGTATTCCCGCTGAATATCGCGTCCGATAACCAGATTAAATTTTTGTTCGGTGGCACCTATTTCAACGTCGGCACGAATCATAACCGAATCGTAACCTTGCATAAGGGGGTAAAAAAATTCGTGAATGCTAATCGGTTGCCGGTTGGCAAAGCGTTTGGCAAAATCATCCCGTTCCAGCATTCGCGCAACGGTAAATTTGGAGGCCAGTTCCATTATCTCCGCAAAATTCATTTTACCGAACCATTCGCCGTTAAAACGTACAATGGTTTTTTTAGGATCCAAAATTTTAAAAAATTGCTCCTGATAGGTTTTGGCGTGTTCCATTACTTGTTGGTGGCTTAAGCGCGGTCGGGTACTGTTTTTTTCGCTGGGATCGCCTACCATGGCGGTGTAATCGCCGATAATAACCACCACTCGATGCCCTAAATCCTGAAAATGTTTTAGTTTACGGATGCCAACCGTGTGCCCTAAGTGAATATCCGGAGCCGTGGGATCAAATCCTTGTTTAATTATCAAGGGTTTGTCTTCTTTAATGGATCGCTCGATTTTTTTTACCATTTCTTCTTCAGGCAACAGCTCCACAATGCCGCGTTTGATCAAATCCATTTGCTCATTTAACGTAGGAAAACCCATGTTTATCCTTTCTTCATTCTTTATTGGTAATTATGCTTTCGCAGGCGCTCCATTTCTCGTTTTTGATCGCGTTCGGCTATGGCAGCGCGTTTGTCGTATTGTTTTTTACCTTTGGCAATGCCCAGTTCTATTTTTACTAAATGACGCTTAAAGTAAACCTTAAGCGGTACCAAAGTAATGCCTTTTTCTTCGATGTATCGTTGCAAGCGTTTTAATTCTCGTTTATGCAAAAGCAGTTTGCGGTCACGTCTTGGATCGGGGCTTTCGAAAGCCGCTTGTTTGTACGGTGAAATGTGCATGCCAATAAGCCACAACTCGCCTTTGCGAAAACGAGCGTAGGCATCTTGCAGGCTAACCCTTCCCTCGCGGATGGACTTAACCTCACTGCCCTGCAATACAATGCCCGCTTCAACCGTATCGACAATATTGTATTCGTGCCGGGCTTTTTTATTATTGGAAATTATTTTAATGGTTGTTTCTACCATGAAAAAACTTTGTTTTAATAGTTCGAATTTAGGCTGTACCCGAAATATTTTTGAACTATTTCGGAGCACAGTGCACTCGGACTAATTGCATTTTGTGCCCTGTTTTAATCCGTGTTTTAATTAAAGTTCCAATTATAACCATAAAATTGCTTATGAGCAAGCCATATTGACCGGCGGGTGGATAAAGATACGGGCTAAAGTAAATAGAACTTGGATTTTTGCGGGAATATGCATTCGACCCAAGCCGCGCGCCAGGTGGTTTTTTGGGCGATAAAATTGATGTTTAAAATATCGCCGGCATGAAGTTCGTCCGTATTAAGAATGGATAGGTCTACCAAATATTTATCTTTTAAATGAATATCTTTTAGCAAATAAAGGCCTTTTTCCAAACTCTCCACTTCAAAAAAACCTTCGATTAGCGAAGGGTCTTTTCTTTCCGGAGAAATCTGAAATTCCACGTAAGAATGGTGACGATGAAAAGCCTGAGCAATGCGGAAAGTACGCAATAAATCTGCCAATGTTTCGTCTGTCTCCAACTCATCAAACGCTTCGATAAGGTTGGTTTCGTATTGATAATCGACAAAAGTCAGAAACGATTTAAAAAAGTTTATCTGCTCGGAAAGGTTAATGTCTTCTTCCGAGGCCAATTCCGTTGGTAAGATCACACTAAAAAATTCTTCCAAATCATCGCGCGTTAGTTCTTCTACACTCAGAGTGCCGATGTAAGTGGAAATGTATTTCCCGAAAAGTTCGAGTACCTTTAGGGTAGTTAAAGTAGCAACGTTTTGCATCGATTTAAATTCTTCGATAGCAGTAAACAGATCGGCGGTTGGCAGCTTCCACAATTCGTCCGGTTCGTCCTGGTCAAATTCGCTTTCGTCCCATGGATTGAATTCATTCCAAACGGAATCTTCGGAGGCCAGTAAATTTTCGAATAGTGCACTGGCATTTTCCTGCGGCTGCAGCAAAAAGGTGTGGCCCTCGTTTTTAATTAAATCAATAATGTGGTCATTAATAAAATGGATCAAGCTCTGTAAAAAATCATCTTCTTCATCAGCCGTGATACGTAAATCGAAATGGTAAAAATCGATGATCGCATCAATTAATACAAAATTCAGAAGATCGTATTTCAAGCAATCTTCTTTGTGAGTGCAGGTAAAAGTTTCAAATTGAATGGTCTCCGGAAATTTAGCCAGCGATAAAATTTCGTCTCCGGTTATGGTTTTATCTAATTGAGTTGGGCAATTCAAACCGCAGGTGCCAAAACAGTTCTTTTCGAAAAAAAGCTGAACATTATCACCGACCAAAAAGGAAAGGCTGGTAATTTCATCTTTGTCCAACAAAAATTCCTCGTTCGCATTATGTTGCTCCGGGAAAAATTTATGCTCCAGTAAATCCGCTATCGAATTCATTAACAGATAAATAAAATAGTCCAGATTTGTTAATTCGTAAACTTCTTTCTCCCAGGCTTTGACAAATTCGGAAGCGGGGATGTATATTTTTTTAAATTGTTCGGCCAAATCGTTCCTCCTTCAACTGGCAAATATATGCCCGATTGTTATGATTATCAAATCTAAAATGGCGTCGGTTTGTTCCCTAAAAATGGTTTTCTTTTTTATTTTGTTTTGATGCACGGGAGAAAAATTCGGATGTAAAGTTGGCAAATAAAAAACAAATAGAATTCTGGGCAAGATTTTCGTAAATTATTCAAAGCAAATTAGGATGTTTTCCGCTATTTTATTCGTTTGGCTTTTCTGAAGGAACAGGAACTAAATTGACGAATCTTTGTTGTACATTATGATTTATTACCAACCAAATCGGAAGGAGGCGTATTATGGCCAAGAAAAAAATTTTGATGTTAGTGGGAGATTTTGGTGAAGACTATGAAACCATGGTTCCATTCCAAATTTTAACCATGGTTGGGCACGAGGTGCATGCTGTTTGCCCAGGGAAGAAAGCAGGCCAAACGGTAAAAACGGCCATTCATGATTTTGAGGGTGACCAAACCTACAGCGAAAAACCGGGCCACAATTTTATGGTCAATTTTGACTTTGATAAAGTGAATCCCGAAGATTACGACGCTTTGGTAATTCCCGGAGGCCGAGCTCCCGAATATCTGCGCCTTGATGAACGGGTAGTGGAAATTGTTCGCCATTTCGGCGAAAAGAACAAACCGATTGCCGCCATTTGCCACGGCCCGCAACTTTTGGCTGCCGCCGGTGTGTTAAAAGGTAAACATTGTTCTTCGTATCCTGCGGTAAAAACCGAAGTGCAACTGGCCGGTGGTACCTGGGTGGCGAATAACGAAACCTTTTCCAATGCCCATACTGATGGGAATTTGGTTTCGGCTCCGGCCTGGCCTGCACATCCGGAATGGATGCGTCAGTTCCTGCAGGTTTTAGGTTCCAAAGTTGAAGCATAATATGGTTAAGCTCGCCTTTGGGCGGGCTTTTTGGTTTTTTTCAGGGATGAAAAATGAGCATTCGGAAAACGGTACTCGGTAAGCCCTTTGCAGATAATGCTCTGTTTGTTACCGTAGATTCGGGGCAAAGGCAATCCCGATTAATGTTCGATTGTGGCGAGAATACTTGTAGCTTATTATCGGTTGCCACGTTGCAAAAAATCGATCATCTTTTTTTCTCCCACTTTCATCTGGACCACATTGCCGGGCTAGACCGTTTTATTCGTCTGAATTACAACCGCATTGACAAGCCGGTCCATATCTGGGGCCCGGAATCTGCTATTGAAATTATCTTCCACCGGTTAAACGGTTTTACCTGGAATCTAATCGATCGGCTGCCTTCGGAATGGTTTGTTCACGAAATCAAACCGCGAAAAATTGTAACCGTCAAGTTATTGGCTTCGGAAGCATTTGCCCAAAAACATCCTGTGGCGGTTCTTCCTTTTGATAAATCGATTCTCGAAACGCAAGATTTCGTTGTTTCGATTCGTTTTTTAAAGCATGGAATAACCGTGCTGGGGTTTATGGTAAAGGAAAAAGAAAAACTTAATATTAGCAAAACGGCACTCAAACAATACCATTTTCCGCAAGGCCCCTATTTGCTTAAACTAAAAGATCCCACAATTCCTGACGAAACAACTATTCAACTACAAGGTAAAAGCCAAACGATCGGCTTTTTGCGCAAACGTTTGTTAAAAAAGAGCTCCGGGGCCGGGCTGGCTTACTTGACGGATTTTATTTTCGAAGAAGACAGGCTAATAGAGTGGGGAGACTGGCTTGCCGGGTGCAGCGATTTAGTGTGTGAAAGCCAATATCTGCATTGCGATGAGGAACTGGCCCACCAAAATTTTCATCTGACTGCCGTTCAGGCTGCACGAATAGCCGCCAAAGCCAAAGCAAAAAAATTAACGCTAATTCATTTTTCCCGAAGGTATCGGCATCGGGATTTACCGGTTTTTTTAAAAGAAGCGCGTGCTGTTTTTCCGGAATGCGAATTACCGGAAAACTGGTCGGATAAGCAGTAAAGGGTTCTGGAATGGTAGGTAGGTCAGGGTAACAAACGGTTTTTTAATCGGAGTACATATCTAACAAATAGTCGTTTACGTTGATACTGTAAAATTCGGGGTTGACCATACCTTCAATAAAATGCAAATCGCCAACGCCTTTGGACAGGTCAAGATTTCTGGGTAAAATGGGAACATTTTTCTTTAGATCATAAATAAGACGGACAACCGGTTTTAAGATATTTTCTCGCCCTGCTTCGATAACAATTGCCAAAAAGCCGCTTTTTAATTTGACCAAACTGCCTGGGGGATAAATGCCTAAAAATTTAATGAATTGTTGAATTAATTCTTCTTCGAATAAAATATTGCGTTGCGTGTAAATTTCTTTTAAGGCCTGAACCGGGTTTACCGGTGTGTGGTAAATCCGTTCCGAAGTTAAGGCATCGTAAACATCGAGAATCGCTCCCAATTTACCGCCAAGGCTTATTTGCGATCCGCTAAGTTTTTTGGGATAGCCCGTTCCGTTTAAGCGTTCATGATGCTCGGCAATAACCGAAAGGGTAGCTGTGGTAGCTTCCTTGTGTTCGCTTAAAATATCTATTCCGAATTCCACATGCTTTTTTAAAATGGCATATTCCTTTTGGGTTAAAGTGCCGTCTTTTTTCAATATTTCATCCGGTATTTTGCTTTTGCCAATATCATGTAAAATGGCCCCGAGAGTATATTCAAAAATCTCGTCCTTTTCCATTTGCAGTGCTTTGCTAATTCCGGCGGCAAGAATGGAAACATTTACGGAATGTTCGTAAGTGTATTCATCTTTATTCTTAATGTTGGAAAGAAGCAACAAGGCATCTCGATTACGGGTAACGGAATCGATTATTTCTTTTACCGAATCGGCAAATTCTTTTATTTTTAATACGTTTCCGTAACGAATATCGTGGTAAGCTTGTTTGAGCAGGGAGTGTGCTTCGTGTTGAATTTGCCGGGCCCGCCTTAATTCTTTTTCCAATGGCACCTGCGTTTGGTAGTCCAGCTCTTCGGCGGGAACAACATCTTTCAAATCGGTTTTGAATTCTTCCAAAAATTGTTCCCGGGTTAATGTCTCGAAGATATCGATGCCTTTGGTAGTGTCGATAAAAACTTCGCTGATACCGGCCTGTTTTATTTTTTCAATATCACTGTACGATTTTATTCTTTTTTTACTTGTTAAAAAAGGATGTGCTAACCAACTGCAATTGAAATCGGTAATATAGACGCCCGGGCGTAGTAAATGTACTTTGACCTTTTTTATCATTCCCTGGTTTTCCTTGACTGACCTAACGACAGCTTGCCAATGTATTATTCGGAGGAATTTGCAAAAATGTAAGTTTTTTAACGAATTGTCATGGAAATTTGTGATTTTTTTAACTCAAAATGGCTCGTTTTTTTGTAAACGATTAAAAAGTAAGCGGCATATAAATTCTAAAAAACAAAATAAAAAAACGAATCCGTGGTTGGCTTGGGTCCAAACACGTGTTTGTCGGCCAAAATAAAACGCCTAGCCAGCGAACGCCGTTAATAAATTTCGTTTTGCTTTAATGGGTTAAAATTTCTTAGTTTTCATTTTGTCCGAATTAAACTAACTTTGGGGATTTTTAATGAAACCGAACGTAAAAACCATCTTATTGTTCTTTCTGATTATTTCTACCCTGTTGGGGCAAACCGCTCTGCAAAAAGAATGGAAAATTTTTCAACAAGGTATTCAGGATTATAAAACAGGCGAATACGAAAAAGCGTACAAAAACTTTTCTCTGATTGTCTCTCGGTTAGGCAGCAAAAGCCATTTGCTTACGGCGAATTATCTGATGTTGGCCAAAACGCTTTATAAAATGGAACGCTACCAGAAATCTCTGGAAATTTGCAACCGGTTTCTGAAAAAGTTTCCTGCAAGTTCGTATGTGGATGACATCCAATATCTTATGGCCAACAACTATTATCGTTTAAATCGCATCCAAACGGCCAGCAAACTATGGCTATCGCTGGCCGAAAAAGCCCAGGATGCGCGGTTGCGTAAAAAAGCACTTGCTTTGGCTCGAGATGCCCTCCGTTACGCAATGGATTCTCAGGACTTGGCTCATATCGAACAGCAGGCCAACACGCCCTTTCAGAAAAAATTTATTAAATATATTGAAGCCGAACGTTTTTATGAAGCGCGGAATACGGCGGCCGCCATTAAAACGTTAGAGGCCTATAAAGCCATTCCCGGGCGTTTTCCGCAACTGGATGAAAAAGCAAACAATTTATATGATTTTTTAAAAAACAAAGAACATAATATCGTACGGATTGCCGCGCTTTTACCCTTAAGTGGTAGTAACAAACAAATCGGCAAAGCCATTTTGGACGGAGCCCGCATGGCCTTGTCCGAATTTAATCACATCAACCAAATGAATATTCAACTGATTCCGTTCGATTACCAAGGGCGTTTGGCCGTTGCTTTGCAAAAGATGAAGGAAATAGCGCGCGACCCTTCGATCGTCGGAGTTTTCGGCCCCTTGGAAAATGACGTTACAGCCGCTTGCGCCGTTGTGGCCGATTATGAAAAAATACCGTTGATAACACCAACCGCATCGGGTAAAATACTGCGTCGGTTATCCGAAAACACCGTACAATTATCCGTTCCGGTAGATATTATGGCCAGTAAATTGGCGCGCTTTGTTACCGATTCTCTGAACGTACACCGTGTGGCTACATTATCTCCGATTGACGACTATTTTCTTGATTTTACCAATACGTTTGTCAATTATCTTAAAGATAACTTTATAGACGTGGTGGCACAACGTTGGTATTACCCGGGCGACAACAACTTGACCGAGCATTTTAAAGCCATTAAACGTATCGGATTAAAGCTTGCCTTTCAAGATTCCGTTATGGCTGCCGATAGCACCGTAAAGCCCGACCAAATTGACGCTTTGTACAAAGAGTACCAAAAAGAGCAGATGGCCAAATTACTCCATTCTACCAACCGCGTTAAAATCGATTCCGCAGATATTCCTGTAAAAAGCATTGATGCCATTTTGCTACCCATTTACAGGGAAGATATCGACATGGTTGCCTCTCAGTTCGCATATTCCAATATTCAGGCTCAGGTATTGGGTAATAGCGATTGGTACGACCTTAACCGTTTAAAACGCAATAAAAATTACATTAACGGACTGATTTTTATTAGTGATAATTTTTTGGATAAGAACAACTGGGATTACCGCCGGTTTGTAAACAAGTTTCGCATGTCCTTTCATCGTACACCGGAAAAATTCGAATTATTGGGCTATGATAATTTTAATTTTATTCTTCAGGCCATTGGCAATAGTAACCAAAAGCCGGAACGCAGTAATTTTTTGAAATTAATCGAAGCTCAGCCTGCCTATGAAGGCATTTTGCGTCGCTTTAATATCGGAGATAAACGCTATAACAATGCCACGCGGGTTTTAAAGTACGTTTATGGCCAGTTGTTGCCTTTGGATTAAAAGAATGCCTAAGCCCGAAATTAAATATTATTCTCTGTTCGAAAAATTTCCCGAATTGGTGCATGGTTTTTCCACCCGCATAGGCGGGGTTAGCCAAGCGCCTTTTACCTCTTTGAACTTAGGAGCAAGCACCCCGGATGATGCGGAGCGGGTGCGTGAAAACCGCCGCTTGTTTTTTAAGGCACTGAACATCCCGCAGGAAAGGATCGTTTTTCCGCGACAGGTCCATTCGGCAAACATTCGCATCGTAAACCATCCGGGAATTATCGCTGCCTGCGATGCCTTGATTACCGCGCAAAACGATCTGTTTTTAAGCATTCAAACGGCCGATTGTTTTCCGGTTTTTTTGTTTGATCCGAATCAACGGGTTGTTGCTATTGTGCATTCCGGCTGGCGTGGCACGGCTAAAAATATTGTCGGAAAAACCATTCGGCAAATGATTGCGCATTTTGCCGTACAACCGGCACACATATTAGCCGTTATCGGCCCGGGGGTACAAAAATCCTGTTATCAGGTAGACGAAACCGTTGTCCTTCACTTTGATGCGGAGTTTTATCGGCAGGACGGGCCTGCACATTATTTACTGGATTTGCAGGGAGCCATTCACCGGCAAATGACGGACGCGGGAATTCGTGGTGAACACATTGAAGTTGATCTCGAATGCACCCATTGCCGTAGCGATTTATATTATTCCTATCGTCGGGACGGAAAGCAAAGCGGACGGATGATGGGGATTATCGGTTTGCGGGGCTAAAGAAAAATTACCCTATTTGGGGGTATTTTAAAAATAAAAAAGGCGCTTAACGAGCGCCTTTTATGGATTGCTTTAATTCTCAAACAGTTTATTCCATGGCATCCCGGTATGCCTGCCGATGCTTGCTATCGATGTCGGCCAGTGTTTCAAGATCCGGCTTAAAACCGCGGAACAAATCAGCTAAATCTTGGTAATGGGAATTGAAAAAATACTGCAGGTACAAATTATTGGGCATTACCTTATACACTTTAATGATACCGTCATCCAAAGCTTTTTTGGCCAATTTGTAAGCTTCCATTCGTTTGCCCTCATCTAGCAAATACAGGGCCTGAAAAAAATCGGGCTTTACTTCACGCAAGGGGCGCGTGCGTACGTCGGTAATAATTAAAACCATGTTCATACGTTGCGACCAACCGCGCGGGTATTTGGAAAGCTGACCCTGGTTGGCAATATCCATCGCTTTGTCATACAACGGACTCCCCGCCAGATAGTCGTTTGTATCCAATTCCCCAGCCAAAATCATATAGGCATAAAAATCCAAAAAGTGGCCGATGGGATCGAATTGAGCATGAAAATGGGAAAACGAAGCGTTTTGATTGTAAGGGAATTCCCAAATTTTATCATAAAAATATTCACCAGATTCACTGGTGATGACAAATTGAGCGAGATAAAGTTTTTCGTGTGTTTTTTGCTGTACGGTTTGGATGATAATGCGTATCTTGCAATTTACATCGTAATCGTACTTGTCTTCTACCCACTCATACCCGTTAAAATATTGCTCCACTTTGCTGGGAAAATCCGAAAGAACGTTTAATTCGTCCGAGGTTAAATGAGAAGCATCGAGCGTCACTTTAACATTTAAAACTTGAGCATTGCCCAATGCGGCCAAAAGAAAAATGCCCAGTAATAAAAAGGGTAATTTTTTCATAACGACTCCGTTAATTGGTGATCTTTAAAAATCGTCCGAATATCAGGGACGTTTTGTATTTTAATACGGGAAATATTAGTCCCTTTTTTGTTTAGTAACAAATAATAAACACCAAATCGTTCAAACGCAAGTCGAAAATTCGGGTATGAAAATTTTGTTTATCGCAAGTGTACGCGGGGCACACGTTTGGAAACCCAGCAGGTAACTTCGTAAGGGATGGTTTCCAGTGTTCGCGCTATTTCAACAATAGAAATATGTTCCTTACCCTGCGGGCCAAATAAGACAACCTCGTCGCCAACCTTAACATCGGTTTTGGGGCCCAAATCGACCATAAACTGATCCATGCATACCGTTCCGCTTACCGTATAGCGCCGACCGCGGATGAGCACCTGTCCCGTATTTGTAAAACGCCGGTTGTAACCGTCCGCGTAACCGGCGGGAATGACGCCGATGTGGGTATTATCGGGCGTGTGATAACGACGATTGTAACTAACGGGATGCCCTTTGGGCAATTTTTTAATTAACGTGATTTTGGATTTAAGGGTCATTACTTCTCGTAATGGCCATTCCAGCTTAAAGTCGGGGCCCGGCGGATTACCGTAAAGCATGATCCCCGGACGGACATAATCGAAATAGGCCTGAGGAAACCTCATGATGGCTGCGGAGTTTGCCAGATGGAAGAAAGGTTTTTTATTTATCTTTTCTTCTATTCGTTTTTTAAAAGCGGCAAAGCGTGCAATTTGGGCCAGAGTAAAAGCGGGGTCTTCTTCGTCTGCGCTGGAAAGATGGGAGTAAATTCCCACAACGTTCCATAGGGGTTCTGCGATAATTTGTCGGATCAAATCGAAATCCTCTTCCGGAAAAAATCCGACCCGGCCCATGCCCGTGTCGATTTTAATTTGTACGCGGGCGATCATTTTTTTTTGCCGGCACAATTGCCGAAGCGGTTCTAATTGTTGTCTATCGGTAAGAGTAATATCCAAGCCATAATCCAAGAAGGCGGGGAAAAACTCGGGCAAATGTGCTCCGAACACTAAAATAGGAGTGCTAATTCCGGCTTTTCGTAACTCAATACCTTCCTCAAAAAAAGCTACTCCAAGGTAATTGACGCCTTGTGAAATAAGCGTTTTGGCGATTTCGATACTGCCGTGGCCGTAACCATCGGCTTTAACCACGCCCATTACTTTGGCCGGTGCAATCGCTTTTTGAATAAGATGCAAATTGTGGATTAAAAGTTTGTGTAAAATATAAGCCGTTGTGGGTCCCATTTTTATCACCATTCAAATTGATTTGCAATATCTTCAATGGTTTGGCCTTTAAAAATCGTTTTTACGTTGTTACCGGAAACCAGATATTCGCGGACCAAAGGACGCAAGTTATAGTTGGAAGCAAGCGCCTGCCCATAAGCTCCGGCTCCGCCAACGGCAATAAATTCTCCGCGATTCATTTCCGGCAGTTCCCGATCTTTTGCTAAAAAGTCGCCGCTTTCGCATACCGGCCCCACCACATCTACGGTTTGTTTTTTTCGTTCCGTTAAAACAAGCGGTACAATACTATGGTAGGCCCGATACAAACTGGGGCGAATTAAATTGTTCATGGCTGCATCTACAATTACGAAATGTTTTAAAGGCGTTTGCTTCCGATACAAAACGCGACTGACCAAAATACCCGCATTACCCACAATGGACCGCCCCAGTTCCACAACCAATTTTACCTTTAAATCTTTAAGAGCGTGCAAATATTTCGGCAGGACGGTTTTGACAGGTTCTTTTACAGCGCTTTTCCGAAAGTCATCTTCATAATCAATACCAATGCCACCACCTAAATCCAGGGTTTGGATTTCAAGACCTTTTGCACGGATGTGTTCAACAACCCTACGCAAATAGCGGGCGGCCTCCAAAAAAGGGGCATCCTGTAAAATTTGTGAACCGATATGGATGTGCACCCCCATCGGCTTTAGGAGCGTTTCTTTGGAAGCTTCTTCGTATAATTCCAGTGCTTCGCTTAAGGGGATGCCGAACTTGTTCAAATGTTTGCCCGTAGTGATGTAATCGTGCGTATGGGCTTCAATATCCGGATTAATGCGAAAGGCAATGCGCAAGGGTATGTTTAAACGTGCCGTTATCTGTTTTACCAAATGGAATTCTTCGACGGATTCGATATTTAATGAGTGAATGCCGGTGTTAACGGCCAGCTCGATTTCGGTTTCTGTTTTGCCTACGCCGGCAAAAACAATTTTTTCGGGAGCAAATCCGGCTTTAAGAGCAAAAAGCAACTCACCACCCGAAACCACATCCGCGCCGAACCCCGCTTTTTGAACAAGTTTAAGAATGGCCGGATTATAGTTGGCTTTTAAGGCATAACAGGGTAAAAAATTAAGCCCCTCTCCGGCCTTGAGAACCGCTTGAATATTGTCTGAAATTTGTGCCTGTGAGTAAAGGTAATAGGGTGTGGGGGCTTTTTGGCTGAATTCATGTACATTTACTTCTTCGCAATGTAAAACCCCGCTTTTAAAATGAAATGCCCGCATCATCGGTATATCCTTTGTCAACCTTGGTTAGTAATGTTTCTGAATTAACTTAATAAATCCTTGAAATTCAGGCAAAAAAAGATTGCTTTGTTTGTTTGCAATAGGCAGTGCCGTTTGTTATTCCGATTTTGGTATTGGGGGAAATGGCTTAATCCAGTCCGTAGGATTTTATTTTTTCGCGCAGGGTGGTTCTGGAAATTTGCAAAATATCGGCGGCCCGCGACTTATTGCCTTTGGTGCGTGCAAGCACACGCTCGATATGTACCCGTTCGATTTCTTTTAACGAACAATTGCCTAACAATTCCATGTCTTCGGGGATAGCGCTGGAATTATTCAGGTAGGCGGGCAAATTTTTAATGCCAATTTCTCCGCTGTCGCTAAGTAAAACACTTCGTTCGACTAGTTCTTTTAATTGGCTTACATTGCCCGGCCAATAATAATCTTTTAGAATATTCATGGCCATAGGAGAAATTTTATTTATTTTTTTGGCATAAAGAAAGCCGAAATACTGAGCAAAATATTTGGTTAAAAGCTCAATATCACCGCGTCGATCCCGCAGAGGCGGCAAATAGAGTTCGAAACTTTTCAAATGAAAGTATAATTCCGGATTAAACACACCGTTACGCACAAATTTGTCCAGATCAAAACGCGTTTGGGCAATAATGCGCGTTTCTACCTGAATGGGTATTTCGCCACCCATGGGTTTGAAAGTGTGGCCGTCCAAATAAATGAGCAAACGATGTTGAACTTCCAGAGGCATACGTTCGATATTTTTGAGCACTAGCGTACCATTTGCTGCTTGTTCAAGCAAGCCTTTGCGTTTGGGGCCAAATGCCGAGTTTTCTTCTTCTACTCCAAATAAATCGGTTAGCAGTTCATCCGTAGTGGCATATTCGCAATTTTTAATAATAAAAGGACCTTCGGAATGCTCTCTTCCGGTATGGATTAAATAAGAAGCGTAATTTTTTCCCGTGCCGTTTTCACCGCGGATAAGGCATGGGGTTGAAGGCGCTTTACTGATGATTTTTATGAATTCATTAGCGCGGCGAATCGCTTCGTTATCTCCGATTAATCCGTCCTGAATCCATTTTCCCGTTGTGCTCGACAAAGCGGGATTAAATTGATGGTTCTCAATATTTTTACGCGCCTGCCGGACGATTTCGCTTAAACTTTCTTTTGCCGATTTAATGCTAACGATTTGAAAAAGACGATCGCCCAGCATGTTTTTTAACGATTGGGGCAAGGCAACATTGGTAATAATGATAACCTGAAAAAAATATTGATGGGTTGCCTGCTCCCGAAGCCAGAACGGCAGGGCATACCATTCGCTGTCAATATCAATAATGAACAAATCGTAATAGGTATTTTGGATGGATTTGCGCACCGCTTCCAAATGATCGAATAAATCAAGGCGAAACTCATTATTGTGAGCCGATTTGAGAAACGAATGGAATTCAACCAATCTATCGGATATGAATGCTATTTTGTGTTGCATCCTGTTCTTTCTGTTAAAAGCCGACAAGCATGATGTACTATCGGCAAGTTTAAAAATTATTTTAGTGTAAATAATTTTGTACGCAAAACCCTCCTGCTTAAAATGTCGAACGTTTACGATATTTAAAAACCGTAACAGAAGAACACGAACTAAAAAGTAAACAGGGGCGGATACGCGTACTTTTAATGGATTCACGGCCTCCATCACAAATAATTTTTGAATTTTTTATAATTTTAGCCGATAAAAAATACGCCGGGGTAAAACGCTTTTCCGGCAAACGATGGTGGTGAACTAAAAAAGGAGTTTTAGAAATGAGATTACCTATCCGTATTTTCTTTTTAATGTTGGCATTAGCCGGGGCCCTTTGGGCTAAGACAGCGGTTATCAGCCATGCTCCGCAAAGTGTGGCTGTTGTACCATCCAATGATGGTGCCAATGTAATTTGGAATTTTCGACTGCCGGACACGGTTTTTTCGTACAACGATAGCTATCCCAGCGGTGTTTGGGCCCCTCATTTAAAACAGGCATTAGGTGTTATTCTCGATTTAAGTGCCTACCCCGGTGCGACGCTGGAAGAAATTGACTTTGCCCATTGGGGACGCGAAAAAATTCATGGCCCTTATTATTATAACATTTTATTTTTCGATATGGATAGTTCTGTGCTATTTTACCGCATCGATAGTGTAGAAGCACACGATGCATACGATGTACCCCGTTTTGAAGTGGGTGTGCCTTTGGGTTCGATACCCGTGCGCGATCATGTGGGAATTTTTATCGAGGGGTTATCCACTTTTGACGGCACAAATGCCTTCCCCGCACTGATGTCCGATACCAGTGCGTATGTGCCAGGGGTGAGTTATTATTTGTTTGATGTTAATGATCCATGGTACGAGAAAGATCCCCAGTACACTAATTTTTATGAATTACGCGACGTAACACAAAGTGCTACGAATTTGATTTTAGACGTATGGGTCAATTTTAACGGAAACAAAGTGTTGGTTTCCGGCGATCGTTCCCGTTTTAATGTGGCATCTAATCCGCAAAAACCGGAAAATATCTACTTGGGACGTGTTGCAAAGGATCTTTCCGATCGGGTAAGCAAACCCGCATCGCAGGATATCTTGGACGGCTTTTACATTTATCGGCAAGGCCCGGGCGACGATTCGCTCGAGATAATCGGTCAAGCGCAACCGGCAGATCGTTCGTTTACCGACAATAGTGCGCTTGCCGAAAGCGAATACACGTACGCGGTTGCCGCTTTTAATGCCATTTCGGTTTCACGCTTGGTCGAGCGAACCTACTTCCAACCGCCTGTGCTAACCATTGCCCAGGCAAAAGCGGATGATAATGGCGATTTTATTCCCGATCGTTTGGATAAAGAGGTGGCACTAAGAGGAACCATTATCTCGCCCGATTTTAGTTCCAACTGCCAATATTTTATTTCCGACGGTACGGCCGGCATTCAACTTTTTAGCTCGAATTTTCATGCCGATCTTGCCGTGGGCGATAGTATTTTTGTTTCCGGTAAGCTTACCCAGTTCAAGGGATTAACAGAGTTAAAGATCGATACGCTTGCCCGTATTCAGCTATTAGGCAAACATGCGATTGACACGTTAATGGTTTCTCTGAGTGATATCGGCGAAGCTTTGGAGGGGCGTCTGGTGGTGATTGACAATGTGGAAATTACCAATCCGTCCGATTGGCCGGCAGAGGGCCAAAACGGTTACAAAGTAAATGTAACAGATGGCCAAACCACGGTTAAATTGTATATCGACAAAGATACCGATTTGGATGGCTGGACGCCCCCAAGCGGGAAGTTTCGTTTGGTTGCCATTGTTGATCAATACACATCCGATTCACCCGCAAATAACGGCTATGAGCTGCGTCCGCGTTCGCAAACGGATTTTATTACAGCTACGGCTATTGACCATGAGCGTTCGGCAACGCCCTTGCGTTTTGTTTTAAAGCCCTGCTATCCCAATCCTTTTAATCCGCGAACAACCATTGAATATCACCTTGCCAAACAGGCTCCTGTTCAATTGCAAGTTTTCGATTCCGCCGGGCGATTGGTTCGGGAATTCCAAAATGGGGTGCAGAATGCCGGTATTTATAAATATCGTTTTAACGGTGCAAATTTGTCGAGCGGAATTTATTTGGTTCGTCTGAAGGCCGGGCGATTTGTACAAACCCAAAAGATCGTTTTATTAAAGTAGGTGGTGATGTTTATTTAAAATGCAAAAAAGCCTTCCTTTTTCAGGAAGGCTTTTTGTTTTCGTTTTTTAACCATCTTCCTTTTCGATTCCAGCCGAAGGGGGCACCTTGAATAAAATGGCCTTTACCGCCTCGGCCTGAGGTCCGCAAAGTTTTGTTGTGCAGCATTTGCCAACTAAAGGTTTGTTTGAGATGTGACTTGGTCCAATCGAAGGTAAACGGATTGGCATTTTTGAGATAGTCTGAATTAAACGGAATGATGCGACGCATACGTAACCCCCTATTCTATGATTTGATTTCATCCTGTTTAACGCATAAAAACCACATAGGCTCCCGAAATTTTCGATTTTGATATTTATCACATACTTTTCTCGATAAAATTCTGTATTTTGCGCCTGTAATTTAAATGTAACATGCCCAAAATATTTCAAAATGGAATCTCAGGGATCTTTTATGGAAAGAAGGGGATTGCCGCGAATGGCAATTGAAGATGCTACGGTACGTTTTAGACATTTGGCCGCTTCGATGTTTTGGTCCAGAATGTCGCCGCATTTTCAATTGCACAATCTATCGAAAAGCGGGCTTGCTTTTTCCACCAAGTTCCCGGTGAAGCTCGGGGATAAACTCTTGTTGAAAATTTGTTTTGCCAATGGCGAATGTGTTCCGTTAAAAGGAATTGTCAAATGGATAAAAGAGCATCCCGATTTAAAAGTTTTTAATGTGGGGGTGCAATTTTTACCTTTTGGCTCCCACAAAGAATACAATGACCTTGCCTCGCTTGATTTTTTGCGCAAACTTTTGCCTAATGGCAGTCGTTTTGCGGATGATGCCGCAGCCGAACAACAAAATTAAAATGTAAAACCTACCTTTTCGCCTGCTATTTGTGTAACATGTTTTTTTTGTCTAAATTTCCGATTATTTCGGATTTGAGCCAAAGGAATGCTGCATGAAGTTGTTAAAAATGCCTTTGCACTGGCAAATTTTTATCGGCTTGGTTTCCGGTGTACTGTTGGCGGTTCTGGCCCGTCTGTTCCATTTCGAATCGATTGTGACGCAACAAGTTTCCATTTTGGGCACTGTATTTATCCGTGCCTTAAAAATGATTATCGTACCGTTAATCGTTTCTTCGATTATTTCGGGCGTTACCGGATTGGGCGATGCCGAAAACTTTGGCCGTTTAGCCGTAAAAACGTTAACCTATTACATTATGACCAGTATTTTTGCCATTTTAACGGGATTGGTTTTGGTCAATTTAATTGCCCCTGGCGTGGGTGCGCATTTTGGTTTTCATCAGGTACCACACAATATCGATACCAGCGCAGCTACCTTTAAAGATACGTTATTGCGAATCATTCCTACCAATCCCCTGGCCTCAATGGTAAAAGGGGATATTTTGCCTACGATTTTTTTCTCTTTGCTTTTTGGCTTTTTTATTACCCGCGCGCAGGAACCCTATCGGCGGCAACTAACCGATCTTTTTGAAGGTATCTTTCAGGTAATGATGAAACTTACGCATTTTATCATTCGGTTTGCTCCTGTCGGGGTTTTTGCATTAATCGCCAAAATTATCGCCCAAACCGGATTGGAAGCATTTATTCCTTTGTTTAAATATATGGTTACCGTTATTCTGGGATTGATTATTCATGCTACCATTACCCTGCCTTTGATTATTTATTTGTTGGCCGGTGTTTCGCCTTTAAAACATTTTAAAGCAATGTCCGCAGCGCTTATGACGGCCTTTTCGACCTCTTCTTCTTCGGCTACCTTGCCGCTGACTATCGAAAATGCGGAGCATAACGCCGGGGTTTCCAATAAAATCAGTAGTTTTGTTTTGCCGCTCGGTGCTACGATTAATATGGACGGTACGGCCCTTTACGAATGTGTCGCCGCTATGTTTATTGCACAGGTTTACGGGATCGATTTAAGCTTCGGTCAGCAAATTATTGTTGTAATTACAGCGCTTTTGGCTAGTATTGGCGCCGCCGGTATTCCCATGGCCGGATTGGTTATGATAACCATCATTCTTCGAGCGGTGGGCTTGCCATTGGAAGGAATCGGTTTGATTTTGGCCGTCGACCGAATTTTGGATATGTTGCGCACCTCGGTGAATGTTTGGAGCGATAGCTGCGGAACCGTTTTGATCGCCAAAAGCGAGGGAGAAAATGGGTTAAAAGTGCTGGCAAAGGAATGATTAGAATGTCGCTACGGAACCGCTAAATGTCCGCAAACCGATTCATCGGTTTTTTCCCCCACTATTTCAGCGTAATACCAAGGCTCGCCCGAATGGACGAATTGGTCGTCAGTTTTTTCGCAAAGTTTAAAAGATCGAGACGGTTTTAACCGTCTGAGGGTTTTGGCATAATCTTTGAACATCGATTTACAATCGATTACAACCAAAACCAAACGAAAGGAAACGATCATGAGACGAAACATCGTTTTTGCCCTATTTTTAACGTTTTTTGCCGGCCAATTGCTTCTTGCCCAAAATATGCGCCCGGGAGGCATGATGGGACCCCGCAAGTTAACAGTGGATCAGCGGCTTAAAAACTTGGACGACGCTGTCGGATTAACAGCCGAACAAAAAAAAGAAATACGAAAAATTTTTCAGAATGCCGATAATCGAATGAAAAAAATTTACGAAGAAAACAAAGGAAATCGTCAGGCGATGCGAGCTGCCGCTCTGGATCAACGAGAACAAACAAGCAGACAAATCATGAATCTTTTATCCGATACGCAAAAAGAAAAATACAAAAAATATTTAAAAACCTCTCCCGTTCAACGTAATACCCAGGATCGACCATTCGGGGGAAGAGGCAGACGAGGCGGAATGCAATTCTAAACTTTAAAATCGGGTAAGTCCCTGTTTGAACCTATGCGAGTTCAAACAGGGATTTTTATATGCCGTTTGCCAACCATTTGGTAAGAATTTTGTCTAACTGATCGGCAAAATTTTTGATGGAACTTTGACTTATCGCTTTAGGCCCACCCGTTTTAATACCACTAGCGCGAAGCGTCTCCATAAAATTTCGCATACTTAAACGTGCCCGAATTGTATCGTCTGAAAAAAGATTACCATTCGGGTTCAAAGCAAGACATCCTTTTTGAATAACATTAGCCGCTAATGGGATATCTGCTGTGATAACCAAATCTTCTGGAATCGCCAGTTCGGTAATTTTAAGATCAGCCGCATCCGAACCGGCAGACACCAATAAAAAAAGAATGTTGTCATCCTTAGGAACCCGCAGCGGTCGATTGGCAACCAAAGTTAATGCGAATCCGGTGCGCTTGGCGGCTTTAAATAAAATATTTCGAATAGCCACGGGGCAAGAATCAGCATCGACCCAAATGTGCATACAGATCTTCTTTTTGCATAATCATGTGTAACCATATCAGTTGCGTGAAAGTGTGTTTTTGGCTCCCCAAAAACAAGCTAATTGTCTTAAAGGCCACTTGAATTTTTGGCTAATATTTAAAAAAAAGAGATATTCATAAAAAAAAGCCTGCATTTTAATGCAGGCCTTTACAACGTGGCGCCTCCCAGAATCGAACTGGGGACACACGGATTTTCAGTCCGTTGCTCTACCGACTGAGCTAAAGCGCCAACCGTTTATTTTTAAAGATTGCAAATTTATATATTCCGTAAGTGCAATGCAAATTTATTTACCCTTTAAAAGAAATTAAGTTTCAATCCTTTTTTTCGTAAACGATTGGTTAATGAATCTACCGAAAGTAACGTTTTATTAAGGTTTCGATACAGCGTCGAATCGTAAATTAACTTACCCAGCGTTCCTTGTTGTTTTTCGATTTTTTGCAAAATAGTTTTTAAGGAGAGCGAAATGGAATCGGCCTGATGCGTAATGCGTGCCACATCGCTTAAAGAATGTTTAAGCGGTTTGCGATTTTCATTTACCAGAGCGTTAATCTGTTCTACAGATCGGTTGAGATTGCTTAGGGTTTTGTTTAAGCTGTCCGGCAACGTTTTAAAAGCATCGGAAGTCTGGTTAAGATTTTGCAAAATCGAATTCAAATTGCGCTCGATGTCTCCTTTACGCAAGATATGGTTCAACATTGCGGTTGTGGAATCCAAGCGAAATGTAAGCCCAGAAATATCACGCGCCAATTTATCCATCGTCATGCCCACATCCACAATGCGTCCACCATATTTACCCTGAAAAGGTTGTTTCGCCATATTGATTTTTTTATTCGACTTCCCGGGAAAAATTTCAATTTCCATACCGGCTAAAAGTTCTGCGCTAATGATGGTAAAAGTGGCATCTTCATAAAGCGGAACATCATCGCTCAATTCAGCCGTTACAACCACCTTACGTCCTTTCCAGTCGATGCTCAGCACTTTTCCTTCCTTAACCCCATTTACCGTAACCGGGTCGCCTGGCACTATTCCGCCAACTTTATCAAATTGGATTTGTATTTTATATTTATTTGTTTTTAAACGGAAGCCTTTGCCCCAAATAATACCGTAAACCAAAATAAAGGTGGCAATGATTACCGTTAATCCTACTTTAAATTCCGTACTAAAAACTTTTTTGTTCATAGCTGTCCAAAAATTATTGTTTGTCAAGCAAACGCTTTAACGGAACCGGTTTTGCCGTTGGCACGTCCTGACAGAAAAAATCGAGCCCTTTTGCCATAAGCCGCTTAAAACATTGTATTTCTCCATCGTCCAAAAACAGATACGGCAAAAGCTCTTTACGTCCGTCTTTAAAGTGGATGCCCCCGACGTTTATTCGCGGGAATTTTTCATTGTTTTGTACAAGTTTTTCCAGCGTAAACGGAGAATCAACAAGAATGATAGTTTTGCCCCAATTATTGTTTTGATTTTTCAGTTCTTTAAGTAAATCCGTAGCCTTAATTACAAAAGCCTGCAAATGATTAGGTACAATAGAAAGATACAACTCTTTTTCCCATTCATTGGCCGCAACCGAATCGTCACACAAAACAATCGTGTTCGAATTTAAGTGCTGTGCCCAGCCAATTACCACCTGCCCGTGAATCAGCCGGTCATCAATACGGAATAATTGAATTTCCATGGCTACCTCTTAACGCAATACAATTCCTTTTTTCGCATCGGCTACAATTTTTTCCAGCAAGGCCTCCCACTCCAGACGCGGCGCATTGATTAAATAAGAAACAAGCATCGGTACATTGGCACCGCTAACCACAGCAGTTTTATCGGAATGCTCGTGCTTAAGCTTATTGCCGATTATCCAGCAATTACTACCCATCAAATCAACAAAAATCAAAATCCGTTGAGGCTTTTGGGTAGCAATTTCATTATTTATTTTTCGGATGATTTCTTCCGATGATAATACCTGTGTCGAAAAACAATGCAGTTTAACCTGCGAAGAAACCAGTTTTTCACTAACTTTGCTTAAACTACAAGCCAAATCGCCATGGGTAATAACAACACCGAGAATAACTTCGCTCATTCTTTGTCTTTCTTCAAATAATCATGATCCTGATACAAAGGCACCTCGTCTTTACTCATCATGTATTCCTTAAGGCGCTTGTTGAATTCTTTGGCGGCATGATAGCCGTAAGTTTTAAGTAAATGGTTCAAAGCAATGGTCTCGGCAATAACGGTGATGTTTTTACCAGGATGAATGGGCAGCATAATTTGCGGAATTTCCACTCCTAAAATTTCGGTGGTTTTATCTTCCAAACCGGTTCGATCGTATTCTTTGGCATTGTCCCAATCAACCAGATGCACTTCCACTTCAACACGTTTTTGCATGCGAATTCCACGAATACCAAAGATCCTGCGGACATCAATTAAACCTACACCGCGAATTTCCAAAACATGCTGGGCAATTTCGCGCCCTTTGCCAATAAGAACTTTTTCCGCTTGCTTGGTAACAATAACCAAATCATCGGCAACAAGGCGATGCCCGCGCTCTACCAAGTCCAACGAAATTTCGCTTTTACCGATGCCACTGCGTCCGGTAAATAACATTCCGATGCCGTAAACATCAACAAGCGAGCCGTGCATGGAAGTTCTGGGAGCAAATTTTTCTTCCAAATATTCGCTTAAAAGATGGACCGCACGTGTTGTGCTCAACGGCGTCCTTAAAATGGAAATATAACGACGTGTAGCGGCCTGAATAAGGTATTCCGGTACTTCGTTATTGTTGGTTACCACAATTGCGGGAATCTCAAATTCGATAAACCGGTCGATGGAACGAGTTAATTGACGCGGAGGCAAACTGAATAGATATTTTATTTCGGTATTGCCTAAAATTTGCAAACGATCCGAAGTAAATAATTCCACAAAACCGGATAACGCTAATCCTGGCCGGTGCATCTCGCTGGTAACGATTTTACGGTTTAAACCGTTTTCGGAGCAAAGCAACTGTAACTTTAAACGCTCCTGATTTTCTCTCAGCAATGTTCGGACGGTAATAAATTCTTCCATAGTATCGTTAAGTTATAAAACTAACATTGTACGTGCAAAAAAAAGAGGCGTCCTCCGTAAAGAACGCCTCCTCGTATAAAAGTTACGTTTATTGTTCCACCATTTCCGTAATTTTGCGTTTATCGTGTTCCCGTGTTTTTTCCTTTATCTTAGTGATTTGTCGCTCCACATTGTCTATACCTAAATCAATGGATTTAAAAATGTCGTCGGTACGCTCTTTAACAATAAAATGTTTTTTCCGAAGTTGAACTTTGAATTCCACAACCTGATTCAGTTTTTCGTAAGAGAAAATGGCGTCTATATTCATAATCTGATCCGCAAAACGATCAAGGCGTTTCAATTTGTCGGCCAGATAGCTTTTTAACCGTTCCGGTGCTTTGTAACCACGTGTGGTGATTGAGATGTTCATCACGACCTCCTTCGGTTTTTTGATGATTTTCCTGAGGCCCGAGGGTGGGCCTGGTTATATATATCTTTCAAATGTTCAATAGATAAATGCGTGTAAACTTGGGTTGTGGAAAGATTTTCATGCCCTAATAAATCTTTAACAACACGAATGTCTGCACCGGCATTCAAGAGATGCGTAGCATAGGTATGACGTAATATGTGCGGACTTTGTTTTTGAATTTGACTCACCTGGGATAAATACTTTTTTACAATTCGTTGAACGGCCATTGGATACATCTTTTTTCCCGTCTTAAGCACAAACACATTATCGACTGTTTTTTCTGCATATTGAGGTCGAATAGTTAAGTACCTTTCTAAGATTATCTGTGCACTACCGCCAAATGGAATTATGCGCTCTTTGTTGCCTTTTCCCGTAACTCGAATTAGCCGTTCGTTTAAATCCACTTGTTGAATCTTTAAATTAATTAACTCAGACAATCGCATTCCGGTTCCGTAAAACAATTCTAAAATGGCCAAATCACGCAAGCCTTCAAACGTTTTGTAATTAGGCAAACGCAATAAGCTTTGCATTTCTTCCGTGGTTAAATATTCGGGGAGCTTCTTTTCAAAATGTGGCATTTTTACGGTTGCCGCCGGATTCTTTTCTATAACATCTTTTTTTAACAAAAAGCGAAAAAACGATTTTAGGGTTGCCAATTTTCGGGCAATGGAACGGCGCGAAATATTTTGTTCCTGCAAACGGATTAGGAAATAGCGTAAAATTTTTTTATCGATAACCTTCCAGAATATACGCGCCTTTCCAAAGTGATCCTCCAAAAATTCGACAAACTGACGCAAATCCGTTTCATAGGAATGAATCGTATTTTTGGAATAACGCCGTTCCAGATAAAGATATTTCAAAAATTCTTTAACTTCTTTTTCCATCAGGTAAAGCCTGAAATTCCCAAGATTTTAAGGTGAAAAAATTTTTCAAAAGTGCGTTCGGGCGTTTGCTGACGGTTTGGTTAAAATGTAAGCCCCTGCAACAAGTATGTGGATATTTGCAAAATTTAAACATAAAAACAATGTGTTCACGGAATGCAGCATAAAAAGTTAATAACGAGTATATTGGCAGAAAGGCTAATTGGCGTTTACACTGCATATTTGCCATTTGGCTTTTCCCTTGATTTTTGAGAGAACAAATACAAAAGCTGTGTTTGGGTACAATCTGCTGATCTGTTCGCCGAAGAGACGATTTTTTAATCGGCCGGTTCTTCATATTTGCAATTCGGACAACGGTAAATATGCCCTTTGCTTTTTAGATTTTTTTCGACCATATAAGAATTTCCGCATTTAGGACATGTTTTGTCAACAGGTTTATCCCAAGACATAAAATCACATTTGGGATAATTGGAGCATCCGTAAAAAATGCGACCGCGCTTGGTGCGCCGTTCCACAATATGGCCATCGCAGCCTTCGCGCGGGCAAGGTACCCCCGTAGAAAGCGGTTTGGTATTTTTACATTTGGGATAATTGGAACAGGCCAAAAACAAACCGTATCGTCCGCGTTTAATAACCATCGGGGCGCCGCACAATTCGCAAACTTCTCCGGTTTCTTGTGGCGGCTCTTCCTCCTCTTTGTGCAATGGTTTGGTGTTTTTACAGTCCGGATAACCGCTACAGGCCAAAAATTTTCCGTTTCTGCCCCAACGCACCACCATGGGCCGACCGCACTTTTCGCAAATTTCTTCGGTCTCTTCAATAATCAGAGATTTTAATGTGTCTTTTTGTTTTTTGACCTTTTCCAAATCCTGCGCAAAGGGTTCGTAGAATTCTTGCATTACCTTTTCATAGGCAGCGCCGTTGTGAGCTATTTCATCCAGTTTTTCTTCCATTTTGGCCGTAAAAGAAACATTAAACAAATCTGGAAAGCCTCGAATCAAAATCTTATTAACAGCCTCGCCCAATTCGGTGGCAAAAAGTTTTTGCTCTTTGCGTTCCACATATTGCCTCTGCAAAATAGTGCTTACAATTTGGGCATAAGTGCTTGGCCGTCCAATACCCAAACGATCCAGCTCCTTTACCAGTGTGCTTTCCGTGTAACGGGCCGGTGGTTTGGTAAAGTTTTGTTCTGGTGTAAGTTGCAAAAGCTCACAGGATAGCCCTTCCTGCAAATTTAACGGAATAGTGGATTTACCACCGTTTTCCTTTGCTTCGTTCTCTTCCTTGTAAACGCTCATGAATCCAGGGAATTTCATTATTTCGCCCTCGGCAGAAAACAGATATTTGCTACCGGAAATTTCTACTGTGGTCTTTTCAAAAATCGCCGGATTCATCTGACAGGCCACAAATCGTTTCCAAATTAAATCGTATAAACGATATTGCTCTGCGCTTAACATTTCTTTCAGTGCTTCAGGAGTAAATTCGGGCGAAATATATGTGGGTCGAATGGCCTCGTGCGCATCCTGAGCCATTTTTTTGGTCTTGTAATATTTTGCTTTGGTAGGTAAATACTCGGGTCCGATGGCACTTTGAATGTAAGAGCGCACCGCATCCAATGCCACGTTACTGATGCGGGTAGAATCGGTACGCATGTAAGTGATTAAACCCACGCTGCCTTGGCCGGGAAGCTCAACTCCTTCGTAAAGAGATTGGGCAATTTGCATTACCCTGCGGGTGGACATCCGCAATTGACGAGAGGCGACCTGTTGCAAAGTACTGGTGGTAAAAGGTGGCGGTGCCTGACGTTTTACTTCTTTCCTTTGCACCCTACTAATTTTAAAGTGTTGGTTTCGAATGGCTTCAAGGTGCTTGTGGGCCTCCTCCCGATTGGAAATTTTAACCTTTTTACCGTCAAATTTGGTTAATTTTACCCGAAACGGGTCAAATCCCTGCGGCCGAGCCTGGGCAAAAATAGTCCAAAACTCTTCCGGAACAAAACGACGAATTTCTTCTTCCCGTTCGCAAATAAGGCGCAAAGCAACCGATTGCACACGGCCCGCGCTAAGGCCACGGTAAATAATTTGCCACAAGAGCGGACTGATTTTGTAACCCACTATGCGATCCAGAACCCGACGCGCCTGCTGCGAATACACGCGGCGCATGTCGATATTACGCGGATGTTTCATGGCTTCATCAACGGCATTTTTGGTGATTTCGTTAAATTCAACCCGAAAAACCGCTTGGTCTTCTTTATCTAAAATAGTCGAGATGTGGTAGGCAATAGCTTCCCCTTCGCGATCCGGGTCGGTTGCCAGATAAATTTTTTCCGCTTCGGCGGCCTTTGCCTTTAATTCGCGGATAATCTTTTCTTTGCCGCGTATTTTTACATATTGAGGTTTGAACCCTTCTTCGATACTAACACCCAATTTGGTCTTCGGTAAGTCGATAATGTGGCCAACACTGGCAGCTACATCATAGTCGGAGCCCAAATATTTATTGATAGTCTTTGCTTTTGCGGGAGATTCGACGATTACTAATGATTTTTTTGCCATAACAATATACTTAAGCCTCTCTTATCTTAAATAAATAATAATGGAAAGTATCGCGGAATGCAACTTAAAATTCCACTTTATTGAATTGAATTGGAGCCAAACGGATAATAAAAACCGTCCCAGTTTCCCTGATTATTAAAGTCGCTTCCGAAAATTACGGAACCCGCGATGGATTTAATGTCATCTATGGTAATGGCGGATGTGCCAAGCGTTAACGCCTTTTCAATAACCAATTCAAACTCGTAGTCATCCAATAAGCCCAACTGGCGTAATTGCAGCAAATACCCATGTGCCTCCGGCTGAATAACCATTTTTTCCACTTCGTGCAGCACGCGGCTGGAACGCGATGAGTATTCCAGAGCTTCGTCTTGAGCGTGTCTGTTTTCCTGGAAATGGTTAAACACCCACGAAAAGGCAAAATTGATTTCATTCTCCGTATATCCGCGGGAAGCCAGTTTTTTGGAAATATTACTGTAATTACCTTTTACTTGCGAACGTTTAAGCTCTTGTAAAAGATAAACGATAATTTCTATCAAGCGTTCTTGTAACATATTTGTTTCTCTTTAATAGCTTTTCTCTTTAAGCAAAATCTAAACTTCGAATTTGCTTTTTAAGTTCCGCTAAAATGTTACCTCCGTTTCGGATTATAAGTTGTGCTCCGGGTCATTTCCGGAAGGCCGAACGTCACTGATAATCAGTTGAATTTTGGTTGAGCCGCGCCAGTTGTTAATGCTCATGCGAAAAGCGATATCCACTTGCTGGCCGAAATTTAAGTCGTCTTTGTATTCTCCTGCATTCCACCAAATACACTCGTAAGATTGGTTTCCTTTTTGAACGATTAGTTTTAGATGCTTGCCATTGCTTAAAGGGTACATTTCGCGCAGGGTCACCTGCTGAAAAGCAAACAGCGGTTCGGGATTTCCCTCGCCAAATGGTCCCAATTCGGCAATGGCCTGAGCCATATTCAAATGCACCTGATCGATATCCACAAATGAATCGATGGTAATTTCGGGAATTAAATCTTCATCCGTTAAAATTTGATTGGCATATTGCACAAACCGTTCGCGAAATTCCGGAAATTTGTCTTCCTCAATAGTAAGACCCGCGGCTTTTTGGTGCCCACCGTAATTTAAAAAATATTCGCTAAATTTGGTTAGTGCATTGGTAATATGAAAACGATCGATGCTCCGTGCCGAACCGACCAAGTGGCCGTCTTCGTCTTTGGTAAAAGCCAAAACAGGGCGCCAGTAACGTTCTTTTAATTTTCCCGAAATTAACCCGATTAATCCTGCATGCCAATCGTCATTTTCAACGATGATTACTTTTTCCAATTCGTTTTCGTTCTCGGGCAAAGAAGAAAGGGCCTCATCCAAGTAGTTTTGCTGAAGTAATTGACGTTTGTGGTTCAGTTTGTCCAAATAGGAAGCCAAATACTGGGCCCGTTCTTTTGATTCAGAGATCAGCAGTTTTACGGAGGTGTCGGCTTCTTCGATTCTTCCGGAAGCATTTAGGCGCGGGGCCAAAAAATATCCTACCGAAATGGGTGTGATGGGTTTACCGTTTAATCCGGCAACTTTTTTTAATTCGATAAGCCCCGGTTTTTTAGTACGAGTTAAAACTTTTAAACCGAATTTAACCAGAGCGTAATTCTCATCGCGCAAAGGCATAACGTCGGCAATGGTGCCAATTGTAATCAGGTCTAATTGATCCAATAAAAACTGTTTGTAATCGTTTTCGGGCATTAATCGTTGTCCGAGTGCCCAGACCAATTTGTAAGCCACCACGGCTCCGCAAATAGACTTAAAAGGGTATTGGGAATCTTTACGATTCGGATTAATAATAGCTGTGGCCGGCGGCATGGGGCCTTCCGGCAAATGATGGTCGGTAATAATAACTTCGAGGCCCAGGGATGAAGCGTATCGGATAGCTTCGAAGGAAGTGATACCGTTATCGACCGTGATGACCAAATCGGCGCCCATGGCTTTAATTTGGTCAATAGTCGAAGCACGCAGCCCGTAACCGTCTTTTTGGCGATGCGGCAAAAGATAATCGACGGGATAGTCGATTTGGCGAAAAAAATAAAGCATAAGGGCCGTCGAGGTAATGCCATCCACGTCGTAATCGCCGAAAATGACGATTTTTTCCCGCCTTTCCAGCGCTTGTAAAATACGTTGCACTCCTTTTTCCATATCGGGTAAAAGATAGGGGTCGTGCATGCGTTCCGACAAACGAAACGTTTCCAAATGGGAAGGCGGCAGTTTTCGGTTCTCAAGAACCACTTCTATTAATGAACGTGATGTATCACTATTTAATATTTTCCAGCTCGTACGAGGTAACCTCAAGTATTTAACTCCTTTTCACAATTTTAAGAATCTGTCTTGGCAATTATACATAATAATAAAACAGGAAGCAAAGGCTCTCAAGGCGAATACAATTTAATATCCACTTTTGATTTTATGGAATCCAGAAAAGGAGAAGATTTGCGTCGCCGACCAAAGCGATTGCGTACCAATGTAAAAATTACTTCGCTTTTACTACGTGTTATGCCCACATATAACAATCGTTTTTGTTCGTCCATTTTTTTTGCCAGCGGGCGGTCGTCTTGCTCGTCTTGACGATAGGTGAAAACGCTGGGAATATTTTCATCTTCCAATCCGCTGATAATCACCTTTTCGAATTCAAGTCCTTTTGCGGCATAAAGCGTAAGCAACGAAACCGCATCCACAGGCTCCAAATTGTCCTGCGTATTGATCAAAGCGATAAAAGCCAAAAACTCGCTAATAGCCTCGTCGATGGGTAGTTTCCGGTAATTGTTAGCCATACGCAAAACGCGGTTGTAAAATTCCCGATCCGAGTCGTAATATTCAATTTTTACGTTTTGTCCTGCGGTGACTTTTCTTAACCGGCTATCGAGTTCGTCCTTTTTTTGCGGAAAGGTGTTGACAAACGGTTTATAAATTCGGGAATACGGGGAAAGTAATTTATGAATGCCTGCCTGAAATAACAATCGATCTTCTCGTTCTTCCAGTGTGTTTTCGAGCGTATTCCCTAAAGCCACGAATTCGGCCAAATCTTCACCGGAAGTTAAGATTTCGCGTTGCCGCACCTCAGCAAGCAAACGTTGAAAAATTTTGTGTAAAACAATTACATCATCCAGAGCTCGGTGCCGCGTACCGGCATTTAAGCGGTAGCGGTAGGCCAAAGCATCGATGGAATTTTGTTCGTTGGGGAACAGATTTCGGGCCAGAATAAGGGAATCGTAGCGCACGTTTTTTAAACGTGGCAACCCCAGCTCTTTGACATAGCGGTCTAAAAATTTAAAATCAAAAGCATAACCGTTATGGGCGATTAATAGGTCGTTGCCTACAAAATCGAAAAATTGAGGCAAAATTTCCGCCGGAGAAGGTTTGTCCTTTATATCGGCCTCACTTATGTGGTGAACGGCTTGTGCCCCGGGTTTGATGGTGATTCCCGGATTTACCAGTGTATTAAAGCGTTCTTCAATTTGGCCGTTCCGTACCCGTACTGCGGCAATTTCCACGATTCCATCGCTTGCAGGATCGCGCCCGGTGGTTTCCAGATCAAAAACCACATAGTTGCGGAAAATAGGCTCCCCTATCGGTTGAATTTGTACTTGCAGCCAGCGAAACAATGCGCTAAGGCTACCTTGGCGGCCTTTTTCCGTAAATTTGTACAAGGGAACATCGTATTCGGAGATCGGTTCTTCTTTGCAAGGTTTTAACAGCAGTACCAGGTCGTTTTGTTTAACATGCATCACCCGTTCTTCGGTAAGGGCTTCCGTTTTGCTGTTAAAAACGTTTTTTAGTAAAGTACGGGCAATAAAATTAAGTTGTTCGTCTGGATGATAAAGCCAGATGGTGCGTTTGCCGCTGTTCAGATGCGCTTCTCGCCTAAACGTTAAGGGGGCCAGCAAGCGAAAATGCGTTTTTAAAAATGAAGATTGCAGGCTTTTCATGCCGTTTAAAATTTCTTGAATAAGCCGGTCGAAGGTAAAAAATGTTTTTAAGTTAATTAAATTTGCAATTTGCCCGATAAAACTTTGCAATTGACTCGAAATTTTGGGCCCGCTTAAATTTTCCGATGCAAAACGGTTAAGTGCTTTACGTAGCCCCATCCCCTTGATTGCCCCCCATTGCAAAATTTTTTTGCTTAGATGCTCGCCAATTTCCAGCCGCATTAGTTGTTCTAACACCATCGAATCAGAAGGATCACGAATCAGTTTTAAATAGAGCAGCAAGCGTTTCATTAAAGGGTGATCGGTTAAATTTTTACCCTGAGCCATTTGGAAAGGGATGCGCTCTTTCAAAAGGAAATTTGCCAGTTGTTCACCGATTCGGTGAAAGGGATAGAGTACGGCTATTTCGTTATAATCGATATTTTCTTCTTCGCGCCAATATTTTATTTTGTTGATAATAAAATTGATTTCCTGGCCTTCCTGGTCAAAAAAAACGGCGCTTAAATGGGCGTCTTTTTCGTTTACGCTTTGGATGGCTTTTTCCGGCTCAATGCGGTCTGTTTCCTGCAAAATGAGCTGCCCGGCGTCGATAATGGATTGTCCCGAACGATAATTTTCTTTGAGTAACAACGGTTTTTCAATACGGAAATCGGCGATGAAATTACGGATATTTTCGGGATTGGCACCACGCCAGGCATAAATGGATTGATCATCGTCGGCCACTACGAAAATGTTTTTGTGCTTTGCCGCCAGTTTGCGTACAATTTGGTATTGAATGCGGTCGGTGTCTTGAAATTCGTCAACTAAAATGGCCTGGTACAAAAAACGATATTGCTCCAACACATCCGGATGAGATTCGAACAAACGCAGGGTAAAAGTGAGCACCTGATCAAAATCGATTAAACGATGTTGCTGCAAATGCCGGTTGTATTCTTGAAAAACAGAAGCAGAAAATCCTGGCATGGGTTTGTCTTTTAAGCGATAGTTGGAAAAAGCCAGCAAAATACCTTTTACTTTTCTGGGAGCATCGGGAATGTTGCGGCGTTTTAAGATTTCCAAAACCAAATTGCTTTGGTACTCTTCGTCGCAAACCGTAAAAAAAGGATCGAGGTTTGCCAGCTCATGGTTTTTGCGTAAAACGGTCAAACAAAACGAATGAAAGGTGCCGCAAAAAATTCGTTCCGCGCGATCATTTAAAATCTCAAACAAACGGATTTTTAATTCGTTGGCCGCTTTATTGCTAAAAGTTAAGGCCAAAATTTTTTCCGCAGGGATTTGATATTTTTCGATAAAATAGACAATACGTGCAATAATGGTACGGGTTTTACCAGTTCCCGGTCCGGCTATCAGTAAAATAGGTTCGCGAGGTTTTTCTACAGCTTGTTTTTGATTTGCGTTTAGTGTCTCTAAATATTTGTCAATATTCATGTGGGTACTTTATTTTGTGTAACTACGAATGTTGGGTTTACATTTAAAATTTTTTACTACCATAGTTTTTTAGTAATGAGGTAAATAAAACGGTTTTAACGTACTTACAACGGAAAAAATGCGCAAAAAATAATTTAAACATCATTTTTCGAAAGGCTGTGCTTTTGCCCTAAAAAGACTCCTATTTTTGTAAACATAACGTTAAAACCACTACTATCGCGAAAAGCCTTAAAACGTTTCCTACTGTCAACATGCTTTTGTTTTTCGTAAATTTCGGCAAAATCGATAATTTGTGAGTAGCCTTTTATTTTTTCCAAAGGCAAGGGATCGTGCAAAATAAGTACATCGGCCCTTTGATCGGGTAGAATTGATGTTACGATTACCGGTTCGTCTGGCAGGGTACTTTGTTCCTTACCGAAATAAACGCCGTGCGGCACAAACGAATCCGGTTTCCAAATCCACAAATCACGGCTTAATTGCAAAACCGCATCTTTTTGAGTGGCATAAATGTGGATTTGTTTACCCTCTTCGTAAAGTTTTTCCGTAATATCGCAAATGTAGCGGTTTTTGCGCGGAACCGATAACTCAATAAATACAACCAGTGAATCCATTAAAAAAATTTCCCAATTTCCAGGCGAATGTCAAATGTTGAATGGTCTTTTTTCCCGGTAAATGTTTTGTTGAATTTAATAACACGGTATTGCAAGCGTAAACCCAAAAAATACATGCTTTCCAGTGCGATATCGACACCGGCCGCACCGAAGATGCTCCAAGCCCAACGGTATTCGTTTTTCTTTTTTTTGTCGATCGGGAAATTAATGCCGTACATAGGCCCGGCCCCGGCAGCTAAAAAAGGACGTAAAGAGTCGTCGATTTTTCGTGCTAACAGACGTTTTTTTAACGAAAACATTAAATCCAAAACATAGGCGTTGTTTTCTTTGTTGATGGTTACGGGAATACCGGTCCAGGGATCTATGATATCGATTTGGTTTTCATCCCGGAGTAGAAAAAAGTCGGAGGAAACACCCACGTGCCAAAAATGTTTTAAAGGAACGGAATAAAAGCCTCCCAATCCGGTGCCTAATTCCACAACACTAAAAGCAACTCCGCCTTGCTTGTACACTTTAGGTTCGGGATCTTTAAGCAAATATTGCTCGTATTGGGCAAAACCGAAAATAGGGATTAAAATCAAAAAAAGTAAAATCAATACGATACGTTGCTTCAAATTAAACCTCCTTAATTCGGCATTTTATTTCTTTAATTCCCTTTGGATAGGCTCGGTTCCTGAAAAATATTAACATTTTTCAAGGTGAGGGCCTTGCTGAATTTTGTGCTCAATTTAACATTTTTTAAGGCTATAATTTTGATATTTTCCATATCAAGGTTATATACTTTAAAAAACCAACCATTTTGAGTTAAATCCACACGGAAAAAGGATAAGGTTGTTTTTGCGCATCCAAATGCCCGTAAAAAAGTTAACCATTTTTTAGAAATAAAAAAACCCTTTCCTACAAAAGAAAAGGGCTTGTGTATCGTCAGCGGATTAAGCATCAGCGAAACATGGCTTTAATAGCACCCCATGTGCGGTAAATATCGGAAATGCTGGGATGGACAATTAAAGATGTTTCGTCAAGAGGTTTACCGTTTTTGTTAACAGCACGAATTTTGTAAAAAAACACGGAAAAATCTTTAAACATAATATTTTTGTCGGTAAATTCATATTGGGAGCCTGCGCCTTTTGGATTCAAGCGCGCCAATTCAATATAGTGTGCGTCGTTAGTGGAGCGCAAAACGGCAAAATAGGCGATACCGTCTTCATTTTGTGTAACCCAGGTAATTTTTACTTGATTTCGGCTGGGTACGGCGGAGCATTCAACGAATACGTTATCCGCAAAAGCGAATGTTCCGATTATCAATAGAATGGCCAAACCAAAAGTTAAACGACGCATAATACCGCAAAGTTAATAATACATTGATAATTAAATATAAAAGATTATTTTATAATGTCAAGATTTTTTTGACGCGTACCTGCGCTGTTGTCGGTAAATCGGGATAGACCAAAGTTAAGGAATCTTTGTAACTCCCTACTTTTTGCAGGGTAATTTGTTTATCGCCAAACCGGACTTTGACAGAATCGGTTAAGTCAAAAAACGTTACTGGTAAAAAAGAACCGGAAACACGTCCCAAATCGATGTATCCCGTTACATATATGTCCTGTTTTAAATGCAGTTGTTGATTTGGTACCACAATGGTAACCTGCTGAAGTTTTTTATCGACCTGCCAGACCGCACCTTTAATAATGTTGTTTCGATATTTTAATGCGACATTTAAATTGGGCTTAACAAAAGCGAATGCACCGTAGGAAAGACTGGTTTGCAAAATTAAATTTTCGCGGTTTTCAATAGTGATAATAGGCTGGCCTGCGGAAATGGTGTCTTTAAAGGTAAAATACACGGCGCGTACAATACCGGATAGCGGGGCATGAATATCGATGGTTGAAAAGTTGTTGCCCGGATCAATAGGCCACAAACTCAAAATCAAATCACCGCGTGTTACCCGATCATCGGCTTCAACTAAAAGCGATACGAGGCGGGCCTTTACCGGACTGGTGATATCAACTTTTTTCCAGGCCACCAATTTGCCCTCGACGGGTATTGAAACTTGCAGAGTATCATGAATCAAAGTAGCGGTTTGCCAACGGGTTAATTTTTGCAAAGTCTTGTTGCTGTTCTTTTGATCCCCACACGCATAGAACAACATTAAAATAGAAATCGCGACAAGAAATGATTTCATCGTTTGCAATTCTTTCTTAATTTATTGACGTTAATTTATTTTACGGATCTTTGAAGAAGATTTCCATAATTTTCACAAGCTGAGCATCTGGAAAGAATAACTTAAAGGGTCTTTCGACACCTAATACAGTAAAAAATACGAAGGAGATAAACAATGTTGCAATACGATTTGGCTATCATCGGTTCAGGGCCGGGCGGGTATGTTGCCGCCATTCGTGCCGCTCAATTAAAACTTAAAACTGTGATTATCGAACGCGATCGTTTGGGAGGTGTTTGTCTTAATTGGGGATGCATTCCGACCAAGGCGCTTCTGAAAAGTGCCGAAATGCTGGATGAAATTTCACACGCCAAAATATTCGGCATTAATGTCGCTTCTGCCGAAGCCGATTTTGCCGCTGTCATTAAGCGCAGCCGCCAGGTTGCGGATATGAATTCCAAGGGTGTTGAATTTTTGATGCGTAAAAATAAAATCGATGTGGTTTACGGTACGGCCGTTTTTCGAGACGCATCGACATTACATATTACTGATGCTCAGGGGCAGGAAAAAACCATTTCGGCAAGTAATATTATTATTGCTACGGGCGGTAGGCCCAAAAGTATTCCGGGAGTAACGATGGACGGTGAGAAGATTATTAGCAGCAAAACGGCCATGACATTAACGCAACAGCCCGCCTCGCTAGCCATTATCGGAGCCGGAGCCATCGGTGTGGAATTCGCTTATTTTTACGCCACACTCGGAACAAAGGTGACGTTAATCGAAATGATGGATCATATTTTGCCGCTGGAAGACGATGAAATCAGTTCGGTGGTGGAACGTAATTTCAAACGAAAAAAAATCACCATGCACACATCTGCCGCAGTTACCAAGGTGGAAGCGGACGCAACGGAGGTTCGGGTTTATATTAAAAAAGGGGACAAAGAAGAAATCGTGAAGGCCGAAAAAGTGCTAATGGCCGTGGGTGTGCAAGGCAATACGGATGATTTGAATCTGGAAAAGACAGGTGTAACCCTTGAGCGGGGATTTATTTCTGTGGACGAATGGTACCGCACCAACATAAATGGTGTGTATGCTATTGGTGATATTATCGGGCCTCCTTTGTTGGCACATGTCGCCTCGCACGAGGGAATTGTTTGTGTGGAAAAAATTGCCGGATTAAATCCACATCCGGTGGATTACAACAGTATCCCCGCTTGTACCTACTGTCAACCGCAGGTAGCCAGTATCGGGTTAACGGAAAAGAAGGCAAAGGAACGAGGCTACGAAATTAAGATTGGGCGATTCCCCTACACAGCCTCGGGCAAGGCACGGGCCATTGGCGCGCGTGATGGTTTGGTCAAATTGATTTTTGAAGCCAAATACGGCGAATTGTTGGGGGCGCATATTGTGGGGGCCGAAGCTACGGAGTTAATCGGGGAACTGGGTGTAGCCAAGGCATTGGAAGCAACACCGGAAACGCTTTTGCAAACCGTTCATGCCCATCCGACGCTTGCGGAAATGATCATGGAAGCTAGCGGAGACGCAGTGGGTAAGGCGATTCATATCTGAAAAAACGTATCTGGGTTCGCTTAAAAGGTTTTAATCCAGCGGGCAATATCTTCGATGACCTGTTTGGCTACGTGTCCGGGCTTTTCGTAATCGGACGGGGAGGGCTTGCCGCTGCAAACCATAAAAAGGTGGTTTAAACGAGGATAAAACTTAAAGGAAGCCTGCGAATCGGATTGCAAATGCGTTTTCCACAAATTGAAATCCGTTAACGTTACC
>CAZRBA010000129.1:0-12218 GCA_964598255.1 uncultured Caldithrix sp. | reverse complement strand
CACACAGGCATCCTGATACACCGGATCCTGAAAAGTTGTGTGCACACAACGCACATAGCGATCGTTTACCTTAAATTTTCCCCACAGGCCATCATCGGTGTACACAAGAGCAACTTCTGTGCGCGGGCGGTGGGCACTGCTTTGCGGCAGAAAGGAATTGGCGTGTACTGGGTTAGACTTGTGCCATAATGTATCATTCATCAAGGGGAAAGCCGATATTTCTTCGCTTAGCTTGCGAATACGGTAAGTTTTCATCGTTTTTTCGTTCGGTTAATGCCATCATTCTACATTCTGAATTTGTTCGCGCAACTTCTCCACTTCTTCTTTAATTTTGATAACGCGATGTGCAATTTCCAACATGGTGGTTTTGGAATTCATGGTATTGGCTTCCCGATTCATCTCCTGCAAAATAAAATTCAGTCGTTTTCCGACCTCTCCTTGGGTGCCGAGCGTTTTTCGGAACAAATCCAAATGACTTTTCATGCGTACTAGCTCTTCGGTAATATCCACCCGATCGGAAATTATGGCAACTTCCTGTTCCAGCCTTGTTTTATCTATCTTTTTTTCGCCGATTAAATTCAAGGTGTTTTGATAGAGTCGATTAAATTCGCTTTGCACATTTTTCGGCGCCAGATTTTCGATTTCTGCGGTTAAGTCATTGATTTTTTGCAAACGGTTTTTGACATCCTGCAAAATATTTTCGCCTTCCGCTTTGCTCATGCGCAAGAATTCATTCATGGCTGCTTGCAAGGCTTTAAAAATCAAAGGATGCAGTTGCTCGTCGGCAATTTCTTCCAAATCGGGATTAAAAACATCAGGAAAAGAAAGCAAATGTTCCAAACGGATTTCTTCTTTAATGCCCAATGTTTCGCGAATGGTCTTCAGGTGGTTAAAATTCTTTTTGATGGCTTCCCAGTTTACAAACAAATCGCTTTCGCTTTGCGGATTTTCACGAATATTTACAAATACGCTCATTTTGCCACGCAATGCTTTGCTTTTGATAAAATCGCGCATGGCCATTTCTTCGTGACTCAATTCCTTCGGCAAGCGAATATTAATATCCAAAAATCGATTGTTTACACTTTTAATCTCCACCGTTACTTCAAAATTTTCGTTTTGGCAAAATCCTTTACCGTAACCGGTCATGCTACGCATGGTATTTCTCCGTTCAAATCAAAATTTATTTTTTGGACAATTATTCGTAAATTCCATACGATTCATTTTTCAACACAGTATGTCGAAAGTGTAAAATCGAAAATGCTGTTTTCTACTTTAAAAATTCGGCTTTCGACTCCGGAATTTCAACTTTTTTCCGATCTTTTACGCGGTTAATTTATTGATCTCGAAAATTAAAAGCAAAAACGACCCATGCACAAAAATTTCTTTTTGTTCGAAAGGCTTGTTAACGAAATTAAGCCCTTAATTTTGGGCCAGCTTATAGCACGCCCTTTTACCTTTCAAAAAGACGAACTCATTATTCCGTTACATAACAATACGTTTCTCCGTTTTTCCGTTTCCGCAGATCATCCCTATATGCTACTTTCGTCGGAAACGCATGTCAAACATCCCGTATTGGAGTTATTCAGAGATGTTGAAATGCAAACCATAATCGATATGCGCATAAAGCCTTTCGATAAACATATTGTTCTCGAACTAAACGATTTTCGACTGGAAGCACTTTTTTACGCTCCTTATTTTAATGTGTATTTGTTTGATTCCGAAGGGAGAGAACGGGGTAAATTTAAAGAAAAAAGCCATTTTCCAGGCGCTGCGCAGACCTCGCTTTTGCCATTGGTTTTGGGACATTTGTCCCGTGAAAAGTTGCATGCCATCCTATGCAACCAAAAATCGGAAAAGTTGATTTCTTTTTTTAAAAAGAACTTTGTCGCTTTGAACAAATTGTTGTTAAACGAAATTTTTTATCGTCTGCAATACCCACAAGAAACGCCTTTGGAAAATTTAAGCGAACAAGAAATTTCACGAATTGTCGATCTGCTCCTGCAACTCGATAGTGAATTTAATGCGGGCAAGACCTATCTGTACTACAGAGAAAAACAGATCGAACGTATCGCACTTTTACCCCTCACCCACTTGGAAGTACAGCCGGAAATTCATGTTAACGTATTCGATTCGGTAAATACCGCCCTGAACATATTTTACCGGCAATTGACATTTAAGCAGGAAGTTATCAGATTAAAAACCACATGTACGCAAGCGTTGCAAAAACGATTTGATTATCTTAAAAATTCTTTGCAAAAGTTGGAACAAAATGCCGATTTGGAGGCACGCAAAAACGAAGCGGAATTAAAAGGGAATTTATTATTAACGTTCAAAACGCAAATTCCGCGCGGGGCAAAAGAAGTGGAACTGGAAAATATTTTTTCGGAACAACGCGAAAAAATAAAAATTAAGCTCAATCCGGCCAAAACAGTAATCGAAAATGCACAACGTTACTTTAACAGATTTAAACGGTTAAATGAAGAAAAGCGCTTACATGCCATTCGCTACGACACCTATCAAAAAGAACTAAACGAAATCGAAGCCCTGGTAAAACGTCTGAGCAACCTTAACGATTTAACGCGTCTTAAAAAGTTTGCCCAAAAACTAAAAGAAATGAAGCTATTGCAAAAAACACCAGACGAAGCGCAAAAAAAGATTCCTCAGGCAAATCTAAAATATGCGTTTCGTCGACTTATTTTGGACAAAAAATGGGATGTATTCATAGGCAAAGACGGAGCGAATAACGAGTTGTTAACGTTCCGCTTTGCCAACAAATGGGATATTTGGCTGCATGCTCAAGGCGTGCCTGGTTCGCATGTAATTATTCGTTTGCCACGGCGCGATCAATTGCCACCTAAGCATGTTATCGAGCAGGCGGCACAAATTGCCGCTGCAAACAGTAAGGCCCGACACTCGTCTACCGTACCGGTAATGTACACACAGGCACGGTATGTTAGCCGAATGCGAAAGGCACCGCCTGGCACGGTAAAAGTGCAAAACGAAAAGGTTATTTTTGTAAAACCGATGGAAATAAAATAGGAACTTTTAACCGAACAAAGCATATTAAGCACCATGAAAACAATTATTATTACACTATCGATTGTTGTTGCTCTTTTTGCGCAAAATGAGCGGGTGAATGATCATTTTGCCTTTTTGCAACAAATATATTTCGAAAACACAAAAGGCCTTTACGATAACTATTTAAATGCCGAGTTACAAACATTCTTGCAAAAATACCCCGAGTTCGACCAGGCAGATCAGGTTTTGTGGATGCTCGGTGATGTGCAGATAAACCTTAAACGACCTTATGCCGCATTCATTCAATATTTTAAAATTCCGATTCTCTACCCAAAAAGCAAAATTGCTCCAGAAGCAATTAGCAAATTAGACGATCTGTTTTCTCGGGTAAAAAACGCCGCTTTTTTGGAAAAAAAAGACACTGTCTTAGCTTACCTAAACCAAACGCACTACTTCGATTCTTTTGACGAGGCTGCCGTCGATATGTATAATTTTTTGTTTTCTTTGGATCTAAGCAAATTAAACACCCCTTTACTTTACGACTTGAATCAATTCGAACGGGAATGCAGGCTTTCGGGAAAACACGAAGATATTTTGCTGTTTTTAAAAGGACAATTGAACGAATCGCTAAATCATTACCCGGCGGCTGAAGCCAACTTTCGCCAATTGTTAGCATTGCACAAAGCCAGTTTATTAGCACCGGATGCACTTTTTAATACGGGTTGGCTTGATTACCGGCATCTGAATAAAATCGAAGAAGCCAAAAACGCCTTTGTTCGCATCATCAATTCATATCCGAACAACGAAAACGCACCCAAAGCCCAATTTTTTTTAGCCGAACTTTATGTGCGAAGCATGGATTCTTTGAATGCCGGAATTGACAACTATCGTTTGTTTGTGGATGCGTTTCCCGACCATCCTTTGTTCCGTAAAGCGTTTAAACGCTTAACCCTGTTGCTTTTTAAAACCAAGCGTTACGAAGAGGCGGTAACATTAATCGGCACCCATTTGAACAAGCATGCTCAGGATACGACGTTTTATGCATTGGTGGATTCGATGGCGTTAATTTTCTTCAAAAAATTCAAAAAATACGAATATGCGGCCCGCTGTTATGTGTTGCTGGCTTCCGCCAACCCTGAATCGGCCAAAAGTCCTTTTTACCTGTACCAAGCGGCGCGGATTTACATGAAATTTTTAAAAGACATCGGTCGAGCCAAAGATGTGTGCCAGCGTTTGCAAGAACATTATTCGCAAAGTCCTTATGCCACCAAATGCCGCTTGCTAATTAAACAGAGGATCAAGAAATAAGCGTACGGTAATACGATGAATGTTTCCCAATTCTGATTGGTAGGCCGTAAAGGAATAGTCGAACGAAACCTTGGGGATGCGCACACCGATTCCGGTATTAAAACGCTGCAAGTCGTCCATGCCGCTGCGCAAGGTAAGTACGTTTTTATAATTAACTTCGACGCCCCAAAAGCTGTCCAAACTTACCGAGCCCAGATGAAACTGGCTGGCATAGCGTCGATTCTCGAACAATAGTTGGAAATCGGCAGCCGGTTGAACGCTTAAATTCATCGCTTTCAGATGCCACCAATAGCTTAGGCCAAAGCGTACCGAAGGTGGGATGAATTCCTTTTCATTCGTACTCCAGGCAATCATGGTTGTGGTTATGTCTTTGAGCATTAGCCCCAAACGGAGCCGATCGAACCAACGATATTGCAGCCCAAAATCGAACCCGATCCCCAAAGCGTTTTCGATATTAAAATCACGATAAATGAACTTGGCATTAACACCATATTGCAATTTTCGATTAGCTTTGCGTCCGTAACTTAAATAAAGCACGTAATCGCCTGTATTAAAGGTTTTGATTTTGGAATAATCCACTTTGTCGTCCGCTTGGTTATAAGCCTGCCGACTGTCCTTAATGCTATTCACCGTAAAATAATAAAGCGAAATTCCAAGCGTGGAATTGTTTTTCAGCGGATGCGAAACAGCCAGATAATCGTGCTGAATACTGCTGATGAATTGTTTACTGTGCGTAAATTGAATTTGCAAACCGTGCGCATCGGCTAATCCGGCAGGATTCCAATAGGAAGCCGAGGCATCGTTAATCATGGCCACTCCGGCACCGGCCATTCCGGTCAAACGGCTTCCGGCACCCAAATTCAAAAACTCACCGGCATACTTTTTAAAGCCACCAGCCCGAACATTAGTGGCAATCAAAAGAACAAAAAGAAACCATAATGCTGTTTTACGCATGCGCATCCTCAATATATTTAAATAACACTTAATAAATAAGCGGTTACGACAGGAATTGTCAGATTGTCATCAATACCAATCGGTAAAAATTCCAACACGCTCATTCCCAAAGCCACGCCCAGCCCGGCCCAACTGTAACCGGTAAATGCCAAAATAATGAATGAGGCAGTAAAATAAAAGGCGGCCGCTCCTTCCAACGACTTGTTCCAAAATTTGTTTTTCCCCCAAATGCGTCCCACAATCGCTGCCGCTGGATCGGCTAAACCGGTAAACAGCATGCCTACGACCGCGGGTTTTTCTTTAAAAACGACTACCGCTAATGTCCACCCCATTAGCAACGTGGTTGCTCCGGTCAAACGTTTTTGCCGTTCACTCTCCCGTAATAATGATCCAAATATATGCAAAAATAACTTACGGACAAGGGCAAATTTTAGTCGCAAGAGATCTACGGCCAAAAAACCGGCCAATAAAATCAAAAGGATGCGGATCACCAACCCTTTTTGATGTGTCCAGGCATAAAACACGGGAATTACCACAAATGAGATATGTATGGCTTTGCGCTGTAATTCCTTTTTTAAGTCTAATCCTTGTCTCACACTCACACATCCTTATGTTTAACAAGAGCGCTCATTCGGGCGCATGCTTCGGCCACGGATTCGGTGTTAAACACCGCATTACCTGCCACCAAAATATCGGCACCGGCTTTAAGGGCCCGGGGTGCAGTCTGCAGATTAATGCCACCGTCTACTTCGATTAAAAACGAAGATTTTTGTTCCGCGCGCATCTGAGCCAGCTTGCGAATTTTTTGCAAGGAATAAGGAATGAATTGCTGTCCGCCGAAGCCGGGATTCACTGACATGATGAGCACCAGATCGATGCCTGAAAGCAAATAACGGATTGTTTCCAACGGCGTTGCCGGATTAAGCGAAACACCCGCCTTACAGCCGAGTTTCCTGATATGATTTACCGCACGATCCAGATGTACACACGCTTCCTGATGGATGGTAATGTATTGCGCACCGGCATTTGCAAACCAGTCGATAAATTTCATGGGATCGTTGACCATCAGATGTGCGTCAACCGGTAACGACGAAACACTTCGAATGGCCTTGACCATCATCGGCCCGAACGTCAAATTGGGTACAAAATGGCCGTCCATAACGTCCACATGAATCAAATCGGCTCCGTTTTGTTCGACAATTTTTATTTGCTCCTTCAGGCGGATTAAATCCGCAGACAAAACAGATGGGGCTAAATAGGCCACGATTATTCCTCTTTTGCTGGTAACTGGCTTACGGTTAATTTAATGCTTTGCACCTGATTGATCGGTGTGCCTTTTTTAATGCTTTGGGCAAGTACGGTTTCCGGGAGCACATTTTCTTTGTATTCATATTCCACCCGAATATTTTTTACGCCCAATAACTGCAATTGTTTTTTGGCCGCATCCAAACTTTTGCCGACTAAATCGGGCACTACCTTCTTCTTGGGCATGGGACCAAGGCTAATGGTCAAATCGATTTTGGTTCCTGGTTTTACCTTTTGCCCTTGCGGAAACGACTGTCCGATAACCACATCCTGCAGAGCCAAATCGGAATATTCGTAATACAAATTTCCCAGTTGCAGGCCTTTGGATTTTAAAATCAGTTCGGCTTCGCGCGGGGATTTAAAAAACAGATTGGGCATAATAATCGGCTTTTCGCCAATGCTCACGGTAACGTACACATGGCGTCCTTTTTTTACTTTGCTGTAAGCGGAAGGCTGTTGCTCGGTAATGGTACCGGGCGCAAAATTTTCATCGTACACCGAATCTTTGATTACAAGCTGAAAACCGGCTTTTTTGAGAGAATCTTTGGCCTGCTTTACAGGCATGGAAACCACATCCGGCAACTCGTATTCCTGTCCCAATCGTACGTACCAAGGCATAACCACATCATTAAACAAAAGAACGATAAGAATAAACGCCACTAAGCCGGTTATGTAGCGAACTACTTTTCGTTTCCACAGTTTTGCTGTTATTTTTGAACTCATAAAAATTCCGATAATTTATTCGACCCGAAATACAATTGCCGCATTCATTTTTTTAAAGAAAAGAGCGCAATAAGCTCAACCCCAATTTAAACATTTTACCGCTTTCACGGCAATTATTATTAACCCGAACGGGCGAGGCTATAAACGCAATTTAGCGCGCAAAGCGAACGGATTAAACGAGTTGTCCAACATTTCATCCGTCCCGAATTGTCATCGCCATTGGCGGGGTTGGCCCATGGTACATTCGCATTTGTTCATTTGCTCTCCACAATCAACGTTACCGGCCCGTAATTCAGCAGTTCCACATCCATCATGGCGCCGAAAATACCGGTTTCCACTTTTACGCCCGATCGCCGTAAACGTTCGACAAAACGATCGTAAAAATCTTTCCCTTTTTGCGGATCGGCGGCATGCACAAAACTGGGACGCCGGCCTTTGCGCGTATCGCCCAAAAGCGTAAATTGCGAAACCGCCAAAATTTCGCCCCCCACTTCCAGCAACGAGCGATTCATTTTGCCAACCTCATCTTCGAAAATACGCAAGTTCAGACATTTGTTGGCTACAAATTCGATATCTTCTTCTGAGTCCGTACGGGCAATACCGATCAAAAGTATTAATCCTTTGCCGATTTCGCCCACTATTTTCCCATCCACTTTTACCGAGGCATGTCGAACCCGTTGCACTACAACCTTCATACTTCGTGCACCTCTACTTTAATATGATCCAAACCCACCACATTTTGAAGTTGCATTAAAATGTTTCGTGTAACGCGAATTTTGAATTTACCGGAAAGCAAGCGATAGGGTTGGCCGTTATTCAAATCAACTTCGAAAAACAACCTTGTATTGCCGGGGCTTGTTTTCAAACTGTTTTTTAAATGATGAATTTTCACTTCATCCAGATCATCCGGTTTAATTTGCAAGGTAATCGATTCGGTCATTTTTTCAGGCACCGTATCGATGGGAAACATGCGTTCGCCGATTAACTTGATCACGTTGTCTTCCAAATCCGAATTCAGACGTCCCTGTACAAAAACAATCCGATCGGATTCTAAAAACGGCTCGAACTGCGGGAAGACGGATCCAAAAACAACAATTTCGTATTGGCGATGAAAATCTTCGATTTTGACAAAAGCCATTTTTTGTTGTTTTTTGTCGTAAAGGGTGCGTAAGTCCACAATTTGTCCGGCGATAAAAATCCATCGCGGATTACTTCCTCCGGCCTTAGCGGTTTCACGCAATTTTTCAATATCGGTCGTATATAAGGCCATAACGGGTTTAAACGGTTCGAGCGGATGTCCGGAAATGTAAAAGCCCAAAAGTTCTTTTTCTTTTTTCAGTTTTTCTGCGGTCGGCCAATCTTCAATTTCGGGTAATTTGGGATACGAAATGGAACGTTTTTGCTCTTCTTCGCCCATCATTTCGAACAAACTGCGCTGATTTTTATTCTTGTTCTTTTTTGATTGCAAGTTTTGGGCAAATTCCAAGGCGGTTTCAATAAAGTTGAACAACTGGGCACGGTTTCCTTCCAGCGAATCCATGGCGCCGGCTTGGATCAAACTTTCCAACACTTTTTTATTCACTGAGCGCAAATCCACATTTTCCAGCAAATCGAAAATCGTTTTAAATTTACCGTGCTTTTTACGTGCTTCCACAATGGCGGCAATGGCTCCGCCGCCAACATTTTTAATGGCTTCCATCCCAAAAGCGATTTCGTTTTTGCCGACAGGCACAAAATGGCCTTCGCTGTAATTAATATCCGGCGGTTTGATTTTAAGTCCCAAACTGCGGCATTCATCCATCAACGCCACAACGCGATCGGCATTACCGATTTCACTTGTCAGGTTAGCGGCCAAAAATTCGGCCGGATAATGCGCCTTCAGATAGGCCGTTTGATAGGCGATAATAGCATAAGCAGCGGAATGCGATTTATTAAATCCGTATTTGGCAAAGCGTTCGATCATATCGGCCACTTTTTGGGCTACGCTTTTTTCGATACCGTTTTCAAGGCATCCTTTGACAAACAATTCTTTTTGCTGCGCCATAACATCCGCTTTTTTCTTACCCATGGCCCGGCGCATCAAATCGGCTTGTGCCAAAGAAAAACCGGCCAGTTCAGAAGCAATGCGCATTACCTGTTCCTGATAAACAATAATGCCGTATGTCTCTTTTAAAATCGGTTCCAGCTTGGGATGTAAATAATCGATTTTTTTGCGTCCGAATTTGCGGTCGATAAAATCGTCAATCATGTCCATGGGCCCTGGACGGTAAAGGGCATTCATTGCGATCAAGTCTTCGATGCGGTTGGGTTTTAGCTTGCGCAAATATTCTTGCATGCCGGAGCTTTCAAACTGGAAAACACCGACCGTTCGCCCTTCGCCAAACAGTTGGAAAGTCTTTTCATCGGTCAGCGGTACATCCATTACTTTAAAGGGTTTTCCCAAACGTTTGCTAATCATCTTCTCTGCGTTTTGGATTACCGTCAGATTACGCAAACCCAAAAAATCCATCTTTAGCAAACCGATTTTTTCGGCATAGCCCATGGTCCATTGGGTGGTGATATCACCGTCCTTGTTCTTGTACAGGGGCAAATAATTGACAATATCATCCGGAGTAATAATAATTCCCGCGGCATGAACCGAGGTGTTCCGAGCAATCCCTTCCAGCGTTTGTGCATATTTAAAGAGTTCTTTTAAGCGCGGATCATCGCTTTCGGCCAGTTCACGCAATTCGGGCACTTCATTAATGGCGTCTTTCAGATGCATGGGTTTGGCGCCTTTGACCGGGACCATTTTTGCGATGGCATCGGCCTGCGAGATGGGAATTTTTAGTACGCGGGCCACATCGCGAATTACTCCGCGTGAGGCCATGGTACCGAACGTAATAATTTGTGCCACGTTTTTCCGACCGTATTTTTCGCGGACGTATTCGATTACCTCGTCGCGGCGTTCCACGCAAAAGTCAATGTCGATATCGGGCATGTTAACACGCTCGGGATTTAAAAATCGCTCGAACAGCAAATCGTAACGCAAAGGGTCCAATTGGGTAATACCCAAACAATAGGCCACAATACTTCCTGCCGCAGAACCGCGCCCCAACCCTACGGGAATGTCTCTATCGCGTGCGGCTCGAATAAAATCTTGTACGATTAAAAAATATCCGGCAAAGCCCATTTGCTTGATCACGCCCAGTTCAAATTCGATGCGTTCTTTTACTTTTTCATCAAGATTCTTGTAACGATGCTCTGCCCCGCGGTAGGTTAAGCGACGCAAATACTCGTCCGGCGTAATATTACCTTCTTCCTTCGGAATGGGAAATTCGGGTAAAAAACGTTGGGAATAATCAATTTCGAGATCTATTTTTTCGGCGATTTCCAGAGTCCGCTCTAAGACCTCCGGCTTGTCTTTAAACAGTTGGAACATTTCATCGGGCGATTTGAGATACAGGTCTTCCGTACCGTAACGCATTCTATTGGGATCGTCGCGATCTTTACTGGTTTGCAAACAGAGCAAAATATCATGCGCTTCGTGATCGCCTTTATTCAAATAATGGTTATCATTAGTGGCAATAACCGGCACACCCATTTCTTTTGCCAGTTCGTAAATTTTGGGATACACCACCGCTTCTTCGGGAATGTGATGATCCTGAACTTCCAGATAAAAATCATCGCCGAAAATATCCAAATATTCTTCTACGGCTTGGATGGCCCGCGTGCGGTCTCCCTGACGTAATTTGTAAGCCACTTCGCCCTTCATACAGGCCGAGGTGGCAATCAGTCCTTCGGAATACCGGCGCAACAACTGTTTGTCAATACGCGGTTTGTAGTACATTCCTTCCAAAAAGGCAATGGAAGAAAGACGCATTAAGTTCTTAAAACCGGTTTGATTTTTAGCCAAAAGAACCAAGTGATACGAAGTGCTTTCACCGTCCACATGCTTGCGCAAGGTGTGTTCTCTGGGCGCAATATAAGCTTCCATTCCTAAAATCGGTTTAATTCCAACTGCCTTGGCCGCATCGTAAAATTCGAGTACGCCGAACAAGTTACCGTGATCGGTAATAGCCAAGGCATCCATGCCCAGTTCAGCCGTACGTTGAACCATTTCTTTTATTTTTGCAGCACCATCTAATAACGAATAATGTGTATGATTATGTAAATGGATAAACGACAACGGGACTTGCTCCTTTCGGACATCAATATTTTTAGAATTCGTTTAATAACTGATTTTATTAAACTTACAAATTAATATAGATTTTAATAATTTACGCTTCCACACTTAGAATTGCAAAATGAATTTCAGAGAAAATTTATTCCGAAAAGGATAAAAAAACGAAACATGTCCGTCACTCGTTGCCATTCGTCGTCCGGTTCAAAAACGGTTTTTCCGAATCTTTAAGCTGATTAGCGCCTCGATTTATCGGACGCATCAAGGCGCAGGCAATTTGCACGCATTTCCCTTAACACTTAACCCTTCACTCTTTCCCATCACGGCACCGAACCACGCAGAGAGAATGAAAAAGGAAAAAGGAAAAATGAAATAAGAAAAAGGAATAATGAGAAAAGGCTGCCGGTGCCTCGATACATCCCGATGAATCGGGACCACTCGGCAACCGGCTTCTCCCCGCATGGCCACAAATTGCCACACACAAAGCGCCCCCCTTTGAGGGGGGCCACAGGGGGTAAAACGCTGCAACAAACTACCCAAATTGCTCATAAGTCGGCACTATTTTGTACCATTAACTCTTAACCCTTCACCTTCAACCCTTAACTTAATCCAGCCACCGAACCACACCGAAAATCACCCTGCCTGCTTTTTAAGCTGACTAAATGCCCGCCGACGCTTTTGCTCGTCCAAAATTGTTTTGCGTACCCGGATGGACTTAGGCGTAATTTCTACCAGTTCGTCGTCCTCG
>CAZRBA010000128.1:0-23303 GCA_964598255.1 uncultured Caldithrix sp. | reverse complement strand
CGCGGACGGGGTGAGTTTAATCATTCTTTACATTGCCAAAAAACGAAACGCGTGATCCGGCAAAAGGAAAAAATTTTTTCGGATCTCTGATTTTTTAATACATAGAATAAAATTGTTTTTAAGCCATCATCAGAGGTATTTTGCCATGAAAACAGGAAGTTTACTACTTGCCTTATTGCTTTTCTTCATCAGCACATTAAGCGCACAGGACAAACAGGCCATCATCAGCTCCGGCCGATACTACTACGGCAGCGGGACGTCTTTTGACGAAAAAGAAGCCCGCGACCGCGCCCTGGAAGAGCTCACACAGCAAATTGCCGTGCGCGTTGCCCAATCGTTCACCCACAAAGTAAAAGAATCTTCCAAAGGATTAAAGGAGGAAGTGCGTTCCATCCTTAAAACGCACAGCGCCGCCACTTTAAAAAATGTGCAAATGATTAAAACCCCGCAGCCCGGCGGAGAAATTAACGTATTTTGCTACATTCCCAAAAACGAAGTTTCCAGAATCTTTGCCGAGCGCAAGCAGTTAATTTACGATATGTTTCGTAAAGCGGAACACAACGAAACAATCGCCAATTACGGCTATGCTTTAAAGCTTTACTATTTTGCCCAGATACTGATGAATTCCGTACCCGATCAAAATATTGTGGTGAATGGCATCAATTTAACTCTGGAAATTCCGGATCGGATCAATCGAATTATTCAACATATTCGCTTTCAGAAGGTGGAAGACCGCTTTATTGCACCGGATGAGCGGGAAATCACCTTAACGGTCCGTTACGATGAAAAGCCGGTTTCATTACTGGATTTCATGTTCTGGGACGGAAACAGTCAGCAGCAAGTTACGGCACGGGACGGATTGGCTACCTTCCGCCTGCTTGGCGCTTCGGTACATTTTAAAAAACTACAGGTGGCCATCAAATATGCGTATTACGATGCCCGCAATGAGTTTCAGGTTATTGCGGAGCTCTGGCCGGTGGTGGAAAAGGCCGTTTACAGCAACGAACAAACCATCTCTTTAAATACCGGTACATCGTTACCGGCGACGGTTAATAACATAACGGGGAAAAATTGGAATCTGAAATTGACGTATAAGGGAAATGTGCCGGTGGCGCAGAACATTACCCGCTCAACCGTTCAGTTTCTTGATTTGCTTGCCCGCGGAGATACCGACCACATACGCCGGCGATACGGGAATGACCCGTTTTTACGTGACAAAATTCTGAATTACATCAAGTACAATCATCCCGAGCCGTTGGACAAAACCATTAAGGCCACTGTTCACAAAACCACGCTTGGGTACGAACTGCGGCGCATTCGCGTCTTCCAGAACTATCCCTCGCTGCACAAACAGAGCACCGAATATCTGGTGCTGGACTTTGATCACAAGGGCAATTTGATCGATCTGAACGCCAGCATTTCGGAGAATTTGTACCAAACCTTCGTCAGGCAATCGGAATTCGGGCATGACTGGAAGGAACGCCAGCAGATAATTAAATTCATTGAAAAATATCGCACTTCGTATTTGATTCGCGATTTGAAAACTATTGACCTCATGTTTGCCGAAGATGCGTTGATTATTGTAGGACGAAAGATTAAACGTAAAAAATTGCCCGAAGATTTAAAACCCAGGTACCGGCGTTTTGAAAAACAACCCGACTACGAATACATTCGTTTAACCAAGGAAAAGTACCTGCAACGTCTGCAACGCGTGTTTGAGGCCCAGCAGGATATTTTTCTTGATTTTAGCAGTTTTCGCACGATTCGCAAAAACAATACAAAGGGCGTGTACGGCGTGGAAATGCGCCAGAGCTACCAGTCCACCACCTATTCCGATGAAGGCTACCTGTTCTTGCTGATTGATTTTCGCGGAGCCGATCCGTTGATTTACGTGCGTGCCTGGCAACCCAACGAATGGAACGATTCGGTTCTGGTTCGCACGGCCAATTTCCGGATATATAAATGATTGGACAATTGTCGGGGGGAATGCAGGGGCGAAGGATTTCCCTGATCAATCCATCAAACAAAAAAATTTGTGGTATCCAACAAACATGTTGACTATTTGAAAAATTGTCGTTGGGAATCCTTCGCCCCTACACCGAACACAAAAAAATGAAATAACTACAGGAATCAAACATGACGCCTTACGATCCACAAAAACACCACCGCCGATCCATCCGATTGCGGGGATGGGATTACCGCAATCCCGGCTGGTATTTTGTAACCCTGGTGGTGCAAAACCGTGAATGTTTGTTTGGCCGGGTTTTGAATGGGGAAATGGTGTTGAATACATTTGGGAAAATTGTGGATTATCATTGGAGAAAATTACCCAAACATTTTAAACATATTGAATTGGACGAATTTTGCACCATGCCCAACCATTTTCATGGTATTATTCGCATCGTGCGTTGGCCGGATGGTGTTAATGTTGTTGATAATGGCGTAAATGTAGGGGCGAAGGATTTCCTTGAACAATTCAATAACGGCAAAAATGCATCGTTGCACAACGAAAACAGGCCAAATGAAAAAAATGATGATGGAAATCCTTCGCCCCTACAAACCGATGACCAAATCCACCCATTACCCCGAGGGACAACACCGGGATCATTATCGGCCATCATTCAAAATTATTGCAACGTAACCACGCGCAAAATTAACCGTATTCGCCAAACCCCAGGTGCCAAATTATGGCAACGTAATTATTGGGAACACATCATCCGTGATGAAAACGAATTAAACCGCATCCGGCAATACATTAAAAACAATCCGTTAAAATGGGATGATGATTATCATTATGGAATGATGTGATTGGAATGACGTGATGCACGTAGGGGCGAAGGATTTCCCCGAACAATTCAACAACGACCAAAATTTTTTGTTGTACAACGAGCATTTTGATTATTGGATAAATTGTCGATGGAAATCTTCGCCCCTGCAAATTACCCAAAAAATTGCATTCAATTTCGATAAACAATAAAATATGATAAAAACCAACGGAGGGCCATGAATAATGAACCGCAAAACCCATCCTGCAGGGATGCATAATAAAAAATAATGGGCACAACCGTAAGAATTGTCAGTGACGCCTATGGGCATAAAAATAAATTTTAAAAGAGAAAATATTTTTCCGGCTTGCATCGTCTTATTTTTTTCACTAAATATGACTAACCTCGCGAAATCAGGAGAAATACTGTGATAAATCGCTGGGAAATCGTTATTACTCTGGTTATTGTTGTCAATCTTTTGGATTTTATTTGGATGACGAATATCCGCTACAAACGGACCATTGGTCGTAGAACCCGCTGGAAACGGCAATTAAGTCTATTCTTTTTTGGCCTTGCACCGATTGTTTTTGTGACGAATTTATTAACTTGGACTTATGCTTCGTGGAGTAATGTGCTTTTGGGAGGAGTTGGTATTTGGTTTTCGATTTCACAAATAAAATTCGTACATAAACACATGGGAGTTCCGCGTATTGTCGAACCGATCAGTACCATTTATTTTTTAGTTTGTTCTTTGTTATTAGCAGTTGGGTTGATGGGGATTGTTTAGTCAGGATCGGAGAAAAATAAAAAAGCTGGCAGAAGCCAGCTTTATGCCAAACTCGGTTTTACGATTTTGTTCGCCTGAATGCAACTTGTGCAAACACGCATCCGTTTAACGCCATTAGGGGTTTGCACGCGAATCTTTTGCAAATTCGGCATGAAACGACGTTTATTCTTGTTGTGCGCATGGCTGACATGATTTCCAACCATAGGCTTTTTCCCGCAAATTTCACAAACGTAAGCCATTTTTATTCACTCCCTTTCTTTTCAAATTCAAAGCGCCTAATATAAAAATCTTTTAATTATTATGCAAATCGGAATCATGGCTTTTTCAGTTGGTAAAAAAACATATTGGCAAAATAGAATTGACAACAATGATACGATCTTGTCTTGTTTTTTCGTAAATTTTTGAGTTATTCGGGCAAAAAAGCCGAATTAAATTTTACGTTTTAAAAGAAAAATATTAAACGTTAGGTAAATTAAACCGATAGTAAGTTTCAAATAAATCTTTTTGAAAATAATGGGTTCTTTCGGTCGGGAAAGCGAAATTCTATTTTGCGAACGTTTTAAAGTTCGAACGTATTTATTACCGGAACCCATTGATAAATGTCCTTGTTCATTTCATGTGAAATCAATCGGTTAGGATTGGGGTTCATGCCGGATAATGTGAAGTCTGACATTTTTTCCACCGAAACAGACCATCGTACTGCTTTTGCCCTGACGTTGGAGAAGATAGCCGACAAATTAAATTCGAAATTAGATAAAATACCGGAAATTCTTTATTCTGTATTAATTTGGCCATGCCATACTTCAACCGTTCCGCAAATCTTTAGCATAAAAAGCACACGGGAAATCAATGATTTTTTTACACAAAATTTTAAATTAATCCGAGAAACCATACTAACCGACGGGAAAAAAATTGGTATATTTAGCGTCGTCTCTCTTCAGAAAAAACTATCTTTTTTATCCAGCATCCCCCAACTAAATTCGATTTTTGTTTTTCCTATTTCTCATAAAGGCTCCACGGCTTTTGTTTGCCTTCTTTCCAATTTTCGATATATTAAAGGCGATCCGCTGCCGGCTTTTTTACAACCACTTCATAAGGAAATAATATCCGTCCCTATCAGGGACGTTTCTGCTCAAAACACGCTGCCCGATAAAAGTGTTTTATGGGCAAAAGATACCATACATCGAATTACACAGTACCTCAAAATCATTCGCAATATCAATCAGCTAATCGTACGGGAAAAGGACAAATTTCGCCTGTTGGAAAAAAGTTGCTCTTTATTGGAAAAGAATGAAAACGTGGATTTTGCCGCAATTTTGGAAACAAGCTCTTCCGGCACGATACAAGAAGTATATACGCGTAATGTCTTTCTTAGTGCCGAAAATTTAATGCAAGCTCAATTAATGAAACGGATTCGTCAAATTATTTCTTCCGAAAAGAAATTTTTTTATGCAGATGATACATTTGCCCAAATTTTAGGACTGTCAGCAAAAACAACCGTCATTTTTCCCATTCGGCATAAGGATTATACACTGGGGCTATTACTGTTGGGATTTAAAGAACAAGATGCCTTAAACAGTGAAGAGATTTCGCTTTTTGTCGAACTTGCGTCCGATTTGGCTTATGCACTGCACATGTTTGAGCTGGAAGAAGAGAATGCTCGGATTGCTCAGGCCATTGAATTTATTAATCAGGAAATAGAAGGAAATAATTCCGAAGAAATATTAAATTCTTTAATTACCAATATAGCACGTTCTCTTTCTGCCAATTTGGTGTTTGTGGGGCAGTTGATAAATGAAATGGGAAAAAGAAAAATACGTACGATTTCTGTTTATCATGAAAACAAACAACCGAAAAATTTCGAAATCGATTTGGAAAAAAGTGCTTGCTTTAATGTAATTGAAAAAGGAGCTTGCGTTTACGGCAGAGAGCTTGATATGGAGTTTTCGGGCGACCGAATTTTTAAAATGGAAGAAGTACAAGGTTATGTGGGCGCTCCGCTAAAGGGCGTAGGCGGCGAGGTGGTGGGGGTGCTGGTTGCCCTTACCAAAAACCAAATTGCCAATCCGCGCCTAATGCGTAAGGTAATTCAGGTGTTTGCGCATCGGGCCGAAGTGGAATTGTTCCGCCTTAAGTCGGAACAAAAACTAAAGGAGAGTGAGCAACGCTATCGGGATATTTTTCAAAATTCTCCCTTTGGAATATATCGTACTACGGTTGACGGGAAAGCGTTAATTGCCAATCCGGCATTGTTGAATTTATTGGGTTATGCTTCACTGGACGAGTTAAAAAACAAGGATATTGCCAGCCATATTTATTTCGATAAAAAGCAACGAGATGAATTTTTGGAAAAAATTTTAAAGAGCGATCGCTATGTTATGTTCGATTCGGTTTTCAAAAAGAAGGATGGTACGGCGGTCTATGTTCGACAAAGAGCAATGGCTGTGCGTGACGAACAGGGAAATGTAAAGTATATCGAAGGAACCGTAGAAAATATAACGGAACGCAAAGAACAGGAAGAATACATTCGCTATCAAAATAAATTATTGGAATTCGCTTCGGATGCCATTATCGGAACAGATGGCAACTATCGGATTAAATTTTGGAATAAAAGTGCTGAAAAATTATACGGTTGGAAAGCCGAAGAGGTAATCGGTAAAAAGATTGACCAGGTAATTCAAATGGATATTCCGTTTGAAAAACGTCTTGAAATCCGCAATATCGCCAAAAAAAGGGGACGATGGCGCGGTGAAGTTGTACAATACGACCGGTTCGGGCGGAAATTGAATATTGAAATGTCTATCAGTGATTTGCGCGATGAAGAAGGGAAAGTCTTAGCCAGCGTGGGTATTAATCGTGATATCAGCGAAAAGATCAAATATGAAGAAGCCTTGAGAACCAGCGAAGAAAGTTACCGCGGATTGTTCGATAGCGTCATGGAAGCCATTTATATTCAAGCGCCGGACGGCACTTTTTTGGATGTAAACGAAGGTGCGGTGCGCATGTATGGCTATTCCAAAAATGAACTGATCGGTAAAACACCTGCGGATGTTGCGGCACCCGGACGCAATGATTTGAATAAGGTTCTTGAACAATTTAAAAAAGCGTTAGCCGGTGAACCGCAACAATTCGAATTTTGGGGCAGGCGAGCGAACGGAGAAGAGTTTCCCAAAAACGTGCGTCTTTACAAAGGGAAGTATTTCGGACAAGATGTGGTGATCGCCCTGGCCGAAGATATTACCGAAAAGAAAAAATTGGAAGAAGATAAAAAGAATCTGGAAAGACAGGTGCATCAAAACCAACGTCTGGAAACAATCGGAACTTTGGCCGGAGGCATAGCGCACGATTTTAACAATATCCTTACTCCGATTTTGGGCTATGCCGAAATGATTAAAATGGCACTTAGCAACAACCCGAAACTACGCAACAAAGCTGACCAAATTATCAAGGCATCGTTAAGGGCGCGCGATTTAATTCAGCAAATCTTAACGTTTTCCCGGCAAATTGATCAGCAGGTTAAACCCGTTTATATTCAACATATTATTAACGAGGCAACTCATCTATTGCGCGCCTCCATTCCCAGTACGATTAAACTCAAAAAAGAGATTGATAAATCCTGCATGCCTGTAATGGCCGATCCGGCTCAGTTACATCAGGTTTTGATTAATTTGTGCACCAATGCGTATCAGGCCATGGAAGAGACGGGAGGCGAATTGTTTATCGGGCTTAAGCAGGTGCATGTGGATAATGGAATGGCTAACATTCATCCCGGGCTTAAACCGGGTATTTATAATCAATTGATCGTTTCCGATACGGGAGAAGGCATGGAACCCTGGGTCCTCGAACGTATTTTCGAGCCTTTTTTTACAACCAAAGGTGTGGGCAAAGGAACCGGTTTGGGACTTTCGGTTGTTCACGGAATCATAAAAAATTACCACGGGGAAATTACCGTTTACAGCGAAAAAAACAAAGGTACGGTTTTTCATGTCTATTTACCGGTTGCAGATATTAAAGAAATACACGAAGTGGAAAGAAACGAAAATATTCCGCACGGAAACGAACATATTTTGATTGTGGATGATGAGCCAAGCGTGTTAGAATTGGAACAACAAATGCTTCATTATTTCGGATACAAAACTCACGGGCTCGTCGAAAGCAATAAAGTCCTTGATGAACTCATGGCAAATCCGCGTAAATATCAAATGTTAATCACCGATTTGACTATGCCCAATTTAACCGGCAGGGAACTGGCGGCACGCGTTCGCGCTCAATTCCCCAATTTGCCGATTATTATGATTACAGGTTACAGCGAAGAACTAACCGATGACATTAAGGAAAAATACGGCATCCAGGCAATTTTAATGAAACCAGTGGTTGCTTCGGAGTTGGCTAAAACCGTACGTCAGGTTTTGGATTTCCATAAAAAATATGATATTTAATAGCGAAAAAATAGTAAAATTTCAATTGCAATTTACAATTTTTACATTTATATTAATGGCCTATTTATTTTCGATTTAATCCTATTAAAGTGTTTTTTCCGTTTGTTTAATCTTTGTAAGTTGTTCTGCATGACTTACTTTTTAATTTACTAAAATCACAAAAAAAAGAGGCAAATTGCTCCAAAAACGAAACGGTTAAAAGAATCTGATTCTTTTGTCAGGGCATTTAATGTAAACGTTTTTAATGCCAATGCTTTTCATCTGAATAAAATCGGGATACATTCCTTGTCCGGAGTTTTGTTTTTTAAGATAAACAACCAGGTTTTAATATGACTTTGCATTTTAAACGGAATGCCAACTGGCTGGTTGCTTATGCCATTATTGGCATTCTGGCCGCGGTAATTACGATCTTTTTATCTTCGTTAACGCTTCCGTTCAAATATTACCGGCTTTTTTGTACGGAGCTGGAAAGCAAAAAGAATTTAAGCTATCGTGTATATAAGGAGCTGAATGCGGACGGCAAAGCAGAAGAAATTATCTTAAACCGCACAATGAACGGTGTTCCCGACCCGTATATTACGATATTGGACAGCAAAAAAGGTATTATTACCAAGAAAGTACTTAAGGAACAATGGGAATATAATAGTTGGTGGGTTGGAGATTTTAACGGCGACTCATTAAACGAGTTTTATGTTTTCACCAGAAAGCGTAAAACGTATTTACAAGATTCCTTGTTTATCTACGGCATTGATATTTCAAAATCCAAACCGGATTTTTTAAATCGGGTTTATGTGGCAAGTCTTGATCAATTTTACCAAAAAACCATTAATAACAAGCCTTGGCTTATAAATGTGTACATTCTCGGTATGTGGGATGCCGACGGCGATGGGTATAAAGATCTGGTATTTCATCTGGGTAGCAGGGGGTATGATTTTAACAGAGTTTATGACAAAACATACAGAATATTTGCCTTTAGTATAAAAAAACGAAGAATTGTTAAGGTGTCACCGAAATTTAAAAATAAATATCTGTTTGATTTTTTTAAAAGCGACTCCGGTAAAATAGGCATTTATCCCCTTTACGAACACGTTCCCAAGAAAAAAGGCAGCTATTATTTTTTTATTTTAAACAAACAGTTAACCTATGATCTCAAGCCCATTGAAATTAAAAACCATTATATCAGCAGTCTTTATTTTGTACCGTTTAATCGAAAGCAGAATGAATTTTTGGCTTTGCAGCCACATTCCCGTGTCCAAAATAAAAAAATTACATACATTAAACTTCTAAATACCCGAGGAACGATTTTAAAAGAATTTAAACTGAAAAAATTTTTAATACCTGTTACCAATATTAATAGCGATAAAAAAGGACGCTATTACGAACCGCTTTTTTGGAGCAACGGACAAATATATAAATTTAATTTTTCAGGAAAACTAACTCTTGTTTATTCACCCGATTACAGAACAACCTACATCAGAATGAATGTCGATTCCGATCCTGAACTTGAACTTGTAAATATTCACATGGAAAAATCGCACGATATTTTAACGATTATTCAAAATAATTTTAAAGATATTTCAAAAGTCGAAATCCCCGGGGTAAGGGCCCAAAAAAATAAGATTTTCTCGATAAAATCCAGACGAGAGGGCAACACCGTTTTAAGCCTTAGCACACAGGAATTTGACGGGTTGTATTTATACGGGCCCAATCCGTATTACCATTTAAATTTCTTTTTTATTTTTATCGGATTTTTGATCATCGCCTTTGTGCTTTACGGAGTGTTTAAGCTGTTTAATACCTTGGCTTTTTATTATCATTTTTTAACCCGCCATTTAAATACCGTTAATAAAGGAGTTTTACTGGTCACATTTAAGGGAGATGTGCAACATTACAACCGGAATTTTATGAAAATGCTCCGCTTGCCCGCAATTAAACAAGGAATGAATGTGCGCAAATTATTTCAGGCCTATCCGCAAATTTCGGAACAAATGGAAAAACTATTAAGTGGGCAAAAAAGCGATATTAATACCGAAATCACCTTGCAACATCCGGATAAAATCTTTAAAGGAAGGCTTATCGGTTACTTCCTTTCCGGTATGGCCGGCATTCCCTCCGGTTATTGTTTGGAACTTTATGATTTGTCCGAAACCATTTTAAGCGAACGCGAAGAAATTATCGCCCGGCTTATCCGTAAAATGGCACATGATATCAAAACACCGCTTTCGACGATTAAATTTGCCATTGAAGCCATGCATTATATTTTGCCCGATCCGGAGTATAAAAAAGTTGAAGAGGACGTTACAACCGTGGTGCAAGAAGTGAACCATATTCATGCTATCACCGATAATTATTCGAAATTCGCTCGTTTAAGCCGCCTGAATTTGGAAGTGATCTCTCTGAAAGAGGTTATTAATAAAGTTATTAATTCTTACGGTTATTTGGAAACGGTTAAAGTTTCGGTGAACGTTGCCCCCGATGCGGAAATGCTAACAGCCGACGGTACGCAAATTGAGCTGTTGATTAAAGAAATTTTTGAAAATGCACTGGATGCCGTTGGCAGTTCGGGCGATATAAATTTTGAAACCTATCCCGTACGATTCGGAGAAAAACAGGAAACCGAAGCCGTTACTTTGCGTATTAGTGACAATGGCGTGGGGATTGCCAAAGAAATCAGAGATCGTATATTTGAGCCCAGCTTTTCCACTAAAAATCAGGGTACGGGGTTTGGGCTGGTACTGGCCCAGCGCATCGTGCAAAATCATGGCGGCCAAATTACAATTGATTCGGAAGAAGGAAAGGGAACCCACGTATTAATCATTTTACCCAAAGATGCCATTTAAAGATTAAAAAGGAATACTATGCGGGAGAGTCAAGCACATAAATCGGAAATTTTTCGGATTTTGGCGGTTGACGACGAAACGCCGTTTTTACGTGCTCTGAAGCGCATGCTGGAAACCAAAGAATTTTCCGTGGAAATTACCACCGATCCGTTTGATGCCTTGCAGAAAGCAGGTAGCAAAAAATTCGATTGTATTTTGTTAGACGTGAAGATGCCAGGTATGGACGGTGTGGAATTGATGGACAAGATAAAAGAGCAAGATGCGGCCGTACCTATTATTTTTATTTCGGGACAAAGTAATATTCCCATAGCCGTTGAAGCCATTAAAAAAGGCGCCTATGATTTTGTGGAAAAACCGGTGGACGGGAGCCGCCTAATTCTGACCATCCGGCATGCCATCGAAAAAAACGCCTGGACGCGTGAGAAAAATATTTTGCTGGATGCTCTTGATGAAAACTACCGCATTATCGGTGAAAGCAAAGTAATGCAAGATATCTTTCAGAAAATCAAAATGTTTGCCCAATCCGATACCAAAGTGTTAATAACAGGAGAAACAGGCACGGGTAAAGAATTGGTAGCCAGTGCTTTGCATTTTAATGGTCCGCGGGTAGGAAAACCCTACATTAAAATTAATTGTGCGGCCATTCCTCCGGAATTACTGGAAAGCGAATTGTTCGGATATGTACGAGGCGCTTTTACCGGAGCCGTGGACGATAAACCCGGTAAAATTCAATTGGCGGAACAGGGAACACTCTTTTTGGATGAAATAGGCGATATGGAATATCGTTTGCAGGCCAAGTTACTCAAAGTACTCGATTCCGGTGAATTCAGCATGCTAGGCAGCACCAAAACGGAAACAGCCACCTGCCGGTTTATTGCAGCTACCAATCAGGATCTGGAAGAATTGATTAAAGAACACCGTTTTCGGCGCGATTTGTATCATCGGTTAAATGTATTGGAAATTCATATTCCTCCCTTAAGAGAGCGCAAAGAAGACATACCTTTATTGGTCAATTATTTTTTGTCCAAGGCCTCGTCTCAGTACAATAAACGCATAACGCAGGTTTCGGAAGCGGCAATGGAGATGCTCATGGCTCAGGATTGGCCAGGTAATGTTCGTCAATTAAAAAATGTGGTGGAAAAACTAGTGATCTTTTTTGAAGGCCCGACCATTGATGAACATCATGTGGAAAGCATATTACAAGAGCGTTTTGTCATGTAAATGCGGTAAGGTTCGGTAGCTTTTTAAGCGTTAATCGGAATGCGAATAACGGATTTTAGGGAAAAGTTCTTTTAACGGAATACCCAAATATTTTTTACTTAGTAAACTTAAACTAATGCCTCTGGCCAACATAAAACTGACAAGCGCCATCCACATACCGTTGGCCTGCCAAAGCGGTGTCAAACCGAAATGTAATGGTAAATAGATCAAAAAAGTGCAAACAAGCATAGCGTTGCGTAGCCCCCTTGTAGCCGTAGCTCCGATATAAATTCCGTCCCAAATATAACATACGCCGGAGATAAGCGGCGCAATTACGGTCCAGCCGATTAAATGCCCGATTAAATGCAAAACGGGTTGTTGGTCAGTAAACAATAGCGGAATGAAATCTTGTAATCCCCAATATAGTATTGTGAAAACCAGCCCCAAACCAAGGCCAAAGGCAAATATTTGTCGAATTACGATGATCAATTGTGTGCGATTATTGGCACCCAGATATTTACCCACCAAACTTTCGGCAGCAAATGCAAAACCGTCAATTCCGTAAGAAAAGAACATCCATAATTGAATAAGAATACTATTGGCAGCCAAAGGTACATCGCCCAAGGCAGCCGATTGCGCGGTAAAAAAGGAAAAAACAAAAATCAAACTAAGGGTTCGAATAAAAATATCGGTATTAACTTTAACAAAACGCGTAAGGGACTCTAAGGCCAAAATTTGTTTAAGGGCATGCAAATGCAAATATGCAGAATAGCGACGGAATAAAAGATAAACGGAAAGGCCCAAACCGAGATATTGGGACAAAACCGTTCCTAAGGCCACTCCGTTCGAGTTCATGCCCAAAAAGAGCACAAAGAGCACATCAAAAAAAAGATTTAACACGTTTACGGTAACCGTTACTAGCAAAGGGTAACGGGCATTTTGTACCCCCAAAAACCAACCGTGTATGGCATAAAGACTTAACGTGGCCGGTGCGGCAAATATACGAATAAAAAAATAAATGCGCGCACTGGCTTCCACTTCGGGAGTAGCGTTGATTAAGCCAAAACTGACGGCGGCAATAAGTGTTTGGGCTAAGATTAAGATTAAACCGAAACTTAATGCCACAAACAGAGCGCGTTGCAACAGCAGACTAACCTCTTTTGTTTTTGCCCGCCCGAATGCCTGAGCCGTAAGTCCGGTAGTCCCCATGCGTAAAAAACCGAAACCCCAGTAAACAAAATTAAAAATCATGCTGCCTACGGCTACTGCACCGATATAAACGGGAGAAGGCAAATGCCCAACCAGTGCGGTATCCACTGCGGAGAGGATGGGTACAGACAGATTACTTAGAATGTTGGGAAGTGCCAATTCCCAAATTTGATGTTTAATGCCTTTGGTCTTCATTGTATGTTGGTTCCGATTTTTTTTAAAAAGGCCAAAATTAGGTAAAAATAGGCAATAAACAAACTTAAAATAACTGCGAGGTAAGCTGTCAAAAGTAAAATGCAAACCTCGAAAAGCCTGTCTGCTTGCCGCTAAAAACGGGAAGCGTAAAAAATTATAGCGCGCGGGCGGCATGGAAATCGGCCCGGATATTTTAAGAAGCTTTATTTTTAATGGAACAAATTTGTGCCAAAATGCGCTTTATCTTTTAATAATTTTTATTTAATTTAATAACTTGCATGTAATTGAATGGTTTTGTTGTTAGATAATACCAAAGGAAAGGATCGTATTTATGGTGCGATTGCCCAAATTTCAGAAGCGCAGCGGTTTTAGCCATTTCATTTTTACGCTGTTGATTTCTGTCTTATTACTAAGCGGTTTTGTCTCTCCCGGGGTAAAGGCTCAGTTTGGTCAAGCCTCTCATGTTAAGGTGAAGTTGATATCCGAGGCAAAGTGGGTCACGCCTGGTGAAACGATATGGATAGCGATCGAAATGAAAGCGCAACCCGACTGGCATATTTACTGGCGCAATTTCGGTGATACCGGTATGGAAACCACATTTGAATTTGACCTACCAAAAGGCGTAAAAGCGGGCAAAGTACTGTGGCCTTATCCCGAACGGATTACTGCCGCCGATATTGTTTCTTACGGATACAGTGGCGATCAATATTTTCTTGTACCGATTACCGTGGGCAAACAGATAAAATCGGGCACTGTGTTGCCCGTTAAGGCCCATGTGAGCTGGCTGGAGTGCGCCGATGTTTGCATCCCCGGGGAAACCGACGTTGCCATTAATTTGCCGGTTAAAAGTCAACCTGCCCAACCTAACGAAACCTTGGCCCGTCTGTTTTCCGATGCCCGATTTCGCATCCCTAAACCGTTAACAGACTGGAAAGTGGCGGTTAAAGCGACCGATGATGCTTACATTTTACAGCTTATTCCGCCGAAGTGGTTTAAGGGCTCCTTAAAAGAATTGTATTTTTATCCGTACAATACCGATGTGGTTAAATACGAAAAAGAACAACATCTCCAAAAAAAAGGCAACAGCTACCTGCTTACGGTGCATAAGGCAGAACCCGGTAAAGCATCGGCGGATACATTAAAAGGTGTATTGGTAGCTGAGCCCGGATGGCGGGGGGCAGGATCGGAAAAAAGCGCAGAAATTAAAGTAGCGGTTAGCCGAAAGTTAATGGCCGCCCCCAAACATTCCGAAATATCCAGTATTTGGCTGGCCATTTTATTCTCTTTTCTCGGCGGTATGATTTTAAATTTAATGCCTTGTGTTTTGCCTGTGCTATCAATTAAAATTATGCGTTTTGTCAAGCAGGCTCAGGACGAACACGCCAAACCGTGGAAGCACGGTCTGCTTTTTACGCTTGGTGTTTTGCTGGCTTTTTGGACGTTGGCGGTTGCCCTTTTGGTGCTAAAAGCAGGTGGCGAACAATTGGGGTGGGGATTTCAGTTGCAGTCCCCCGCGTTTCTCATCGTACTTTCCGTATTTATGTTTTTGCTCGGTTTAAGTATGTTCGGCGTTTTTGAAATCGGAACTTCGTTTACGACAGTAGGAGGTAAGGCACAGGCCGAAGGCTGGCTTGGGTCGTTAATGGACGGTGTTATTGCTACCATTGTAGCCACTCCTTGTACGGCTCCTTTTATGGGCGGGGCATTAGGATTTGCATTAACGCAGCCCGCTTGGGTGTCTTTGGTGGTCTTTACCTTTCTGGGGCTGGGCATGGCCTTCCCTTTTGCCTTAGTAACCTCCATTCCGGCGTTGTTAAAATACGTTCCCAAACCCGGCCGCTGGATGGAGTCCCTAAAACAGTTTATGGGATTTTTACTGGTGGCAACCGTGATTTGGTTGTTATGGGTTTTGGGGCAGCAAACCGGTTCGGTGGTATTGATACTGGTTTTGCTCGATTTGTTGCTAACTTCGTTGGCGGCATGGATTTACGGCCGCTGGGGCAATTTGGCCATGGAGCAAAAAACCCGCGTTACCGCTTGGGTTTTGGCTTTGCTTATTTTGGGATTTAGTAATTGGTACGTGTTGGAAAACTATCCCAAATATGTGGAAGATACCTCATCCGTTTCTTATAGCGGCGAAATAAATTGGCAACCCTATTCCGATCAATTGTTACAAAAAACGTTAGACGAAGGTAAACCGGTATTCGTAGATTTTACGGCCAAGTGGTGCCTTTCGTGTCAGGCTAACGAGCAAATTGCCTTTTCTTCGCAAGAGGTGCAAAAGCGGTTCAAAGATTTGGGCATCGTGGCATTAAAAGCAGACTGGACGAAACGCAATCCGGAAATTACCAAAGCTCTGGCCCGTTTTGGGCGCATGAGCGTTCCTCTTTATGTGCTTTACAGTGGCAAAAAAGGGGCACAGCCTCAAATTTTACCCGAAGTTATTACGCCCGGCATTGTTTTACAAGCGCTTGAATCAATTAGAAAGTAATCCAGTATTTCAGCCTGATAAAACGGATTGTTTAACGGCGATGGCCTTTAAAAGGTCATCGCCGTTTTTTGTTAATGCATTCCGTTCTTTAATTTTCGCTTGTATTGCCTTAGACTTTTTTTAAGACAATCATCGTCAAATCGTCGCAAAAATGTTTTTCACCCAAAAATGTCTCCGCCTGGTGTAACATTGCCTTGCCAATTGTTTCCGCCGGTTTGTCGACCAAGCGTCGTAAAATTTCCTTAATGCGGTCTTCGCCGAATTCTTCTCTTTGGGCATTAAACGCTTCAGAAAGCCCATCGGAATAACAGAACAAAATATCTCCCTCGCCAAGTGTTAAGGCAACGGTGGCGTAATCCTGCTTTTCCGTAAGCCCAAGCGCCATACCTCCGGAATGGAGTTCCGTAAAATTATTTTTGTGCCAGAAAAATGGCGGCAAATGTCCGGCATTTGCAATGCGCACCTCGGGTGCGTTTTCTTTTAAAAACAAAAGCAGCATCGAAGCAAAAGAACGTTTGGGAATTGAGTAAAAGAATTTTTGATTCAGAAGGCTCATAAGACGGTCAAAAGGGGTATCATGAACAAAAGCGTGAACCAGACCGTGAAGTTTGGACATGAGCAGGGCCGCCGAAAGTCCTTTACCCGAAACATCGGCCAGAGCTAGTAAATGGCTTTCACGGCCTAAGGTAATATGATCCAACAAATCGCCTCCGACTTCATTCATGGGACGATAGTAAAAGTAAATATCGTAACCTTTGATTTGTGGCTGTTTTTGCGGAATAAGGGCGTTTTGAATGGCCCGGGCGGCGCGAATTTCATCTTTTATCAGAAGCTTGTCTTTTAATTCCAGCAAAAGAAGAAACATCAGCAATACGCCGCCCCAAAAGCTTAAATTAAAACTAACGTTTACATGGTGGGATTGATAGTCGGTTTGAATGGCAAATAAAAAGAACAATGCCAATAAAAACAGAACGCGTCGTATCGGATTTAGGCGCAAGTAAAGTGCTTTTAGCAAATAAAACGTGGTTACAATAAAACGGCCGATAAAAGTGCGACGTTTTAAATTGCGCGCTTGTTCATCGCTGATGTAAAAGGATTTTAGCTCTCTGAATTCTCTGCGTACGGCTTTAAAGAACGGTTCGCGGTTATTGTTTTCCAAAGTGAATCCTTTGTTTTTGGTCCTTTTAAAAAACAATACGACAAAATTGTAAAATAGTTATGGGCGTTTGAATTTATAAGGATAAAAATACAATCGGGTTTGCGGTTCATGCCGCATCTCGCTAATGGTGTAATAGCCGCTTTCATCGCAGGCAAAACAAAGCGCTTCGCCTTGAGGCTCTTCTTTGTATGGCAAAAAGGAAGGAAAGTGGCTTAATGCTTGTTTTACGCTTTGCCCTTTCGCTCTGGGAAAATAAAAGATCTGCAAATAATTTTTCAGAATAATATGTCGGCCGGACGAGGCTATATCTCCTGCCGTTATTTGCGTAACAGGCAACCGGGTAAGAAATTTGGCCTGCGAAATGCGCAACGTATCTTGCGGAAACGGTAGCTCGTAAACATGTACTCGATTTTCCCGTTTGGAAACAATGTATAAATTTTTACTCAAAGGATCGCACATCAAAGTTTCGCAGTCACGCGCTCCGTCCGGAAGACGGAAACGGATGGTGGCAAAATGTGAAACAGTTAAAAAAGTTTGGTTTTTCAATTTGTTAATATCCGGTTCACTTAGGCGATAAATTACTTTAAAATCGCGAATTGCTCTGTTGTCGCCGATGTCACCGATGTAAATATAGGAAGAATCGGATTGCGGGCCGGGGCCGGTGGCAATATCTTCCCAATCAACAGCCTTAATCCCCGATAAAAGAACCTGCCCGATGGTTTTACCCCGATTATCGATAGCAAAAATACGGGCTTTGTCGCCGCTGTCGTTATGCACCCAAAAAACGCGTTGGGACTTACGGCTGGCCGCAATACCAGAGATTTCATTCAGTCGGGAATCGCGAACGGTAACCGTTGTAAACGCTTCCGTATGCGGAGTTTCGGCGCTTGCGGCACCTTGACGTTCGGTTTGGCATGCTGTAAAAAACGCAACGATCATCGCCAACAGCAACGGTTTAATTGTTACGGACATGGCAAGTTTCCTTTTTGCGGAACGGTAAAATCGGACAGCGGTAAGATACGACAATATTTGTTTGAATTCTACAAAACCCCAATTTTATTCGCTTTTACGTTTGCAAAGCTACCCACAAAATCAAAAAGGAAGAAACCTTTGCACCCCCAAAGAGCTCCGCCAAAATGGATCTGCAAAACAACTTTGCCTCCGATTGTTAAATTCAGTAACTTCCGAGCCATGAAAAATGTTGAGTATTGGCTGGTTCGTGCGCTGTTTTTTGTTTTTAGTCACATTTCTTTACGCTGGGGCAAGCGCCTTGCATTGGCTATGACTTTTTTGGTCGAACACATTATTCGTTACCGCAGACAGGTAATTCTGGATAATTTGCAGCGGGTTTATGGCGATCAGTTACCGAAACCGCAAAAACAGCTACTACACGAAATTTACAAACATTTTGTATTTTTGTGGATGGAGTTTTTGCAAAGTCCGCATTTAAACGCACAAACCGTGCAAAAATTAATGCATATTAAAAATCCGGAAGTGCTGCAAATGGTACGACGCCGCGAGAGCGGATTTATTTTTATTTCCGGGCATTTTGGCAATTTTGAGTGGCTGGGGCAGGCCATATCCGTAATGAATTTACCACGTATTACGGCTATTGCCAAAAAACAAAGTAATTTGAAAGTGGATGCATTTATCGTCAAATTACGCGAACGGCACGGTATTCGTATCGTTTACACCCAAGAGGCCATGCGCGAATCGGAAAAGGCATTGCACAACAAAGAAATTGTGGCCATTGCATTTGATCAGGATGCCAGACACAAAGGTGTTTTTGTCGATTTTTTGGGATTACCGTCGTCTACGGCCGTAGGAACGGCGGTATTGCATTTGCGCACCGGAGCCAGAATTATCCTATTAATTGCATTACGCAAAGATTATGCTCAATTTGACGTTTATTTGCAGGAAATTAAAATTCCCGAACTTTGCGGGGATACGGATAAAAAAATCAAAACGATTACCCAATTGTGCACAACGGAATTCGAAAAATGGGTACGGCGCTATCCCGAGCAATGGTTTTGGGTGCACAAACGATGGAAGACACAACCGGCAACGGGTTAAATTTTTCGTTGAATTTAATTGGTAAGACGGAACGATATGGAGTATTACAAAATTGATCCGCAAAAACCGGATAAAAAAATAATCCAACGTGCGGTGAAGGTCCTTAAAAACGGCGGAATTGTGGTGTATCCCACCAATACGTTGTACGGGCTTGGAGTTGATGCATTTAATAAACGAGCATTGGATCGCCTTTTTGTAATTAAGCAGCGCGGCCCGCATCAGGCCGTATCGCTGCTTATTGCCTCTTTGGAACAATTACGTAGCTTGTTCGGCGTGCTTACACCGCTTCAGTACGAGCATTTGTTAAAACTTTTACCAGGAAAATATACCATTTTGGCTCCCAGTAGGTTTAAAGAAAATTTAACCTATCTCTCTTCCAAATTACAGAAAGATGCCCAAATGGCCAAAGTAGGATTTCGCGTGGCAGAATTTCCTTTTTGCAAACAATTGAGTTTGGCCTTTGGCAGCCCCATAACTTCCACAAGCGCAAACTTAACCGGACATCCGAATGCACGAACCATTCAGGATATTATTGCTCAGTTCGGTGATCGGCTCGATTTAATTTTAGACGCAGGACCGGTGCATGATATTCGTGGTTCCACCATCATCGATATTACCAAGGATCCTTATTTAGTGGTTCGCGAAGGGGCCGTTTCCTTGCAAAATTTAAAGAAAAAACTTCCGGGAGTTCCTTTTCGCAAACGTAAAGAAAAATTTCGGGTTACCTTTATCTGCTCGGGTAATATTTGTCGTTCAGCAATGGCCAAAGGAATTTTGAAGGAGGTGATTGCCAAAACGCGTTTTAAGGACTTGATTTTGACGGATTCTGCAGGGACTCTTGCTTTGGCCAGCGGACCGGCGCACCCCATGACCATTGAGATCGCAGCGGAATACGGCATCGATTTGCACGATCATTCGGCCAAACCCGTAAATGAGTCCGTTGTCGAACAAAGCGATCTGATTATTGCCATGGCGGTTAACCATCTTGAATATTTACGTCAAAAATTTCCGCAATACAAAGATAAAATGGTTCTTTTAAAAGAATGGCATCGCCAAACCAAACTGGCCAACCCGTCGATTGCTGATCCCATTGGGCACAATCGTTCTTTTTTTGAAAAGACCTTTAGAGAAATTCAAAGCGAAATTAAACGTATTTTGCCCTATTTGTTTAGCGAAGTGAAAAAGTTTATTGTTTATAACGAAATTGCAACAAGCGGAAATTAAAACCGTGTTTTTGCCATGCGTTTGTGGCAAAGATGAAACAGATGCGGTTAAATGTGTAGGAAAGTAGCGAAATGAAAATTAGCGGCTTTAGTTTTGTACGCAACGGATACAAACTGTATTATCCGGTAGTCGAATCCATTAAATCGATTTTACCCATCGTGGACGAATTTGTTGTTGCCGTCGGGCAGGGTGATGCGGACGACAAGACGCGCGAATTGATAGCTGCCATAGGAGACCCGAAGATAAAAATCATAGATACGGTTTGGGAAGAAAAATACTTCAAAAAGGGTATTATTAATGCCCTCCAAACCGATATTGCCAAAAATGCCTGCAATGGGGATTGGTTGTTTTATCTTCAGGCCGATGAAGTGGTTCATGAAAAATATCTCCCGGTTATTGAAAAACGTTGTGCGCAATTATTGGATGACAAGCGGATTGAGGGATTGCTGTTTCGCTATAAACATTTTTGGGGCGATTACGATCACTACCATAAAAGCCATGGTTGGTATCCCTATGAAATACGCATAATCCGTAACGATCCGCACATTCATTCCTGGCAAAGCGCCCAATCGTTTCGCTATTTTGAATATTACGACAATCCCCGACAAGAAAAAGGCACGCGTAAGTTGCGCGTGGCAAAAGTGGATGCCGAAATTTATCATTACGGTTGGGTGCGGCCGCCGCGGTTAATGCAAAACAAATCGCGTGCTTTAAATAGCGTACATTGGGGAAAACGTAAAGCGGAAGAATTTTATGCCAAAGCACCAAAAGAATTTGATTACGGGCCGTTGGATCGGCTTGCGCGCTTTAATGATACGCATCCTGCGGTAATGCGGGGACGAATTAAACAAATGGATTGGCAGCATGCCTTGCAATTAAGCGGAAAACCAAATAAACATCGGGCGTTGCACAAACACGAACGTCTTAAGTATCGGTTCATTACATTTTTGGAACAAAAAATTTTCAAACATCCCCTCGGTGGCTTTCGTAATTATGAGCTGATCGACGATGTTTAAACCGCAATGTTGCGAACGCTTGCGCGTTAAAATCACATACTTTCTTTAGTAATACGATTAAAAAATCCCTGTCTCTTTTTACCGTTTCTTTCATCAAATTATTTTAAAAATTCTAACTCAAGCGGAATAAATGAAATCCGATAATCCGTAAGAAAAGTGAAACGATCATTAAGGTAGAAAGGGAAGTAATGCCTACTAAAGTTCATGGTAAAGTGGTTCATATCAAAGGTGTGACATTTAATTGTATTACCGATTCCGGCCATTGGGTTCCCATCGACGGCCCTCCTCAATTCGGCGGGGAGAACGGTGCCATTCGTCCCAAAGAATTGCTGCTGATTTCTTTAGCCGGATGCACCGGCAGCGATGTGGCCTCTATTTTAAGCAAAATGCGCCAAAAGTTTCACCGTTTTGAGGTGCATGTAGAAGCCGACATGGCCGATCAACATCCCAAGGTGTACACCAACATTCGCCTGACCTACAAAATTTGGGGCGAAGTGGAAGAAGAAAAATTGCAAAAGGCGATAAACCTGTCGCAGGAAGTTTACTGTGCCGTTACGGCCATGCTGCAAAAAGCAACCAGTATTACGCATACGTACCAAATTAATCCAGTAGAATAAATAGCTTCCGTTTAATGATACAGGGCAGAGGATGTTAATCCTTCGCCCTATTTTTTTATTAAATATTTGGGAAATCTTCCGAGAATACAGGCGAGACTTTTAATAATGGGAAAGGTATACCATGGAGAAACAATTACTCGATCTTGAAACCGCCCTTGAACGTCTTGGGGGCGACAAAGAATTTTTGATTGAACTATTGGATGAACTGGTACAACAAATTGAGCAAACCTTACCCGATCTTAAGGCGGCTATAGAGGCCGAAAACTACGATGAAGTAAGATCTATAGCTCATGGAATGAAGGGGGCAGCAGCAAATTTGGGGGCGGATAAGGCAATGGAAAATTTTCTTAAATTGGAAATGATGGGTAAGGAACACAACCTAAACGGGGCTATGGAGGCTTTGGCCGTAGCCGAGCAATTAAACAACCAATTAAAAGAGCATATTAAAACACTCTAAATTCAGAATCCACTCTTAGATTTTCGGTTTTATTTTACGGTTAATTTAGCAGTGTGCCTAATTGCTTAATAGTAATGGGTATTCTGCTTTTTTCATTTTTGATTGTCTTAACAAAAACGAGAAATGGCGGAAATGCCTATTTTGCTTTACCACAGGGTAAGTACTGTCTGGAAATAGAAGGGCTGTGCTTTGTCGCGGAGACAAAAATACGGCTCCGAATTGGTATTTTACAAACAATTGGCGGCATGTACCTTGCCCGTGAAGAAAAAAGTATCCGAGGATAATGGTCGCCCAATAAATTACCTTGCTTTTAATTTGATAAAAATTTATTTTTTTACAAAATATGTTATTTGAATACAATAGCCGATCAATATTAAAAAAGGTATCGCAATGAAAAAATTGTCCGCTTTTCTAATGGTATTTGCCGCATTCTTTTTGCTCGTTTTTTTTACCGCGTATTTTGGTAAAACAATTTTTTATTCTTCTCAGACTGTTCAAGAATCGTTAGAACAACAGGAAACACCTCCCAGGCCAGATCATCCGGATGCCGCCGCTTTGGAAGAGTTTATGCTGCGGTCCGCAATAGGCGGTAAATTTTCTTACCCGATGGGGTGGCGTTTTAAGGCCATGCAAGAGGTGCGACAACAAGGTTACCATATTATGGGACTGAACAAAGGGCTTAATTGGGACGAACGCGGACCGTCGAATATTGGCGGAAGAACACGGGCCGTTATTGTGCATCCTAAAAATCCCGACGTTTGGTGGGTGGGGGCCGTTGGCGGCGGCGTTTGGTACACGCAAGATGCCGGGCAAAGCTGGACGTGCCAAACC
>CAZRBA010000127.1:0-8366 GCA_964598255.1 uncultured Caldithrix sp. | reverse complement strand
TTTGCCCACACTCGGTCAAATACCGCATCTTCTCCGTATATTTCAAATCACCTTAAGAATAAAAAAGAGCGAGAGACGGGACTCGAACCCGCGACCCCAACCTTGGTCCCGACTCGTCGGGATGCTCTACCAACTGAGCGTAAAAACATAAATCCTGCAAAGATCATTTGCCCACACTCGGTCAAATACCGCATCTTCTCCGTATATTTCAAATCACCTTAAGAATAAAAAAGAGCGAGAGACGGGACTCGAACCCGCGACCCCAACCTTGGCAAGGTTGTGCTCTACCAACTGAGCTACTCTCGCTTACTAAATATCTATTTTTTCGCCTCGTTAACCCGAATTTACCTTTTTCTTTCAAAGATCCCAACCTTGGTCCCGACTCGTCGGGATACTCTACTAACCAAAGCCGAACGGTCTATTGTTTATTTTTGAAAGACACAATTTTACAAAATCTTTAAACTGCTGTCAACTTTTTTTAGCGATAGCGATCCTTTATTTTTCGCACCAAATTTCGATGCGAATTATGCACGCTACGGCCGGTTTTTCTTGCCGCAAATAATAAATAAACAAACGCGATTGCCAAAATAAGTAAAACAATACTTTCCATACAAATTAGTGGAGACGCCGGGAGTCGAACCCGGGTCCGGGCATGGAACCGTACGAACATCTACAACCATAGCCGACTCATTCATCTCGCCTGCCGACCGGTTAGTCGGCAAACCTGTCGACAGGCCAGCCCGGTTATTTAGGAGATAATAGCGACCGGGCGGCAGCTATTATCTCCATCCACCCAAAGTCGACGCTGTTCCCTATCCCCGGTGGATTGGAGACAAGGACAGCGGGCTACTATTTACTTAAGCAGCCAATGCGTAATTATTATTGGCATTTATTTTTTTCCCGACCAGTTTTATCCCAAACGGGATCCCTTACGGGACGGGATAGTCGGAAGCCCGGGTTGCCGTTCATACCTTTCTCATGCCCGTCGAATCCAGAATCGTCCCCAATTCCTTTATTTTTGATTCGAAACGAAACAAAAGGTAACATTTTTCAATGACCATTGTCCGCGCAAGACACAAAACGAATATACGACCCCACGCTGCCTTACGCAATTGTTTTCATTCCGTCCGTTTCCTCTTCTTCTTTTTAGCCGTTTTCATTATTCTTTTATTGTACATTCATTTTACGTTTCGGTTCCCTTGCTTAAAAAATCAAAACCGTTCCCCATGGGTCATGCATCCCAGAGCATCCGATCACATATTGCCCAATTTAGCAATAATCGAAGGCAGTTCTGCAATGCTGGTAATAATTTGATCGGGTTTAACCGTACTTCTTCGCAAATCGCGTTCTCGGAACTTGCCTGTTTTAACCAAACACGTTTGCATGTTTAGGCTTTTCGCTCCGCCAATATCGGATTCGATATCATCGCCAATCATTAACGTATTTTGCGGTGCACAACCCAATGAACGCAAAGCCAACGAGTAAAAGTGCGCTGACGGCTTACCGATTAAAATCGCTTGCGTATCGGCGGCATATTCCAACAAAGCGACAAAAGCTCCGGCATCCATACGATAGCCTTGATCGCTAAGCCAAAAACGATTCTTTTGCAAAGCAATAAGTTGTGCTCCTTGCATCAGACAATTGAATGCTTTATTCAAAAGTTCAATGGTAAATGCATCACCCATATCGCCAACCACCACAAAATCAACATTATGATCGTCTTGCGGGATGCCGCGGTACTCGCTTTTGGCATCATCTAGGAGCAACAACATACTGCGGTTGTTTTTTTGTTGGCGCAAATAATCTGCCGCAGCCGAAGCGGCCGAAAAAACGTGGTATTCGTCTACCACTATATTCATCGATTTCAACTTTGCCGTCAATGTGGCCCTGCTTTTCATTGTAGTATTGGTAATAAAGCGAAAAGGAATCCCTTGCCGCGCAAGCCAGGCTATGGATACATCCGCACCAGGGACAGGACGCGTATCGTTGTAAATCACACCATCCAAATCGATTAATAATCCTTTGATCATTTTGCTAATTATCCCGTGTTTGCTATTTAACGAATGGCTTTTTAACGCCAAAATCGTTGCTTTGGCGAATCGGAATTTGCCGTTTAATTTTAATTGGCAATGACTTGTGCGTACAATTTCTCGTACTCATGTACTTGCTTCTGCCACGAAAAATCTTTTTGCATGCCATTGCGCATAATTTTTTGCCAGATGTGTTTGCGCGGAAATGTAGTCAAAGCATATTCCAGCGCCCAATTAAGCCCGTCTGTATCGTAATGTTCAAAAACAAAACCGTCTCCGGTTTGCGTACGCCAATCGTACAAAGTAACCGTATCGGCCAAGCCTCCGGTTTTACGCACCACCGGCACTGTTCCGTATTTAAGACTGTAAATCTGGTTCAAACCGCAGGGCTCGTAACGTGATGGCATTAAAAAGATATCGGCTGCCGCTTCGATAAGATGTGACAAAGGGTAATCGTATCCGCGAAAGAAAAAGGCTTGTTTCGGGAATTGATGTTGCAAATCCCGAAAAAATTGTTCGTACTCGGGTTGGCCGCTGCCTAACACAATCAAATGCGCTCCGAAACGCAGAATCGTATCTTTTAACGAGCCCATTAACAGCTCAATACCTTTCTGTTCTACCAAGCGGCTGATTACACTTAACAAAGGCGCGTTTACTGCTTTATCCGGCCAACCGATTTGACGCAGCAAATTCCGTTTATTTTTGTACTTACGGTACAGTGATTTTTCGGAATAGTGAAACGGAATGTAAGGATCTTTTTGCGGGCTCCATTCGTCGTAATCCACACCGTTCAGAATACCAACCAGATCACTGCTGCGCATACGCAAAATTCCATCCAGGCCGTTTCCGAATTCGGGCGTTTGAATTTCACGGGCATAGGTTGGGCTCACGGTTGTAATTTTGTGTGCCTGCAATAAACCGCTTTTTAAAAAATTGATCCGGTCGTGGTACAAATCGTAAGCATCAAAAAGCTCATAATGCGCATTCAGGCTCAGATGCGCAAGAATTTTTGCTGGGAAAATACCCTGATATCCGATATTATGGACGGTTAACACGGTTTTTGTTTCGGCAAATAATTGATCCCATGCATAGACGGATTTTAAATAAATCGGCAACAAAGCAGTGTGCCAATCATTGGCATGCACAATTTGCGGAGCCCATCCCGTATGCTGGCACATCTCAAGGGCCGCTCTGCTAAAAAAGGCAAAGCGGATATGCTCGTCGGCATCGGTGGTATAAACGGTTCCGCGACTAAAAAGATGCTTGTTTTCGACGAAATAAACGTCGCTTCCCGTTTGCGGAAGTTTTGCTACCCACACATTGGCGGTATACTGTTTGTTCCCCATTTGAATGCGAATGTTTTGCGCCGAAGCGAACGGTTGCAAACCGTATTTTTGTCGATCGATAAAATCGTAAAGCGGCATAACCAAGCGAATATCATGACCGATCAGCTTTAAATATTTTCCCAATGCGGCCGACACATCACCTAATCCGCCCATTTTGGCAAAAGGAGCAATTTCGGCGGAAACAAACAGAATGCGCACACACTACCTTTCGTATTAATCAAGAAGCACAAAGTGAAGATATTAATTCTTTAAAGAACAGGCAACAGAAAAACACATAAAATAAAACGGGTATAACGGCAGGGGAAAAACAAAAAATCCCCCCACATTCCGGTGGGAGGATCCGAAAAAATATTTATTATGATTTTCATTTTATTGTTGCAAACAAATATGGGCAAACACCTTAGTATCGTTAATAATATTGCTAATGCGGTCGTATTCGTTAGGTTCATGGGCCATATCGTCGATGGTCGACCAAACCGCAGCCTGGAAGCCTTTTCGCCGGAAAATGGCCGCCACCGTGCCCCCGCCGATACCTTTGGGTCGTGCATCCACATCGTACACTTCTTTAACCGCTACTTTTAACGCTTGCACCACCGGCGCATCGGGGTCGGTTGCCGGAGCCGCCTGCTCGTATTGTTCCTTGGAAAGTTCGATTTTAACATTGAACTCGTTTTCAATTTTATCGGCAATTCGGCGCATTTTGTCTAACACGTCATCGATATCGTAATCGGGTAAAATACGTGCATCAAAATAGAAAATGTCATCACCTGGAATTGTATTGATATTGGGGACATTGGCCTCTTTACGCGTGGGTTCGAACGTACTCTTGGGTGGATCGAAAATCGGATCTTCCCGATCGTACAGTTGCCCTAATTCTTCCAGAGCCACGACCAAATGCGAAGCCGCTCGGAAGGCATTAATGCCCTTTTCCGGCATGCTGGCATGGGTTTGTTTACCGATGGTCTTGAACTTTACCCACAATATCGACTTTTCGGCTACTTCGATCATGCTGCTATCCGGTTCTCCGGCATCCGGAACGATAATCAAATCGTCTTCTCTGAAAAGATTAGGATGGTTTTCCAATAAATATTCCAATCCGTACTTGCTGCCCGTTTCTTCGTCGGCAACAAAAACCAATCCCAAACTATACTCGGGACGAATGCCCAAATCCAAAAACGCCTTGGCCGTCATGCAACCGGTCACTATTGCATGATTGTTATCTTCGGTACCCCGGCCAAAAATTTGATCGTCTTTAACCACGGCTTCAAAGGGATCGGTATCCCATTTGGAAAGATCGCCTTCGGGCACCACATCCAAATGACCTAAAATCCAAACCGTTCTGGTGGTTTTTCCCGGTAACTTGGCTACCAAATTAGGACGCATTCCACCGGGCACACGCGGATCCGGAGCCGGATATTCTTTGATATCGGTAATGCCCAAAGTCTTTAAATATTCCTTCAAAAATTCGGCCTTTTCCGCTTCGCCCGTTCCGCCGTTTGTCGGGCCCAACGCCTTAATCGGCACAATGGCTTTCATTAATTCGATTACTTCATTGCGTAATTCGTCAATGTGCTTAAATACCTGTTGTTTTTCTGCTTCGCCCATGATCGGTTCTCCGTTCTTTTAAATAATACCGTATTTAAAATGTTTGACTCTAAAAACCTTATAGCGCTTTTAGCGCCTAATTGTTCAAAAAATTTTAACGTTTCGGTTTTGATTTTCGGCCCGAAGGCGGATAAAAAACGCAGCCCAACTAAACAAATAGCGAGCGCGCATCACGCAAGGCATCCGCTTTATTCGTTTTTAATGACAAATTCTGCCATTTGCGGAACCACAACCTTTTCTAACACACGCGTAAAGTAGCGATCTGTCATACCAGCCAAAAAATCGCGCACAATCAATTCGTCCGGAGTTGACTCCCGATAACGCGCGCATTTGGAATTTAAAAAATGCTGAAAAATTTCGCTGTGCATATCTTGCTCCTTCAAACGCTGTAAAAAATGTTTAAAGAGCAGCTCGAACCCCTGACGAATGCGATGGTGATTGATTTTCAGTTTAGGGCTTTTGTAAATGTATTTGTAGTTAAACTGCTTAAGTTCGTACAAAGCTTCAGAAATTCGCGGACTAAACCGTACGTAATTTTTTCCATAACTCTGACAAACCACATCGTTCACCAACGTATCGATAATCTGACCGTTTGACGTTCCTAAAACATCCGTAGCCACGGGCGGTAAATCGCTGCGCCGAATCAAACCGATACGAATAGCATCATCGATATCCTGACCGATGTAAGCGATGGTATCGGTAATGCGCACCACACAGCCTTCCAGAGTGGCCGGAGGCATATCCACGATTTCGCCGGCTTGCATGCGTTCGATGTATTCCTGTAAATCTTTTTCCGTTTTATTCGGATTTGGCGCCAGAATCTGATCGTGTACTTCCCCATTGTGGGACAGAATGCCGTCCCGGGTTTGAAAGGTAAGATTTAATCCGCAACCCTTTTTGGCAATGCGATCGACCACGCGCAAACTTTGAATATTATGATGAAAATGTCCCAATCCGTAGCTTTGACTAATTTCGCTTAGAAAACGCTCACCATCATGTCCGAAAGGCGGGTGTCCCAAATCATGCCCCAGAGCAATCGCCTCGATCAAATCGGTGTTTAGCGATAAAAACCGCCCGATAGTCCGCGAAACCTGAGCCACGCTTAAGGTGTGTAAAATCCTGCTGGTTAATTGCTCATCCAAAAGAGAGACAAAATAGATAACTTGGGTTTTTCCGGTATAGCGGCGAAAGGCCCCGCTGTAAAAAATGCGATCACGATCCAAAGCAAAGGGCGGACGATATTGAATGTCCTTTTCGGTTCTGCAGCGCTTGGCCCGTGAATTAGGTGTGGCAAAAGCAGAAAGAACGGCGGCTTCCTGTCGATTTTTTTCTTCGGCAATTTTTTGCAAAAGTGCTTTTTCCGCATCCATAAAATGCGCCTTTTGTTTGTTGCGCTACGATTAAAATTTACACATTATTTGGCACAAATAAAACAAAAGCCACAAAATCGGCAATTTTTAATTGTTGATTTTTTAATAGCGGGTAACTTAAGATGGTATTTTTTCTTTCCTTTTTTCTTCCAAATAGCGATTATTCATTTCTTCGATTTGGTAGATAATGCGTTTGATTTCTTCTTTGCTTTTACCTTTGGTCCAATCGTCCATCAAATATTTTTCCGGATGTTCAACGGCCAACTGAATAATGTTGGAAAGGGGTATCATATAATAGCGATATAATTGATCGATTTTAGCGCATTGCACTTCGAAGTTGATGGTCGATTCGTGCTGGTGGTTGGTTTTAACTTCGAAATCTTTTTCTAAATGACCTTTGTTGCGGATCACCTGAATGGCCATGTGCAAATTACCGATCCAGCTACCCACATTTTCGAAATTAAGAAGCTTGTTGGCGGCGCGGGTGGTAATGCTTAATCCCGATTGAAAATCGGGTTTGCTGTTCAGTACGTTTAAATCGGATAACAAATAGATGTACATGTTTTCTAAGTCTTCCATGGCCCAGCGGTTGATGGGATATTTTTCCGTGTCCAAACTGCGAGGATGACGCCGTGGATAGGTAATCACTATTTTGTCGGGGTTGGCCACGGAAAGATGGTAAGCGTACACCCGACGAATTTCGCCGTAGCTCAACTGAAAGTCTGAATCGCTTACCGCCAAATGCCGTGCATTGATCAAATTGGCAATGTGCACCAATAGTTCAAGCGGATAGGTTAATCCCAAAGGTTTTTCGTTGTAGTGAATTACCTGTACACGATGCGGTTTGTAAAAACTCTTGGCGTACACTTCGGCCACACGGCGCGCGCTTTCTTCCCAGGGAGCAAAATCGTAAAAGGAAACATCGTGGCGTAAATCTTCTCTTTCAAAAAATTCGCGAGGATTATCGCCGCACAAGGCTACGATAGTTAAAAATCCCTCCTGAGGCGGAAAATATTTTTTTTGTCCTTTGATTATTTGTACCAAGTCCCGATACGATTTTTCGGAATGCAAATACTGACGAAAACCCAAAATATTCTTCATGCTAACCTCTCCGTTGCTTTGGCTAAAATAAGTTGATTTATCGATCGATACACGCGATTTGACAAACAATCGTTTACTGTATAATCGTTATTTTCCGCAAAAAAATAACCCGTCGAGGTAAAACGATAATAAAAACGGTGAAATTTAAATACCTGCAAAATACGCAAAAAAATAACAGCAGATAAAAAACGTAAAAAAGATTTTGTCTGTAATTTTACTTGTTATGGTCGATAAACCGATCTTTAAAATTATTTAACAAAAGAAGTGAATAATGGAAAAAGTGTTAAAAACAATTACTTTGAAATTTTGCGGAAGCGGACAACATAAAACTTCGGCCGAATGTTTTTTGATAAGTAAAAACAAAGTTTTCTTGACGTGCATTCCGAAGAGAAAATGCGGGCGCTTTGCTTTTACTTTGGCGTTTTCGTAATCCCCTCTTTACTTATTCCCATTGAAAAACTACCCGAGCGCTTAAACGAACTGCCCCACGACAAAAGCATCGCTTGTTTTTATTCGTCCGGAACCCGTTCGGCCTGGGCCTATATTTATTTGTTCTCGAAAGGATTCTCGGTGAAATGGCTGGCCGCAGGAAACGAAGAACTGGCCGATCATTTTAAAACCGGGTATTATTCAGAAGGCTTTAAAATGATCGGCCAAAATTATCTTTTGCAGGGCCTCAAAACCGCATTTTCGCCAAAGTTTTCTCTTTTTATTGTATAAAAATGGTTTAGCTCGAATGCGGCTTTACCATACACATGACATTTCGTTTTGCCTAATCAGGCATGAATGGTTGTACCGGCCTTGCCTTTTAATGCTTCGCCTGTTTTTTCGATGGAGGTAATAATCACCTTTTTGCCGCCGCTTTTGATGAAGTTGATGGCGGCCTGAATTTTGGGTCCCATCGATCCTTTGGG
>CAZRBA010000126.1:0-3609 GCA_964598255.1 uncultured Caldithrix sp. | reverse complement strand
AATATTCAATATTTTTCGTATTCACACCGTGTGCTTCTAAAAAAACGCAAAAAGTACGTTTTTGAAAGTGCGAATTTAAGAAATTGGTCAAATATTAATGTGATGCGGATTACAGCAGTGGGCGTGTGCCGGATTTGTGCCCAGCTATATGAAAGGTGTAATAGGCAGCACAAAAGATGAATTAAATCGAATATTTGGTGGAAAATCCATTATTAACCCGTTTTGTGGGCAGCGATACTGCGGCTATTTTGACGATTTGTCCTTAGTGTCAAGCAATACGGCGCCATCAATTTAGGTAGCCGTTACCACACCCAAAATCCAAAAAAGGTTTACCGCTGAAATGCCAGATTCGGTTACGGCCTGCAAAAAATCGGCAAGTTTACAGTTCGGGTCATGGGATTGAATCCTTGTAGTTCGTAATTTGTTACGAAATCAAATAAAAAAGGCTGCTCCGAAAATGAGCAGCCCTTTCTTTTACGCTATTTGCGAAAAGATTAAGCGTTAATTTCCCAATAACCCATTAATTCCGGAGGGATGGTAACATATTCCATCATGGGGTCATCCCAGTCCGTACCGTAATACAACAAAGGTTGCTGTATTAAATTTTCCGTAGTGTCCATTTTAAAACGGACCAGTCCTTTTTCTTCCAATAGGTCAAAAAGCTCACAAGCTTCTTTGCGTTGTATTTTGTAATGTTCCTGAAGAAAATCGCACATGTCATCTTTGCCGCTAAAATAATCTTCACGGAATTCATGTGAAAATTTTTCCGCCAAAACCTGTCCTACCTCTGCCAACGAACGTCCGTTACTCAATTCACGGCACAGGTCTTCATTTAAATCATCGATTAAATATTTGGTTTTGGCAATAATTTCCAGCAATTTGCGGATGCGATTGTCCAAACGGATTTTTTCGGCTTTCAGTCGTGGTAGCTCTTTTCTGACGGTTTGCAAGTCATCGGCGGTACGTTCGTTTTTGGCCAGAGAAAAGATACGCATCAAATTGTCCTCTTCTTCTTTCAGCCAGCGGTGAAAATCGGGAGGCGTTTCTTTTTTTATTTCCTGATTGTCACTGCTTCCGTTTGTTAGCGATTCGGCTTGCGTTATCAGAAGATCCAGTTTTTTGCGCAAGGTTTTCATTTCGTTTAATTCGTCTTCAAGCTCGTTTAACGTGCGTTTTAAATTTTCCTTGTCCTTTTGCAGGTGATAGTTTGCAATTTTTTGGTCGCTTTTACTAAACCATTCGGCAAATTCTCTGAAGATACGCATGGGATTGTCCTTTCCTGTTGCTGATTTTCGTTTATATTTAATCATTTTAATGGAAAAGGGAGCGGATAGTTCCTTGAACGTGCGCAATTTTTACTTTCGGCGTTGTGATTGGCTTTTGAAGCGATAATAAATAAGAAAAATAAAATTCTCTCTCCCCCAAAAAAGAAGCCCTAACGCATTGGTTAGGGCTAAATGTTCAAACGGTCAATCAACGAGTTTGGATTCCGGCTTTTTCTTTTTGTTCTCAGGTAAACGCAATTGATTTCCTTTTTCCTTGACAACTTGGCGTAGCCACGATTGCGGATATCCCCTTTCCGTGGGATGCCCAGGCCGATCCTGCACATAGCCATCGTTATATTTGGTAATCAGGAAGACAGCCAGTTTTTTCCAGCGGTTAAATACTTTGTTTTGGCAGGCAAGGGTGTAATCGGTCAAGTAAGAAATCATTTTCTGCGGGTTAAGTTTAGCCAGTTCTAAGGCCTTCTTCTCCACATCCGGTTGTGTCGTTAAAAATTTGTTTTCCAATTCGGCTTGAACTTTTTTAATATCCCGAATCATATATGAATATTTTAAATTGGCATAATTGGCCACCAAGTTGAAAACCCACCAGGCCGAATCCCAACTGAATTGTCTCAAAGTACCGGTTTCCAGTGGAGCGGCAAAACGTTCGGCACTGCAATAGACAGGCATGTAACAGGATGTGTAGGTGTTGTCTAAACCATACCAAAGCAAGCCGCCGATCCCGTTAGGTAACCAAGAACGCGATTGCGAGATAAACGAAAAACCGGTTTGTTGGGTGGAAATGGGACGTTCCCAGGCGTATTCCATGCTGTCCACATTCCATGAAATGGGGCGCCAGCGATCAGGTGCGCCAAACGGGCCAGCATCAATGCCTTTGGTCATATCATAGGGGGTGCCTTCGTAGTGATCGCGCATCAATGCAAAAACATCGGCTACGGAAAGTTTGTGATCGGGTTTAATCCACAATGGATATGGTTTGGCGTTTTGATCTCCTCGGGCGTAATCAGCCGAAAAGTGTTTTGACGGTGCGGCGCGTCTGAAAATACTCCAAACACGCATATCGGAATAGCGACGATTGCGCGGAGTATCTGGGCAGTAGGCCTCGTTAAAGCGAAACGGTTGTCCCGATTTAGGATTGTAATAGCCTTTTTTTATGGCAAAAGAGATTACGTTTTTCGAATAAAGGCAATTATCGGGGTCATTTAAAGGGAATGTCCCGATACGCGCTTTATTGGCATGACAAGAAATGTATCCATCCGGAATTTTGACGGCTACCCATTCCGCACTGTGCCCGCCGGGCCCCGGGCCAATTATTTCAAGAATCCAAGCTTCATTGGGATCGGCAATAGAGATGGATTCGCCGCTGGAACGGTAGCCGTATTTTTCTACCAGACCGGTGATCACGCGAATGGCTTCCCGGGCTGTTTTGGCACGTTGCAAAGCCAAACGCATTAATGTCCAATAATGGAACAATCCCTGCGGATTAATCAATTCTTTTCGTCCGCTAAAAGTTGTTTCACCGATAACCAATTGATATTCATTCATGAGATCGACGACTTTGTATGTGTGGGGCGGCTGCGGGATTTTAACGATTTTGTCGCCCAGTTTAAATTGGAGCGAATCGTTAGGTTGGTGATCGGCTGCTGGAATAATGCGGGGGTGGGGTACGAATTCCCCGTCGCAGGAATAGGTAATTATCACGGAGCCGTCCTTGCTGGCACCTTTGGTTACCAGGATATTGGTGCAAGCCTGGGATTGTGAACCGGTCAAAAAAGATACGACAAAAAAACCGATCAAATAAGTAAGAAGATACTTAGGCATGGGTTCCTCCAGCGTAAAATGCGTTCTTAGAACCAAATGTACAAAAAATATGACCTAAATGATACTCTGGTTTGAATGAAAACGAGAAGGATAATTTAAGACGGGATTGATGGGAAAGTCGTTCTTAGAGGGGTAGGGAAGCGTTTAAAGAATATTGGATAGAAAATTTCAGTACCGATGCTTCGGAATAAACCCCATCCCGACTTGTCGGGACGCGTCAGCCAATTTCACCGCTCCGGCATATTATTAACAAGGATCAAAGTTTCCGGATTGAATGAAATTTAAAGACCGACAGGGGAATAACCCCCTATTCGATGTAGCGATAGGCAGAAATAAAAAACGGGAATCATAAACGATTCCTGTAATCCGGTGCCGGAGGTCGGACTCGAATACCGACAAGTCGGTAGGAATAAACCCCATCCCGACTTGTCGGGACGCGTCAGCCAATTTCACCGCTCCGGGATATTATTAACAAGGATCAAAGTTTTCGGATTGAATGAAA
>CAZRBA010000125.1:0-5503 GCA_964598255.1 uncultured Caldithrix sp. | reverse complement strand
AATTCAACCGATCAACGATTCAACTTTCCCCGGCCACTGATCCACGCAGAGAGAATGAAAAAGGAAAAATGAAAAAAGAAAAAGGAATAATGATAAAAGGCCGCCGGTGCCTCGATACTTCCCGACGAATCGGGACCACTCTGCAACCGGCTTCTCCCCGCAGGGCCACAAACCGCCACACGCAAAGTGCCCCCCTTTGAGGGGGGCTACGGGGGGTAAACACCAGCGCGAACTACCAAAATTGCTCATAGATCGGCAAGATTTCGCACCGCTAACCCTTAACCCTTACACCCTTAACTCATCCCGGCCACCAAAGAAGCACCGAAAACCCCATTCAACTATTCAACCATTCAACCATTCAACTTTTTCCCGGCCACTGATCTGCACAAATCACCACTGATAACCCTTACACCCTTTACCTCCCCCGAGTACACGATTCACCTAATCAACTATTTACCCCACCCTTAACTCTTCACTCTTAACAGCACCTTGCCCGTACTCTGGCGTGATTCGATCCAGCGATGGGCCTGGGCAACATCTTTCAATGCAAACACTTTGCCTACCACCGGGTGAATTTTGTGTTTAAGAACAAAATCGCGCAGGCGCTGATAAGCTGATAAAATACGTTGAGGATCTTTCAATAAATAGCCGAGATGGGCCGAAAAGATCCCGATTGCCCGATGTGACATGGTAGCTATATCCACCCGGGGAATATCGCGGTAGGTTCGGTACCAGGAAAACGGATTCCATTTTTTTAAATTAAAACTGGCAAAACCAATTACCGCCAAACGACCAAACGGCTTAGTAAGTTTAACATTGGTTTTAAAAATCTGACCGCCTACCATTTCCAACACCACATCCACACCGCCCTCTTTTTCTTTGATAATTTTTCCGTAATCCTGTGTTCGATAATTGAGTGCGTTGGCCGCACCCAGTTTTTTAATTAAATCCAATTTATGATCGCTTCCGGCTAATCCGATAACCTTGTTGCCGTATGCCGAGCACATTTGCACTGCAGCCGTTCCCACACCGCCTGCGGCTGCAGTAACCAAAACCGTTTCTTGCGGTTCCGTTTTCATAAGTTCGAATAAGGCCACCCAAGCGGTCAAATAATTAACGATAAATGCGGCATTTTCTTGCATGGAATAGCCCTCAATGGCTGGTAGAGCCTGCTCAGCGGGAATGACTACTTTTTCTGCGTAACAACCATATTGGGTCCCCACCATTACCGATTTACCGATTAGAGCAGAATCCACTCCATCTCCAACAGCCTCAATCGTACCGGCGCCTTCCATGCCCGGAATATAGGCTCTTTTTTTGGGACGCCATCCGTACAATCCTTTGCGCGAAAGAATTTCGGCATAATTCACTCCGATATAATCCAGTTTAACGCACACCTGCCCCGGGCCCACTTCCGGTTCAGGAACATCCGCGTATTTTAGTACTTCTGGTCTGCCTGTTTTTTCCAATAATATTGCTTTCATGGTTTTATTCCTTTAGCTGAAGAGTTAAAGCAATTTTTACTACTTGGCTACCGTTAACCGTGCAATAGATAGGTGTAAATCGGCCTTTTACCGTTATTACTTTTCGGATTAACGTGTATTAAAAAGATTTCCTTCGTTTTTATCACGCAGAAATTTTACCAACGGGCGGTTCCGACACCGATCTTTTATTTTGCCCAGTTTGCCCGATCAAAAATCAAAACGGCATTAAAATTTCCACAATAAACTGATGTTGCCACTTTTCGTTAAACGCCAAATCAATGCGCAGAACTTCCACATACGGGAGCAAAAAATGTACGCCCGCCCCGAAACCGGTAACCATTTTGCGAATGGCAAATTGTTTACGCGTTCGAGTTACCTGCCCCGATTCCATAAAAATGCCTACATTCATGCCAAACTTTATATTTGTAGTCATTACAGCCGGCAACAACTGCGAATCGAATGTATAATAGCGAACGGGAATTACCGGCATACGTACGGCCGCGCCCAAAATAAACGCATGATTTCCCGCATACACTTCATTAAAATGCCCACGAATACGTTCGGAATAACCGATGTACACCCGGTCGTAAACCGGGAGTTTGCCCTGAGTTTGGATAGTAAAAATACGTCCGGCCAGAATAAACGGTTTTATATTAATATATTTGCGAAAATCAAAATAATAGCGCATGTAATTCAGTTCCGGCTCAAACAACCCCATCTTGGAAATTTGTATATTTAAATACCAACCTCTGCTGGGATAAGCATATAAATCGCGATAATCCATCAAACTTCTTAATGTAAGGCCATAATTCACATCCCGCGTACTGTTTGTGGCCATATAATGCGCGTCTTCAGCATCCACCGTAATTTGATCGCGCAAAAAACTGATTTCCGTAAAAAAATCGCGCGTCCAGTATTTGCCAAAATGCACAACGGAGTAAACATGCTTTTCCGGGAAATCATAGGAATAATTATTCAAACGAAACGTACGGAAATAAAATCCCGTAAATAAATGCAATCGCTCTCCGATCCACGGATTCAAATAAGAAAATTTGACACCAGGCCGATTACCAAACTGCAACGAAGCAACCAGTTTTTCATTCCACCCCCGAAAATTGGTATGGGCAAAGCCAAACCCGTAGGTTATTTTATTCCAATCCCGATCCTGCACCTGAATAACGGGAAAAGGGAAAAAATACCAGCGCTCTGTAAGAGAAACAATAATCGAGACACTATCGCTTTTTGCGGATGTGGCAAAAGGAATAAATTGCACGCGGTTAAAAAGCCACAGGTTTTCCAGCCGCCTTTTGGATTCCTTAAGTAACGAATCGCTGAACACCTGCCCGCTTTTAAGCAAAAGCTCGCGGCGGATTACCTCCGGACGCGTATGTTCGTTGCCCACAATGATGATATCTTTGACAATACGACCGTTAAACGCCTGGTAATTGGCTCCGGAAGGCGAAATAGAACGGGCACTTAAAGCGGTAACTCCGAAAACCACAAAAAGGACAACCCTAAGTATACGCTCCCACCAAAAGCGTATTTCTGTTTTTTTTGACTTCAGTTTACAATTTCCTTTCTTCAATTAAAAATCGTAACTCAAGCGGTCATTTTTTTCTTTCCCTAAATAAATGGCATTGGTTAACGCCATAAACCGGCGTTGACCTGATTTGCTTATTGCTCGGCATCGAATATAACCGATTTTCGCCGAAAGGTGCAAGGTTATTTTCTCCCGCAAGGTAAAGATTTGATCCGGCTCAAACCGTTTGTGCCAAAGTACGCTTTCGGCATGCCCCTCCAAATTTCCGCCCAAAATTTCTAAATAATCAAGGGCACCGAATTCCTTTGAAGAACGAAATATAAGGCGCACAGATTCCACCCCCTTGGTTAATCCGCCCATGGGAATGGTTTTCCCATTGCTCAACGCTTCAAAACAAACAAACGGTCCGTTAGTAACCATTACCTGTCCCTGTTTAAGTGCCGCCAGAATTTTTTCCGGTTTTTTTGCCGGAGCTTCCCCGACCCAAATACCGGTTCGCCACACTCCGAAACGATGCACATCCGTTTCGCTCATGGTCACAAACGGAATACCGATTTGCCGCGTACGAGCAAAATTCCCGTGCGCATCGTTACCGGCCACTAAGGTCAAACGCCGTCCTTGTAAGAGCAAATTTACCCATTGGGTAATGCCCGCATTAATTTCATTTTCCGATCCGCCGTTAATACTTTGCAAAAGCGTAAAAAACGTGTGTTGCAAATCGGCCTGATGCCACTCTCCGCGATTGAGCAGCCATTTTTGTAATAACGGAACCTTTTCGGCGGAATGTGCTGGAATGGCCACGGCTTGTTCGGATAATAAAGCGGGCATTTCAAAAAGCTGGTGATCCGGCTTAAATCGGAACCAGCGCTCTCCGCTATCTCCTTTACCTTCAATAAATCCCGGATTGTTTAAAATTAGCAAATGGGCATTGCGCCCTTTGCTATTCCCAACGCTTAATTCTTCTCCGTAAAGAATTACCGGGCCGACTGTTTGTGCATTTAAACGACGGCAGCTTTTTAAAAACTTATGCCATTTGCTTAACCGGACATCGTTTTTCAGGTAATTATCCGGCAAATCGTCCAAATCGTAAGCATGATCGGTAACTGCAAAAAATTGCAGGCCAATCGCTTTTGCCATACGCTGCATGGTAGACAAACCGGCCCCGAATTCGATTTGGTCTTCGGTAAACGAAGAATGGCTGTGCAAATCGCCAAAAACAAACTCGGGCTCGTTAGGCAATGGTTCGTCAGCAAAATAACAGGATAATGGCATTTTGCCCGTACCGCGGTAGTTGTCATTAATACAGGTCCTTTTTTTCCCGCGAACCGAATAATTACATTTAACCGTAATACGCCTTAAGCCTGTTTTTTGTTTATCCGTCGGAATCTCAAAGATCATTTCTTGAAAATGATTTTTAATAATGCGCTTAAATTTCTGGCTAAAAACTTTTTCCCCGTCAATAAAAATCTCCGCGCCTAACAAAGTAATAGGAAAACGATGGGCATCTTTAATAATCACTAACACGGGCAAATGTGCGAATTTTTCGATCCTGTAAGGTACATCCGCAATTATTTCCGGTTCGCGTTTTTTAAGCAAACTAAAAAAATAACGAAATCGATAATGGATTTCAGCATAAGCAGGAGAAAACACAAAGGGCAGCATGCGCTCGTTATCCTTTGTAATTAAACCGTTAAACCAGAGGCCAAACATACCGCGCATTGCACGAGTTTACTTTTTTACCCGTTACAGACATGCGCAAATTTACATTTACGGAATATTTTCGTGCCCGCCTTCGTAATACAGCTCTTCCATTTTTTTTACGAAGCGTTCAGTGGCCTTTCCGTCCAATTTGAAAAACAATTCATCACGATAAATGGTTGCCTTTTCTTTCATCTCCTCCGTGGGATTGAGTGTCCGTTCCACCGCCTTGCCAATTTGCTTGCCGGATTGGATGTGCACAAATGCCCCTTTCAAAAATTCCCGATTGTCGATCTCCAGCAAAGGCTGACCGTCGGAATGTTTCAGATTGTCGCAGGGTAAGTCGTACACAATGCCGAACTTATTCAAAGCCAAAAAATCGAATACTGTGCTGGATGCCTCGCTGATAATGGTATCGGCCACGGCGTAATAGGGTACAATATTGTATTCTTCGAAAGGCAGTAAAACCGCATGCGAGTATTTTTTAACACGCCGTTCGTAAATGCGGTGCTGGCGATGCGGTGCGTATTTGCCCATCCAACTGTAAGGATGCAATTTTACAATGAGATTGTAATCCTTGGTCTGTTCAAAAATATCATCTTTCACATCATAGAGCGATGTGGGCTTGTACGTGGGTGCATAGAGCACGGTTTTCTTTTGGGGATCGAGCCCCCAGCGACGCAAGATGGCCTCCCGATCGTTAAAACGACCCTGAAAGTAAAAATCCAATTTGGGCAAACCGACCAGATGCACCTCATTTTTGCCCAGCGAAGGAGAGCTC
>CAZRBA010000124.1:0-3372 GCA_964598255.1 uncultured Caldithrix sp. | reverse complement strand
CCCTTTTTGAGCGCCTTTTTCGCATTGTCGACAATAATTTTGCGATTCTCCTGCGTAAAGCCGTGGAAGACAAATGACATGAACACCTTGTCGAATTCGTTTTCAAAAGGCAAGGGTTCCAGAATGCTCTGGCGATGCAGGGTAACATTGGGCAAATGGGCACATTTTTTTTCAAACTGCTCGATCATTTCCTGCCCCAAATCCACGCCGACAATTCTGCCTTTTTCGTTTAAATATTGCGCCATCAGGCAATCGTTGCGGCCCGTACCGCAGCCCAAATCCAGAATGGCGTCTTCGGGTTGAATATTCATTTTGGCAATGGCCGATTTCAAGAATTTGCCGTAAAAGCCCAGACTACCCACATCCATAATTTTGTCGTAAAAACGGGCCATGGCACCTTTAATTTCCACTTTGGAAACCGATTGATCTAACATTATGCTAGCCTTTCCTTACAGATTTCGAACTTATTTGTTTGCGGATTAAAACATAAAAACGCCTCGGTATTTCCAGCAATAAATGTTTCAAGAACTTGTTCGATATCGCGAATCTTTGTAATGAGCGGTTGAACTCCTTTTTGAACCAATTTGGGTATGGAATGCATGCCCATACTGCGTGCAATAAAAATATGGCAATCGTTTAAAAATTTCATGATATTCTTAGCTTCTCCGTGATGATGACCGTCAGCGTCCGATTTCACCAAAAACGGATTTTCCCGTACTTCTTCCGCAACACGTTTTCCGTTACGTATGTCAAATACCATAAAATATTTGCTTTCCCCAAAATGTCCTCTGCGAATGGTTTTCAGGTCATCACTACCGATGGCAATTTTCATTGAACCTCCTTCCTTTGCCTTTCATAATTTCGTTTACCTATTCGATGGAAAAATCGTGTATTTGGTACATGAAAAACCCATTTTTCTTGCGGCTTTTGCACAAATTACCAATCGTTTTTTCGGGAAATGTTTAAAAAGCAAAAAGGCATATCGTTATTTTTCAGTTTGCAGCTTGGTAAAATACGCCTCTTGGTCGCAATACGGATTTTATTTTTCCCTTCCCTTCCAAAACGCTTAAATACTTGTTAATTTCATTTACATGAAGCCCAAGAATCGCTTTCAGATCTTCGGGCGTACAAGGACGACGGCGAATAGTTTCCAGAATAGCGGATTCCGTATCCTTGCGGTAAGAAGTTACATGTTCACGCGTTTGTGCCCGTGCGATGATTTGCGCGTTTGGCAATTGCCAATACCGTAGAATTTTCTGCAATTCTTCCTCAGTAGCCGGACGAATTGTCGAAACCGCACCAGGACGATCCAGCGTATTTAGCTGGACCAAATCCGGTTGAATTTTCAAGATGGCCGATTTTAATGCATCAAGCTCTTCTTCGTTGTCGTTAATGCCCGGAACGATAAATACCTCCAACCAAATACGACCTTTGTATTCGCTGCGAAAGGCAACGAGTCCGGCAATAATTTCATCAATATTCAAGGACGGATGCGGTCTGTTGATTTTTTTAAAGGTATGCTTTGTGGCTGCATCCAAAGAAGGATTAACCACATCCGCGGCACAAAGCGCTTTGCGCACCTTCGCTAATTGTAATAACGTCCCGTTTGTCAGAACCGCTGTCTTAAAATTTCCCTTTTTCGTTTGTAAAAAAGAAAGAATTCGTTCGATTCCTGTATGAAGCGTAGGTTCTCCCGAGCCGGAAAAGGTGATAAAATCGGGTTCGGGATGATTTTGCAAATAATCATTCAATTCGATGATTACTTCTTTGGTAGGTACCCATTCCTTGCGTTCCATGGTAAGGGCGGTCGTTCGCCCGCATTCACAGTAAATGCAATTCAAATTGCACGTTTTCATGGGAACCAGATCAATGCCCAAAGAAATTCCTAACCTTCTAGAAGGAACAGGTCCGAAAACGTACCGGTACATAAACATCCTTTCCCGATTTCTAAATCCTCTCGATCAGTAAGCCTTCGATTACCGAAGCTACAATCATGTACAGGGTTACCACCACAAAAAATTTAAATCCGAAGTAGTAAATCATCAGGGGAATAAACGGAATTTTAATGGCGCGATTGTAAATAAATGCTGCCACCAATCCTTCGCGCATGCCCTGATCTTTCAATTCCTTTAACAAAGGAAACCATGCGTACACAGAACCATGACTAATGATGCCAAAGGCAATAGCAATTATCCACCCTTTGATTCCGGATTCTTCTCCAAGATATTTTTTGATTTTTTGCGGTTTTAAAAAATAATCCAGTACGGCCATTAACACGATCACAAAAATTAACACCGGAATTACTTGCAATAAAATTTTACCGAAAACAATAAATGCCCGTAGTGTTTTTTGCGGTTCGAAAAAGGCAAGGAACATATAAACCATCACTACAGCCAGCAAAAAATAAATGCGTCCTTTGGTACTCTTTTTTTGTTTTGCCTGAACATCTGATTTCCATGCTTCTTTTTTCATCGTCATCCCAACATGTTTAAGGTTACAACCGTGGCGATGGCCACTAAAAAGGCCAAAACAAAACTCAGAACGTTTCGCTTAATAGCAAATGATTTTCCCAAAATAGCCGCTTCGGCCGGAAACTGAATAACACCAATCGTAACCCAGGTAATTAAAAAAGCTGTTACAGCATAAAGGGTTACGCCGCTGCGCAACAGTTCGCCGCCGATAATGTAACTATTTACGGCATTTCCGGCGAACAAACTTCCCATTATTCCCCCGATTAACGTATCTTTAATCGGATTTCCGGTAAAAACCTGCTTGATCAGATGCGTGGGAACGAAGACACGAAACAGACCAAAAAGAAGCAAGACACCGGCAATAATCGGCAAAACTCCGATCACGGTTTTTGTGGATTTTAAAAATACCTGCGCCCATGATTTGTTTTGTTCTTTTTGCATTTTATTCGGCGATTGATTTTTCATTTTTACTCCGGTTTTTAATGTATCGGTTTAAAAAGATTAAAGTAATTGCTTTGAATTTTGTATTTCCTCTAAAATTGTGCGGAGTCTCCCCAGAGCCATAGTTGCTTTTTCTCGTAAATGAATATCGGTAATACGATACGTGTACTCGGAAATTTGCGGATTGATTTCAATAACTGTTGCACCGCTTTCCTTTGCCATTTGCGGGATGAGCGAAGCCGGCATGATCTCTCCCGTAGTACCGATGACCAGAAACACGTCGGCTAAATCGGCTTCTTTGAAAGAAAGACTATTGGCTGGTTCCGGAATCGGCTCGCCGAAAAAGACAAAATCCGGCCGCAAAACACCACGGCACTTGGGACACAAGGGCGGCAATTCGTCCAGAGACACTTCTTCTACAGGCAAACGGTGATGGCATTGCTCACAAATCAAATAACGC
>CAZRBA010000123.1:0-15495 GCA_964598255.1 uncultured Caldithrix sp. | reverse complement strand
ATGTTCATTGGAAATAATATTGCCGGAGTGGTGGAATTGGCAGACGCGCTGGACTCAAAATCCAGTGGGAGTTTATCCCGTGTCGGTTCGAGTCCGACCTCCGGCACTCGAGAAGCAGCCAGCGGGCTGCTTTTTTTGTTTGCAAAATGGGACAATAGCTTGCGAGCCCAAACTCCGGTGGGAGTTTATCTCCCGACTAATCGGGATTCTAGTCCGACCTCCGGCACTCGAGAAGCAGCCAGCGGGCTGCTTTTTTTGTTTTTGAAGCAAGATTACAACTCCAGGCTTACCCTCCCCCACGCCACAACACTCAAAAAAAACGGGGCCCAATGGCCCCGCCTGGTAAAAACAACGCTACGAAAGTTCGCAAACTTTAACGCTTGTACCCCCGAATCGTTTTGGACTGATACCCATTGCCGTCTTCCGGCGGGCTAACCGTAATCGTAATATACACTTCCGGTGCTTCCAGAGAATCCCCTGGCGCCCAGGTAAAGCTAAAATCTGTCGTTCCCGGACCGGATATCTGCGTATCTCGCAATTGCACAGACACATCCCCGTACAAATTTCCGTCAGTTGACGACACTTCAATACGTGTATCACCCACCAGAGGATATCCCCAAATGTCATGGACACGGTAGGAAAACTGTGTGGGACGGTTTACGTCCGTGTACGAAAACGTATCTGGGGTTACCTCAATAGGTGCTGTTCGATCTGTGAGTAAAACCTGTGTTGTGGCGACAATCTTTTTTTGTCCCAACGTATCGCTGTAAGTGTAGGCCGTTATGGTGGCAAACGGATTGGTCGCCGGATCAGGAGGCAAAGGATCCGCACTAACAAAGCGTACCGTGGCCTGGCCCAACGTATTGGTCGTATCTGAACCTTCCACCATAGAATAATTTGTTGAAAAATAAACAGCTGTTCCCGGTACAACCGGATTGCTGTATTTATCAGCGACAAACGCGGTAATCTTGTCAATAATACCATAGTGCACTCGCCCGGCGATGTTCGATTTTTCCAGAGCAATGCTAAAATGCCGAGCATCGGGTAATCCACCGTGAATGGTCAGACGGATGGGGATAGAACGGATTGTTTTCCCTTCCACTTCCGCTTCGGCCTGAATTTGTACCGGTCCGGCTATGATACCACTGTTTAGGATGGTGTACACATACCCGTTTTGAGTCGTCATGGATTCAGGGAACAAATATTCGCCGCCACCCGGACCGTTCAGGATCGAAAAGTGCACCGTAACACTGTGATCGCTATCTACCAATTTGCCATTGTCGTCGGTAACGGCAAAATTAACCAAAGCCGTTTCATTCAGCCCCGAACCTTTGATATAAACATGCTCTGTAGTTTGTTTAGTCACGGTAATATGACGGGCCGGTCCGCTTGCCGACAACGTATCCGTAGGATTCTCCCCGAATGAGGAAGTCTTTCGGAGCGTAATATCAGGCACCAAAATCGTTTTACCCACCTGAGCTGTTACCGTAGCAATGCCCATCTCGAACCCTACCTTACTGGCTTCAACAACGGCATTGAACGTATCGACATTCGACTCGACCACTAATCTGTAACTTCCTTCACCATCCGTTTTAGCCTGCGCCACCGTATTACGCACACGCACCAGAGCATCATTAACAGGTATGGGAATATTACTCTTATCCAAATAAAAAACTTTTCCTTGAAAAATAGCCGTATGGTCTTTGGTTTCCGTTGTGCAACCTACAATAAGGATTGCCAACAAAATGCTTATTGCTATCTTCCGCACAATGCCTCCTTATTCCTAAACAAAATCCACTTTTAACATATCCGGCGGTACTAAATTCCGTTGACGCAATTCATCCAGACTCCGCTGAAAACTTCGCATTCCTACATCAGAGCCCGTTTGGATTGCAGAATCGAGCTGATGTGTTTTCCCCTCACGTATTAAATTGCGTACAGCCGGAGTTCCAACCAAAACTTCCAACAAAGCAATACGCGCATTTTGGTGCGCACGTTTTACCAGACGCTGCGCAATAACCCCGATAAGAGAAGCGGCCAAAACAATTCGGATTTGTTGCTGTTGCTCGGCCGGAAAAACGTTGATCACACGATCGATCGTTTCCGCCGCAGAATTCGTATGCAATGTCGAAAATACCAAATGGCCCGTTTCTGCCGCGTGCAGGGCATTAGTAATCGTTTCCAGATCACGCATTTCGCCTACCAAAATCACATCAGGATCCTCACGTAAGGCACTACGTAATCCGGTAGCAAAATCGGGAGTGTGTACATTAATTTCACGCTGATGGATCATGCTTTGCCGGGGTTGGTGTACATATTCGATAGGATCTTCAAGTGTGATGATGTGCTCGCGACGGGTACGATTGATTTCATCGATCATCGCAGCAAGCGTAGTCGATTTACCCGACCCGGTCGGGCCGGTTACCAAAATAAGTCCTTTACGATGCCGAATCATTTCCTTCAATACCGACGGTAACATCAATTCGTCAAGCGAACGTACCGCTTCGGGGATCACTCGAAAAGAAGCACTTAGGCCATTCATATGCTTAAACACATTAACACGATAGCGGCTTATCCCGGGGATGGCCAGAGAAATATCTACTTCCCGATTATTTTCCAATTCCCTCCGTTGTTCTTCACGCAAAAAAGGATAAATAAAACTTTGCAACTCATCTTTTTCAACGGGGGGTAATTCCACCCGTTTCAATTCGCCCACAATGCGAATAATCGGGGGCATTCCGCTGCTAAAATGGATATCCGAAGCGTTCTGCTTTACCGCAAAACGCAGAACTTGTTCAAAAGTGGAAATAGCCATTTTAACTCCGTTAATTTTGTTCAAGAATTTTACTGGTAATAAAAATCAGCAAATCCTTTTTCTCTCTTTTTATGGTTTTATGTTTGAACAAATAACCAAGAATGGGAATATTGCCCAAAAGCCAGATTTTGTCTTCGATTTCATTCTTTGTCTCTTTAACTAATCCGCCAATGGCTACCGTTTCCCCGTCATTAATTACCACAGATGTCTCCACTTCTCGGACGGAAATAATCGGCTGAGGCGCCTTGGCATCTCCCGTGTAGCCGATAATTTCCTGCAACACCGGATGAATTTTCAACGAAATTTTATTGTCTTTGCCCACCACAGGAATAACTTCCAAATTCATGCTCACATCTTTTTCTTTGTACGAATAAAGGTCTCCGGCAAACCCGCGCTGGATCTCCGGCACCGGCACCTTGGTACCGATGCGAATAACCGCTTTATGATTGTTTAATGTGACCACACGAGGGTTCGAGACCAGTCGCGATTTCATATCTTTGGCTAAAAGATCGAGCGTGGCTTTTAATTTATCCAGCGTCAACACGCCAAGATTTAGCTGATCTGGTCCCTGAGGCAATTCGTACCAGGCGGATAGAATGGTTTGCTGCCCGCTCGAGCCGCTCTGGCTCATGTTCGTAATGGGTGCCGTAGTTTCCGCGCCCATTACCGAAGCGCTAACCGAAGTAGGCCATTTGAGGCCTAACTGTTTTTCGCCGCCAGCCAGCACTTCTACCAGACGTACTTCAATCTGAATTTGCTTTTCAGGCCGATCCAATTTTTGAATAACCTGGTCAATAATTTTTAAATTTTCAGGCAAATCAGAAATAATCAAAATGTTCGAACGGTCGGTATCTTTTTCATCTTGCTTATCGGCAAGAAGCACCTCCAGCTTACCTGTAGACGACAAAAAGTTTTTTAGTGTGTTTTTAATTTTCAGGCCGTCCACATACTGTAATTCGTAAATCTTAGTTTGACGCTCTCCGTAAAAATTTTCCTTTAGCGGTTTAATAACCAGCACGTTATCACGAATTAAATAATGGTAGCCATTGGGTTTCAGCATAAATTCCAGTGCATCGCGTAAAGGTACATTGGTCAATTGAATATTGACCCTTTTCTTCCCTTCACCGCTAAAAACATAATTGAAATGATATTGTTGCGCGAACATACGCAAAGCGTCTTTTATCGATACGCCAACAAACGTAGGCGAAACCCGCTGCTCGAGCATTCGTTCCAAATCACCCGCTCGGGTAAAAGAAATAAAGAGAAACATCAACAACATCACGTGTAAAATTTTTTTGGTCTTCATTAAAATGCTCCTCATCTGTTCATCAATTTTAGTGTAATCTTACGTTTACCATTAGATAATACAACAGAATGGGTACCAATCGATAACACACGATATCCGCCAATCACATCACCTTGTTTCACAATACGATCGTTAATTAAAGCAACCGAGCCATCCGAACGATAGCTGATCGCCTTCAATTTCAAGTGGATACGCGTTCTTTTCTTCTTCCAGCGTTTTTTCGATTTTATTTCCGTTTTACGCAAAAACGGGTCGCTACCCCACTCGGCAAACAATTTTGTCTGCAACTGATCCATTTGTTTTGCGGCGGCTGTTTTCTGATTTTGCACAGAATTTACAGTTTCATTTTCCTGCCCCGAATAAAAATTTACGTAAGTACTTTTATGCGTAACAAAATCGAAAATGGCATAGGCCAATACCACCGCCAAAACGATAAATAATATTTTTTGCGATTTAGTTAGCTGAATCTTTTCCATCGTCATTCATTCCATATATAGAGTTTGGCTTGCACAACCGTTTGAATATCTCTACCCGATTTATCTACTTTCTCCATGGTAACCTCTTCCGGAATCAGGTAAAAAGGCATATTTCTCCATCCATCCAAAAATTTTCCGGAAGATATAAAATCTCCGATAAAAGTGATACTAATGGGTAAAGGCACTATTTTCTGATTCTTTGCCGCAAAATAATCTTTTAGCCCCGGAGAAAAATCAACCAACTTCAGATGATATCTTTGGGCTAATTTTCTTAACTCTTTAATAACTTTGCCCAATTCTTCCCGTTTGACAAAGCGTTCTTTTTCTTTCTCCAGATATTGTTGTTCCTGATTAAAATGTTTTTTAATATTTTCCAGATTGACCTTGGCATTGCGGGCAATAGCCACTTTTTGGCTCACCTCGCCTAATTTAAGATTGATCGTCTCCAGATTCTGCAATTGGGGCAAATACCCGAACAAATACCATGAAAATACCAAAACCACATACATTAGAAAAATCAGATAAAATTTCTTTTTTGTCATACGTTCCTGTCCTTAAAATTCCATGGTCAATCCAAAATTGATTTTGTTTTTCTCCTGATCGCGTTCTTTATGATCCAGATGAATTTTCTTAAAAAATTTCAAATTGTTAAGACTGTTAATATAATTAATTAAAATGACATCCCCATTTACAAAATCACCAAGTATTTCGCCTTCAATAGTCACACTATATTTGGGTAGTTTCTTAAGTGCTTCTTCGTTTACCATTTTACTCTCGGCTTGTATTTTACGGAAGACAAATGCATTCAGCCGAATTTGTTTCGGGGTTAAATTGCTTAACAAATGCATCATTTCAATAATCGGCGCGCGCTTTTCAACCACACTTTTCAAATTTTGATTTTCTCGTTTGGCGTTTCCAATCAAAACAAGCAAATTCTTGTATGCTTCTTCAAAAGGATTTAGAGCTAAATATTCTTTTTCTTTTTCCACAACTAATGCCGCTTGCTTTTGGTAAATTTTGTATTGAATAAAGCTTAAATAGCCCGCAATTAATCCAGTTAAAAAAATGACAAAAAACAGCCACCGGCTCAATTTTTTGTATTTAATGCGTTCTTTAAATTGCTCCGGCAACAAATTAAAGCCTTCATGGCGTTGGACCAAGGTTCCGAAAGTGGTAAAAAATTCACCAAATTTAAATTGCTCCCGTAAAGGGCGTTCATCTAATTTAGGATAAATAATAAAAATGGGAATATTTAATCGACCTTTTAAATAAGGGAGCAAACTCTCTTTATGGATTCCGTATCCGGTTAACAATATACGATCAATGTAATTACTACGGTCAATCCCCTGAATGTAAGCAATTGAACGTAAAAATTCTGAAAAGAAGGTATGCAACACCGGATTTTGTTTGGTCTTTAGATCTTTAATTTTTTCAAGCAGGCGTTTTCGTAAAATACTTTCTTTCTTGCCTTCGGGCACCGGGCTATTCGGCGAAGTTACCATCGAATTTAAAGGCAGCGAACCGGAATCGTCATGAATGGTAAATTCAAGATTTCGGGCCCCGATCCCTAAATTACGAATGTAACTTAAATTCCCGTGTTTTAAATAAATTATCTGAGTGAAATCATAAGAAATATTAATTAACAAATCTGATTTAGGAGTTTCTACCAGCCTTTCATAGGCCGCCCAAAGCCCGGCTGGTCTGGGAATTAACTGTTGAACATTTATCTTAAGATGCTCAAAAATGTACATGTAGCGATTAATCGTCTCTTTGGGAGAAAAGACAACCTGAACACGGACCTTTTTTATCCCATCTTCTTCGAACTGTTCTAAAATTTCATAATTCCATAAAAACTCATCATCTTTGAAACGTTTAATTTCTTCGCGGAATTTAAAAAAAAGCGCCTTTTTTAGGTCTTCCTTCTTTTTCATGTAAGGGAAAACACCCTGTTCGATCATAAAATCGGTGCTAAAAACGCTGATACGAACTTCCGTACCGCTGTTGTACAGTTTTTGTTTGATGTGTTCCAGGGTAACTTGCAATGCTCTGAAACGATGCGTGATTTCTCTCGGAAACTTTTGTACCCCCCATTCTTTCACATGGATGAGATTTCCCGACTTTAGAGCAAGAATGTATCGTATTTTGTCAACATCGATATCAATCGCTAAACAGCGGCGGCTATTCAGTCTTTTCAACAGGGGAAGCGGATGATAAAAGCTTTGACTAAAAGCCCGAAAATCTTCAGCCGATATTTTCTTTTTGGACGGAGTGTCATTTTTTTTCGGCTGCGTCCTTTGTTTTTGCAATCCTGCATTTCCATTAGAGACCGCTTTTCTGTTTGCATTCCCCGAGGCAGACTTAACCTTCGGTGCATTTGCTTTCGCTTGCACCTTTTCCCGTAGTTTTTGCATCGATGGTGTTTCGGTAGCAATCGTGGTTTGATTATCTTTTTGTTTCGGAGCTTTATTCATAAAAGTTTCCCATATTTCATTGATTCAGCCATTGCGTTTTAGTATAAATAAGCGGTCCGCCACTCACGGAATAGCGTAAAAATCTTGTAATTGTATTCCGGTTGTAATATACTTTGTACCGGAAAGGCAGCCAGGGATAGTTGGTCCCGTATACATTGCCATTAACGACCAAGCCCCCGAACAAAGCACGCCAAATAAATTGCCATTCACACAAAAAGCGGCTGCCGGGATTAAACTGATAAAATACACCACTGGTAGCGCCAAAAATTCCAAAACTGGATTTAATACGCACATTTCTGCCCACTGCAAAATTCCCGATATTTACCCAATTATAAATACCAAACGTGAGATCACGGCCTACATAAATTAAATCATTCGTAAAGCTAAAAAGAGAATTTATATACAAATTATTAGGATAATAATGCCCTGGCTTTGCCATATTGATAAGCTCATCATTATCAAAAACCGGCATATAATGCGCATTTTGATAAATTTTCCCCCAGGGAATCGTACGTACGTAACGTACCCTTCCTGTGGCGTACACCGCATATTTTGCCACATCGATATAATTTACCTTTTTTACAATTTTTTGAGCATAATTTTGGCTATAGCCTATCGCTGTTATCTCAAAATACGTAGGACCGTTTAGACGAATTGTAATTTTACAATGTGTTCCGGGGCCCGTGTCCAAATCTTCATGATAATTGTTCAGACCTAAAAGGGTGCTATTGTGCACGGCATATTCATTGATCCCGCGCATGGCATATTCAATGCCCGATTGAGCAGCGTACAGTGCTCTTTTTTTGTTTATATCGATGACTTGTAAAATCGCCTCGGCAGTCAAAAGTTTTAACAAGCTCAAGATAATTAATCCGATAAAAAAAATATAAATAAGTAGGCCAATAAGAATAACCCCTTTTTCGCCTTCACCAATGGTAAAAGAAAGTCCACGAAACGTTCTTCTTTTGCCTACATGGATTTGCATTACGCCTATCCTCAAAAATTTGCTACGGCGCCAGCGGCGCTGCATTTCTTAAATAGAACATATCGTCAGAAATCACCTTTTTTTTACTCCCGTCCAAAACGGCCAAATGGACACCAATATATTTCACCTTATCTCTTGTCGTCGCACTATGCATTGACTGATCAAATAACAAAAACGGAGGTTCTTGTACATTATCGAGCAACACATGCCACGGTTTTGCTCCTTCTTTTCTTAGCAAAAAATGGTTGGCCCATACATAGCGAATCAATACTCCGTTATAGTTCACAAAATAAATCCGCTTACTTCCAATTAGACTAACACCTCCACCACCTCCATGCCCGTGATGCCCATGACCATACCCAAAGCCATGCCCATGCCCATGTCCATGCCCCCCAGAAAAGAATCCAACAATTTTCTGGGGATCTAAGTTTTGGAAATCTTTACGCATAATGTCCATTGCTTTGCGCATTTCCCACCGAGTTTCAATAGTACCTGAAAGTTTTCCAAACGTTTGGGCATTTAATAGAATAACGCCATAAGCAATCCCAATAATCATACCCAAAATCGTTACAACAACAACCAATTCAATCAAACTAAAACCGTTTTCATCCGTTTTTTGGGCATTTCTCTTTTTGCACATGGCAAACCTTCGATTTTATTTTCCATATTCAAAATATTTAGTCAGCCGCACTGCAAGCTGAACTTGTGTTTCTAATTGGGGATGTCGAACCGAGACGACTATTTGCCATGCTTTTATTTGTGCATTCCCCCAATTTTTAATTTGAGTTATAGAAACATTCCGTGTAAAACCGTCCGTCAGGCTCTCGCTCCCTTTATATTTAGAAATACTTTTATACCAATCCCAATGCTGTGCCTTATAGCCAATAATTTCTTCCATCTTACTTTCGGCTAAGTAATTGGCTTTTTGCAAATAAATATATTTTGTGGCTTTTACCGCCGCATTACCTGCCAATGAAAAAATAGTCGGAAAGATTAATCCGACTAAAATCAAAGCGACAACCAATTCAACCAAAGTAAGGCCCTTTTCTGCAGACCAAATTTTTTGTTTTGCTTGTCGCATTATCCGCCTCATAATATTGCCTTCCATTATAGATTTAAAGACCGCAGAAAATTCTGCGGTCTTTAACATCATCTACGTTCTTCACTTCACGACAAGGGCACCGTTGACGACCGACACACTGAAATTTTGTCCATTCGCCTTTTTGGGAACCTTGCCATCCGCAAAAAAACTTTCCGGATTACTTTTGTAGGCGGTAACGGCTTTGCTTAGCGTGTAGCTCGGATCTGCCATTACTTCATTGGCAAACTTCATCATAATTGCTGCTTCAATGGCTTTGGCATTTGCCTTATCCCGGGCAGCATTGGCGTTTTTGGTCATGTCCATGTAACGGGGAACGGCAATGGCAGCCAATATGCCCAGAATTACAATAACCACGACCAATTCGATTAAGGTAAAACCTTTTTGATTGGATACGGTACGCATTCCAATACCTCCTTTTGTTAATGAATATTGGTTTGATTTAGGTCCTACTTTGGTTAATTTTTTATTTTAATATGGTCATCATTTCCCACATTGGTAAAAAGAGCGCTAATGCCAGTAATAGGATCATTCCGCCTAACGCTACCGTTATAATCGGCTCTATTAATGAACTCATGTTTTCAACCATCTCGGCTACTTCATCTTCATAATAATTCGCGACACTTAATAACATATCATCCAAAGAGCCTGCTTTTTCTCCGATGGAAACCATATCAATTAACAATTCGGGGAAATAATAACTCTTCTTTAAAGCCCCTGCGATACTCTCACCTTTGAGAATATTGTCGGCGACTTTACCTATTTCTTTATTGAAAACCAGATTTCCTAACGATTTCTGGATAATTTTCAACGATTCGGTAATATTTATCCCTGTTCGGTTCATGGTATAAAACAGTCGGGCAAATCGGGCGATTATGACCTTTTGTAGAAACTTCCCCAGAATGGGCAATTTTAAAAGATGCTCGTCCAGCCAATACCGCCCTTTCGGCGTTCTGAAATAATAGACAAGCCCTGCAATAATCAAAGCCAAAACGGAGAATGTAATCAAACCGTATTTGGTAATTAAGGTATAAATTCCTAACAAAATACGGGTAGGTAAGGGTAATTCATGTCCCGTATTTTTAAACATGGGAATGAAGTTGGGAATAACCGTAGTCACAAAAACAAAAAATGCACCAATAAGACCGATGATAACAAAAATCGGATAGCGAAATGCCTTTTTTACATCGCTCCGCATTTTGATGTCTTTTTCCATGTATTGATGCATATAGTGTAATGCTTCTTCTAACGTACCGCTAATTTCCCCGACCCTTATGGCATTAATATAAATGTTCGAAAATATCTTGGGATATTGGCTTAAGGCATCGGAAAAGCGTCCTCCCTGTTCAATATCGCGATAAATGGTTTCAATGATATTTTTAAAATTTTCATCTTTGGTTTGATCTTTAACAGTTTGCAGTGCCAGCAAAATGGGGATACCCGCTTTAAGCATGGTATAAAGCTGTTTGGTAAACATGAGCACGGCATCGTCTTTAACGTTCATTTTTATTTTTTTGGTATGCTGTTTCGATTCCAGCTTTTTTATTTCGACCGGTACCAAATTCAACTGATCTAACTGCCGTGCCACATCGCTTTCGTCTTTAGCCAACAGGGTACTTTCGATGATTTTACCTTCCGCATCATACGCACGATATTTAAAATTGGGCATAAATTTCACCTTTATTTAGTTGAAAATATTCAGGTAAAATTCTAACAATTTAGAACCATAAAATAAATTTAAAATAAATCCCGCGGCAAAAAACGGCCCCATTGGAATTTGCTTGGGAAGACGATTCCTCCGCACAACCCACATAATGCCTATTGCCAAAATAGCCACAATAAAACCTAAATACAGCGCCCACAAGATGATTTGCCACCCAAAAAAGAAGCCACTTACAAAGGCCAGTTTTACATCCCCCATGCCCATTGCTTCTTTTTTAAAAATTTTATTACCCAGCCAGGCTACAAAATACATGGCCGCGCCACCTACCAAGGCTCCCAACCCGGCCTGGTCAAAAGGAAGAATTTCTCCGAAGTAATTAATCACAATTCCCAATATCAACAACGGCAAAAGCAACTTATTTAAAATGAGTTGGGTCTTTAAATCGATAAGAGCGATGACAATAAGAAAATACACAAAGATCAAATAAAACAAAAACTGGAGAGTTAAACCAAACCGTAAAAATAATGCCCAGGTTAAAACTCCGGTTATCAGTTCAACTAAAGGATATTGTAATGAGATGTGCTGGCCACAATAACGACATTTACCTCTTAAAAAGATAAATGAAATAACGGGAATATTGTCATGAAACGGAATGATATGCTGGCAGTGGGGGCATTTTGACCGCCCTATCACAATGCTTTTACCTAAAGGCAGCCGATAGGCGACCACATTAAGAAAGCTTCCAAAAATCATCCCGATCACAAAAGCTGTGATATTTAGCGCAAAATTTTCCATACTAACTTAGTTTTAAATTCAAGTTCACTTCTTCGTCTTCTTTTACCCGGGCTGGCGTCGGCTCAGGATTTGTCTCTGAAGTAGCCTGGCCACGGTTGGGACGCTTTGTTTCAGTTGCCGGAGCAGTACCTGCCGATTTTGGCACGTTATGTCCCGCAGAGTTCCCTTTATGTAAAGCCAGATGACGACGAATACGCGCAACCAATGAATTGATATTGATAGGTTTGGTGATAAAGTCATCCGCACCTAATTCGAAACCTTTTAATTCATTCTCAGATCCGTTTAAACTTGTAATAATTAATACTGGAATATTTTCTCCTGCCGGGTAGCTTCTCAGATGTTTCAAGAATTCATACCCATCCATCTTCGGCATCATCAAATCCAGAAGGATAATATCAGGCATGTGTTTTTTGATTGCTTCCAGCCCTTTTAACCCATCTGATGCCTCGCGTACTTTCCACCCTTTTTGCCGCTCCAGCATACGTTTTAAAAGCAGGCGTGTTACAGGATAATCTTCAACTACCAAAATATCGACCATCGCATCGTGTTTTGGTACGGGTTTTTTCGGTGTAGATTTACTTTCATCCGAAACTTTGTTTTTTACGCCATCCTTTTTTTCTTTTTTGAGTTGCTGAGCGAGCTTTTTTATTTCGTCCAGACTCGAGATATCTGTTGCTTTTTTTGTTGCTTTTTTTCCGGTAACAGTTTTTTCACTCTGTGCTTTTGGTTCCACCGGCGGGGTCGGTTCGCCAGCTGATACCGGGAGTTCCTCTTTTCTCTCCGGTGTTCTGGTCTGGGCTATGGTCGATCTTTTGTTGACAACGCTTAAATCGGGTTGAATAACGCGCAAAACTTCTTTGTAATCGGTAATACCCTCGGCCACTAATGAAAGCGCATCTTCAAACAAATTTCGAAAGCCTTTTTTACGCGCCAAAGTGCGCAATTCACTAATCGACGCATTACTGTATAGGGCATCTTTTAATTCGCGATCCATTATTAAGATTTCGTACACCCCAATGCGCCCTTTATAGCCCATATAATTGCAATGGCTGCATCCTTCTGCTTTGTACACCTCGGGTTGTTCGTATCCCATTTGTTTGAATGTATAGAGTAGGCGAGGGTCTAATTGCTTTTTATCCACAGGCCGCTTACATTTCGAGCACAAACGGCGAACAAGGCGTTGAGCAATAATCCCCTGTAATGCTTCGGCCAACTTCGATTCGTCCACCCCCATATCCTGCAAGCGGGTAATCGTACCAAACGTGTCATTTGTGTGTAATGTACTTAAAACCAAATGCCCTGTTAATGCCGCCTGGATGGCGATTTCTGCCGTCTCCTGATCACGGATCTCCCCTACCAAGATGACGTCCGGATCTTGACGGAGAAACGAGCGCAATGCCGATGCGAAGGTAATTCCTGCCTTCTCATTTACCTGAACTTGATTGATGCCATCAAACACATATTCGATCGGGTCTTCAATCGTTAAAATATTTGTCGTGGTTGATTTAAGGCTATTGATCGCAGCGTACAGTGTGGTACTTTTTCCGGAGCCTGTGGGCCCGGTAACCAGAATCATACCTTGACGCGCAGAAAAGCACCTATCCATTAATTCTTTGTTGACGCCTCGAATGCCCAGTTGCTCAAATGAAACCATGGCCTTCCGTTTGTCTAACAAGCGGATAACCACCTTTTCGCCATAGCTGGTGGGCAAAACCGATACACGGAGATCAATATCCGCCCCATTTACAATAATTTTGGTTTTGCCATCCTGAGGTTTGCGGGTTTCGGCAATGTTTAAATCGGATATCACCTTAATGCGGCTAATAATTTGAGGGTGTAACGTTTTTGGCACTTCCATTATATTACGCATGATGCCATCGATGCGCAGCCGAACCACCACATCCTTTTCGCGCGGTTCAATATGAATATCACTCGCATCGTTTAACACCGCTTCAGCAAAAATTTGATTTACTAATTTGACTACACCTTTTTGTTCACCGGAACCTTCCTCGCCCGCTATGGTCACTTCAATGTTTTGCTTATCATTGACCAAGGAATCAATCAGTTCATCTGGCGCATAATATTCTTTAATCTTTTTGTGAATCTGTTCTTTTAACGCAAAAAATGTTTTAACATATTTTCCCGTGATATATTCAATTTCCCGTTCAATCTCGAAGATGGAAGGATCAAAACAGGCCACGTGAACTTCATTTTCTGTCTCCTTTATGGGGAATATCTGATATTTTTTACACAATTCTTCAGGGAATTTTTTGAGAAGTTCGGGGTTAACTTTTACCTTTTCCAAATCAACAACAGGGATATTCAGAGCTTCTTCAATAAATGTAATCAGATCTTCTTTCTGGAGATAATTATTCTTAACCAGAACATCGAAAAAATATTCCTCATTCGGAAAACGAGTTACTAACTCGTTATAGAGCTCTTCGTCAATAATTTGATAGTACAAAAGTGCCTTAACCAACCAGTCATCTTTATAAACATGTTTGTGTGCAATAGGCATAAAACACTTCCTAAATTAATTTGTTTAAATAATCGTTTTTTGCTTACTTAGTAATTATCGCTCCGGAATGTAATTTCATTAGGGAATAAAGCATCGCTGTAAATTTTACGTTGAATGTTTAAATTTCTAACATGGGGGCAAGGGAGAGTAAACTACCGCTAATTAACACAGATTTGCTTAGAGCACCAACTTGTCGGGATGTGTTGAAAGACTATTTCCCCTTGCTTCTCCTTTTTAAACCTATTGCGGCTGCCGAGTAGAGTTAAAAAGTACTGAATAACGGACAAGAATTTTTCACACATCTATCCCTGGTTGATTAGCCGGTTGCTCCATCCCGTTTTCCACATCAAAAATAAACTTTTGGTCTACTGGGCCTATTTTCAATTCTCCTGATCTCCGGTTGACATCGCCCGTTTAAATGCGTATACTTGCCCCGTTTTGTAACTAAATTTCGGAGAAAAAGCGATGCCATCAATCCTAAAGCATTCGGCAATAAAAGACTACTTTTTCATTACCATCGGCGGTATCCTGATGGCTTTGGGCATCGGTGTGTTTTTGGTAGATGCCAAGGTCGTGCCCGGAGGGGTTTCGGGATTGGCAATGGCCGTGCACTATTTAAGCGGGGGCGCCGTTCCTGTGGGAAGCCTGATCTGGGTTCTGAACATTCCATTGTACATCTGGGGCGTAAAGGAATTGGGAAAACAATTTGGCGCACGTACTTTTTACGGCTTCACCATTTCTTCTCTTTTAATCGACTTGTTCCGGGGTGAATTTCCGGGAATCTCTTACGTTGGCCTTAACAAAAGTGCTTCCATTGTCCATTTGCTGCATCATGATTTCTTTTTTCTGGTGCTATTGGGCGCTTTCTTTTTGGGAATAGGATTGGGCATCATTTTTAAGTTCAAAGGTTCTACCGGAGGGTCGGATATTGTGGCTGCCATTCTGCAGAAGCGTTACGGAATGAAACCGGGCATGGCCATTATGACTATTGACTTTTTTGTGATCAGCTTTGCCGGAATCGTGATTCAGGTAAAGCACCTTTCCGATTCCGTTCCGGCAATGGCCCTTACTTTGTATGCTTTCTTTCTTTTGTTTGTCTCATCCCGATTAATCGATGTGGTGCTCGATGGCTTTGACTATGCCCGCTCGGCCATCATTATCTCCGATTTTAGTGAAGATATTGCCAAAGCGATCATGGATCGGTTAAGCCGCGGAGCCACGGCGTTGAAAGGCCGCGGCCTTTACAAAAACATCGATCGGGAAATTATCATGACAGTGGTATCACGCAAAGAAATAACACTTTTGACCGAATTAATAGAAGATATCGATCCTTCTGCTTTTGTCATTATTACACCGGTGCATGAGGT
>CAZRBA010000122.1:0-4508 GCA_964598255.1 uncultured Caldithrix sp. | reverse complement strand
CTTTCGGGTACTTTAACGGCTAAAATCGCTTTATTTTCTATTTCAATTTCTTTAACCGAGAGCATAATGGCCGGTGATAATTTCTGCGGATTATGAGCAAGGTTGGCAATGTCTTTTTTTAATTTGTTTAGAACCTTCTTGTTTACTCCCTTGATGTTGCCGGAATCGTCAATGCCAAGCAAAATGAGTCCGCCTTTGGTGTTAAGGAAGGCGCACACGGTTTCAAAGAAGTTGCGGGGTAAATGATCTCGACTTTCTTTGAATTCAACCTGTAAATTTTCACCGCTTTCGATGAACCGTAAAAGTTCCTCTTCATTCATCGAACAAAACACTCCGATAAAATAACTTCATCCGGCGCTTCCATTAAACGACCATACGAATCGTAATTTGTTTTAAAGAATTCCTCGGGTAAATTTCTTCTTACGGCGCTCAAAATATCTCTCGGATTCTCCAGATTACGAATCGCCGAAAAAATGCGTTTGGTCGCAGATTTCGGTACTACACCATCTTCCAACACTTTAATAACCCTTTTAAGGTACAACTCTTCGATCTCTGTAAAGCCCTTGTATTGTCTAAATTCTTTCGACTTTAAAAAATTTAAGATCCGAATTGCATTATCCCGACTTCTGCGAGACATACTCTCTTTTATTTCTTCTTCCGTTAAATTTGCAATAAGTTCACTTTTGTTCATTTTAAGCAAGTTATGATAGTCAGGCAGTAAATTACGACGTTTGGTTTCTTCAGTGGCTTCGAACAGCTTTGCTGCGCTAACGAAATCGATTTCCTTCGCTTCTGAGCGGGTTGCCAGATAGAATTTTTCCAGCTTTCCCTTGCGGAAATAGGTCAAAAGCGCCTCATCCGTTAAATTCATGTAGGGTTCAATGCTCCGCGCTGATCGCGCTTTTTTAGGTAAACGTTTTATTTTTTCAAACAGAGCCTGGTGTTTATCGCGGATTTCCGTAATTACATTCAGATATTTCAGTTCGCTTTCATCACCTTCTTCTTCTCCGGTTACAAACTCTCTGGAGGTTAATTTGTTGAACAATTCAAACGACTTTATTTCTTCGCCATCTGTCAGCAGTTTGGCGTCATTTCCCAACATTTCGATAAAATAATTAATTTTGGCAATGGCCGCCTCTTTAAGTTTAATAACGTCATTGGATTGTTCAGTAGGGAAAAAGTTAAAAGTGTAAATTTTGTCAAACGGCGTATCCACACGATTAATACGGCCCACTCGCTGAATCATTCTCGTCGGATTCCAGGGCAAATCATAATTTACAACCACATTGGAACGATGAAGGTTAATCCCTTCGGAAAGAACTTCGGTTGTAATCAGTAAACGGTAATCGTCCTTTTTATTGCGGGCGTTGGCGTCAAAATTCGCAATGACCGTGGTTAAATCGGACGGACTGGAATTACCGTGGTACAAAAGGGGTTTTTCCCCCAATCGTTTGCCGAGTTGTGCGTGCAAGTAGTCTGCGGTTTCTCTGGATTCGGTAAAGATAATGAGTTTGTTCTTTTTTAAAATCGGAGAATTCTGTAATTCGACAATAAATTTTTCCAGTTTCGGATCATAATCAATTTGCTCCCACCAGGATTTTATCATTTTCAAGGTATTCAAATCCGTTTGCAAATCGGTGCGAAGTTTAGGTAAAAATTCTTCGGACGAATATTCCTCCGCTTTTTCCTGATCGATCAATTTTTGAATGGATTCAAAATCGTCACTTAAAAAATAGTCGATCACTTTATGCCAGTACTTTTTACTGAAATAAACCGATCCCTTTTTGTAAGCCTTAATAAAATTTTCGTAGGATTCAATAAATCGGTCCAGAGTCATTTTAAAGGCAAAAAAACTACTTTCCAGCCGTTTTACCAAAAGTGTTTTCATAAAACTTCCCATATTGCGCTGGGAAGTTTTGTCGAATTCCGACAATCCTTTTTTCAAATACAACAAAGGCATGTAACGCGCATAAGTAAAACAATTTTTATCGGTAATCATTTTAATTGTGTCTAAAAAAATTCGATCCAATTTCTGATCGAGCTGGTAAAAAATGGGAGCCGGAGCGGCCACTTCCGGAAACCTTAATCCCTGAACGTTCAAATCGCTGCTAAAATACTGTTCAATTTCCCGTCGGGTCCGGCGCACCATAATGTATTTAAGCACGCGTTCGCGAATTTCCCGTGAATTTTCACGAACCACATCCATGTATCTTTTGTAATCTTTTTTACGGTCTAATTTTTTCAATTTTCTTTGCAAACCGTTAAAAAAAGAATCCAGATTTTTAATACCGGGAATGGTGCTGTTTTTCCCTTTTTGAAAGAGTTTTATTTGAGCTAAAATATCCAACGGGGAATTATTCAATGGTGTGGCCGTTACTAAAATCACTTTTTTACCGGCACAAATTCTTGAAAGCATTTCGTAACTAATATTCGCTTCGTTTCGGAATTTATGAGCTTCATCGATAAATACATTGTCATAACGGTCTGTGCCGCGTTCCAAAATTTTTTCTAATTTACCAATGGATTCAAACTCAGCAGCTACTTTAAATACATGAAAAACATTTCTCCATGAATTGGGATTGTCTTTATCCAGAAGCGCGGGAGAGGCAATAACCAGATGCTTTCCGGGAAGCTGATTGGCAAGCATGGCCGAAATATAGGTTTTGCCCAACCCAACCACATCAGCTAAAAAAACGCCATTGTATTCTTCGATAATTCTCTTTGCATTGAGAACCGCCTGCTCCTGATATTTTAATTTCATGAAATTTTCGGGAAAATTTTTGTAAAACAACGCTTTATCGTAGCTCAATTCTTCTTTAAAATACTCGTACAAAAATTTTAAGTAAATCTGATATGGCGTAATCGTGTCATTAAGAAAGGTGCGCGTTTTAATAACATCAACATAAAAATCCGAAATATCAACCGCTTCTTTCCACAATGCTTCGAACTTTTCCAATGCATATTTTACATCGGCACTGTTTTTTAACTGGACGTTGAATTCACGCTGTGCCACCAGACCAGATTCGGAAAAATTACTTGATCCGGTAATGACATTACCAAAATCACGGTCATTTTCGTGGTAACGGCTGATGTACACTTTAGCATGAATATTCCGGCTGGGGTGCGCTTTAATCTCGATTTTACCTGATTTAATAAATTCGACAAACTTTAGAATGCCCTCTTCTACCTGTTTCGAATCTTCAGACGCTTCAATTTCGGTTTTTAATAATTCCCCAAAATATTCCTTTATTTTTACATGCGATTCAAAATCACCGTTTTTCGTTCTATCGATTATTTGGAAGGATATTTTATCAATCCCTAAACCAACCAAGATTCTAATTTTTTCAATTTTTTCAAAGGATCGGTACAAACGGAAAAAACCGCTTGAACGAAAGTAACCAACTAAAATATCGAAATAGCGTACGTCTTTTAGAATGGCCACAAAGCGGTCTAAAAGAGTTGAATCGGGTTCATTTGTGAAAAAAGTAAGATCCGTATTTGTATTTTGTTCAGGCATTAAATAGTTCTTTCAATAATTTTTTTACATAATTTTCAAGCAAATAATTTAAGGGAATTTAAAATGTAATCGCATTAATAAATATTGATTATTTTTTTAACCTAATAATATTCCTATCGGTGGTAATTTAAGACCAAAGCTCAAATAACTTCAACTTATTTCATATATCAAAGCGCCAAAGTCTCTATCGGGCAATTCTCTTTCGCGTATTGATGAATCTTTGTTAACGCTTCATCGATAATTTTCGAAACACAAATTACGGAATATTGGGTTTTTAAATCTTATTGAAAAGCAGAGGCCATCCTTGCCCTATGTCTGGGAAATTTCTTGCATTTGTTATCGATTCCATAGCTCATTCAAATAATTTTTTCTTTCACGAAATCGATCGTGCATCGGCTGATATCTTTTGGCAGATATGGGGTTTTAAAGAATTCTTCTTTACTAAATCTCTTTTCACTTCAAGTATAGCGCTTAAATTGTCTTCGAGCTTAAAAAAGTAAACACAGAAAGTGCACGGATTAATGAAACCAAAATATCCGGATCACCATTTGGTTTTTGCTCATTTCTTACAAAAGAGCCAAATATTTTGAGTGTTGCCACATTAAATTGCGATCGAGGCCTGTACAATTCTTTTCGAAATTTTTAAGGTAATGCTTTTCCATTCTGACTTCATTTTTCAAAAATGCTAAATTATTTCGGGAATAGCAAATTTTAGGGGAACGCTCCACCATTCAAAAACAGCTACGTTCTCCAACCATTTTAAAGGCCGGTATGCCCTCCGTTTTTAAAAACAGGGGGAATAAGAGAAAGATTTTTTTCGCTGAATCTGGAATGGCTTTATGTAAAAATAGAGGCACTTAAAACCTTCTTCCGCCCCGCTGGCGACGAAACCGCCCTTTACCGCGTCCGATCCAGGGGCGCACCTCCTGCGCACGAAAACTGCTGTCGCTTGTCATCGTACCGATGATCTTGATCTGTTCCCCCGAACGCT
>CAZRBA010000121.1:0-5052 GCA_964598255.1 uncultured Caldithrix sp. | reverse complement strand
ACCGTTCTGATGGAAAGACATCCAAAAGAAAATCACGATGGCAAAAATCGTCAACAAGGCAACAATACGCTCTTTCTCTTGCTCGGGAGAAACCCGTTCTTCCTTGGTGCTTTCATCGGCTTTTGCCGCAGCCGAAGCATGGTCGGCTTGCATGTAATTGCCTTTCCATACTTCAAATACCACCAACGAAAGCAACATTCCTACCGCAGCGGCTGCAAACGCGCTTTGGTAGCTGCCAAAATAATTATGAAGTGCCGTGGCCGTCAACGGTGCAATCAATGCGCCCAAATTAATCCCCATGTAAAAAATATTGTATCCGGGATCTTTTAACGGACTTCCCAAGGGATACAAATTACCGACCAAAACCGAAATATTGGCTTTAAATAATCCGTTACCGATTACCAAAACGGCCAATGCCAAAAAGAAAAGCCAAATACGTTCCGGATTGGAAAAAGACAGCAATAAATATCCGATTCCCAAAATAATCGCACCAAGCTTTATGGTCAACCGATAGCCCAATATGCGATCGGCAATCCAGCCGCCTGCAATGGGTGTAAAATAAACAAAAGCCAAATATAACCCGTAAACCTGCCCCTTGTGCGCATCGCTCCAATGAAAAACTTCATCCATATACAAAACAAACACGGCCAACATGGTGTAAAAGCCAAAACGCTCCCACATTTCCGTAAAGAAGAGGGTCATCAATCCCTTAGGATGATTTTTAAACATACATGCTCCTTTTTGTTTCTTATTGCATAAAATTAAAGTTAGAATATACTGAAAATAAGAAATGTGTTCAAAAATACATGAGGTTTTTTAAAACATGAATTACGATAAAAATTAAAAAGCCCCCCGCTATTCCCTTCGTGCAATAAACGTACTTATTAATAACCCGTTGTTTTGCGCCCCTTCTATTTATCCGCTTTTACCGAACCGATTTTTTGTATGAATTCGGGAACTAACTTTGCATTAACTTCTTTAGCCGCATTGCTTAATGCTTTCACGCCCGCCTTTTGATACGTAAGATCAATACCTTTAATATCGTCCAAAACGCTTTTATAAATTTCCTGCCCCGAATGTAAATCAATTGCCGAAAAAGTGAGCGTAACAAATGAAGAATGCAAACCATACATTTCGGCACCTTTACGCGCCACCGCTTTAAGCTTAATCAAAAAATCCGCTTGAGCGGGAGAAGGACTGAATGTAAAACCCTGTTCTCCGAGTGCATTTTTCAAGGCCGGCTCTAATTGCTTAACAAGCGCTTTTCTGCCCAAAATCGATTCGTCGGTTTGCACATAAGCAGTTAATCCTACCACATGAATTAAAATCCGCGTAGCGGGCACTACAAGACTGTTCATAATTCCTTTTAAAACAATTGAAGGATTATTTTCATTGACCAGCTTATTCAAATCGACTTTTGCTTGAATAATTTGCAGATTGTTCGAAGAACTAATCCGTAAAACACGTGTTTTAGCCATTCCTGCGGCATCGGTGTAGGCATGTTTTATTAAATCGCCTGCACCACGAGTAAAAGAAAATTCGACGGGAAGATTTTGCAGCGAACCTTTTGTTCCGGTTCCTTCTGCAAATTGTACATGCACCGTTAATGGCCGTGCCAAGGGTTGGCCCCATTTACCTTTTACTTCCGGATTTAAAGCCTCCATTCTCAACCTTCCTAAGATACGCTGCAAAGAGGCATAAATTTCATTAAATAAGTAAATCCGTTGTCCCGCAACTTCGACTTCTAACGATTCGTTGATATACTTTTCAATGGGAGGCACAGCCTGAAAGTAAAATAAAAGCGCTTTTGCTATTTGACCTGATTTTTCGGCAGTTCTTCCCTTGTTGAACATATCCAACGACAGCGCTTTCGCTTTATTAAGCTTGGCAGTTTTTAAAGCTTTGTACTTGGCTTTGGAAAGACGATAATACACCCAATAGTCACTTGGTGTCTCGTAACGATCTACCAATTCGTACCCTTCCAGTTCTGCCTTTGTTGAAGATCGGACAAAAGACTTGAATTGATCGGCAACCAATCCTGCTTTCTCTACTACTTGCTGCATAAAATCGCTGGAAATTTGTACCTTAATCTGCGAGGCAATGTCACTCAAAGCATTATCACGCGCCACTTTTTGATAATCGTTCGGGTGCTCTGTTTTCGAAGCATAGCCAATACCAATATAATAGCGCGCATCCATCGGTCGTTGTTCGATCCACGCGGGCATTTTGTTTTGCGCACTGCTTATAGCTGTACATAAAAGTAAAGCAATAAAAATCATATTTACTTTAATCAACATGATGCTTTTTCCTGTTTTTCGGATTTATTTTCAAGGCATTCTAAAATACCTAAAAAATCAAAGCGGCAACGTTCGGATACGTCGCCGCTATTTAATTTTTCCCGAATCCTAAAAAACGATTCCGGTTGTAATGCCCAAAAAAGAGGTCCCGTCACCCGAAGTAAAAATATAACGAAAAACCCCTTGGCCAATTAAATTCATCGTATCATTCAACGGTATCTCGATTCCTGGGCCCAAGGCCAGCCCGAACTTTTTTTCTTTGTCTTCACCGGAATAAAAATTGCGATCCTTGTACGAAAGATCAGCTTTTGTATCCAAAATATTGTAAGTGACCATGCCGTATAAAAATACTTGCATATTGGCCTCGGGTGACGTCAAATACGGGCGAACACCGATGCCAAATTCAACAATACTGGCAGAACCGTCCACACCGAAACCGGAATAATCCGTAAACGGATCACTGTTTTGAATGTCCTGCATGAATTTATCGCCGTCAAAACTAAATCCCTCGTAGGCAAGAGCAAAACTAAGGCCCAATCGGGGCGAAGGAAATATTACATATTGCCCGTGCAAACTTAATCCTACCTTATAATAATCCGAAAATTCTTTGGGGGACAAAGGAACAGCCAAACCGCCGAACACTTCAATTTGCGGTTGACGCGAAACCTTCGGGAACTGTGCCAGACCAATTCCCGAAAAGCCTAAAATTACGACTAAGGCCGTAACTAAAAATGATCTCATAAAATATCCTCCTGTTAGGTGGGATTGTGGTTAAACGAGGAAAACTCCCCTATCGTTTAATGCTCCTAAAAATTATTTGGTAATCACCTTATCCAGCTTTTGCGGAACTCCGGACAAACTTTTTTCAATTTCCGCGATCGAAAAATTTGGCATTGTTTCGGTAATACGCGCCACACAAATCTGATTGATCATTCGCCCGATCACTTTCCCCGTTACCGGATGTACAATCGGATCTCCTTCGCGATAGACGATGCATTTCATACCTTTTTTAATTTTTTTGTTAGAGCCGAAATCCAAAGTTAGCTGATTCCCTTTAATATTGATAACCAGTCCCTTAACAATGGGCAAATCTTTGGTAAATTTTTGAGCCAGGGTATTCACCATTTGCGAAATCTGATAAAGCGAAATCCGGTCACTGTAAGCATCTTGGGCCGAAATTATGGCCGCGCTCTCCGTATCGATCAGACGGGCATCAATACTTAATGAATTTCCCGCTCGGGTTACACTACCCAGTACAACCGCATCCACCCCGATACCTTTACCTATTTCGGCCGCCGTGCTGGGATCTACAATGCCACTTAGCCCCAATTTTTGCTCGTTTAAAATTTTTTCCAGTTGGGCACGCTCAATCACTTTAAAACGTTTGGAATTAACAAAACCGGTTATAAGTTTATCAAGCAAATCCACCCCGCTTAATTCCCCGCCGATCCCTTGGCTGGAAAAAGGTAATACGGCAATACTCATCCGCTCACCAATTTCGCCCATATCCGGCTCCGTGTTCCTATTCGTGTCAGGGCGCTCAACCGGGGCTGCGGCTTTGCTTTCTTTTTTTGCAAACATCTCCGTTGTTTGTTCGTTGGTTTGCGGGCCGCCTCGAATCACATCCCCGGATTCGATTTTTTGCAAATATTCTCGGGCACGCACCGAAGGGGCTTGTTGCAAGGAAATACGCAACTGTTTTTTGGCCAGCTCAGGTTGTCCCAAATAAAAAAGACAAATACCCAATTCACGATGAGGAAAATATTCAATAAAAACGGCTCCAAAAGCTCGGGTCTTCTTTTTATCCGAACTTTTTACGCGCAAACAAGCATGAAAATGTTTGGCAGCTTCCTGGTAATTTCCGCTTTTCATTGCCTGCAATCCATGAAAATAATGCTTGTACCAGCGCATTTGCTGTCCGTAGGAAATGCTAAAAACGGAAATTAGTAAAATTATTAAAATTCCAAAACGAGGCCTGTAAGGATGCTTTACTGCGTCCATAAAAACGCTCCTTTTTCGTATGGTAAGGCAAGCGACAAAAATCGTTTTAGTAAATCGACTTTATTAACTTATGAATTAATATCTAAATGAAAGACTAGTATTTTGGAAAATACGCTTTAAACCTTTAAAATTCAGTTTACTAAGTAAATTCATATTAAAAACTAAACAGTACAATGTCAAGCTCAAATCAAAAACCATCGGCACAATAATTGCAAAAACAGTTTGCAATAAAACGCACAATATCGGAAATTCGTGTCTATCGCACAAAACACACGCAGTAACTTTGTGCATTTGTAAAGATTTTTTACAAAACTAAAGGGAAATTATGAAATATCTTTTGTTAATATTGTTATTCGTATCACAACTTACATTTGCGGGTACGGTTTATTATGCCGATAATACCGCTTCAGAATCCGGATCGGGTACCTTTGACCAACCGTTCAATTCGATTGCTCAAGCATTTACATATTTACAGGCCGGTGATACTCTATTTATCCGGGGGAACTCATCTACACCGCCTCGTGTTTATTCCGAATCCCTTTCTCTCGGTTCATCCTCGGCATCCGGTACTCAAACCGAGGCTATTGTCGTTTCGGCCTATCCCGGAGAACGCGTCAAAATCATCCCCCAATCTTCTTTTTCCATTTACACGGCCTACTGGACTTTCGAAAATTTAATCTTTGACATGGGCGGCAAGGCCTACGATTTAATCAAGCTGCGCGGCGATCACATTACTTTTCGCCACTGCGAACTG
>CAZRBA010000120.1:0-5678 GCA_964598255.1 uncultured Caldithrix sp. | reverse complement strand
TTTGCGCATTTCCGTTACTTCCAGCCGATTGGTTTCCGCATTTTGCTGGGCAAATTCTTGTGCTATCGTGTTGGCAATGTAGGCCGCTTCAAAAGGGGTTCCGGCCTGATAGGTTAACGTCAAAATATCGGTGTCGCGCTTAGGTTCCACTTCCATGCTGTTCATCACAATTTCCACACGGTCGTTAAACGTGAGCTCCGTGCCGTCTTCCTGCGGTTGGAAAAAACTGATGGAATCGCGGGCATCCGATTTTTCCAACGACCGAACCACCCTTTCGGCAATACTCCGACTTTTCAATATTTCCATTTGATTGGTAAGCATATTAGCCTGATTGCCAAACGAGGTTAAATTGAACAGACTTTGTTCAACGGAATTACTGGTTTCGATGAGTAAAGTGGTTGTGGCCTCGTAAGTGGGCGGTGTTTTAAAAGTATAAATTAGAGTAGCCGCAAGAACAGCGATAAACGAAAAAAGGATAATCCATCTTCCGCGATATAAAATACGCAAATAGTCGGCAAATTGTAACGGTTGCTCTTGTTCATCATACTCATTAACATCTGCCATATTCGGAACTTTCGTTTCCACGCAGTGCCTCCGATTTTTTCAACAAAAAATTAAAGTTTTAGCAACACCTTTTCATGAAAGGCATTTACTTGTTTGTTCGTACGGCTCAGCCGTTAAATTGAATACCCGCATTTTAATAAGCGGACTGCTTTCCGCAACCGATTAAAATTGAGTTGGGCAATATACGATTGAAACATTAAAACGTTAATTGATTAGGAACACAAATCAATCTTTTTTCCGGCAGGCTTTTTTTAAGAAAAAAATTTCTTTTTAAACCGTTTTGCCCATCTTTTCAATGAATCCGTTTGCGAATCAAACAGGCCATCGTCCACCTCCGATACTTTGATTGCCTGACCGGTAATTGCGTTTTGCGGGTTTTCAAAAAACAATCGATTCAAGAAAGAACTATCGACAAATTTTGCCAATTCTTCATAGGCGCGGATCAAAGTTTTGTAACTTCTGTATTTAATTTCGTGGGCATCGGATGCCACAAAATGAGCAAAACCACTCTTGATAAAATTTAAAGCCATATTTTGTACGTTTTGACCGAATTGGCCCGTAATGCTTCCGGCATTTATTTGAATAAGGCATCCCTGTTGAAAAAACGCATAAAGCTTTTCTAATTTTTTATGCAAATACATATAACGTTCAGGATGCGCCAAAATAGGTGTAATCCCCTTTAAACGGCATTGAAAAATAAATTCGCCCACACCTTCCGGTAAATCGAGTAAAGGCAATTCAAATAATAAATATTTTCGATTATTGGCTATGGTAGCCCAGGGATAGTGCAGCCAATCCATTGTTCTGCGGCTAAAAAACAATTCGGCGGATAGGTAAAGATGCACCGGAATGCCGGCTTTTCGGGCTTCTTGGCGAACGGTTTCAAAGTGCTGCACCACCTGTTCGCTAAAGGCATCGTTCGTAAGCTCCGTAGCATGGGGCGTGGCCAAAAGATGAGTAATATGCAACGATGCGGCCTGCTCTAACATAGACAAACTGTCATCAAGAGAAGCCGCGCCATCGTCCAAACCAAACAAATAATGGGAATGAATATCTACAAATTGTTGCGTGCTCATTAATATCGAATCCTATTCACGCATGTCTACAACATTCATTTGCGCTGTCGGCGTAAAATGGAACAAAGAATCGGAAAGTTTTGTTTTGGTATCGATGTGGGAGAGATTAAATATCGATTTATTGCCGTTGAGATCGGTTATTTCTATTTTTACAATTTGCCAGGTATGATCTAATACCCAAATTTTAATACTACTAAAATAACCCTGCACGTCTTCTTTGGGATCCAGCTTGACAATGTAAGCTTTTTTCCCGTCGATCTTTTCCTGACCGACCAGAGTGGCGTAATGGGTTTTGGGAAATTTAAACAAAATATCACGCGGCAATAATGCTCCGGAATTTTTACGTACTTTATCAATTAAAACCTGATTGTTAATCCGATTATACGTCCACACCGTTTTTCCGTCGGAAATAACCAATTGATTTTCCGTCTCAAAGCGATATTTTTTTCCGTTTTTAACATAAAGTGTTCCGGCCGTGGTCGATTTAGTTCCGGTTAACCGAAAGGTTTCTACTTTTTCGAACATCGCTTTAAAATTTTCGATTTTATCGTATTTTTTTTGAACTTTCTTGATAATTTTTTCGGCATCAATGGCAAACGTACTATTAGCCAAAACAAACAAAACCAACAAAAATAAAATCTTTGCTTTCATAACACTCCCTTTAATGCGGTTTATCTTAAAAACAGATTAACCCCACCAAAAATTTCCCCGCCGATAATTTCGGGATAATTATTTTAATGCATCATGTCCTGCAACTCTTGCAAGGTAATGAGCACTTGTCTGGGTTTACTACCTTCTCCTGGGCCGACAATTCCGTCTCTTTCCAATTCATCCATAATACGGGCGGCACGGGAAAAGCCTATTTTTAATCTGCGTTGCAAAAACGAAATGGAACCCTGCTGATGGCGTACCACTATGGCCCGGGCTTCTTCGTACAAGGGATCGCGCTCCATAACCGAACCGTTGATGCCACCACCCGAAGAAGCGGTTGTACTTGGTTGCGGAATGCTGTAATACGGCATTTTAGCCTGTTTGCTAATATGATACACAACACGCTCTACTTCTTCCGTAGAAACAAAAGGATTTTGCAAACGGATCGGTTTGGGACTGCCCGGCGGCTGATAAAGCATATCGCCGTTGCCCAGCAATTGTTCGGCACCGTTCATATCCAGAATGGTACGCGAATCCACCTTACTGAACACATAATACGCAATTCGCGCCGGGAAGTTCGCCTTAATCTTCCCTGTTAATACATCCACGCTGGGACGTTGTGTTGCTACAATAAGGTGAATACCCACGGCCCGGGCCTTTTGTGCCAACAAGGCGATGGGCGCTTCTATCTCTTTGGCCGTTACCATCATTAAATCGGCCAACTCGTCAATAATGATGACAATATAAGGCAACTGGGAATATTTGCCGGAATGCCCGGAAACTTCCTGCATTTGTTTTACTTTACGATTGTATTCAACAATATTTCGCGCATGTATTTGCGCTAACCAATCGTACCGTCGTTCCATTTCCAAAACCATGCTGTTTAGCATGCTAACCGCATTGCTCGGTTTGGTAATTACGGTTTCGTCTAAATCGGGACGCCAAATCAGGTAATGGTCTTTTAGTTCGTTGTAAATGGAAAGCTCAATTCTTTTGGGATCGATTAACATAAATTTGACTTTGGCCGGATCTACGGCGTACATAAGCGACATAAGAATGGTATTAATTCCCACGCTTTTCCCCGAACCGGTGGCACCTGCCACAAGCAAATGCGGCATTTTGGTTAAATCGGCAATGTACGATTCGCCGTTGATGGTCTTCCCCAAAGCAATGGGTAATTCAAAATTACTGGTGGCAAATTTTTCCGAGCGGATCAGTGTTTTTAAATAAACAATTTGCGGATTGCGGTTCGGGATTTCAATCCCTACCGCCGCTTTACCCGGAATGGGGGCAATGAGGCGAATTCTGCGCGCCTCCATGGCCAGGGCTAAATCGTTGGCCAAAGCAACAATGGAACTTACTTTAACACCTGGGGCTGGTTGCAATTCGTACAATGTAACAACCGGTCCGGAAGTAACCCGAATAACCTTGGCAATAATACCGAATTCGGCCAAACGCGATTCGAGTAAATCGGCATTGCTTTTAAGCTCTTCGCGCGTAACGCTGGTTTCAACTTCCGGCGGGTCTACCAATAATTCCGTAGAAGGAAAATCAAATTTGGCAATACTTTCCTTAACCAGCCGATCGTAGTCCAGTTCTTTGTCCTGGACTTCTTCCCGAACCTCAAAATCCACATCGTTCAGAGCCGGAGATGCTGCCTCACTGCTTTCCGCTGTTTCCCGCTTTTGCTTTTCATCCCGACCGGCACGATCCAACTCTGCCAACAACGTATCCAAATCGGTCTGAATTCCCTCCTTCAAGGGAGGTTCCTCATCTAATACGGGTTGCTGAGGCTGTTCGCTTCCCGGCAAAAACGGAGGAGTGGCAACCGCTGAATCACCGGTTTGCGAAAGTTTTTCACTGATATCTTCTTTTACCGTGGCTTCAGGAATCCGAATTTCCGGCAAGTCGTCTTTTTCCGGCGGTAAAAGATCATGCAAAGGATCTTCCCCTTTTTGAGGGGGCTGCTCAGGCACCGGAACTGGCGGAGATGAACGGGGAATCAGACGTTTAAAGAATAAAAGCCCGTTTTCCAAAAGGGATGCAGTCCGGGCCAATGCTTTGGATAGCCAGCCGAAAACCGGTGCGATCTCCAGTTGTACGTTCACAATAAGCAAGGTGAGCGTTAAAATAATCAGCAGTGTAATACTGCCAAAAGACCCCAGGTACAAAACCAAACGCGAAGCCAACCAGCCTCCGATAAGTCCGCTGGGATAATATTCGGCCATTTGTCCGTTAGTGCGCAACGCCTCGGGCATGGCCAAAAAAACGGAAAACATGATTCCCCAAATAAGCAACGAATAACTTAAACCTTTTAGCCAAACAAACTTTTTTTCCATGATCGTTTGCAGGCTAAACAGCGCTAAAATGACAGGCAAAATAATAATGGGGTAACCTAAAGTCCATTGGATCAAATAATACGCTATTACCGCACCGATACGTCCGAACCAATTGTGTACCGGTGTTTGAGTTACCACACCGGAGAGCGCTACGGGATCTTGCACATTATACGAAACAATAGACAAAAACAGGATGACGGCCACACCCAAAAACAAAAAGCCCCATCCCTGACGTTTTTGTTTATTTCGTTGTTTTTTATTTTTTACTTTCTTACGTGCCATTATAAAAAATTCGCTTCGATTCGCTTAAATGTTTGTTTTTTAATTCCAATAATTTAATGATTTAAGTTACCAAACGCAATTTGCGTCACCTTAGGATAATAACGGCAAAGGTTCGGGAGAGTTTTGCTTTAACCATAAAAAAGCCATCATATTCCTGAGGGGAAAAATATCCGAGCGCGCGGTCTATTAAGGATGAACATGAGACGGAATGGTCGCTTTTAATACAACTCCGAACACTCTTCCGGTAAAGCTCACGCTCGATAGAGACGTACTGGTAGTTCATCACGGTGTTTTGTTTGCCAAAACCACCTGCCCTTGCTCCTCTAACACGGGAATTTCTTCGAACAGGCTCCATTGCAAACAAAAGTCCACATCCGCCTGCAAATCGTTTTTTTTCAGTTTTCGGGCGTGTTCGCTTTGTGCCGCCCATTGCACAATGGTCTCTTGTCTCTTTGCGGACGGCATGTTTTCCAATGCGTGCAGGCTCCAGCGGGCGGCATCGGAACATTGCCACTCAGATGTTTTCGCACACAATTCGCCGATTAGCCACGTGGCGCATAACGTATCTTCCAGTGAAAAACGGCCCTCGTTACCGGCGCAATAAAACACAACATCTCGTTTCGACAATTTCAAGTGCTCCGATACTGCCCGAATATTCAAAAAAGAGGCAAGTACAACTTCGCCCGCATTTCGGATGCCGCGCAAAGCACGCGTGCCATTGGTGGTCGTTAGCACAATGCGTTTGCCGCTTACGCGTCGGGTCGTA
>CAZRBA010000119.1:0-32640 GCA_964598255.1 uncultured Caldithrix sp. | reverse complement strand
AATTGGCGGCGGGGGATCGGCGTTTTTGCTTTACGAGGGTCTGAGTAAAGGAATGGGTGCAGAGTGGTTTTTGTTTTATTTGCCACTGGTGTTGTTTGTTTTTGCCATGGCGGTTTGGTTTACTCCCGGGCAGTATCAGTTGATTAAAAAAGGTAACCACTCAAAAAAATCCGCGACACCGTTTGAGTAAACAAACTTATAAATCCCATTTTTTCTGATATATTCACCCGATCTATTTGCCATATTAAGCAAAAATATTATCGTGAAGCTTATTTATTTTTTAATTTAATGCCGCAAAAGATGCATCGAAATTTGCTTCGAAAGAATGCCCTTACTAACTTGCTTTTTTCATAAAAAGGAAAAAGAAAAGGGGTATATTATGTTTGCTACGATGCAAGTCGAGCACCGGAACTGGTTTGATCCCGGTACCCGTCTTTACCGCTTTACTATTTTGTTTTTTGTTTCGTTATTAACCTTTGGCAGCTATTTTGCATACGATTCCGTGGGCGCGATTGCACCTCAATTAATCAAAGAATTGAATATCGACCGCAGCGTTATCGGCGGCATGTATACTGTTTACTCCATTGCAGCTATTATTTCCGTACTTTTGGGCGGTTTTTTGATTGATAAAATCGGCACACGACGTTCTTCTATGATTTTTGCGGGTCTAGTGGCCTTTGGTGCAGCTATTGTGGCACTAGCCCACAATATTGTAGTACTTTATATCGGCCGTTTTATTTTCGGTGCCGGTTCGGAAGCATTGGTTGTTGCTCAAAGCGCTATTTTGGCACGCTGGTTTAAAGGCAAAGAATTGGCTTTATCTTTTGGCATCGCCTTGACTATTAGTCGGTTGGGTACTTTGTTTTCATTTAACACCGAAGCGCTTATTTCAACTTATTTTGGGAATTACAAAGCAGCACTTTGGGCTGCCGTTATCTTTTGTCTGATATCATTCGGTGCTGTACTGGTTTACGTAATCATGGATAAACGCGGTGAAAAAGCCCTTGGCCTAAAGGACGAAGAAGCCGAGGAAAAAATCGTCTTTTCGGATATCAAAAAATTTAGTCCGGCTTTCTGGTACGTAGCCTTACTTTGCGTAACATTCTATTCCGCCATTTTTCCGTTTACAGCTCTTTCCACCGACTTTTTTCATGACAAATGGCACATACCAATGACCGTTGGTAATGCGGGTAGTTTTCTGGGGCAAGTATTCTACAATATTACCCATATGTTCTCCACGGCGGGCGGAACGACCACCATTATTATTGCAGCTTCGATGTTTTTAGCTCCGTTTGCAGGATCACTAGTAGATAAAATCGGTAAAAGAGCAACCTTAATGATTTTCGGCTCTCTTCTGTTGATCCCCAGTTATCTGATCATGGGCTTTACCATGATACCGCCTAAATATCCCATGTTGCTTTTGGGCGCGGCCTTTGTATTGGTCCCGGCAGCTATGTGGCCTTCGGTTCCTTTAATTGTTAAAGAGGAGTACACAGGTACTGCTTACGGACTAATTACTTTTATTCAAAATATCGGTCTGGCTTTATTTCCGTTTTTAAACGGAAAACTACGGGATGTGACACACAACTATACGGCCAGTATGGTAATGTTTGCATTGTTGGGCGTCTTCGGACTTGTATTTGCAATCTTACTAAAACGAGCCGACCGAAAATTAAATGGTGTATTGGAGAAGGCATAGTATTTTGCGTATTGGCTTGATTTCGGATACTCATGGACATTTGGCCGCAGAAGTTTTTGACCTGTTCGCAGGTGTGGATTTCATTATCCATGCCGGAGACATAGGCAAAGAAGAGGTTTTGATCGAATTGGCTTCCATTGCCGAAGTGAAAGCGGTTTTGGGTAACACCGACCGCTATCCTTTGCAAAGCAAATTAAAAAACATCGTGTTTTTTGAACGCGAAAATATCAAATTTTGTGTGACTCATATTGTTCCTTCTGTTAAAACTTTTGCTTTTCAGTTATTTAAAATGAACCAAAAAGCAGATGTGGTTGTTTTCGGCCACACCCATAAGCCAACACAAATTATGTTTAATGAAATTCTTTTTGTAAATCCGGGAAGCGCCACTCTGCCAAGACACATAAAAAAACGATCGGTAGCCTTGTTAACGGTCGAAAGCAAATCAATTTCCGTTGATTTTAAATATTTTTAGTTAAATAACCATCACCGAGCTAATAAACCAAAAACGCCCCGCGACGGGGCGTTAACATATACGTGTATAAAATTTAAATGTTTTTAGCCGTAAACTTCTTTTTCATTGCATTTGCATACGGCAACTATACGCTCGGCAAAATGATACGAATCTGATTTTTCGCCGGCAACCATGCTTACGGTTTTTACATATTGATATGTTTCACCACATACGGGACAACTTTTGCCCATTTTGCTTTTTTGTGTCTTACTTGCAAAATCCTGTTTTTTAGCCATTTATTTCACCTCCAATTTGTTTTTCCTTAATAAGCCGTTTTAATGCACCGGAAAAAATTCCGGCATAATTGATTAATTTTGTTTTGTCTTCCAAAGAAAACTTGTTCGCTTTGGTGTCTTCCAGAGTGATCATACCCATTGCCTGATCTTCAAAATGAATCGGTACAGATAAAAAAGAACGTAAACCGTAATTACTTTTTTCTGAACGATTAAAGCGCGGAATAAAATACTCGCCTTTGTCAATGTTATCCAAAAGATACGGCCGGTTCTTTAAAATCACCCATCCGTTCAAACCTTCGGCTAATGGGAATTCGATACCTTCTTTAAACGGATCATCCCATCCGACGGCATAATGAATTTGGGCGAATTCCGCTTTTGCCTCAAAATTTTTGCGAAAAGCAAGAGTCAATTTGCTTGCCTGAAATTCATTAATTAAAAAATCGACAAATATGCTTTTTGCCGTTGATACAGAAGAGGCTCCCAAAAGCTGACGTGCCAAAGTGAGAAATTTTCCGTTTTGAATATGTTCGGCCTTTAATTGGGTCGCCAACAAAACTTTATTTACAAAGCCCAGTACGGCATCGTTAATTTTGTGCAAAACGGGGCGGTCTTCGTCATTAAAAAAATCATAAACTTCTGCATCAAACAACCAATAAAAGTGAATATCCGAATCCACATCGGTACGAAGTCCCAAAAACGATTTGGGCTCAAAAGAAGTGCCTTCATAAAACGGAAGCAGGGTGTTCCCGTTTTCGAGATGATTTTCCACCAAAAAACCCTTGGTATTATCAATCAAATCAATTGCAGGAATAATCCGCCCTTTCCATTGGCTACCCGGTAAATCTTCGCGAACATTTTTATGCACCAAAATCAGTTCGCGTCCGGGAAGCATTAAAAATAAATAACCGTTATGTGGAAGAACAAGGTGCCAAATTACGGAAAATTGCTTGCGTAAAAACTCGATTATCTCCGGATTTTGATGCAGAGATTTATTCAACAATAAGGCTTTATTTTCAAAGAACGTATTGTCTGTATTCGATTGTTGTTCTTCCTGCGGCATTCTTTCTTCGATTGTCGTTTCCGTTTGTTGATAGTCTTTCCATAAAAAATACAAAATTAGCGCAATGCCGCCTAAATCCAAAAGCTTAAAAACAAATTTACCCCAGAAGCCCCACGACTCCGGATTTACGAGAACACCGATAATAATTAATATGGTTAAAATTATAAAATTTTGCACCGGCTTACTCATTTGTTTTTAAGCGTGTTAACTTAAGAATAAAATTTCCGAAAAACAAGTAGTTGAAATGAGGTATAAGGCCAATTCCGTCTGAATTTGCCTAAAATTACCAATTTCTCCTTAGAAAATAGTAAGGATCTTTGGGCTTAAGGCCGTACATCCGAACGGATTGGACATTAACCGAATCAGAAAGGCCGATTTCGATGGTTTTTTAATTTTTTACCTGATCGACCAGTTTAATGTTGCCCTGATTTACTTGCTGTGGTTGTTGATTCAAAGAATCTTCGTCATTGGCTAACCTGGTGGCTGCGGCAGCGCTTTTTAGTGCTTGATTGCGAACAAGGGGAGCTGCCATCTGGTTGGCCTTATTGATAATTTGGTTCGAAGATTGTTGAATAAGTGGTTGTGGCTCCGGAGTATTGGTCGTTAATATAAAAAATGTAATAACCGCAATCAATGCCGCACCCGAAAGACCGAATGTAAATCCTTTTTTGGAAAATACCGGATGGCTGGTTTGCGTATAGCTTTCGGAAATACGCAGACGCAACTGACCGTCAAACTCTTCCGAGGGCTGAATGGTTGGCAAAGCACGCAGTTTTGCGGTTAAAAAGGCAACATCATCAAAAACGCGTTTGCATTCATAACAATGGGACAAATGCTCTTCTACAGAAGATCGTTCATCCGGGGTTAACGTATGCTCAATATATGCGGAGAGCATACTTTTTGCGGTATCACACGAGATCATAGGCTACAACTCCCTTTTTATTGTTCGTTCATCAATTGTTGAAGATCTTCCTGTAATTTTAATCGGGCACGATTCACCCGTGATTTAACGGTACCCAAAGGGATCCCAACAATTTCTGCTATTTCTTCATACGAAAATCCCTGTACATCGCGCAATAAAATTACTTGCTTAAATTTAGGCGATAACTTATCGATCGCTTGCTGAATAATTTTATCGGTAATCACCGTGTTGGTATCCCGCTCCGGATTACTATCTTCATCCGGTATATCATAATCTTTATCACTCGACATAAAATGGCTGATTGATAATAATTTTCTCCGTTTGCGCCTACGTAATTCCGTTTTGGCCAAATTCCCGGCAATCGTATAAATCCAGGTGGAAAACTTGGCTATTTCCCGATAATAATGTTTGTTTTTAAATAGCCGTAAGAATGTTTCCTGAACAATATCTTCCGCCTCTTCCCGTTCACCGACAAAGCGATAAACAAAATTCAACAACGGTTCCTTATATCGTTTAACTAACAAATCAAAGGCATAGTTATCGCCTTGCTGAAAACGGGCTATCAGCTCTTCATCGCTTGGCGAATTATCAACTTTTTTTATTACATTCTCTGTTCTCACCATTTGCAAACTTTCTGTTTAACATTCTTGTCCAAAAAATAGTTCCGATTTTTTTATTAATTTGATTAAATTTTTTTGATAATGATTCAAAAATACAATCCCAAATTACGTTCTGCAAATTCTATAGCATAAAATCTCCAAATTTTTAAGGCTATTGGCCTTAATTCCCTTTTTATTCAGATCGAATTGATGCAAAAGTATGATGACTTTTTTTAGTTGTTCAAGGCTAAAAAATTTGAGTGCTTCCATAAATTCTCTTAGCTGAAAATCGTACAAATGCATCTTCTGTTTAATCTGTGCCGTGTTAATATTCTGGCGTTTCAAAACAGCGGCTATCAATGCTTTGCGGAAAAAAGCGAAAAGTACGGCATTAATCATCGTTTCGTCAACGCCCGTCTCCAAAAGCAGGTGGCTAATTTCGATGCTTTTGGCCAATTGACGACGGCTTAAGGCTTTTTGTAAGGCAAATATGTTGGCTTCGCGATACATTCCCGAAGTACTCTGAACATCATCTATGGTTATCTCGGTAGAGTCTTTTTTAAAATTGATCAGTTTTTCCAGTTCGTTTTTTAGATTTAAAATGCTGGGGCCCACATTGGCAATTAAAAAATGGGCCGCTTCGGGCGTTACGGAATAGCCCAGATTTTTCGCATATTGCATTAGCCATTGTGGCATACGACTTTCGGCAATGGCCTTACAATCCACGGCACCAGGAAACTTACTTAAATTTTGAAAAAATTTATTGCGGGGTAAATCGGTAATACTTAAAACCAAAACCGAAAATTTTGCCGGTTTGCTTAAATATTTAGTAAAAATGTCCGCATCCTGTATTTTCATTTTTTCAAATTCGCGCACAACAATCAGTTTTTGTGCCGCAAGCATCGGGTATGAGGTAACTTGAGCAAGAACTTCGGCTAAGGTGTTTTCCGTGCCATATAATACTACCTCATTTAAATCTTTGCTTCCGCGATCAGAAAACATTTTTTCTGACAAAAGATGGATAATCTGATCGTGATAAAATTTCTCCGCTCCTATTAGCACGTAAACAGATTCCAATTTAGCCGCTTTTATTTCTTTTAAAACTTGATCAACGGATTTCATCAATCACCCTGTTTTTATTCCACTGTTTTTTTAATTTGGCATTAAAAAAACCGGCTGCCAAAATACCGATAAGAATGACCGCCCCCCACTGCAAAAAAACGCTTGCCAAACTATACGTACGAAAAGGTTGCCACCAGGTTTTGGGATTCCATTGAACGGACTGAAAAAACCACCAGCCAATCATTACCAAAAACTGCAAGGGCATTAAGAAGCGAAACAATATTTTAAATAAAACACGTGAATATTTTTTCAAATGCTTGGGACCAATCCATTCTTTTAAAAATAGCTCGGGTCCAATCTTGTTTACTAAAAAAATAAAAAAGAAGCCGCTTAGCAACAGTCCCAGCCCCCAAACCCAATCCTGATTATCGAAAACGGATAACCAAAGAGCGGAAGGAGTGCCAAACAAGAAGGTTGCACCGCCAATCCAAAGAACGGCTTTTTTACGAGGCAGCCCAAAGTCTATTAAAACACGTGTGGCTAATTCTATCATGGAAACCAAACTGGACATGGCAGCAAAAAAAAGAGCCAAAAAAAACACGGACACAAAAAAAAGCCCGGCCGGCATTCGGGCAAATAGCTTGGGTAAAGCAATAAATGCCAGTCCTTGGTTACCTGCTTTCAAAGTTTCCATGGCAGAATTAAAGTCAGGCGTTAAAGCAAAAACGGTTGGGATAATGGCCAAACCGGCAAAGACGGAGGCCAAATTATTGCCAACGCCCGTTAATAAAGAATTACTAACAATGGTTTCCTTTTGTCTGGCATAAATGGCATAAGTAAGCAACAATCCCCAACCGGCTCCGGTAGACCAGGCCGATTGAGAAAGAGCATCCAGCCAAATACGATAATCGAGTAAATGAGTTGGTTCGATTTTCCAGAAATACGTAACTCCCACATTTGCCCCAGGCAAGGTTACGGCTCTAATAGCGGCCATTGCCAACAAAACAAACAAAAGGGGCACAATAATTTTAGAAAACGTTTCGACGCCTCGGGCTATTCCGCGATAGATAATCCCAATACTCAAAGCAAGGGACAAAAAAAGATAAAACAACGATCGTACGTTAAGATGCGTAAAGGATTTCCAGAAAGCCTGATGGTCGATTGTAAAAATTTGCCCGCTAACCGAAAGAAAAAAATATTTTAAACTCCAAGCGCAAACAACAGAATAATAAAACATGATTGCGGCAGTACAAAAGGCCACAAACCATCCCATCCAGGTAAGTCCTTTGTTTATTTTCCAAAAAGAACCCACCGCACCCAAACGGGTATTGCGCCCTATGGCAAACTCCACAACAAGCAAAGGAATGGACCAAATAAAAAGAAACAATAACCAGGGGACCAAAAACGTGCCTCCATATTGCCCTGCCAAGCGGGGAAATCGCCAAATATTACCCGCTCCGACAGCCATACCGATGGTGGCAGCAATAAGTCCGAAGCGTGATGTAAACAGGTCTTTTGATTTTTGCATGTATTAAAACCCGAAATAAATAACCAAGCCAACAACGGAAATGGCCAGGCAATAATAGCCGAACCATTGCAATTTACCGCGTTTCACAAAGTCCAAAAGCCAAACAATGGCCAAACAACCAAAGGCAAAGGCAAACAACGTTCCCACCGCAATATTAATCATTTCGGAAGTCGATGGCGGTGCCGCAAGTAATTCCTTTAATTTTAAAACTACAGCTCCGGCCACTGCGGGTACAGACATGATAAATGAAAAACGCGCCACTTTTTCCTGATCTCCTCCGGCTAAGATTCCGGTAAAAATGGTGCTACCGCTGCGCGAGATGCCCGGCAAAATTGCAAACGCCTGTGCTACTCCCATTAAAAAAGAACGTCCGAGGGTAATCTCGCCTGCGCGTTTTTTAATGTAAGGTATCGAGGCCATTAACAACCCAGTTATAAACAAAAAGAACAAACTATAAACCATGCTGGAAAAAATAATTTCGATCTGATCTTCAAATAAAACGCCGATAATACCGGCGGGAATTGTAGCCAAAATAACATACCAATCCCAGCGTAAATAGTATTTTTGCTCGGCGGTCAAATTGCCGAAAAGAGCGACAATCGGGCTTGCAATCATCACTTTTAATTCTTTCCAAAAAAGGACAAAAATGGCCAGCAACGTTCCGAGGTGTAAAAAAACGTCGAAGGCAACACTGCTTTGAGAAAAATGCAAAAGATGCGAAAAAATAACCAGGTGCCCCGAACTGGAAACCGGTAAAAATTCGGTAAGTCCCTGAATGGCCCCTAATAAAATGGCTTTAATTAAACTTTCCATGGTGACTCCGTTTAAAATTAAGAATGTTTTAACCGACGTAAGCTCCGAAAAAGCAGACAAAACACCAACCGCAATTTAAAAAGGAATTTATTTATTTTTTGTTTACGTAACAAGCCGTTTTGTTTTGGCCTTTTTTTGTTTTCTCGGGCAAACTATTACCCTTTGGGCGAATATCAAACGTTGCCGAACACCGTGCGGGTTATTTCCGTGCAAACGCGCATGCCTTTACATATTAAGTATTTTAAGGGAATTAATTCATAAAAAGTTTTATTGCAATAACTACAAAATTTTAATATATTTGTGCCCTAAATTAGGAAGGTCGGCATTATACAAGATTGGGTGTAACTTTTAAATTAATTGATCATCAAATGGCATTGAAGCAATTACAATTACCGTACAAAAAGTTGAATATTGAAGGAGGAATGAATGCCGGCACCAACACAACCGAAAGTAATTATATTTACGACGCCGACGTGTAGTTTCTGTAATGCGGCCAAACGATATTTTAGAGAAAAAAAGATAAAATTTAAAGACATAGACGTTTCGAGAGATCATCGTGCTGCGCAGGATATGATGCGACGGACTGGTCAATCGGGCGTGCCCGTAATTTTGATAAATAACCGACCGATTGTCGGATTCGATAAACCAAAGATCAATAGATTATTAGGGATAAAATAAAGGAGGGTGCTGTGAAGATTAAACCATTAGACGATCGGGTACTTATTGAATTAGTTGAAGAAACGGAAGAAAAAGTTGGTTCCATTATTATCCCGGATACGGCCAAAGAAAAACCCCGTATGGGCAAAGTTGTGGCTGTTGGTACCGATGAAGATTTGCAGGAAAAAATTAAAGTTGGTGATCAGATTATTTTTTCCAAATATTCCGGTGACGAAGTAAAAATGGATAACAAAGAATATCTGATTATTCAACGAAGCGATATTCTGGCCGTTGTGGAATAAGTACGAAAAAAGCCCCGCAAACGGGGCTTTTTTATTTTTCGTTTATTTTGTTGTAAATAATTGTCACTCCACGGTCACACTTTTGGCCAAATTTCGTGGCTGATCCACATCGCAGCCACGCAGTACGGCAATATGGTAGGCTAACAACTGTAATGGAATTACCGTAAGTAACGGCGTTAATGCCTGACTGGTAGAAGGGACGTAAATTACGTGATCTGCATAGTTAGCGATTCTTTCGTCCCCCTCATTGGCCACACAAATAACCCTTCCCTTACGTGCTTTTACTTCCTGAATATTACTTATTACCTTATCGTAAATCGCATCTTGCGTGGCAATAAAAACAACAGGCATATTCTCGTCAATCAGGGCAATGGGGCCATGTTTCATTTCGGCGGCCGGGTAACCTTCGGCATGGATATAGGAAATTTCCTTTAACTTTAATGCTCCCTCCAGAGCCACGGGAAAATTATAGCCGCGACCAAGGTAGAGAAAATTGCGTTGATCTTTGTACAATGTCGCCAACTTCCGAATCAAATCGTTCTGATCCAAAATTTTTTGTACGTTTTCCGGGATTTTAAGCAAATCGTCCAAAAGCTGCTTGCCCTGTACCACGGACATGTATTTTTTGCGTGCCATTAAAATGGTAATCAGCACAATAGCGGTTACCTGAGAGGTAAAGGCCTTGGTACTGGCCACACCGATTTCGGGCCCGGCATGGATATAAACTCCGGCATGCGTTTCTCGGGCAATGGTCGATCCCACTGCATTGACAATTCCCAGAACCAGCGCGCCTTTGTGTTTACCTTCGCGTAAGGCAGCTAAGGTATCGGCTGTTTCACCCGATTGGGAAATAGCAATGATTACGTCGTTATCGTTGATTATGGGATTACGGTAACGAAATTCGGAGGCGTATTCAACCTCCACCGGGATCCGACAAAATTCTTCCATCAAATACTCACCGATCAAAGCGGCATGCCAAGAAGTCCCGGAAGCAATAAAAATAATTCGGCCAGCATGGATTAGTTTGTCTTCCACTTCGCGTAGGCCGCCCAACTTCACCAGGCCTTCTTCCCTTAAAATCCGTCCGCGCATGGTATCCATAATCGTTTTGGGCTGCTCAAAAATTTCTTTAAGCATGTAATGATCAAAACCGCTCTTCTCGATATCGCTCAATTCCATGGTAATTTTGTGGACATGTTTTTCAATCACTTTATTCTGAATGGTTTTGGTTATTATCCCTTGTTTGGTAAGGATGGCCATTTCATCGTCTTCGAGATAAAAAACATTGCGTGTATGCGGGATAAGCGGTGTAACATCCGAGGCCACAAAATATTCGCCTTCTCCGACACCAATTACAATAGGGCTTCCTTTGCGTGCCACATAAATACGATTAGGCTCGTCTTTATTCAAAACGGCAATACCAAAAGTCCCCTCCACTTTAAGCAATGCTTCTCGGAAGGCCTCTTCAAAACTGTGGCCATTGTGATAAAGTTCTTCGATTAAGTGAGCAATTACTTCAGTATCGGTATCTGATTTGAACGTATGACCTGACTGTTGTAAAAGTTTTTTCAGAACCGAAAAATTTTCGATAATACCGTTATGAATCAAAACGATATTATTATGGCAATCGGTATGCGGGTGTGCGTTAATTTTATTCGGCTTGCCATGGGTGGCCCACCGGGTGTGCCCAATACCCACCTGACCGGCAGGCATGGTGTCATTAAGGGCTTCTTCCAATTTGCGGATTTTACCTACTTCTTTAACTAAGTACACCTGGCTTTCGCTAATCGTCGCAATACCGGCCGAATCATAGCCACGGTATTCTAATCGTTTTAATCCGTTAAGCAAAATTGGGGCGGCTTCTCTGTTACCCAAATACCCTACGATTCCGCACATATAAAATTCTCCTTGTTCTTCTTATTCCCATTCGATGGTGGCAGGCGGTTTGGAACTAATATCGTAAACAACACGGTTCACCCCTGGCACCTCGTTAATAATGCGATTGGAAACACGAGCCAAAACCTGTTCGGGCATACGAAACCAATCGGCAGTCATTCCATCCGTACTGGTAACCGCGCGCAGGGCAATCACATGTTCGTAAGTGCGTTGGTCGCCCATTACGCCCACGGTTCTTATGGGTAAAAGTACGGCGAACGCCTGCCAAATTTTATCGTACAGGTCATGTTGCCACAACTCTTCAATAAAAATGGCGTCGGCCTTTTGTACTATATCGACACGTTCACTGGTAACTTCACCTAAAATACGTACGGCTAAACCTGGCCCGGGAAACGGATGGCGGCGAATAATGTTTTCGGGTAAGCCCAATTCGCGCCCCACCTGCCGTACTTCATCTTTAAACAATTCGCGCAAGGGCTCCAGCAATTCGAAATCGAAATTTTCGGGCAGGCCTCCCACATTGTGATGCGATTTAATGGTTGCCGACGGGCCTTTAAACGATATGCTTTCTATTACATCCGGATAGAGCGTTCCTTGGGCCAAAAAATGAAAATCGCCCAGTTTTTTGGCTTGTTCTTCGAAAATTCGGATGAATTCGTTACCGATAATTTTCCGTTTCCGCTCGGGATCTTCAACCCCTTTTAATTTACCGAGAAAATGCGCGCGTGCATTTACTACGGTTAAATTAATTTTAAAATTTTTGCGAAATACATTTTCCACTTCTTCCGCTTCGCGGTGGCGCAATAAACCGGTATTGACAAATACGGCATGTAATTGGTTGCCAATGGCCTTGTGCAACAAAACGGCCAGCACACTGGAATCCACACCGCCGCTTAGGGCACAAAGTACGTTGCGTTGCCCTACTTTTTGCCGAATGGCACCTATGTTCTCCTTAACGAACGATTGTGACGACCAATCACCGGAACAGTGACAAATATCAAACACAAAATTGCTTAGAATCTGTTTTCCATAAACACTGTGTTTTACTTCGGGATGAAATTGCAAACCGAACAAATGCTTATCATTATTGGCAATGGCGGCGTAAGGGGCATTTTGCGTTCGCGCGATAACGTCGAATCCTTTGCCCAGCGTTAATACTTTGTCCCCGTGGCTCATCCAAACATTACTGCGGGTCGGAATGCCTTTGAACAAGGGGCTTTCTTTGATAATTTCCAGCTCTGCCAGACCGTATTCTTTTTTGTCGGCTTTGGCTACCCGACCACCTGTCAAATAGGTTAATAGTTGCAATCCGTAACAAATGCCCAAAATAGGCAGGTCTAAATCCAAAATTTCGGCTTTTAGGCGCGGAGCCTGTGGGGCATAAACCGAGGCTGGGCCGCCGGAGAGAATGAGCCCTTTTATTTGCGGGTTGTCAAATAAAGTCAAGTCGGTATTATACGGATGAATTTCACAATAAACGCCCAATTCGCGAATTCTTCGGGCAATGAGCTGTGTGTACTGAGAACCGAAATCCAAAATAATAATTGTTTGGTGCCGAAATGAGTGTTTTACGGTTTGGGGAGTTTCCATTGTTTCAGTTCCTCTAAAAACGAATAATCGGTTAAATCATAGTGAATCGGGGTTACCGAAACCATGTTTTGCATCACAACCGGATCATCGATATCATCCCCGTGATCCAAAATCATGCGTTTTCCGGTAAGCCAATAGTAAACCCGGTTGTTGGGATCGGTACGTTTGTCAAATGCTTCTTCATAGCGTCCTTTGCCTTGTCGGGTAATCTTTACGCCTTGAATTTCCTGCTCGGGTAATGCCGGAACGTTAACATTTAGCAGAGTGCCACCGGGTAAGCCGTTTTGCAAAACGGTTTGTGCTAATTGGCGGGTAAATTTGCCTGCATAGGCAAATTCTTTTTTGGTAAACGAAGCAATGGATACGGCAATGGAAGGGATACCCATAATGGCACCTTCGGCAGCGGCAGAAACCGTTCCGGAGTAAATAATATTAGTGGCTGTATTGGGACCCTGGTTAATACCGCTTACGACCAAATCGGGCTTTCGCTCCAAAATACAACGGCTACCCAGTTTAACGCAATCGGCCGGTGTGCCGTTTACGGCATAACCAAAAAAAGCACCGTCGCGCTCTACTTCCATCACGCGTAAAGGATCCGAAAGCGTAATAGCATGCCCCACAGCGCTTTTTTCGACCAAAGGCGCAACAACTACAATATTCCCGAGGGATTGTAAGGCCTGTTTTAAATGGAAAATGCCCGGGGCATAAATTCCGTCATCGTTGGTTATCAGAATAAGGATGTTTTGAGCCATGTATGTCAATCGATTTAAATAAGCGGTTATTTACAAAAAACCCGTATTTTTACCACACGGAATTACGACCTTAAAAGCACATGTTTTTCGATTTTAGTCAACGAACCTATTCATGCGCTATTGTTTTTTTGCTAAACAAGTAGTCTTTTAGTTCCTTATCAAAGCTGGCGTCTTGACGACGAATCCATTCCAAAAGCATGGCAGCATGTTCTTTTTCTTCGTCGCGATTGTGGGCCAAAATATCCCTTAACTCTTTGTTTTTACAGGTATCGACCCTTTGGTTATACCAATCGACGGCTTCCAATTCTTCGATTAACGAAATAATCGCTTTGTGCATATCTTTGGTTTCGTCCCGCAATTCATTAAGAGGCTCTTCTTTGGGCATCTTGTTCTCCTTAAACTTTTTTGCAAATAAAGTATTTTTTTGGATTAACGCGGATTTTGATGTTCGAAAAAATCCAATAGTGCTGCTACACGCTGTTTAAGTTGATGGCGATGCACGATCATGTCCAAGAAACCGTGCTCCTGAACGAATTCGGAACGCTGGAATCCGGGCGGTAAATCCTGACCGATGGTTTGTTTAATTACCCGTGGCCCGGCAAAGCCGATCAGGGCATTAGGTTCGGCTACAATCACATCGCCCAACATGGCGTAGCTGGCCGTTGTGCCGCCTGTGGTCGGATTGGTTAAAATGGAGATGTAAGGAAGTTTGTTTTCGGCCAGTCGAGCCAGTTTGGCGCTGGTTTTGGCCATTTGCATCAGGCTTAATACACCCTCGTGCATACGAGCACCGCCCGAAGACGAAAGGATGATCATGGGAACTTTTAGTTCCAATGCTTTGTCTACCGCACGCGCTACTTTTTCGCCCACAACCGACCCCATGCTACCGCCTAAAAATTTAAAATCCATAATGGCGCCCACAACCGGATGCTTTTCCAAACGGGCCGTTCCGGTAATAACCGCTTCTTTTAATCCGGTCTTTTTAACCGTAGCTTGGTACTTTTCGCTGTAAGGTCTGGAGTCGGCAAAACCCAACGGGTCTGCACTCATCATATCGGCATTAAATTCTTCAAAGGTACCGTTGTCAAACAAAATTTCGATATATTGCCGACTACCGATACGAAAATGGTAGTCGCATTTGGGACACACCCAAAGCCGTTTTTCCAGTTCTTTTTTGTAAATAATTTCACCGCAGTTTTCACATTTAATCCATAATCCGTCCGGAAGTTCGGTTTTTTTTGTGGGTTGCAGGTTTTGTTTTTTACGTTTAAACCAATCCATAATATTGTTCTACCCTACCTAAATCTAACATGCCATTTTGCAAGATTATTAATTAAATTAAACGAATGTTCCCCTATTAAAAAGCAAATGTACATTAATAAATCTATTTTCTCAAATCTTTAACCATAACCAAAGCGTCTTCGCCATCATGATAGTAATGCTTACGCACGCTCAATACCTTAAACCCAAACGATTGATAAAGTTTGATGGCAGCAATATTCGATTTGCGTACTTCCAAAAACGCAAATTCCGCATTGCCAAAATGCTCCAAAATATATTCCATGAATCTTTTACCCAACCCCATGCGTCGATAGTCGGGATGTACGGCAAAATTGGCAATGTGCATTTCTTCGAAAAAATGCCAAACCACACTATAGGCCACAATCCGATTGTCGATTTCCATAACCAGAGGATGCGAATATTTTTTATTGACCAATTCGGCCTGAAAGCTGCTTTCGGACCAAGGATCGGTAAAAATACGTTTTTCGAGTTCCGCAATGGTACCCAAATCATCCGCAACCATAGGGCGAATATTTAATTTCATAGGACACCGGCAAATGGTCGAATATACATGGGTTCCAATTCGCTTAGATTATCCGCACCGAATTTCCGCATCTTATTAAATCCCAACATGCCCACCAGCCGTGCCTGGTACAATCCTTTGCCGTGTAACTGCACTCCTTTTACCCGCAAATTTCGTATCACTTCATCATCCAAATCGTGAAATTCGGGTTTAATAACCAAAGAGCCGGCCGGAATCACCTCGGGAAGCTTTTCCTTTAAAACGATGCTGTGATTTTCAATTAAAGGGAAATTATCCCGGTCAAAATCAATTTGGGCCAAATAAACTTCTTCGCGGCGGGCATCGATAATGGTAAACATTTTTTGATCGCAGGGTTTCATTTGCATGGCCAGCACTTGATGGTTGGAAATGCCCACAATTGGTACATTGCGTGCAAAGCAAAAACCCTGAGCAAAGCTGAGCCCGATGCGTAAACCGGTAAAAGAACCAGGACCAATAGCAACGGCAACGGCCGTAATGGCTTGCTCGAATGATACTGTTTCTTGCAATGTCTGCCGGATAAATGCCTGACTCGCTTTTACCACCGAGGCAAGTAGGGCCGCATGCTGTGCCGGTAAGCCCAAATTTTGTTCCAGAAGCGTTTTTTGATTGTTCTCGTCCCACAAAGCAACGCTTAGCCAAATATCCGAAGTTTCAAGGGCTAAAATCATGATGATTCCCCGCTTAAAGATTTTTCTCTTTTGAAAAGCGTAAAAATTCGATCTGTTTGCTTAATTTCAATGGTAATTTTGTAGTATTCGGAAAGATGTTTTTCTACCAATTCCGGCCATTCGATAAACGTAATGGCGCCCATGGTTAACAATTCTTCCCAGCCCAACTGGTCCAATTCCGCTTCGTTTTGTAAGCGATAAAAATCGAAATGGTTCACCGGAGTTGGGCCGTTATATTGATGGATAATAGCAAAAGAAGGGCTGGACGCTTCATCTTGAGTTTTTAACAGACGGCAAATTTGTTTTACCAAAAAAGTTTTGCCGCTGCCCAGCTCGCCTTGCAACAAAACCACATCGTTGGGTTTTAAAAGGTCAACCAATTGCCGGGCAAAATTTTGCGTATCGGTTTCGGTGCGTGCCTTAATTTGAGTTTGTTTTTGCATCAATTTTTCTTTGCTCGTGTTTGATTTTTAGTTGTGCGAAATTAAGAGAAAACGGAGCGAAAAACAAGGAATTATTGTTTAATATCAAAAACGGGCTTATCTCAATTAATCCGAACAAAAACGGAAGCGGTAAAAAAACGGACGGCCTATCGGTTTGATTGGTAAGATGCGGCAAGCACATGTAAATATTTCTTATCGGAATCGCCCCAAAAACCGCTGCCGAAACGCAGAAAACTCCTTTATCTGTTTTGTTTTAAACATATTTTTTATTAATTTAAATTTTACCAATTAATTTATTGCTCTTTGTTTCTTTTACTAACCCAAAGGAGGAATTATGTCACGGGGAACAGTAAACAAAGCGATCATTGTCGGTCGTGTGGGCAAAGACCCGGAGGTACGTTACACACCGGGTGGCACCTCGGTTGCCAATATTTCCGTAGCAACCAATTACCGGACAAAAGATGCGGAGGGTAATTGGGCTGAAAATACGGAATGGCATAACGTGGTTGTTTTCGGACAATTGGCCGATTTTGCGGGGAATTATGTAAAAAAGGGCCGCCTAATTTACGTGGAAGGCCGCCTGCAAACCCGTAACTGGGAAGACCAAAACAATGTAAAACACTACCGAACCGAAATCATCGCCAGCACAGTGCAACTTTTGGGCTCCCGGCAGGAAAACAATGCCGAGACCGCAGAAGAAACCATACCGGCGGAAAAGAACGAAACCGCTTCGGACAAAGTGGAAGAACCGCCGGTTGATGCACCAACCGATGAAGATGATTTGCCGTTTTAATCGTAAGGGCACAGGAAGTGCCTTTTTAATAAAAAAGGCACAAACAAAAACGAATAAAAATTATTAATTAAGTGAAGTGAACTATGGAAAAATATGACAGTGATAAACTGATAGAGCAGGCTCGCAAAGCGCGGGCATTTGCACAGGCCAAATACTCCCATTTTCGGGTTGGCGCTGCTTTGATTACTGAAGGTGATGAAGTTTATACCGGCTGCAATGTGGAAAGCAGTTCATACAGTTTGACCATGTGTGCCGAACGGGTGGCTCTGTTCAAGGCCCTGTCCGAGGGAAAAACCCGTTTTAAAGCCATTGCAATTGTAGCCAAAGACGGCGAATTTTGTCCACCCTGCGGCGCTTGCCGTCAGGTTCTGTTTGACTATGCCCCCAATATTGATGTAATTTTAACCAATGGTAAAAAGAAACAAATTTTCAAATTAAAAGAATTATTACCACACGCATTTGACGAATCAAATCTTGGAGAGAGATGAAGAAAGGAATTTTGATTGGGATTGCCGGAGCATCCGGTTCCGGAAAGACATTGGTAGCCAATACGATCATGGAAAAATTGGGATCGGACAAAGTGGTGCTTATTCAAGAAGATTCCTATTACAAGGATCTTTCCGATATCCCTTTGGACGAGCGTAGCGGAAGGAACTTTGACCATCCCGATGCTTTTGACCATGGCCTATTGGCCGAGCATTTGGAGTTATTATTACAAGGCAAAACCATTGCCCATCCTATTTATGATTACAAGACCCATAGCCGGCTTAAAGAAACACGCACGGTTGGCCCGCATTCCATAATTATTTTGGAAGGAATTCTGGTTTTAAACGAGGCTAAACTAAGAGAGCAAATGGACATTCGGATTTTTATTGATACCGAACCCGATATCTGTTTTATTCGGCGTTTACAACGCGATATTAAAGAACGCGGACGCACGGTTGAATCGGTAATTACCCAATATCAAAATACCGTTCGTCCCATGTATTTTCAATTCGTAGAACCGTCGAAACGTCATGCGGATATTATTATCCCCCGAGGCGGGAAAAACTTGGTAGCCATCGATTTGCTTACCACTAAAATCCATGCGCTTATTGCTCAACAAGAAACACAATTTCAGGAGGCCTGATTTTCTTTATGATGCATGTAGTACGTCAGCACACCGGTTGGATTGAAGTTATCTGCGGAAGTATGTTCAGCGGCAAAACGGAAGAATTGATTCGTCGATTAAAGCGTGCCATGATTGCCCGACAAAAGGTTGCTATTTTCAAACCAAAAATCGATACACGTTACAGCAGCACCGAAATAGTTTCCCATGACAAACAAAAAATAAAATCCAAGGTGGTAGCAAAACCAGAAGAAATCCTTCATCTGGCACTTGAGGCACAAGTAGTCGGAATTGACGAAGCCCAATTTTTCGACAATTCACTGGTAGATATTTGTCAAAAACTGGCTAATATGGGTAAACGTGTCATTGTTGCCGGGTTAGATCAGGATTACCGAGGTAAGCCTTTCGAGCCAATTCCGCAATTGCTGGCCGTGGCCGAATATATTACCAAAACCCATGCGATCTGTGTGATTTGCGGGAATCCGGCTAATCATACCCAACGCAAAACCGCGGAAAAAGACAAAATTATTGTAGGAGCAACCGATATTTACGAAGCGCGCTGCCGTAATTGTTTTGAGCCTCCGGAAGATGATGAAGAAGAGACTGCGGATCTTAAAGAGAAAGGTTGAAAACGTTCCGCGACGGATGGGCCTTAAGGTCTTAAATAATGTATTAAATTTGTTGCCGATTTCGCTTTACGAAATTATTTTCAATCGGCAAACACGAAAAGCAGATGCCAAAAGAACCATCTGTTTTTTGTTATTTGACTAAAGGTAGTTGAAAAACAGGAAAATTTTGCCAAGGAGTTAATATGGGTACTATTCAAGATATTGCATTCGGGTTTTTCGGATTGGCCACTTTAATCGCCATTGCCTATGCTTTTTCCGCGGATCGTAAAAACATTCATTGGAAACAAGTTACCATTGGCATTGCCTTACAATTGGTTTTTGCCATGTTCGTTCTACTTACTCCCTGGGGTGCCACCTTTTTTAACTGGATAGGTATGTTTTTTGTTAAAATTATCTCCTTTACCAATCAGGGCTCCAAATTTTTATTTGGCGCATTAGCAAGCCAGGGTGTTTTTGAGAAAGCTTTCCCGCCCGAAATGAAATCGCAGGGTGTTGGCGTTGTTTTTGCGTTTCAGGTTTTGCCTACCATTATTTTCTTTTCTTCGCTAATGTCCATTTTATATCATTATGGTATCATGCAAAAAATAGTAGAGGGTATGGCCTGGGTTATGGCAAAGACCATGGATGTCAGCGGCGCCGAATCCATTTCGGTGGCGGCTAATGTGTTCATCGGGCAAACCGAGGCTCCTTTGGTTGTACGTCCGTACGTAGAAGGTATGACCAAGTCGGAATTGCTAACCCTAATGATTGGTGGTATGGCCACCATTGCCGGAGGCGTTTTGGCGGCCTACGTTGGGCTTTTGGGCGGAAGCGATCCGGCCAAACAATTGTTTTATGCCAAACATTTGCTTTCGGCCAGTATTATGGCAGCTCCGGCCACGTTTGTGGTCTCCAAAATTTTGTTACCGGAAAAAGAAGAATCGCTTACCATGGGGCAAGTTAAAGTACCGGTTGAAAAAACAGCAGTAAATGGCATCGAAGCGGCGGCAACCGGCGCGGCCGACGGTTTAAAATTAGCTTTAAATGTAGCGGGAATGCTGCTGGCCTTTATCGCCTTAATTGCCATGGTCGATTGGTTGCTAAAAGGCGTATTCACCAACATGTTGGGAATTACGATTGGCGGACATGCCGTCGATTTGGAATTAATTTTAGGGTATTTGTTAAGTCCTATTGCCTGGATTATTGGCGTACCCTGGCACGATGCCGTTAATGTAGGCTCTTTGATCGGGCAAAAACTGGTTTTAAACGAATTTATTGCCTACCTGCAATTAGCCAAAATGATCCCCCAACACATCTTAAGTCAAAAAGCGGTTATTATTTCTACCTATGCGCTGTGCGGCTTTGCCAATTTTTCATCCATTGCCATTCAGATCGGAGGTATTGGCGGCATTGCCCCCAGCCGTAGGAGTGATTTGGCCAAATTTGGCTTAACAGCCGTATTAGGCGGCTCATTGGCAACGTTTATGACGGCAACCATTGCCGGCGTTTTGGTTTCATTATAAAAAAAGAGTGGCTTATGAAAACCTTTTTCCAGGTCTTTTTGGCCGTATTTATCAGTTTAGGTATTATCTTTTTCGGGATATTTCTGATACTGGGCACGTTGGCCCAAACTTCGGTGAATATTCCGGACCATGCCTTGCTCCGAATCGATTTAAACGGCGCGGTAAGCGAATACATTGCTCCGGATCCGATTGCCGAAGCATTGGGACACACTCAATTAGACTTACGTAAATTTCGTGACGATCTGGAAAAGGCAGCCGTGGACACTCGCATTAAAGCGGTTGTTATTCTGCCTTCCCAGTTAAGCGTGGGCTTTGCAAAGTTAGAAGAAATAACAGCCTGGATTCACAAATTCCGCCAAAGCGGAAAGAAAATTTATGCCTATTTAAGCTCGGATATGTCTTTTACGCGTGACTATTATGTGGCTACGGCTTGCGATTCCATTTTTATGCCTGCAGAGGCCAATCTTTTTTTAACGGGCGTGCGCAGCGAAGTTACTTTTTACAAAGATTTTTTTAATAAATTGGGCATTAATGCACAATTTATCCATATCGGTAAATATAAAAATGCGCCCGATTCTTACACGCGCAGTAAAATGTCACCGTACCAAAAAGAAGTATTAAACGATATCATCGATCAATATTATGACGACATTGTGCAAACCATAAGTAAAAATCGCGGAATACCACCGCAAAAAATCGATCGGCTAATTAATGAACAAACGGGATTTAGCGGCCGTAAAGCCCTAAAACTGGGATTGATTGACGGTACACTTTTTTACACCCAATTGGAAAAAAAGCTGGCTTCCACTCATCCAGGGTTACGGCGTCTTTCCGCCTTGGATTATGCTTCGGAACCAGCCAGTTCGTTACATATTCGTAACAAACGCCGTGTTGCCGTTATTAATTGTATTGGTACCATTTACGCAGGATCGGAGGGTGAAAATCCCATGCTGGGAAAAATGCTCGGCGCAAAAACCATTATAAGCAATATTAAAAAGGCAGCCAAATCGCGATCCATAAAAGCCATTATTTTACGAATTGACAGCCCTGGAGGAGCTTCGTTACCTTCGGCTGCGCTTTGGCAGGCCATTCGGGAAGCCAAAAAGAAGAAGCCCGTTATTGCTTCTGTATCCGATTTAGGTGCCTCTGGCGGATATTATATGGCCATGGCAGCCGATAAAATTGTGGCCGCGCCGAACAGTTTAGTGGGCTCTATCGGTATTTTCGCGGGCAAATTTACCTTTGGCGGCACCTATGGCAAATTGGGTTTAAATGTGGATGCGGTACAAAAAGGAAAACATGCCGATCTTTTTTCCACCGATCATCCGTGGGACAAAGAAGAAGCCAACATCATTAAAAATATTATTAAAGAATTTTATCATGAATTTGTAAGCAAAGTGGCTCAGGCCCGGCACAAAACCTACGATGAAACGAATCGTCTGGCGCAAGGACATGTTTGGACGGGTATCCAGGCTTTTAAAAACGGACTGGTCGATACGATCGGCACGTTTTATACGGCTCTTCAAATAGCCAAACAACAGGCAGGCATTCCCTTGTCAGAATCGGTACGGCTGGTTAATTACCCGCGTAAGAAGTCGCTGATGAATGAACTTTTAAATAGCGCTGGCGTATTAATCAGCCGCAGGCAAAACAATTGGTTAGCCGATGCATTATATCAAATAAAATCTGTTTTAATACAATGGCAAAACAAACCTTTGGCGCTTTTGCCATTTCGACTGGAATTCAAATAAATACGGGTAAAAAATGAATAAAACACAAGTTTCGGAAGCTGTATCTTATATTCGAAAATATACTGACATGTATCCCAAAATGGGCATTATTCTGGGCAGCGGATTAGGCCCGTTTGCCGATACGCTAGATGAACCTACGGTAATTCCTACGGGGAAAATTCCGCATTATCCGCGCTCAACCGTGGAAGGGCATGCCGGGGCGTTGGTTTTTGGCCGACATAAAGGTATTCCCGTTTTGGCCGTTAAAGGTCGCACGCATTTTTATGAGGGATATGCCATCGAACAAACTACTTTTGTTGTTCGTATTATGCAGGAATTTAAGATACCTCTTTTACTAGTGACCAATGCTTCGGGATCGACAAATTTACGAGTTCCTCCCGGTAGCTTAATGTTGATTACCGATCAGGTTAATTTTCTTTTTCAGAATCCCCTGCGTGGTGCGCTTGAATTCGGCCAACCGCGCTTTCCGGATATGTCTAATGTGTACACCAGCGAATATTTTGATTTGGTTGATCGTATTGCGTTGGAACGTGGCGTTGCTTTAAAGCGCGGCGTGTTATGGGTAAGTACGGGTCCTTCTTATGAAACGGCTGCCGAGATAAAAATGATTCGTCGTTTCGGCGGAGATGCTGTTAGTATGTCTACCGTTCCCGAGGTCATAGCCGCGGCCCATGCCGGGATGAAAATTATTGGTATTTCTTGCATTACCAACTATGCGACCGGTATTTTGCCCAGAAAGCTAACGCACGATGAAGTTACTGAAACAGCCAATCGGGTTAACAAACAATTTACAAATCTGGTAAGTGGAATCATCGAATCGGTGCCGTTGTTCGAAATCACCAAATAAGATTCGAAAATGAAATAACATTTATTTTAACTTGATCTTGGCGAAAAATCTTTTAGTTTAGTTCATATCCGGGCGATTAAACGTCTTTTTTCTTCGAATGCTCTTCGGATTGTTTCTTAAAATCGCTCACAAATGCTTTATCCGGTTAAAATTGAAAACAGAATTTTTACAGGAGTTCATCGTGAAATCCGTTTATATTTTCCTATTAAGTACTTTGTTACTCTTTTCACCGGCACTTTTCGCAGGTACTCCCGACGATTTTTCTATTCAAATCGAATTACTTACGCCACAAAAGTTAGATGTGCTTTATTTGGCCGACATTGATTTACAAAATTTTGATACATCCGAAGACATTTTTTCTATTACAGTTCGGAAAAATGCGCCTGGAGAATTTCGTAATTGTTACTTTTACTTTGAATTGATGCGAGACAATGAATCGATTATAACCGCCACGTCCGAACCCTTTACGATTCCAGCGTCTTTTACGGAAAAAACATTTACGAACCGCGATCTTGCTTCCGGCTTTGATTTTGGTGAAGGCCAGATTGCCTATTTCCATCAGGTGAATTTAGCAGACATTACCAATCAATTGCGGGATGACATTCTCAAATCGGGCAAATTGCCCGTAGGCATTTACAAAATTTTTGTGGAATTACGTCAAATTAGCGACCGGCAAGTGGTTGTGGGACGAGGCGAAAAAATTTTATTTCGGGCAACTAATCCCAGTTATTTGCAATTGGTTTCACCCGGAGTGGCGGCAGGTAACGGATTGAAAGCCAACATTTATACGCAATATCCTGTGTTCCAATGGAGCGGAAACGGGACGGAATATCAGGTATTTGTTTTCGAAAAAAAAGAAATGATGCAAAGTTACGATGATATTATCAACGGACAGCCGAACTGGGTTTCCGAGCGCATTGACAAATTATCCATTCAATATCCTCAGGCTGCCACAGCTATACCGCTTGAATTCGGAAAGACATACTACTGGATTGTGCGCATGTACAGTCAAACCTCCGGCGGAGACGAGACACAAGATAGCGAAGTGTGGGAATTTACCGTTGTGAATCCTGAGCAGGCTACTGATTTACAAAACCAAATCGTTCGCGAAGATATTTTACAATTTTTGGCCGAAATTTTGGGTCCGCAAATTAACGAAGTTCGGGCCAGTTTGGAGGGTTACCAATTAAAGACAATTCGTTTTAACGGAGAAGAAATCACATTAAATCAGCTTTATGATATTTTAAATCGCCTCAAAGGGCAATCGTTTAAAATTGTTGATTTTATTCCACCTTCTGCAGAAAGATGAGGCCGATATGGGACGAAATGTATTGTTTCTGTTTTTAATTACGATTTTAATTTATTCGTCCGGGCACGCCGGAGTGGAGCCGGTAGCCGTGGTAATTAAATCCCGGGGTAAGGTATTTTTGGTTTCCGGAAAAAATAAAAAGGGCAAACCCGTAAAACGCGGGCAGCGTATTTTACCAGGCCAAAGTATTTTTACAAAAAGCAAAAGTTTTGCTATTGTTAAGTTTATTGACAACGGAGGCGTTGTACGGATTCAATCCAATTCCTTATGTCGCTTTGATGGCAAACGCGTAAAACAGACCTTGGCCAAAAATATTTATTTGGAAGTGGGTACCGTATTTAGCAAAATATTTAAAAAGAAAGGTGGATTTAGCGTAACGACTCCCACTTCCGTCGCTTCGGTAAAAGGAACGGCTTTTTGGACCCAGCAAAAATTTAAAGGCCCGACCTATTACTTCGGTGAAGAAGGTGTGGTCGAAATTTCTAACGGAAGTGGTGTTGCCTTGTTAAAGGCTGGGATGACGGGTTATGTTCTTTCCGCCGGTTCCAAACCCATTGTGCGGAAAACCCGTAAAGGTGAAAAACCCGTTTTAGAAAGTACCGATCAATCGTTGGATGAATTTGATCTTGAATTTGAAGATGCCAATGGCAATACGAAATCATTAAAATTTAAAATCCAGAAAAACAAAAAATAACGAGAAAAAATGAAACCATTACCGTTTTTTAGTTTAATCGTGGGATGTTTATTGATCGTTAACAATGTTAACGGGGCCGTTAATTTTTATCATGATGTCCCCTCGGCCATATTTCAGGGGGAAAAGCTCCATATCGAACTAAGAGAATTTGGCTTTGCTTCTTTGGAGGAAACACCGGTATTATATTACCGAATGAACGGGGAGTTTGATTTTCATGTATTGCCTTTAAAAAGCGAAGGGTTTGTTTATTCGGGTGATATCCCTGCAAAATTTTTACATCCGGGAAGGATACAATATTATTTTGCCTACACGTCTCTTTCTGGAGATGTGACAACCTTACCACAGGGCGCTCCTTTTAACGGTTTATTTGAGGTGGAAGTGCTTGCCGGGCAAGCAAGCAAAACGGCACGGCTAAAAAAAATCGATATCAATTTATTGGCGCCGCAAGAAAACGAGACATTAAATCCGGATGAGGTTTTTATTTCGTTTTCCATTCCTTATTCAATTCCCGATCCGGATGCTTTTAAGTTTCGCATTACCATGGATGGTATCGACCGTACGCGCGAATTAGTCCGGGAAGGACACGTGGCCACGTATATTCCGAATAGTATTCGTAGCGGTTATCATGTAGTACGTTTTAATGTATACAATTCCGATGGGATTTTGGTCGGACAAAAGCAGGTGCAATTTCGTGTAAGCGATATTCCTTCGGTGCATCAGGCATTTACATACAAAGGTTCTTTTTTTGTTGATAACCGCACGCAAAAATTAAATGACACTAATATTAACTATGCCCGGGGTGGTTTGCGATTAAATTTAAATTATAAAAAGTTTGAATTGGACACGCGCTTATTGTTAACCAGCAACGAATCGAATGAACGCCAACCATTAAATGTTTATTCGCTACGTTTCAAATACAATTTTTCTTATCGTTACTTTTTATATTTATGGGGCGGAGATGTTACTCCCAATTATGATCCGCTAACGTTACAAGGACGGCGTATTCGTGGTGGAAGTATTGGCTTGTATTCACGCTTTTTTAATTTGGATATTACCAAAGGACAATCGGCCCGAGCCATTGAGGGGTTACCTCCGATTGATTCACTCAGCACCATTCCTTTGCGCAGAGGAACGTATCGCCAAAACTTTTTTAGCGTTCACCCGCAATTTAATTTCGGTCAACATTTTAGCTGGGGCCTAAACCTTATCAACGCCAAAGACGACCCTCATTCCATTCATTACGGCCCGAATCCCAAAGAATATTTGGTTTTCGGGAGCACTTTTGACTTGAACATGCACCGTCGTCGTATTCAAATTCACGGTAGCGCACAAGCTAGCATCAAAAACGAAGATGCCAGCCAAAGCGTTGACTTTGACACATTGGCCAATGCACTCGAATTAACGGGAAGAGACCGTGATTTGGCTAAGCGCATTGTGGATGTACTTACCAAACCCGGATTTATCACGATTTCGCCTGGGTTGGCACCTTTACCTTCGTTGGCATTACAGTTGGATGCACAGTTTAGTTATTTTAATCAAATGCTACGTTTTTCCTACAAAAAGATTGACGCCAATTATTTCACCCCAGGGAATCCCTATTTGTTAAAAGATTTACAGGGATTTTTTGTTAATGATTATTTGCGGTTGCTAAATAACCGAATGTTTATGAATGTCTTTTTCAATATGTACGAAACCAATCTTTCTCATGGTAAGGCAAAAACAAAAAACAAAGATTTTGGTATTACGCTTGCTTTAAGTCCCCAAGGCAATTTACCCTCTGTATCTCTTAATTATGTTAACTACGATCGTAAAAACGATATTTCTGCCGAAGATTCTCTTTTTTATGCGGAAGACAATGTTACGCAGATTATTGGCTTATCCAGTAGTTACCGTTTTAATGCCGGCAATATTCGTAACACATTATCCGTTAGTGCCAATCATTTTTTACGCGATGATAAATTTAAAATTTCACAGAACCAATACAATTTGATCTCTGTCGGTCTGCGCAGTCGGTTATCCGTTCCGTTAACATTTCGCTTTGCCTATTCTTCCAGTGCAACGGATTTTGGCGTAGTCCCTAACAAACAATCGACCGATATACGTCGATATTCTTTCGGATTGGAATATCTTTTGCGAAATTTCATTTTAGCCAGTCAAATTAAACCTTTTTTAAACGGTTCGTTACAAAAAATTAAAAATTCAACTTTGGATAATACGTATCAACGACAAAATTACACCATAGGCATTTCGTGGATAACTTCGAAGTTGGGTACAATTAGCTTAAGATACGATTATATTTCTTACGATTTCCAAAACAATCAACGGACCGATTCCATTTTAGGCACACGGTATAATATGTACTTTTAACAAAGTGTAGCATGAAATTTAACAAACCACAACCTAAAAAAAGCGTGATCTTTCTTCTGATCGTAATTTCTTTGGCTGGCGCCTACTTATTGGGGTTCACCACGCTATTCCAATCGTTGGATTTAAAGTTATTGGATTTGCGCTTTCAGTTACGCGGCCCATTGTCATTGCAAAAAACGCCCATAGTCATTTTGGCGATTGACAATCAATCGGATTTGAGCACTCCGGCACGTTGGCCATGGCCTCGTTCGTATTTTGCTCACGTTGTGGAGAATTTGGAAAAAGCAGGAGTTGCGGCCATTGGGATTGATGTTATTTTTGACCAACCGGACCACTACAGCCCTCAAAACGATGATTCTTTGGCCCATACTTTGGATCGTTATAATAATATTGTTTTGGCTGGCAAGATTGGTCAAACGCACGGACGTTTTTCTACTACCGAAATTTTACCTCCTTACGAAAAATTTTTACAACCGTCAACACATTGGGGCTTAGTTACGCTTGAAGCGGATATCGACGGCTTTTATCGACGTTACCCGTTCTTGGTAACACTAAGGGATACATTATTAAGTTCGTTTGCAGCACAAATTTTAAGTGTATATGAAGGTAGTAAAAATCCAAAGACTCCATTTGTATTAAAAGACGAAAGAAATTTTTTCGTTGCCGGCAATGAGAAGATTCCGAAATTTGATTCCAACAACATGCTAATAAATTTTTACGGACCTCCCTTTAGCTTTCCCTATTATTCTTTTGACAATGTTCTTGATGATCAGCAAGTAGATTTGGTTGAGGCCTATGACATTGATGCTTTTGATGACCCGGGAGATTCAACGTTAGGCATTCCTGCCGGGTTGTTATATTCCGGCAAACTGAGGGACAAAATTGTGCTTATCGGTTCGACTATGAGCGAACTGCATGATAATTTTCCGACCCCTTTTTTGATTCAAAGGACGGATAGTTTGCACCAGGCTCGCATTGAAATGCCTGGTGTTGAGGTTCATGCAAATGCGTTACAAACCATTCTTGATAAGAATTATATCCGCAATATTTCGGGATGGGTTATCTTGTTTTTGAATATTGTATTCATGCTGTTTTTAGTATGGATTATAAAGCGTTTAAATACCATTTTTAGCCTAAGCTTGACTATTTTCTTAATTTCCGGTTATGTATTGCTGAGCTTTATTCTTTTTGCCCATTACAACTTATTGTTACCGGTTGTGCTGCCGGTTCTTGTAATTTTATTTACCTACATTAGCCAGGTTTCTTACGATTATTTGCTAACTCAGCGCGAAAAGAAAATGCTTCGCGGGGTTTTTGCCTATTATGTTCCGGAGAAAGTTATTCAGGAAATCATAGACCATCCGGAAAAACTTTCACTCGGGGGAGAAGAACGGGTTGTTACGGTACTTTTTTCGGATGTAGCTGGGTTTACGACGCTTTCCGAAAAGATGCGACCTCGAGAATTGGTGGCGTTGTTAAATGAGTATTTAACGGCTATGACCGATATCATTTTAGATCACAATGGTATTATTGATAAATTTGAGGGTGATGCTATTATGGCCGAGTTTGGGGTTCCCGTAACATTCGAAAATCACCAGAAAGAGGCCTGCCTTGCCGCCCTTGAAATGCAGACTAAACTGAAAGAATTGCGTTATAAATGGAAAAAAGAAGGAAAACCCGAATTACACGCGCGCATTGGCATCAATACCGGAGAAATGATTGTGGGTAACATGGGCTCTAAAACGGTTTTTGATTACACGGTAATCGGTGACCATGTAAATTTGGGTTCAAGATTAGAAGGGGCCAACAAGGCTTACCAAACCAATATAATGGTTAGTAGTTTTACCCATGAAGCAGTAAAAAATGACTTTATTTTTAGGGCACTTGATTTAATTCGGGTAAAAGGGAAAGCCAAACCGGTACAGGTTTTTGAATTGATCGGCACTTTAACCACAAAATTTACAAGTCAATTTTTGGAAATGCTTGATGCATTTAATCAAGGATTAATCGCTTATCGATTAAAAGAATGGGATGATGCTTTAGCTGCCTTTAAACGCTGTCTTTATTTGGTTCCCAATGATCGTCCTTCGCAAATTTACGTAGAGCGATGTATTTACTTCAAAGAAAATCCCCCGGCGGATAATTGGGATGGCGTTTGGGAATTAAAAGAAAAATGATGAACTATTTTGGGTAAAGCGCTTGGGACAATTTTTTCAAATCGTTAAAACGATTTTCTTTTTCCGCTTTAAATCTCCAGCCCGAATAAAACCGTTAAAACGGTTCATCCGTCCTCTAAAATCCACTGTAAGAGTACACTTACAAAGCTGATCACTACCGCGGCCAGTAAAGCTGTTCCAAAACCGGCCAAATGAAAACTGGATACAAACCAATCGGTCATTTCCAATATCAGGGCATTAATCACAAACGTAAATAATCCTAACGTAAGAACATTTATGGGCAAGGTAAAAAGAAGTAAAAAAGGTTTAATAAACGTATTCAACAAACCAAAAACAATAGCTGCTGCAAGCAAAGCCCCCGTGCTCTCGAACCAAATTCCGCTGAACAGAACATCGGTAAACCACAAGGCAGCCGAATTAATAAAAATACGTAAAATCATGTGTTTGATCATAAAACCCCCGATTTTTAATATCTTATATAAATATAGGATTCCTATTTGATAGATGCACAAAAAAGAAAAAGGGCCAGCGAATTTTCCGTTTCACTGACCCTTTTGGGAGGAGGAGCTATGCGTTTCATTAAGTAGTATCGACCTTTTTCAATACCAACTTGAATACGATCTCCGTTTATTGTGCAATTTTTACGATTCAATTTTTAAAAAGTTCATTTTTTGTTTCAATTAATCACGAATTCCCCTAAATAATGCTTTCCCGGGCAAAGCTCCTGTCAATTGACCGTTTTCAAGGACAATTTTGCCATTAACCAGTACAAAACGAATGCCTGAAGGATATTGATGCGGCTGCAAATAAGAAGCACGATCTCCAATGGAATGAGCATCAAAAATCACCAAGTCCGCGGCATATTTTGGTTTAACCAAACCACGATTTCGTAATCCGAGGACAAAAGCCGGTAAGGCACTGGCCTTGCGCACAGCCTCTTCCAAAGTAATCACCTTCTCTTCTCTGACATATCTCCCCAAAATCCGGGGAAACGTGCCGTACGCCCTTGGATGTGGATGCCTTTGGGACATTAGCCCTATAGGTTGATAGGCATCTTCATCCGTGCAAAAAGAAACATAGGGCAGTTTTATTTTTTTACGTATATTCACTTCCGACATCAAAAAATAAATGCCCCCGCCCGTCCCTTGCTCGCTAATTAAAAGATCCATTAGGGCATCAATCTCATCTTTGTGCATGGCCTTTGCATATTCAGCTAATGTCCATCCCTGATACGTTTGGTTCCATGGAGAAAGATAGCTAAAAAGAATATTTTTCCCTCCGGAGGAAAGAAGATAAAAATTTTCCCATCCCTTCTTTTTGTTCAAAATTTCACGTTTGATTTTAGCTCGAACGGCAGGTGTCTTTAGGCGTTTGATCAGAGCCGAATCGCCGCCCTCTTTGGCCCATGGCGGAATGATTGCGGAAAGCCCGGTAGCCGCCTTTGTAAGGATAAATATCCGCCGTGATAGGAATGCCATGTTCCTGAGCGTTTCGAATCAAAGTCAAAGCGCTATCCAATTTTTGCCAATTATTTTTGCCTGCTGCCTTTGCATGGTACCATTCGCCACGGATATGTGCTTTTTGGCAAATTTGAATGAATTCTTTCAAACCATCTAAAAGCTCATTCCCCTCGCTGCGAATATGGCTGGCATAAACTCCGCCGTATTCCGCAGCGACCTTAGCCAATTCAACAAGTTCATCGGTCGAGGCGTAAAAAGCGGGGGCATAAACCAGACTACTAGCCAGCCCAAGAGCTCCATGTTCCATCTCAGCTCTAAGAAGGCGCTTCATTTCGTCCAATTCCGGTTTGGTCGGGGGTCGATTTTCAAAGCCAACAACATAAAGACGTAGCGTCGTCGCACCGACATACGAAGCGATATTAATCGCCGTTCCTTTATCTTCTACTACGTGTAAATATTCATACAACGTTTTCCAGTTGTATTTAAGGTGATATTCCTGCCACCAATGCCGAAATGCCCTGCGTACATTGTGGTTTATCGGGCCCATAGACCAGCCTTCTCCAAAAACAGCGGTTGTTATTCCCTGCCGCACAACACTCGGAACATAACTGTTGTATAGAATCGGACCGCAAGCCCATGAGAGCATATCAATGAAACCGGGACTTACAATCAAACCTTGAGCATCAATAATTCTTTTTGCCGTGCCTTTAATATGGGGACTTATTTTGACGATTTTACTTTGATGAATAGCAACATCGGCTTGATAACGCTGGCCACCGCTGCCATCTATGACCGTAGCGTTTTTAATCAAAATGTCATAAGAATTTTCAGAACAGCTCAAAACGAGAGACAATAAAAAGATCATTATAAAACGCATAACTCCCCCCCTTTTTTATTACTTAAAAAAATGAACAAATAATATGAAACCTTCAAGAAAAAATTAAAGTTTAAGGATGGCAAAACGAAAATCAAATGCAGATCACAAAATTTAAGGCCTGTGATCACGGTCATGGTGGTAAAAAATAAATTTACCGATTTTGCGGCAACAAATGAACGTGAAGGAGAAAAAAATGAAATTAAAAATTAAAGCCAAGTATAAAATAAAGAAATTTGAAAAGAACGCCCAATTATAATACCCAAGGGATATAGACATGTATCCCTTTTTGCCATTCCTCCGGCGAAATAAGGGTATCCTTTTTTCGGGATGCCCTTATTTTTTATTAAAAATCAAATGCGTTGTATCTCAAGCCCCTAAATTCTTGTCTTTTTACAGAATCCTCTCGTGAAAATTAAATTTGGCGATACAACCTACGATCCTCCCGACTTGTCGGGGTGCTCTAAACCAACGCAATCTTTCTCTTAAAATAAAAAAGCCCCAATTAAACATTGAGGCTTCCTGTGGGCGATGTAGGCTTCGAA
>CAZRBA010000118.1:0-23833 GCA_964598255.1 uncultured Caldithrix sp. | reverse complement strand
AGCAACACGTAAATACCGTCATCGGGTGACGAGCCGTCGCCTAATTTTCCGATGTACATGCCCGGGCGCAGGCGGATGTGCTCGCGCCAGTCCAGCGATTTAATGGAAGCTTCGTTGTATTCCGCAATGTTGACTGCCATAGTTTATCCCAAACGTTAATAAATCAAAAAATCCAAAAAGCCGACCGGAAAAATGACAAATAAGAACAGGCCGACATTTAATTTCATTAAAAAACCAAAAGTAAAACAGTAGTACGAATGTACCATATTTATTCTTGTTTTTCAAGGGTCGGACGAATAAGATTTTTACACCGGCAAACGAAACGACCTGAAAAAACGAAGAACAATAAAAAAGGTGAGCCGCATATTCCGGCCCACCTTTGAAGGGTTAAAGGAAAAAGATGATTTATTTGTTTTTTTCGGGCAAAAGTACGTAACGTAAATAGTGTTTTGTGTTCAGCAATTTTTTAGCCCAGGCGTGTACGTCGTTCAGGGTTACCGCCCGAATCAAATCATCGATTTGCAAAATGTGTTCCAGAGGAATATCATTTAAGACGGCAAATTGCAGGCGTTTAAGCCAGTAAGGATTTTCTTCCATACTATCTTTGTATTCATGCAAATCCATTTCTTTGATTTTTTTTAAATATTTTTCTGTGGTACCAAAATTGCGCAGGCTGTCCACTTGTTGGAACAGAACGGCATTCAGTTCATCTACTCGTTTTGGGCTGCAGGTGTAGCGAATTTGGATTTGGTAACGTTGGCGCGGATAATGGGAAAAATGGTCGCGAACGCTGGGGGCATAAGTGCCGCTTTTATTCTCGCGCAACTGCTCACGCAATTTGATGTTTAATACTTCGGTAACAAAATGGCCTTTAATGACATTGGGCAAAGTCCATTTGAACGGCCCGAAGAAAATAACGGTTTGAATGCTTTTGGGCTCCATGCCCTTGTGCAAGGTGCGATTGATAACCGTCTTGGGCAAGGAATAGGTAACATCGCGCCAGGTTTCTTTGCGATTTTTCGAAGGCAGTGCGCCCAGGTAGGTTTCGATAAGCGGTTTAAGAGTATCCGGCGTAAAGCTGCCTACAAAAATAAACGTAAAATCACTGGCATCGGCAAAGCGCTCCTTGTAAAAGTGTTCGGCTGTTTTCAGATCGACCTGCCTTAACATATCCACGGTTAAGGAACGATAACGCGGATTGTGCTGTGTAAGGGCCGACTGCACCGAATCACTGTAAACAAAACCGGGGTTTTGGCTGAGGTTTTGCAAATAACGGGCCACTTTGGATTTGTAGGCCAGAAAAGCCGTGCTGTCAAAACGGGGTTGGGTAAATTGCAGGTAAATGAGTTGGAACATCGTTTTTAGGTCTTTTTTGGTAGATGCTCCGCGCAGGCCTTCGGTTATTTCGTTAATGTAGGGGGTTACCCGTACGATTTTTCCGGTGAGCAATTTTTGAAGTTGCAAGCTACTAAACGGTCCGACACCGGATTCGCGTTCGATTGCTGCGGCCATTTTGGCCGAAAGAAGGGATTGGTTATCTGCTAAGGAATAACCGCCCGGGCTAACGGCGCGGAAAGAAATTTCATCGTTTTTAAAAGTGGTGGGTTTTAAAATTACATGCACGCCGTTACTTAAAATCCATTCGGTTACGCCGATTTTGGGATGTTTGATTTCTTTGACGATTTTACCGGCTTTAATGGGTTCGGAAATCAAATTGTGTGCAGCCAGTTTGTCCACGTACGGCGTAACGTGCATGGATTTAACTTCTTTGATAATGGCCAACAAAGTATCTTGCGTGGGGATGGTTACGCCTTTTTTTTGCGGACCGGTCACTTCGATGACGCGGTCTTTGATTCGCAGCCAGGATTGCACCGCATGATTCACGTCTTTGACCGTAATCGTCGGTAATAAGGCTTTGGTTAATTCGAATTCGTTTTCGATGCCCGGAACCGGTTCGCAATACAAAAAATTACGCTGATATTCGCTTACCAAATTGGAGGAACGGGTTTTGTTGCGCTCTGCAAAAGCCTTTTCCATGTTGCGCAAATATCCCTGTTTGTAACGGGCTAATTCGGTCGGCGTAAAGCCGTATTCCCGAATGCGCTTGGCCTCGATGAGCAGAGTTTTAAATGCAGGAATCAGTTGGCCTGGCCCGCACATGGCCGAAAAACCAAAAATTTCGGTAGGCAATACCAGACGCGACTTGTAAACCCCACCTGCAATAAACGGCGGATTTTTCTTTTGTGTGTATTCGTTTAAGCGAGCCGAAAGCATTTGGGTGGCCAGATTGTCAATAATCATATCGCGATAATCGCCAACGGTTTTTTGCGTATCGGCCTTCATTTTGTATTCGATGCTCACCTGCGCGGATGAGGCTTCCGGATCGGTGGCAATGGCAAATAGAGTACTGTCCTGAGGCGGAACGTCGTAATATTTGCGTTTTGGAGCGTTTGCCGGATTGGCAATGCCAGCAAAATTTTCTTTGATCATTTTTTCGATTTGTTTGGCATCAAAATCGCCGACGGCAATTACCCCGATAAGTTGCGGGCGGTACCATTTGTGATAGAATTTTTTGGGGACGTCCGGAGTAAAGGTTTCCAAAACTTTGATTTTGCCGATGGGCAAGCGTTTGGCATAGCGCGAGTCTTTAAGCAAAATAGGCAAAATTTTGTCGCGAATGCGTTGGGAGGCACCCAATCCGCGGCGCCATTCGGAAATTACCACGCCACGCTCTTTATTAACTTCCACCGGATCATAAGTAACGTTGTGCGCCCAGTCCTGTAAAATAAGCACGGCTTTTTTCAATAATGGTAACGAATCGGTGGGAACCTGTAACATATATACCGTTTCGTCAAAACTGGTGTAAGCATTTAAATCGGCTCCGAAGCGCATGCCGATCGATTCCAGATAATTAACCAGTTCCTGCTTTTTAAAATGCTTGGTTCCGTTAAAAGCCATGTGTTCGCAAAAATGGGCAATACCCTGCTCGTTATCGTTTTCCAGAATGGAACCGGCTTTAACGATTAAGCGAAAAGAAGCCTGTTTTTCCGGTAAATGGTTTTCGCGAATATAGTACGTAAGCCCGTTGGATAAGCGGCCTTTGATTATGCGTGTGTCAAAGGGCAAGGGTTGGTTAAAATTCGGTTGTTTGCTTATCTCGGGCAGTTTGCTTACGGTTTGGTGTGCTTTTTGGCTGCATGCAGCAAGCAATAATCCGGCAGCCATGAGCATGACGAAGAAAAGACGCTTCATTGAAAAAATCCTTTGTTTAAATGGAACACGATATTATTGAATAAACAGTTGCAGTTTCAAATTCAAAAAGCAAATTTACGTAAATTTGCGAAAAAGTTGCAAAGAATATTTGGTATTGCATGCAATTGCAACAGAACCCAAGGGGAAATGAAGCCGACCGTGCAGGGCTAAACCAGTAAAAATAAGAGATGGGTTTAATTTTTATGTTTTACGGAGAATGGTTTTCCATGGGAATTCTGCAATAACCATGGAAAGCACAATTAACCCGCCACCCAGCCAACCTTTTGCGGTCAAAGTTTCCCCGGCAACCAAATAGGCGAATAATGCGGCAAACACCGGTTCCATGGCAAAAATAATGGCGGTGCGTGTAACGGTGGTAAAACGTTGCATGGATGTTTGCATCAAATAGGTAAAAACAGTGCCGAATAATGCCAGATAAAGTATGATACCCCAGTTTTTTAATGAAATACGGGTAAACGTGCCGGAAGCGGGCAAATAGGCCCAAAAGGCAAAAAAGGCCACAACGCTAAGCTCCGCGGCGGTTAAAACGTACACATTGTGGATGCGCGAGTAACGTCCGGTGTAAATGATGTGAAAGGCAAACACAAACGCACAAGCCAGTACTTTTAGATCGCCGTTATTCCATAAAAAAGGATTGGCTCCCGAAAGAAGCAGTAAACCGATAATGGCCAGCACAACGCTTATCCAGGTGGGTAAAGCGGTTTTAATTTTAAAGAATAAAAAGCCGAAAACCGGGACCAGAACCACGGAAAGTCCGGTAATGAATCCCGCATTAGAAGCACTTGTTTCGCGGATACCCCACATTTGCAGAAAATACGAAAGATAGAGCAAAGTGCCCAAAATGGCACCGTGTTTAAAAACACGAATATTCCAATCCCGGCGGAAACGCAAAGCATACAATATCATTGCCACCGCAGCTAAACTCAGGCGTAAAAACAGATAGCTATTCAGGGGAACGTCGGTTAAAACAATTTTGGAAAAGATAAATGTTGTTCCCCAAAATAAAGTAACGGAAAGCAGGCCGAGATCAGCTTTAAATTTCGAAACCATATTCCTCCCGAATGTGAAGTCGGAATTTAAGAAGATTCTCGAGAGGGTGCAGAAAAATCTTTTTTTTTGATTTTGATAGACCGGTATGCGTACATTCTGCGCGGATTTGACGCATGTTTGGTACGGCCAAATACAAAACGGGGTGGTGCCAGAAAATTTTGTTTGCAAAGGGCAAGTTTAAACCGGCAGATTGTGTAAAGAAAAATCATGAGTGTTGAAGTACAAAAAATTTATTTGCAGCATCCGCAAAAACGGTTAATTCGTAAAGCCGTTGAAGTATTGCAAAACGGCGGAATTGTCGTTTATCCCACGGATACTATTTACGGGCTGGGCATCGATCTTTTTCACAAAAAAGCCATAGCGCGTGTGTTGCGCATTAAAAAGGAATCGCGTCATAAAATGCTCAGTTTTATTCTGCCGGATTTAAAACAAATTGCGCAATGGGCCGTTGTGCCGGACTATGCTTACCGGATAATGCGCCGTGTGGTACCTGGTCCGTATACGTTTATATTGCGCGCCACCAAAAAAGTGCCGAAACTGCTGCTCAGTAACCAAAAAACAGTGGGCATTCGCATACCGGATTCCGAAGTGGCCATAGAGCTGGTAAGGGAATTGGAACGCCCCATTTTAAGCACCAGTGTGCCGCAAGGCAGCGACGGATTTTACACCGATCCGCAGGACATAGCCGAGCGGTTTAAAAATGAAATCGATTTGATTTTGGATGCCGGTATTATGCCCAACCAGCCGTCGACGATTGTGGATTTTTCCGGTTATGAGCCGGTAATTTTACGTGAGGGTGCTGGGGATATTGATGCGCTGGAGTATTGAATCGAACTTCCGGAACGGTGTTGTCGGACAAATGCAGATTTAATAAAAATGCGCTGCGTTGAAAGCGCGAAACTGATCCACGGTGTTTTTCTTTCCCAATCGTTTTAAAACACTTTAATGCGAAAATGCGGAAAATTCGCAGATCGATCCCTGTTCTTATTCCTGCAAGCCAAAATTTTTTACGCTCATACGGGCAATTGTTTCGCCAATGCTCAAAGAAGCCGTAGCTGCCGGAGAGGGAGCGTTTAGAACATGTATCATACGCTCCGCCTCGACAATTCTAAAGTCATCGACCAAAAAACCGTTTTTTTCCAGAGCCTGTGCACGTACACCGGCTCCCCCGGGTTGTAGATCACCCGATGCGATTCCCGGAATCAGGCGTTGTAAGGCTTTGACAAAAGCCGGTTTAAAAAAAGAACGGTAGTACTCGCCTAATCCCATTTTCAGGTATTTTCCCGCCAAATGCAAAAAGCCGGGATAGGTAAATGTTTCGATAGTATCTTTAAGAGAAAAGCTGAATTTGGAATACCCTTCTCGTTTAAAAGCCAATACGGCATTGGGTCCGGCTTCGCGTCCGCCACCGATCATACGCGTAAAATGAACGCCCAAAAATGGAAATTTGGGATCCGGAACGGGGTAAATCAGATTTTTGACCAGATAGTGTTTTTCCGGTTTTATTTCGTAATATTCACCGCGGAACGGGACGATTTTAAGGCCGGGCTCCACACCGCATTTACGTGCAATGCGGTCGGACTGCAAACCCGCGCAGTTAATGAGATATTTGGCTTCGAATGTTTGGTGGTTTGTAATAATTTCCAAGAAATCGGAACGGCTGTGCAGTTGCTCGAAACGATGGCCCAAAAAGACGGAATGATCCGCTTGCAAAAGGAGTTCTCCCATTTTTTGCGTAACTTTCGTATAGTCTACAATTCCGGTTTCGGGAACCAATAAACCCGCAATGCCCCTTACATGTGGTTCGTATTCCTGCAATTCTTCGGCTTTCAGCCAGCGCAATCCTTGCAATCCGTTGGCTTGGCCGCGTTGAAACAGGTCTTTGAGCCGGGGCAATTCTTCCTGATGCGTGGCTACCACCAATTTCCCGCATTGGTCGTGAGGAATATCATATTGGCGACAAAACGCATACATGGCCTTTCGTCCGCGGACGCAATTCTGGGCCTTCAAAGAGCCCGGGCGATAGTACAAACCGGAATGAATAACTCCGCTGTTATTACCGGTTTGATGGGCCGCCAAATGATCTTCGGCTTCGATAACGGCAATACGTGCTTTGGTTTGCCGCGAAAGTTTTAAGGCAGTGGCCAGGCCAACTATGCCGCCGCCCACAACCAGAACATCATACCTTTGCCGTGGCATACGCAGGTTCCTTTTTGATTTTTTGAAATTCCCGAAGCGTTATGCTTTCCAGCTCGTCTTCGCGGGGGTAACGCAGGTAAATCAATTCTTTGAAAATATCCACCTTATCTACAATGGCTTCACCGCGTTTGGTAATAATGCGGGTTTCGGGCAGCGGATATTTTTCCAGACTCTCTTCGTAAAAGTTTTTTTCGTACAATAAACAGCATTTTAAACGTCCGCATACGCCGGTGAGTTTAGAAGGGTTAAGTGGTAGGTGCTGTAACCGTGCAAATTGAGTGGTAATAGGTTCAAACTCCTGCAAAAAAAACGAACAGCACAGCGGTTTACCGCAAACGCCAATTCCGCCTAAACGACGGGCTTCGTCGCGCACCCCGATTTGTCGCAGTTCAATACGCGTACGATACTTGGCCGCCAAATCGCGTACCAGAGCACGGAAGTCAATTCGTTTGTCGCTGGTAAAATAAAAAGTAAGTTTGTTGTTGTCGAATTGATATTCCACATCCACCAGTTTCATATTCAAATTGTGTTTTTTGATTTTTTCTCTGCCTACCAAAAACGCTTGCGCCTCTTTTTCGCGATTTTCTTTTAATTTTTCCAAGTCGGAAGGTACGGCTTTGCGAATAACGTTTTTGGGCGTACCCTTAATACGGGTTAATGCTACCAAACGTCCCAATTTGCTCACACGTCCCAAATCGATGCCTTTGTCGGCTTCTACGATGACGTAATCGCCTGGTTTAACCTGAATGGCTTTGGGGTTAAAATAGGGCAGGCGTTTGTTCCCTTTGAATTCTATTTCCAAAATTTCTGGTGTCATGTTGCCTCCTTGAGTTCTTTCCTGGGGCCTAAAAGGCCGCGTAATTCAATAGCAAGATTGAAAAAAGTCAATACCGGATGCGCATTCCGTTCAATAGCCTTGGCTGCGTTTTCAATAGCCTGATTGATTTCATGTATGTTGAATTCAGGAAAGGAGCGAGCAAAACTCATTAAAGGATCGATTCTGTCCGCGTTAATCCATTGCTCCGGTGGTATGCCGTTTAAAGCATGAAAGGCATCTTCGAACCAACCGTTTAAAATCGAAAGCAATTCCAGAGCATATTCCTGTGAATTTTTGCCTCGGATTTGTTCAATCAATTCGTTAAGATTAAAGAAGTTTTCCACGATTAAAGAACGCAAAAATTGTAGAACCCATTCGCGTTGTTCGGTGTAACTGGCATGAAGCATATTAAATATTTTTTTCAAATTATATCCAGCCATGCGGATAAGTGGTTTAATATCGCGGTCGACGGGTTCGTATCGGGCTATGATCTGTTCGATTTGTTCATCGCCGAATTCCGGAAAATAAACCGGTTGGCAACGGGAGCGAATGGTGTCGATGATCGAATGTAAAGACTCGGCAATTAAAATGATCAAAAAATGTTCCGGCGGTTCTTCGAGCAATTTTAAAAACGAATTGGCCGCCTCGCGGGACAAATATTCTGCTCCGCTGATAATAATTACACGATAGCCGCCCTCCACGGCGCCGAAACGCGCTTCGTTTTTTAGCTCGCGGATGATATCGATAGAGATATTCTTACTGCCAGGTATCGAGAGCGCGGCGTAAGGATTTTTGATTTTGGTCTGAATGATGGTATGCAATTGTTCGGCTTTTAACGATTTGGGAGCGGGAAAAATAAAGCGTACATCGGGATGGTTAAAATGGCTTATGCGTTGGCAATTGGCACACTGACCGCAAGGGCGTGTATCTTTGCTTCGGCAATTTAACGCTTTGGCCAAATTTAAGGCAAAAGCTTCTTTTCCGCGCCCTTCATCACCGTAAAACAGGTAAGCATGTGCCAACCGGTCATTTTGAAGGGAACGGGTAAAAAAATCCTTTATCCGATTCTGGAGAATAATCCCCTGAAAATATTCCATCTATTTGTAAATCGCCTTATGCAACATCATGGGCTAAATATAAATAAAATAGGCGAGATTTTAAAATAAATAAGTGATCTTTTTCATTAAAAAAACAAAAGAATTGGTGACGTGCTTTTTCCGGAGAGTTGTGAAAGCCGAGAATTACCTGTTTGAGCCCGCAATACGGGGCAATTTAACTGGCATTGCTCCGGCAATTTGCATAGATTGCAGCTTTTTGCCGCAAATGTAGGGATTTTTAATTATGAAATTGATTTCATGGAATGTAAATGGTTTGCGTGCGGCGATGCGCAATGGATTTTTGGATGCGTTAAAAAAAATGGCGCCGGATATTTTATGCCTGCAAGAGGTTAAATTGCAGGAAGATCAAATTCCCCCCGAAATTAAATTGTTAGCCGTTTACAAAAGTTACTGGCATTTTGCTCGTAAAAAGGGTTACAGCGGCGTGGCCACCTTAACCCGCTTGCAACCCAAGGAAACGCATTATGGAATGGGTATCGAAAAATTTGACACGGAGGGTCGAATTGTTGTAACTGAATTCGAACCATTTATTTTGTTTAATATCTATTTTCCCAACGGCCGGCGCGATCATGGCCGGGTAGCTTATAAACTGGAATTTTATGCGAAATTACTTGAGAGAATAAATAAGCTGCGCGACCAAGGGAAGCGGGTTATTATTACCGGTGATTTTAATACCGCCCATAACGAAATCGATTTGACTAATCCGAAAAGCAATCGAAATACATCGGGCTTTTTGGCGGAAGAAAGGGAATGGATCGATCGTTATCAGCAAAACGGCTGGATCGATACATTCCGCTATTTCTATCCCGAATTAACCGGCCAATACACCTGGTGGAGTTACCGTTTTAATGCGCGCCAGCGGAATATCGGCTGGCGTATTGATTATTTTATGGTTTCCGAAAATGTGCTTCCTTATTTAAAGGATGCGTTTATTTTACCCGAAATTGCAGGCTCTGATCATTGCCCCGTTGGCATTGAGCTTGATTTCACGGTTTAAAAGCGCACAGCGCCGCTTTTCGGGCGCTGTCTTTTTGTGCCGCACTCATTTGCCAGCGATAATGATAAATGGCGCCTTCCCATTCGCCATACATGGGGTTGGGCAGTACGATGAATTTTTTCCCGAACGCGTAATACAAACTGTCGGTAAGAGCGAAACGGCGTGCGATGGATTTGTGTTCGAAAATTTGCGCGAAGTCGTTTAAATTGTCTCCCAAAAGTAACAGAATACGGTGTGTTTTGGCAATAGCCCGGCGCCGAGTCTCTTTACTGGATGTTTTTTCTTTCAAATAAATATGATCTTTTTTTACCTGAGGAAAACCGACTTTTTTTAAGTTTTGCATGGTGCTTTGCAAATATTGCACTTGACGATTGGAGACATAAAAGATATCCACCCCCTTTTTATCGGCGTAGTCAAGAAAGCGTTTGGCACCTTTTAAGGCTGAGGCCTGAGCCTTTTCTATCCATAATTTCCATCCGGCCGGAAAAGATCGATTTTGTTTAATCAGATAGGCTTCGTAAGGACTGTTGTCCAAAAGGGTTTCGTCGATGTCCAAAATAACCGCTGGTTTTTTACCTTTTTTAAGATCGGCCAACGCCTGATCCAGACGAAGAGTGGCCAAATTAAATGCTTGGTAACGCAACGCTCTGGCCTCGGCGGCCGTTTGCAGGTAAAGGGTGGCCATAACCAGATGTTCGTTTTTGTCTTGCTGCCTATTTTGGGGAGAAAAATTACAGGTGCTCAGCAATAAAACGGCAAGTAAGCCGACAAAAACGAGAGGAAGTGGTTTGTATTTCATTTTTCCGTTCCTTCCTTGTTTTGTATTTGTTTTTGTTTTACCCGTAAATTACGATATCGATTTAGTGCGGCGGCAATTTCGAAAGTGCGGGGCAAGGCAAAATTACCGGGATGTTCATCCGTTCGGCGTACCGGATTTAGGGCATCCGGACCGTTGTTTCGCAAAAATTCTTTGCAGAAGAGCAAAAGCTCACTGACGCTGCGTTGCCCGTCCATCCAACGTGTCGCCATTAAATATAATAAATAGCCAATGGCCCGGGTTTGGCTGGTATCGACCAGTTGTTCCACCGCGTGTAGGTCGATGGAATGTATGCCGAATTGAATGTTGTACAAACCACGGGCCTCAATTTTTACTTCTCTCTTGCCTTTGGAAGCATCAAAACGTCCGGGCAACGGTATGCGCTCGGTGATGTTTTGCCATTCGAATTCTCGCTCGGTTTTACGGCTGATTTTAACATTTTGGGCAATGCCTTTGGCCTGTTCGGTAACTTCGAACGGTTCGTATTCCCGCAGCAAAATTACCGTATCGGCAACGGAAAAATAATCGCCGCTGCCTCCCATTACCAGAACAGTGGAAACGCCAAAATGTTCATACATTTCCTGAATCCGGTCGATGAGCGGGGTAATAGGTTCGAACTCTTTGTGCACCAAAGCTTGCATACGGGCGTCACGGATCATGAAATTGGTAGCCGAGGTATCCTCGTCAATTAACAGAACCCGGGCCCCTGCCTCAAGGGCTTCAATTATATTTGCGGCTTGGCTGGTGCTACCCGAGGCATCGTCGCTGCAAAATGCCAGGGCATCTTTCTGGCGCGGCAGGTGGTTGATAAACGGTCGAATATCGGTTTTTTCGATACGCCGTCCATCTTCGGCACGAATTTTTACGGCGCTGGCATCGGTGACAACATACTCGCGGCCGTCTCCCGGAATATGGGGATAAATGCCGCGTTCTAGGGCGCGAAGTAAGGTCGATTTTCCGTGGAATCCGCCTCCTACAATCAAGGTTATACCGCGAGGAATGCCCATACCGCGGATTTTGCTTTGCCCATTAACCGAGTTGGGTAGGTTTAATTCAACACGTAAAGAGGAAGGGCTACGAAAAGGAACGGCTATAGTAGGGGGCATGGGTTTTTGAGAAATGCCGCTTTCTCTGGGCAAAATAGCTCCGTCTGCTACAAATGCAATAAGTCCGTGCTCTTTTAATTGCGCTTGCAATGCAAAATAATTTTCCGTGTAATGGGCAAAGGTCCTTAAAGCCGATTGGTTCAAGTGCTCCCACAGCAAGCCTTGCCTGATAATTTGCGGAAGATTTTCGTTAAACATGACCCTGGCCTCCCGTCCCAAAACGGTGCGACCGCGAGCCGGTAAGCCGATTTCCATTCGTGCTTCTACAAAGTGTTCGTTCAGGATTAAGGCCGTTCGGGGTAATATTTCCTGCCCTCCGGCATCAATGGTAATAAGTCCGCTTTTACCCGTACCGCGGCTTACGTTGACCATGCGGCGAATTTGCTCCCGCAGCGAGCGGATTAAAAAATCGGTGCAGCCTAAACGACGATGGGGATGGCGGTAGTATTCCGGCGGAATTTGCGCCACAGCCATGGGAACGCGCAGGCGTATTTTGCTGGGTGCAGCAAAGGGATCGCCCTGAACATGGTCTACAAAAAGCGTAAAAAACGAAAAGCGATAGGCCCCTTTAAGTTCTTTGTAGGCTTTGTATCCCCGTCCGTCAATACGATGTAACAATGCGGACAAATCGTTTTGCGTTTTCATTTTTTTTCCAAAGTTGTGTTTCGATTTGGGCTAAAATTAGGAACTCAAGGCCGATTCGGGCTTTCCTTCCAGTTTTTTTATAAGCATCATTTCCAATAGCAACATCATTAATGCCAGTAAAAGAAAGTAAGGCCAAAGTTCTTTGCCGCTACGGGCGCTTTTTAGTTTTTTAATGCTTAATTTGTCTGGCGATAACAGGCGAATATCTGGACGGAATCGTGCTAAATTAAAATACGGTTTGCTCCATTCTCGTTTCGAGAGATTAACAGCGAATAGTCGTACCGGTTTTTTATTGTGGAAAATTTTGTAGTGGCCCGGTCGCGCAAATCCGTCAAAATCAAAGCGTAACCCGCGAAAGGTTTGTCTGGGAATAATGATGACCGCCTGTCCTTCCGGCGGAATAAGCCGAAACGATCCCTGAAGCTTTAAATTATTCAAAAAAACGGATATCGGTTGTCCTACAATAAAATGTTCGGAATGGCTATCGTTATTGGCCGCCAGGCTTAGAAGGCGGTGTAAAAACGGCAAAAAGATACCGCTAACCGGAAGGCGATTCCAGGGCATAGATAAACCGGCACTAAACAGCCAAAGGTGGCCCGATGTTTTAAAAGAAAAACGAGACAAGAACGGATCGCCATTGGTAAAACGGAGAAGAATACGGCCGGAAGGAGTTAGTTTGAAATATTGATAAAACGGCGGCCATTCGATTTTGGCAGGTCGGTTTTCAAACAGGTTGCCAAACAAATTTGTCCCAGAAGAAAGAGTACCGAGTGTAAAATAATGATTTTGATCGGAGACCTTGACGAGTTCTTTAAAAAGGTTTTTTGACAGTAATTGATTGGTTAAACGATTGTAAGCGGTCGGTGTAAGCCGCATTCCCGGAATAAGGATCACGTCGTGTCCGGAGTCCAAAAACCGGCGGAGATGCATTAAAAAAGTTTGCGTAATTTGAGGCGGATCGTTTAACACCAATAATTGAAAATCCGCAAGAGGTTCGCCGTACCAGTGATTGTAATCGCTTTGCCTGATTTTTAAGTTGGATCGGTCCGATAGAGTGTTTAAAGCCTCGCGCAGTTCGACTGGTATTTGGTTTTGTACGTAAAGAACGGGCACGCTTTCGGGAATAAACAAGGCAAGATAATAGGCATTATCGGCCAGCAAATCATCGTCATCGATTTCAACTTTTAATGGGAAAAAGCCCGTATGCCCGGGGGTAAAGCGAAGTGAAATTCGTCGTTTACTTTGTGCCGGTAACGAAACGAGCTGCATGGCCATTCGTGCAGTTCCGTCGAATAGGCTAACGGTGATTTGTTTTGTTTGGGAAGCGTGGTTCTCGAGAGTAACAGAAACGGTTACGGGCTTTTGCCGTTCGGCAAGACGGGTTTGAATGGCAGCGGAATCGATACTTATGTTATTAAGGGGAATGTTTGCTGCCGTGTTGATTATATAAATGCGCGCATTTAAATGTTTGAGTATTTTCCGAGCGGAATCATTTAGAGCGGTTGTTGGAATTTTGCCATCCGTTATCAAATAAAGCTCGCGATTAAAATTGGGGAAACGCTTAAAAATAGATTTTGCCCGCATAACAACACTCGAAAAATCGGGTGAATAGTTGGTCGGCTTAAGTCGTTTGACCGATAGCCGATTTTTTTTGGAAACCGTAAGTTGTTGCAGGCTATCCGGCAGCGGGAGCAAAATGGTGATATGATCGTTTGGGTTAAAAGATTGCAAGATCGTTTTTAAACTTAGCTTGGCCCGACCGAACAGCGATTGTAATCCTTGCTGGGCTTGCATGCTGTAAGAATTATCCAAAATAATCACTGCCGTTGTGCGCGCCTGTCCGCCTTTTCCGCCAAGAAAATGGCGCACGGTTGGACGTGCAAAAGCCAATACCAGAAAGATGATAAAAAGCATGCGTAAAAGAATAATCAAAAGCTGGTAAAGTTTAATTTGACGTACGCGTTTGCTTTGCAGTTCTTTTAAAAATCGTAGCGAGCTAAAAGGCACGATTTTTAATTTTTTTCGGTTCAGCAAGTGTAATAGCAGCGGAATGAGAGCCGCGGCTATTAAAGGAAGAACCAGGCTGTTGATAAAATTGAACATGCCTTAAAGCCTATCGTTTTAAGATTAGTTAATATTTTTGCACAAAAAGCCGCTGTATTTTTCGGTTTTAGCGGGTTTTATTTCTCCGCAGTTTCACCCGAATTTTCGATATGGGCACGGCACGGCTTTCCGAACGGCTAAAATACCATTTTCTAATCAGATTTACAACTGCCCCTTATGCGAAAAAGTTGAAAAAAAGCAATTAAACTGTTACTATTAATTTGTTAATATTCAATAAAAAAGACTTCATGCCCATGGCAGAACCTTTAGCGGAAAAAGCAATTCCTTACTCGGCGCTGGCCAAATACTATGACCAGATAATGGAGCACGTAAATTACCGGCAATGGGCTAACTATATTAAAATATTGTTTCGCTATTCCAATCGCAGTGTGCGGCATGTGGGCGATTTGGCCTGTGGTACGGGTAGTTTGTTACGTTATTTGGGCGGTTTTAAACGCAAAGCTTTTGGCTTTGATCTTTCGCTTGCAATGTTGCGGGTGGCTCGACATAAGTCGGAGCATGTTCCTTTGACCTGTGCTAACTTTTTACGATTGCCAATTAAACCGTTGTCTTTTGATGCGGCTTTAATTCTTTATGATTCGATCAATTATTTACATTCGGATGATGAAATACGAAACGTATTTGGAGAGGTGCATAAAATTTTGCGCTCCGGTGGTATTTTTGTGTTTGATGTGGTTACGCCGCATTTGTGTTCGACGGTTTTTCGTCATTACGAAGAGGAGGGTATGATAGATGAAGCCAATCGCTACTGGCGTCGAAGTTATTTTGTGCCGGAAAAGCAAATGCAGGTGAACCAATTCAGAATATGGATAAACGGCCGATTATACGAGGAGGAGCACCAACAAAAAATTTGGACTTTAGGGCACTGGAATGAGCTGGTTGCGGATAGCCCGTTTAAATTGGTCAAAATTTTTAGTAATTTTTCTTTGAATCCGGCGCACGAAAATTCCGAGCGAGCGCATTTTGTTCTGATCAAACGAAGCCGAAAATAGTGAACGAGATAATACAAAAATTCAATAATGGTTCGGGCTGATAAAGTCCGGGCAATGTTAACCATTTTTGGATTGAGAAGAACATGATATTCAATTTAGGCTTAATGTTGGCCGCCATTTTAATAGCGGGCGGGCTGCTTTTTTTCTATTTGCACCTGCGCGAAAAAAACCGTCGGAATATGTTTGTGGTTTTGCGTAATTTGGCAGATGAAGAGCGGGATGCTCCCCTGCCCCGTTTAAGTGTTGATGCCGTACAGCAACGCTATGAGCGATTAAAGGAGTTGGCAGAACAACTGTTTAAGCTGGCTCGTAGTAACCATGAATTTGCCCAGTGTAAGCGTTTTGAGAAAGGATTGGGAGAATGGCGCGTTTCAAAAATACAAGAAATTTATCAAAAACGTTTTAATCGTTTGCTCCGGCAAATTCAAAAGGAGCACCAGCCGCAGCGCCGGTTAGATTTGTTGTATCAGGCCAGAGATTTAATTAAAGAAGGTGTGCTGGATGAACATCTTTTGGATAAAATTGAAAAATGGATTGTTTATACCCATATCCGGCAGGTGCGCAATAAAGAGAAGGGGCTTTCGCCGGAGATGAAATATCAATTGTACGAAGAAGCGATTACGAAAATTCTTAACAGCGGCATAGAAGACCAAAAACTGGAAGCGATGGAAAATTTTAAGGAATTTGTTACGGATTTTGAAATTATGTATCGTCGGTTAAAGAAATAAGGGATTTTTAATGATTGAATTTTACAATGTAAGCCTAAATATAGACGGCAAAGAAATTCTGAAAAGTATTTCATTCCGATTGTTCAAAGGGGAATTTGCTTATATTACGGGCCCGAGCGGTGCGGGCAAATCGACCATTTTAAAACTGATTTACATGGACATTTTTCCAGACCAGGGCATGGTAATTGTTAATAATTATTCTTCGGCTAAAATACACAGAAACGAAATTCCTTATTTGCGTCGGGAACTGGGGGTGGTTTTTCAGGATTTTAAACTTTTGCCGGATCGTTCGGTTTACGAAAACGTAGCATTTGCTTTACGTGCCACCGGAGTTAGGAGCAAAGAAATACGACATCGGGTGGTTCGTGTTTTAAACGAGGTTAATATTTCGCAACAACGCTCGCAATTACCGGATCAAATTTCCGGAGGCGAAAAACAACGGGTTGCTATTGCCCGGGCAATTATCAACGATCCGTTTATCGTATTAGCCGATGAGCCGACGGGTAATTTGGATGCGCAGAATTCGCGGGAGATTATGGAAATTTTCGAACGCATTAATCGTAAGGGTACGGCCATTTTAATGGCAACGCATGATCAATCGTTAATTGAACAGTATCCCCATCGGGTCATTAAAATAGAAGAAGGGCGAATGGTAGACGAATGAGTTTGGGGTTTAGTATTAAAGAAGGACTTAAGGGTTTTGGCCGCGCACGCATGGCTACATTTATTACCATTACATCGGTTGTGCTGGCCTTGATTATGATCGGGCTTTTTATTTTGCTCGCTTTGAATATTGATCACTGGGTAGGCGAAAAACGCAAACATTTGCAAATGGAGGTTTTTTTGGAGCCTGGATTTAAGGAAGCACAGGCAAAAAAGATTGTGCAAAGGCTTAAAAAACTACAGGGTGTTGAAAGTGTGCGTTATGTTTCGCAAAAAGCTGCCGCCGAACGGTTTAAAAAAGAATTTGGGCGCGATGTACGCGAGGTTTTGGGAACAAATCCGTTGCCGCCATCTTGTGTTTTACGGTTACAACCGGCATATCAGAATGCTTCGGCTATTACACGATTGGCTGAGATAGTGCGTACGTGGGACGGGGTAAGCGATGTTGTTTACGGTGGGAGTTTGTTAAAAGCCATCGATCGCTATGTGACTTTGATTTATTTAATAATTGGCGGTTTGGGGGTGGTCTTGCTTATTGTGGCAACTGTATTAATTCATAATTCCATTCGCCTAATTATTTATGCACGGCATGAAATTATTGAAATTATGAAACTGGTCGGCGCTACGCGTGCTTTTATTCGCCGCCCTTTTTTGGTGGAGGGTATTTTGTACGGATTAATTGGCGGTGCGATTGCAGACGGGGTTATTTGGCTTTTGTGCGGAGCAATGAAAAACTGGGTTTATACGGGAATGATTCAGAACTGGCAAAGTTATGTCATAGTTCTTGCGTTGGGGATTTTGATCGGTTTTGTTTCCAGCGAGCTAAGTGTAAACAAATATCTGAATAAATTGATTTAGGAGAGTGCTTGCGGCTTGAACGGATATATTGAAATTTGGGTTGAAGAATTTTTTAACGGTAAGGTTCGATTCGGATAGGTAATATCCTTTAAAACGTCCGGGCTATTTAAGGATAAAATTCGGTTTAAATTATTGCTAATGCAAGAAATATAGGTGTAACTTTCCTTGGGAGAAAGACTCTAATTTTATAATGAATTTGTCAGAAGAAACGAGATCGTTTTTTGGCAGCTTAAAAATAGCAATTGATTAAACGGATAAACGGTGCCTGAGAAAAACGCACAAAGTGGCATTTTATTGGGCAATCGATTATATTCGGCAAACAGAATTGGTATAATTTAATCTGTTATTTGGAGAAAATGAGCAATTTAACAGAACGCGAAAAGAGCATTCTCAAAACGGTCATTCGGGAGTTTATCGAAAACGCCGCGCCTGTGGGTTCGTTGCAGGTGGCCCAAAAGAGTAAGTTGGGTCTTAAGGCGGCTTCGGTGCGTCGTATATTGGGCAGTTTGGAAGATAAGGGATATTTGATGCAGCCCCATACTTCGGCGGGCCGGATTCCTACTTGGGCAGGGTATCGCGTTTATGTAAACGAATTGCTAGAAAAGAGTAAGTTGACTGAGCGCCAACAGCGGTTGCTGAACCGGGCGATTGAGGCTTATGACGGTGACGTTCAAATTTTTATGGGCAAGGTGGCGGCGGTATTGGCGGATATTTCTAATCAAATTGGTATTGTGGTAACGCCGAAATTTTATGAGGCTATTTTGCAACGTGTACATTTGTTGCTGGTTTCGTCTAATCGGGTAATGGTGGTGTTGACAGTAAAGGACCAGCAAGTAAGAACGGTGTTGGTAGAGGTTCAGCACAAAATTGAGCAGGAAGATTTAAAACGGTTGGAGCAAAAAATTAACCAACGTTTTTACGGGAAGAGTTTACGCGAAATTAAAAATACGTTTGCCCATATCATGGCCGACCTAAAATCCGAAAAAACCGGTTTGGTGCGGCTGTTTTCGGAAACGGCAGATCGTATTTTTGATTTTTCGCGCTATGAGAATTATTGGCTGCACGGAACGAACAATATTATTCATCAACCGGAGTTTACTGATGTGCAGCGGGTTTCGGGCTTGATCGAAGTTTTGGAGGATCGTGACTATTTATTTCATTTTATGGAAAAACGCGAGCGTCCGCCGGGTATTAAAATTACCATTGGTCACGAAAACGAGACCGAAAAAATGCAGGAGTGCAGTGTTATTACTTCGACCTATCGTTTGGGTGACATTTTGGGTGTTGTGGGGGTTATTGGTCCTATGCGTATGCGTTACCATCGTGTTATTCCGGTGGTGGAATATTTGGCTTCGGCTATTACGCGTAAGCTGAGCGTTGCTTAAAACGCGCATGAAACAAATATGTACAAAATTATGTTTTGAGCGTTAACTTTGCTTTTTTGAATAGACAAGCGAAGTTTTTTAGAAAATTTCGGGAGAGTAAAAAATGGGGAATAAGGAACAGTTAAACAAAGAAAAAAATACGGAGCAGCGTGTGCAAGAAGAAAAAAAATCGACAAAAAAAGGATCGTCTTCCAAATACCTGAAGAAGATTCAGGAATTGGAAGTTAGAATAGAGGAGTTGGAAAGAGAAAATCAGGCTTTAAAAGAGCAGAATTTACGTCGGATTGCGGAGTTTGAAAATTTTAAACGGCGTAAAGAAAAAGAGTTTTTAGACCTTTTGCAAAATGCCAATGAGGAATTAATTATTGAATTACTACCTGTTATTGACGATTTCGAGCGCTTTTTACAACATGCCAATGATGAAAATCAAAATGTGGAATCGTTAAAACAGGGTGTGGAGCTGATTTATAAGAAGTTTATGCAAATTTTGGAAAGGCAGGGACTTAAACCGATAGAATCGGTTGGGGAAGAGTTCGACACCGAAAAACATCAAGCACTGATGCAAATTGATAGCGATCAGCACGAAAGCGGTAAGGTGGTAGACGAGCATTTAAAGGGTTATACGCTTAATGGAAAAGTAATCCGGCACTCGCAGGTATTAGTGGCGAAATAAGGTGGGGAAATGGCTCAGAAAAGAGATTTTTACGAAGTATTGGGAGTAGACCGTACGGCCACGGTTGAAGAAATAAAAAAGGCTTACCGAAAACTGGCAATTAAATATCATCCGGATAAAAATCCGGGTAATAAAGAGGCGGAAGAAAAGTTCAAGGAAATTGCTGAGGCTTACGCCATTTTAAGTGATCCGGATAAGCGCCGCCGTTATGATCAATTTGGCCATGCCGGTACACAAGGGCATGCCAATTACGGATTTGATTTTAACGATTTTGATTTGGCCGATGCTTTGCGTCAGTTTATGGAAGAAGGCTTCGGTTTTGGTTTTGGCGATATTTTTGGCGGAGGTGGTCGAGGGAGATCGCACCGGAGGCACGTCAATCGCAAAGGTAGCGATTTACAGATTAAGTTGCGGTTAACGCTGGAGGAAATAGCAACCGGTGTTAGCAAAAAAATAAAGGTCAAGAAAAAAATACCTTGTCCGGAATGCAATGGGAGCGGCTCGGCCAAATATAGCCGGACCGTGGTTTGTCCGGTTTGCCACGGCAGCGGAGAAATTCGTCAGGTTTCGCGTTCTCTGTTCGGCCAATTTGTTAATGTAACTACTTGTAGCCGGTGTAACGGAGAAGGCCAAATTATTGAAAATCCTTGCCATAGTTGCCACGGAACAGGATTGATAGACGGCTCTAAGACGATCGAGGTGCATATTCCTGCAGGCGTAAGTACGGGCAATTATATTTCGTTAAAAGGTGAGGGTAACGCCGGGGTACGCGGTGGCCAAGCGGGTGATTTAATTGTACATATTGAAGAATTGCCTCATGAATATTTTCAGCGTCAGGGGGATGACGTTATTTTGGTTTTGCCTATCGGATTTACTACGGCAGCCTTGGGAGGGGTGGTGGAAGTGCCCACGTTGACCGGGAAGGCCAAGCTGAAAATAGCACCGGGTACACAATCCGGGAAAATTTTACGTATGCGGGGCAAGGGAATTCCCCATTTACGCGGAGCCGGGGTGGGGGATCAACTGGTACAGATACAGGTTTATGTGCCTACGCATTTGACTGGCGAAGAGAAAGCTTTGTTGCAAAAACTGTCTGACTCCGAGAATTTGGATCCTTCTAAAAACGCTAATAAGTCTATTTTTAAAAAATTTAAAGAAGCTCTTAAATTGTAAAGTGCGCTATTAATCCGTTTAAACGGATTGTTTACATTGCGTTTGGAGGAGCCGGTATTATGGTGCCTTTAACCAAAAGGGAACGCCGGGCGGTGATGACCGTTGCCGTGGTAGTTCTTCTTAGTGCGGTTATACAATGGATGCGTCCGCATGAAGTTAAAACCGGGCAATTCGATTATACGCTGCAGGATAGTCTGTTTCGCGTTTTATCCGCCGATACGGTACAAGCGCCACCGTTAAAAAGAACGGAATCGCTTCCCAGGAAGGTAGCGCAAACGTACAAAACAGCAAGAAAGAGAACAAAAAAAAGACTTCCCGCTTTCCATAGCATTAATCCAAACAGCGCAGATGCAGGACAATTGGAGCGTTTGCCTTACATTGGCCCTAAAACGGCCCGAGCTATTATTCGTTACAGGCAAGAGCACGGTGCGTTTAAAACGATTGAGGAATTGGACAATGTAAAACGTATCGGGCCTAAAACCATTGAACGTATCCGGCCTTATTTGATTATCCCCAAAGCCAAACTAACAAGCGACACACTTAAAAAATGAAAATTAGTGGTTTAACATTCGGCTTTGAATAAAATACGCTGGGCTACATCGCGGGCCTTTTCTTTACCTTGTAATTCTTCAATTAAGGCCAGACCAAATGCAAGGGCCGTGCCTACTCCGCGGCTGGTAATAACAGCCCCGTCTATGACTACCGGTTGTTCCGAATAGGTGCTATCTGGAAAGACGTCTTTTTCCGATGGGTAGCTGGTTAATGTTAATTGGCCGGTAATGCCTGCTTTATGTAAAACAGTGGGGGCCGCACAAATGGCGGCTAACTTTTGTCGGTTTGCAAAGCGTTCTCGAATCCATTGCAAAAGACGTTCGTTGGCTTTTAAATTATTGGTGCCGGGTTGTCCGCCGGGCAATACCAAAATGTCAAAAACCTTATGATCCACTGCTCCCAATGTCGTATCTGGTATAATGGTAATATCATGCGAGCCTGTAATCGGTCCGTCTTCAAGCCCGGCTACGGTTACATCAATATCACCGCGGCGCAAAATGTCGATAATACTAACGGCTTCTATTTCTTCGAATCCCGGAGCTAAAATGACCAATGCTTTGGGCATAAATTTACCTCCTGATCTGTTTCTGCCACCTGATTGAAATCAGGTGGCAAGAGTGGTTGTTTGTAGTACGTATCTTTGTATTAGCCGAGCGGGAAAGCCCCACCCGCGTGCCGGAAAACCGTTTAAACGGTTTTTCTTCCCGCGCATAACAAATAAATAATAAAATAAAGCCAATATTGCAAGTATCGGGATGATTTTGCTTCAAACCGGCAGAATCGTTAATTTAAAGCCGAATTCAAAAACAAGAAAGTTCCCATGAAAGCCTATTTTATTTCAGACTTACACTTGGGCGCACACGAAATCGATAATCCGCAAGCACAGGAAAAAGCGGTAAACCAATTCTTTTCTTATTTGGCGCAAGATGCCACGCATCTATTTATTGTTGGCGATTTTTTCGACTTTTGGTTTGAATATCAAACCGTCATTCCCAAACACTATTTCCACATTTTGTGCCGTTTACGACAGTTTGACCAAAAGGGCATCCGAATATTCTATTTAGCCGGCAATCACGATTTTGCCCTGGGAACTTTTTTTGATCGATACCTGCACATACAAACAGCGCAAGATACATTAAGCATTGAATTAAACGGCAAAAAATTTTTTTTATTTCACGGAGACGGAATCGAACGCAAAGACAAAGGATATCGCTTTTTAAAGCGTATTTTACGCAGCAGGCTAAATCAAAAATTGTTCCGTCTTATTCATCCGGATTTTGGCATCCGGTTAGCCAAAAAAATTTCGGGTACCAGCCGCAAATACAGCACAGTAGATAACACCCAACGTTCCGAAGAGGAATATTTCGCATTTGCCCGAAAACGATTTGAAGAAGGATACGACTATGTAATAATGGGACACCGGCACAATCCCTTGCTCTTTGAAGAAAAAGGGAAAAAATATGTCAATTTAGGCGATTGGATTACCAACTACAGCTATGCCGTTTTCGACGGAAATGATTTGCAGCTACGCTATTGGTCGGCCGATAAAAATGCTTAAAATGCCTGCCCTTTTAACCCGGACATTACGATTTTAAAATCGTTAAAATGTGAAGTTTATTAATAAAAATGCAAAAATAGATAAGTTTTTAAAACAAAAAATTACCGTAAAAAACCAGCCGCCTTACTCCGAAAACGGAATAGGAATTTGACTTTTAGAAAAATAATTTATATTATATAAGGGAAAATGATTGTAAATATCAATTTAATTTCATAATTAACAAAAAGTTAGTGCATCGTATTACAAATGAATAAAAATTCATCGAAATTTCCTGCTATTTTTTAATATCAACCAAAATGAGGAGGTATTTATGAGGAAATTTTTTACTGTTTTAGCCGTAGCTTCGTTCTTGCTGTTAATGGCTATCCCTGTATTTGCACAGGATGACATTATCGCCGATGGTTACACCAAGATTTTCGAACGAAACAAATTCGAAAATGCAACCCATTATCCGATTGTTGCCGACGAAGTTCACGCAGGTTACGATTTGGATCAAGACGGCAATTTGGAATTTATCGTAGTAGCCGACAATTCCGACCCCAATGGCCCATCCGGCGCAGGCTGGACGGATGGTCATTCTATTTTTGTTTACGAATGGACACCCGATAAAGGCGATTTCGAATTAATGTGGTCTTGGGCCGACACCAGTTTAAAAACCGGTGGCGCCAGCTTCCCGACTATGGCGGTTACTGATTTGGATGGCGACGGCAATCAGGAAATTACTCTGGGTATGCCCAGTGGTACCAACTGGCCGGCTCCGGATGTAAGCCCAACCGTTATTTACGTTTTTGAATTTGGCAAAGATACCTATCCCACCGAACCTACCGCTACCTGGACTGCCGAATCTGATCCGGGTTCCAACACCCGTCCGGCTGCAATGGCTGCCGGAGATATTGACGGCGACGGTGTGGAAGAAGTTGCCGTGGCTTTCCGTAAATTCAGTTCTGCCTCGACCAATGACGCATTGATGATTTTCTCTCTGGATGGCGGTTTTGCCGGTGATTTTACCCAGTTCAAAATCGAAATGATCGACACCACCGGTGATTGGGGCAGCGTGTATTCTGCCGATATTACCGATATCGACAACGATGGCCATCTGGAAGCC
>CAZRBA010000117.1:0-61274 GCA_964598255.1 uncultured Caldithrix sp. | reverse complement strand
GGGTTAAGGGAAATCAGTGCCAATCTGTGCAGATCGGTGGCCGGAAAAAGTTGAATTGTTGATCGGTTGAATTGTTGAATGGTTGTTTGTGCTCAGGGCTTTTCTTTGGTATTATTCAGGGTAGCGTGGTAATTTGTTGCAACGTTTACCCCCCGTAGCCCCCCTCAAAGGGGGGCACTTTGATTTTGGCGGTTTGTGGCCCTGCGGGAAGAAGCCATTTGCCGAGTGGTCCCGATTCATCGGGACGTATCGAGGCACCGGCGGCCTTTCCCTTTTCCTTTTTCATTTTTCATTTTTCCTTTTTCATCTCGCTCTGTGCAGATCGGTGGCCGGGAAAGTTGAATTGTTGATCGGTTGAATTGTTGAATGGTGTTTTAGGTGCTTCTTCGGTGTGGTTCGGTGGCGGGGGAAAGGGTTAAGGGTGTAAGGGTTAAGGGAAATCAGTGCCAATCTGTGCAGATCAGTGGCCGGGAAAGTTGAATTGTTGATCGGTTGAATGGTTGAATGGTTAAGGGTGCAGCTTCATTTTGCGCGCTAATCACGCGAATTAGCGCAGATTTTTTCCTGCGAACATCTGCGGAATCTGCGTGAGACCGATTGCTCAAATTGTTTATCGGGATTTTTTGCTGGTTTGTTGCAGTGTTTACCCCCCGTAGCCCCCCTCAAAGGGGGGCACTTTGATTTTGGCGGTTTGTGGCCCTGCGGGTAGAAGCCGGTTGCTGAGTGGTCCCGATTCATCGGGACGTATCGAGGCACCGGCGGCCTTTTCCCCCTTTCCTTTTTCTTTTTTCATTTTTCCTTTTTCATCTCGCTCTGTGCAGATCAGTGGCCGGAAAAGTTGAATTGTTGATTTGTTGAATCGTTGAATGGTTAAGGGTGCAGCTTCATTTTGCGCGCTAATCACGCGAATTAGCGCAGATTTTTTTCTGCGAACATCTGCGGAATCTGCGTGAGACCGATTGCTCGAATTGTTTATCGGGATTTTTTGCTGGTTTGTTGCAGTGTTTACCCCCCGTAGCCCCCCTTAAAGGGGGGCTTTTGGGTGTGCGGCAGTTTGCGGCAAAGGCACCGCCCTACGGGCTTTCTTCCTTTCCCACTATTTACGCAAAATCCGTTACACTACCAAATCGATTTCCCTATTACCCGAATTGCGTTCTCATCTGATTAGCAATCCGAATTACAAATGTTTCGCAATCTCATCCACAAGGCGGTTAATCACTTCTTTTTTGCTCCCCGCAATGCGGCAACCCGCTGCACGGGAATGCCCGCCTCCGTTAAAAGCCTTGGCCACCTTGTTAACATCTACATAAGATTTGGAACGCAAACTGATTTTATGGTAATTGGGTTTGATTTCCCGAATAAAAAGTCCTACTTTCCCGCCACGAACCGCTACGCTGTAATTGGTCAATTCTTCAATTTCATGGGGATTGCTCTTTTGCATGTCTTCGTAATCCAAATACACAACGGAAACCGCACCGTTCAAATAGCTTTCCATGGTATGCAGTCCCTTGCCAATCATTCGCAAGGCTTCGATGCTGTTTTCAAAAAAAATAATATTGGTTATTTGAGCAGGATTGGCTCCCAGCTTCACCATGTGCGAAGCAATGAAAAAATCGCGTGCTGTGGTATTCGAAAACGAAAAACGTCCGGTATCGTAAACAATACCCGTAAAAACGGCTGTTGCCAGGTCTTTGTCAATTGCCGCACCCGAGCGTTTAATGATTTCGTAAACCATTGCCGTAGTTGACGATGCGGCTTCGTCCACCCATTCGGCAATACCCATACTGTCTTCCTGCGGGTGGTGGTCGATGCGAGCGACATGTTCCTTTGGCGGCAGCAGGGTTTTAACATCTCCCAAACGCCCGTAGCCAGGAACATCCAAGATAATGGCGCTTTCGATTCGCGGGGGTTCTTTTAAGGTTTTAAAACTCAATATGTTGTCAAACCCGGCCAAATAATCAAAACGCCGATCCAAATGCGCATCGCTAAAAATCATGACCGACCGTTTACCTAATTTTTTCAGAAACAGATGCATGGCAATTACCGCTGCAATGGCATCGCCATCCGCATTAATATGGCCTGAAAGCATAAAATTATCGTGGGTTAAAATAAATCGGTAAAGTTTTTCAACCGGTTCACGAAATTGTTTGGGCATTTCCACGGCAGTTCTCCTAAAAAAGATGCAAATATAATCAATAATGCAATAAATGCCAATCTTTTTTCGCACCCTTTTACGTTAGGTCCGTTATATTATTTTTTGTACAATTCATTTTATTTTCTAAATTTGGTCTCTAAATTTGAATCTGAAATGTATCAGACAAACAGGATTTTTTACCGTGGAAGTACCAAAAACCTTTTGGCAAGACGTAAAACTCAAATACATGGAATGGTCGGAGCCGGTAATTAAAGCTGTTAATATTTCTCTTTTTTTGGTAAGCCTTATTGCTTTGGTGAGTTTGATTTTGCAATACGGTTTTTACATTTCGCCCAGCACCAAGCAAATATTACAACGCTTAAACGTGCTTATCGTCCTTTATTATGTGCTTCAGTTTTTTATTAAATTAGTTTTCACGCAGCAGAAATGGTATTTTATCAAGCACCATTGGTTCGAAAGTACGTTGGTTACCATCATCCTTTTAAAGGCAACCATGGTTATTCACGAAATCGGTTTGGGCAAGGCCGGACACTATTTTACCAGCCTAAACGTTCAAGCACTTACCCAACTTTCCATTATCGGCGCACAAATCATTATTATTTTATCGATTATCAGCGGTGCGGTACGCTTAAACCGGCGTATCGCCTCGCTTAAATTTCATCCGGCGCAAACGTTCATTTTAAGTTTTTTAATTGTGATTTTAATAGGCTCCGCTTTGCTAATGCTGCCCAAAGCCGTTGCCCCGGGTAAAACACTTAGTCCTTTGGATGCATTATTTACGGCCACCAGTGCCACCTGTGTTACCGGGCTCATTGTGGTCGATACAGGCCGCCATTTTTCCATGCTGGGGCAATTGATTATTTTAACGCTTATTCAAATTGGCGGACTTGGCATTATGACCATCTCCAGTTTTTTTGCCCTGTTTTTCGGACGCGGTATGGCCATCCGCGAGCGCATCATGCTGCAGGAAATGTTAAATGTAGATCGATTGGGCGCCATTACCCGTCTTTTACGTGGGGTTATCCTAATTACGTTTGGCGTAGAAACCTTAGGTGCAATAGTCCTGTTTTTAAGCTGGAACCAGCCGCATTGGAGTTTGTGGCATCGTATTTATCATTCGGTATTCCATTCGGTTTCGGCTTTTTGCAACGCCGGATTTTCGCTTAATAGCGATTCGCTAATGGGATATGCATCTAACTATTCTGTAGTACTTACGGTTGCCATGTTGATTATTATCGGCGGAATCGGTTTTGTTGTTATGATCGATTTAACGCGCGGTAAAATTTTTGATTACACGGAACGTAAACGGCGCGTCCGTCATTTGTCCGTACATTCGCGTCTGGTATTAATTGTAACGGCATCCTTACTAACCTTCGGTACGCTAATTATCTTTTTTATCGAGCCATTTAAGGGTAGCTGGCACTACCGTTTGGTACAATCGTTTTTTTGTTCGGTAACAGCGCGTACAGCAGGTTTTAATACGGTGAATATCGGTGCATTAACGGCACCTTCGGCACTTATCATTATGTTTTTAATGTTCATCGGTGCTTCTCCAGGCTCCACCGGCGGCGGAATTAAAACCACAACACTGGGTGTTTTAATTGCCAGTTTTCTCTCCATTATTCGCGGCAAAAGCCGAATTGAAATCTTTAAAAAAAGTTTGTCTTTTACCATATTGAATCGCGCATTGGTTATTTTTGCTTTTTCTATTACCATTGTAATGTTTTCGGCCTTTTTGTTAAGTTTAAGCGAGCATGCCAGCTTGCTTACTTTACTTTTTGAAGAAATATCGGCTTTTGGCACCGTGGGACTTTCGCGCGGGATTACACCCATGCTCAGTTCTTTTGGTAAATGGGTAATCATTTTTTCCATGTTTATCGGTCGGGTGGGGGTTTTAACATTGGCTTTTGCCATTACCACTCCCAAAGAACATTTACGTGTGGAATATCCCGTTGAACGAAATGTTATGGTCGGGTAACATCAAAGCGGAACATTTTAAAATTTTGGCCTGAAAGGGCATACTATTAAATTAAAAACAAAATACAAAAATCGAGGAGACTATGAATAAATTTCTGATTGTCGGTTTGGGTATTTTTGGCCGCGAATTGGCTGTTAGCCTAATTGAAAAAGGAGCTGAAGTAATAGCCGTGGATCAGCGAATGGAATTGGTTGAAGAAATTCAGGATCAGGTAACCTATGCCATTCGTCTGGATGCCATGGATGAAAAAGCCTTGGAAAGCATCGGTGTGGAAGATATTGACATTGGTGTGGTATGCATCGGCGAAAATTTCGAATCCAATCTTTTGGCTGCCGTACATTTGAAAAAATTAGGCGTCAAAACGGTCATCGCCCGTTCTTCGAATCCCACACAGGAAAAAATCCTCAAAGCAGTTGGTGTCGATTTGGTTATTACTCCCGAGATGGAAGCAGCCGAACGTTTATCGTATCGCCTGATGCACCAAGGTTTGTTAGATGTAACCTACATCGGCGGCGAAACGGTTGCGGCCAAGGTGGAAGTTCCGGAAATATTTGTGGGCAAAACCCCGGCAGAATTGGAATTGCGTTCCAAATACGGTGTAAATTTAATTGCCATTCATTCGCCGCAAAAAAGCAAAGACGGAAGCGAATTACCCCCAATTATCAATAACAATCCGGACGCCAATACGGTCTTTAAGGAAGGCGATGTAATGGTTCTTATAGGCCGTAACCGTGATTTGCAAAAATTAGCCAAACTACACAATAAATAGGCCTAACCAACGGTTTTTAGTTCGGACACGATATTTCGTCTACTCACTTAGCATAGCGGTTCGTTAGGAAGACACACCTGCACTAAGCTTTTGCTGGCCGAAGGAATCTATCGTATTCGAACCCGAAAAATCATGTTTGGTCGCGTCCGAATTAAATTATTTGGGAGGGAATTATGCGTTTGTTAAAAATGGCCGTTTTCTTGACCTTTCTTATCTTTGTTTCCTGTTCGTCCAATGGGAACAACAAAAAATTCACCTTAAAGCTTAACCTACAAACAGGAAAAACCTACAAGCTGTTCAGCAAAAATCGGCAGGATATCCGGCAAACGGTGCACCATGTCAAACAAACCGTTAAAACAAATATTAAAGGCATATTAGCGTTTCAGGTAAAAGAACGAAAAAACGATGATTACATTATGAATTTAAAATACGAAAAGTTGTTTTTAGAGCTTGCTTCACCGCGCTTTACCATTTCCTACGATTCGGATAAACCCTATCGCCCGGATAATATTTTCGATCGTGTTTATTCGCAGTTTATTAATAAGAATTTCACTTTGCAACTGGACGATTACGGCACTGTCAAATCCGTTGTCGGACTCGATTCTTTGGGCAAAAGCATTATTCAACATTTAAAATTGAAAAACCCCATGCTGCAAGCCAAACTCATAGAAGATTTTAAAGACATATTTGGCAACAAAGCGTTCAAGACCAACCTGGCCATGCTTACCCAATTTTATCCGAGACATCCGGTTGGTGTGGCCGATAGTTGGCACATTACCATAAAATCGGGGGCTTCGATTCCGGCGGTTTACGAAACCACGTACAAATTAATTGCTTACGATTCTTTAAATGCGGTTATCGAAGGAAGTACCGAGATCAGGCCACTCAGTTCGAAATTCGCTTCTACTCTTAATGGCATGAGCATAACATACAAAATTAAAGGCAAAGGTGATTCCAAAATTAAAATCGATCCGCGTAGCGGTTGGATAAAATCCGTAACCGGTCATTCGACCGCCAAGGGCACCATGACCATCGAGAAAGGCAAACATTTTCCCAATGGTTTGGAAATTCCCTTTGAGTTGCATACCCAAACCGAATACAGTTCGTTTTGACCGAACCTCGGGGCAAGCATAAAAACGTGCATTTCATGGGAACCGATTTGCATTTTCAACGTAACGCAAAATAGAAGAAATTCGTCAAAACAAGTAAAATTAACTTGACTTTATGCGTTGAATAAAATATATTTGCGTCCACTTCGTTAAGTGGACAAATGCGCCTGTAGCTCAATTGGATAGAGCGTTGGATTCCGGTTCCAAAGGTTGGGGGTTCGATTCCCTCCAGGCGTACAATTTTTTAGATAGAAACCATAGTTCGGTAATAAGGAATTGGAACATTTTTTAAATTGGGAATCTGGCAAAGCAAACGGTTTAATCTTAAAAAATACCTTTTTGGCTACCGAATCCATCCAATCTTTAGAACGAATGTTCATACGAACACAAACGGAACACTTTAATTCAGAGAAATAGCAAGAGGTTTTATATGGCTGAAAAAATTACTCCTCGGCATGTGGACTATTCCCGCTGGTATACCGATGTTGTTTTGCAGGCAAAGTTAGCTGACTATTCACCGGTAAAAGGCGCCATGGTCATTCGGCCCAATGGCTATGCCATTTGGGAAATGATACAGCAAAATTTGGATCGCATGTTCAAAGAAACCGGACATGTAAATGCCTACTTCCCTTTGCTCATTCCCGAAAGTTTCATGAAAAAAGAAGCCGAACACGTGGAAGGTTTTTCCCCTGAATGCGCCGTAGTAACCATCGGCGGCGGGCAAAAGCTGGAAGAACCGTTATATATTCGCCCCACTTCCGAAACCATTATCTGGAGTATGTACAAAAAATGGATTATGAGCTATCGGGATTTACCCATTCTCATAAATCAATGGGCTAATGTGTTACGCTGGGAAATGCGCACCCGTCTTTTTTTGCGGACTTCCGAATTTTTGTGGCAAGAAGGGCACACAGCACATGCCACTTACGAAGAAGCCGAAGAAGAAACCATGCGCATTCTTAACGTTTACAAAACCTTTGCCGAAGACTATTTGGCCATTCCGGTTATTCCAGGCCGCAAAAGCGAAGCCGAAAAATTTGCTGGTGCCGTACACACCTACTCCATTGAAGCCATGATGCAAGATCGTAAAGCTTTGCAAGCCGGAACCTCTCACAATTTGGGACAAAATTTCGCCAAAGCATTCGATGTTAAATATCAGGATAAAGAAGGCCGGTTGCAATATGTCTGGGCTACCTCATGGGGCGTAAGCACGCGTTTAATCGGCGCGATTATTATGACCCACGCAGACGATAACGGTTTGGTTTTACCTCCCAAAATTGCTCAGCGCCAGATTGTTATTGTACCCATCTGGCGTGGTGATGATGAGAAAAAACAAATTCTGGAATATGCTGACGGTATTCGCCAAGAATTAAAAAAGGAATTTAATGTCATTCTCGATGATCGCGATCAGTATAAACCGGGATTCAAGTTTGCCGAATGGGAACTTCAGGGGATTCCGGTGCGTTTGGAAATAGGCCCCAGAGATCTGGCCAAAAACGGCTTGGTTTTGGTACGCCGTGATTTAATGAAAAAAGAATTTATAAGCCGCAACGGAATTTTGGATTCGGTTCGTTCTGCACTGCAGCAAATGCAAAAAGACATGCTGGAACGCGCCCGTCGCTTTCAGCAGGAAAATACTTTCGAAGTGGACGATTATGCTAAATTCAAAGACATTATCTCCGGAGACGGGGGATTTGTCAAAAGCCACTGGTGTGGCGATCCGGCTTGCGAGGCAAAAATAAAAGAAGAAACCAAAGCAACCATTCGCAACATTCCTTTTGACCGCAAGCAGGAAAAAGGGAAATGCATTATTTGCGGAAATGAATCAGACGGTCGGGTTATTTTTGCCAAGGCCTATTAACAACAAAAAAAATAGAAAGGCAAGCGCACACACATGTACAATAATCGAGGCTCTTACTATAACTTTGGCGTAAACCGTTTTTTACCCCCGGCGGTAAAAAACCTGATTTATGCCAATGTTGTAATTTGGGCGGTCATGTTTTTCAGCAACCTTATGGGATCCGGATTTAATAATTTTATATTAGATCAATTTGCCCTTAGCCGTTACGGGGTTTTAGGTCAATTTAAAATTTGGCAGTTGGTCACTTACATGTTTATCCACGATCCCACCGGCATATTGCACATATTGTTTAATATGCTTTTTTTGTGGATGTTTGGCGTAGAGCTAGAAAACGAATGGGGAACGCGCGAATTTCTTAAATACTATTTTGTTACCGGCATTGGTGCGGGTATTTTAAACATTTTGTTTACAACCAGTCCTACCATTGGTGCTTCCGGCGCCATTTACGGCATTATGCTGGCCTATGCCATGCGCTATCCGGATCGCTACATCTATCTTTACTTTCTTTTTCCCGTAAAAATGAAATATTTTATTGGTTTTCTGTTCTTTGTGGCCTTCTTTTCCACATTGGGTTCGTACGGCGGCGAAATTGCTCACGCGGCGCATTTGGGTGGCATTGTCATCGGTTATATTTATCTGAAATATTGGTATATTTTTTATCGCGTTAAAGACAGTTTTTCCGGCATTAAAAAGCCGTCTGTCAAACCGACGATGAAGTTTCACAAAGGCGGGAAAAAGGAAGAAGATGACAAGGTAGAATACTATCGTAGGGTAATTGACGAACTATTGGATAAAATAAATCGAGTAGGCTATTTAAACCTAACGGACGAAGAAAAAAAATTGCTTGAAGAGGGCAGCAATTATCTTCGCGAACATGACAAAGAAAATTATAATTAGATAAATGCTTTCTTTTTTTAGGAGGTGCGTATGAGTTATCATGAAAATTTAACCTGCGGTTGTGTTGATTGCCATTACAACCATGATAATCTGTGCTACAAAGAGTCCATCACGCTGGATATTAACGGGACATGCGAAGACATGGTAACCTGCGATGATTTTGATTGTCAGGATTGCGAATTTTTTGATTTTTGTAAAAAAGAAAAAAAATACAACTCTACCGCGTTTACCTCTAATGAAGATTATTACAACGAAGATGAATACTAAAAACGCTATCTTGAAATAATAATGCAGACAAAAAAATTCCGTGGTTAATTTCTTGTTTACGAATCGACTTGCATTCATAAAAAAATCCGCCATTTCTGATGGCGGATTTTTTGTTGAAATCCTGTTTTTACTCCATAGGTTTTTGCACGAACAAAAATCTGCGGTTGTTCTTTCGTTCAATACAGCGGATAACTGTAAATTCGATAACGTTTGTACAAATCGGAACCAAGCGAACGAATGGCGCTGTTCATCGGTTCATTGTCTTCCAAAATCCAAGACATCTCGCCGCCAATGTACCCGTTCTTTTTTGCCCGTTGAATGGTTTCGATGTAAAACATAGAACCCAAGCCTAAATGCTGGTAAGCGCGTTTAACCCCCAGAGTAATAACGCGTACGGTTTTAATTTTTTTCATGCCGAAAAGCAATTTAAAAATGCCTGTGGGGAGCAATCGACCGTCCGGAATTTTTTGCAATACTTCGTTGATATTTGGTAGGGTCAAACTAAACGCAATGGGCTCGTCTCCCTTTTCGGCTAACAACAACAATTCCGGATCGACAATCTGTTTTAATTCTTTGGCCATGTGGTCAATTTCGTGATCGGTAAATGGTACAAATCCCCAGTTTTTACTCCAGGCATCATTGTATATTTCCTTGATCCGTTCCACCTCGTTTTGCAAATCTTTCATATTGGCCGCACGAAATTTAATTCCCTGACGTTCTTTAACTTTATTGGCCACCCGTAACATCTTTTCCGAAATATTGTTCAACGCGTCATCGGTCATTAAATGCCAGGCATACAAATCCTTAATCTTTTTTTGCCCGAATCCTTCTACCAAAGCGGGATAGTAAGTAGGATTGTGGGTCATCATAATATACGGGGGCGTCTCAAATCCTTCGATGAGCAGACCACATTCATCATTAGTCGAAGGATTCATTGGCCCTACCATCGTATCCAGACCTTTCGCTTTTAACCAATCGCCTGCGGCCCGAAATAGTGCGTTGGCCACATCCTGATCGTTAATCGCCTCAAAGAATCCCCAAAATCCCCATTTGTCTTCATGGAATTTGTTGTGGTTGTCGTTTTTAATAGCAGCAATCCGGCCGACAACTCTCCCCTCTTTTTGGGCTAAAAACAATTCCACTTCGGCATGTTCAAAGAACGGATTTTTTTTAGCATCCAAAATTTCTTTTCGCGCCATTCGCAAAGGGCTTACCCAATTGGGCGTCGTTTTGTTAATCTCCCACTCCAAATCAATAAACTGTTTCCGTTCTTTTCCTGTGCGTACAGCAATTACTTCTACAGCCATTTTACGGTCCTTCTATATTAAATAATACCCAATTCTTTGCCGACTTTATGGGTAATTTCAAGCACTTTTTCCAGATCTTCATCGGTATGGGTAGACATAAAACTGGTGCGTAACAATGCCTGATCCGGAGGTACGGCCGGGCTGATAACCGCATTGGCATAAACCCCTTCTTCAAACAGGCGTTTCCAAAAAACAAATGTCAACTCATCATTTCGGACATAAATAGGAATAATAGGGGTATCTTTACTGTGCCCGATATCAAAACCGAGGCTGCGAAATCCCTCGCGCATTTTATCGCCTATTTCAAGCAACCGTTGCATGTGCTCCGGTTCGTTTTGAATGATCTCTAATGTTTTGAGTACGGTTGCCGTGGCCGCTGGTGTAGGCGCTGCGGAAAAAATAACCGGATTGGCAAAGTGCTTCATATAATCGATAACATAACGCGGTCCGGCAACAAAGCCTCCGATAGAAGCCAACGATTTGCTAAAGGTACTCATAACAATATCAACTTGCTCTTCCAAGCCTAAAAACTCGCAGGCACCACGCCCGTGCTCGCCCAAAACGCCCAATCCGTGCGCCTCGTCAATATATACCCGGGCATTGTATTTTCGAGCAATGGGTAAAAGTTCATGCAGTTTAACGATATCGCCTTCCATACTAAACACGCCGTCACAAACGATCAATTTTGCCGCTTCTTCGGGAATTTGGGAAAGCACTTTTTCCAGACTTTCCATATTATTATGGTGGTATCGTTTAATAACGGGATTAATTGCCGCTCTGGTTCCGGCATAAATAGAAGCATGATCCGATTTATCCAGAATAATGTATTCGTCTTTGCCTACCAATGTGGCTATGCCGCCCAGGTTGGCCATATATCCCGTGCTAAAAATCAGTGCCGCTTCCCGATTCATGAATTCAGCAATTTTTCTTTCCAGTTGAAGATGCAAATCCAGCGTACCGTTTAAAAATCGAGAGCCAGAGCAACTGGTGCCATAACGTTTAGTGGCTTCGATGGCAGCTTCGATTACACGTGGGTCATGCGTTAATCCTAGGTAATTGTTAGATCCGATCATGATGATTTCCCGGCCTTCCATCTTAACGCGCGGACCATCATTGCCGGTAAGGGGGCGAAAATAAGGGTAAATTCCCGCTTCAATTGTCTCTTTAGCACGAGTAAAATTGCGGCATTTATCAAAAATATCCAATTAAACCTCCGACACTACGATAAACTTTTTCTTTGTCTGTAACGTTTAAATTAAACAAAATATGAATATATTAAAAATTTTTTCAAAATTAAAGGTTTGCTAATTTTAGCATTCTTTTTTAATATAGATGAAGGATGCATGAAAGCAAACATTGCCATTTTACAGAAAGGTAACGTTTCGCAAAAAATTCAAAAGTGTGTGGTAACTAAATTTAACGAGGTTTTACGTGAACGTATTTTTAACCGGTGCAACGGGTTTTGTTGGTAGTCATTTAGCCGAGGCTTTATTGGCCGATGGGCATCAGGTGCGTGCCTTATTGCGTACAACCAGTAATTTACAATGGATTACCGATTTAAAGCTGGATTGTTTTTACGGGAATATTTTTGATCCGCAGCAATTGGCTGCCGGTTTAAAAGACGTAGATACGGTTATTCATGTAGCCGGTTTGACCAAAGCATTGCATAATAGCGATTATTACCGCGTTAATTTTGAAGGAACCAAAAGTCTGATCGATGCTATTATCTTAAATCGATTACCCGTTAAACGATTTGTTTACATTAGCTCCCAAGCTGCTGCTGGTCCATCGGATTCAATGGAACCGCGCACCGAAGCCGATCCGCCAAAACCTGTTAGTGAATATGGCAAAAGCAAACTAAAAGCCGAAGAATATGTGTTAAGCAAACGAGACCTTTTGCCCGTTACTATTATTCGTCCGCCGGCTGTATATGGCCCTCGCGATACCGATATCTATCGTTTTTTTAAGACCGTCCGCATGGGTATTATTCCCAAATGGCAAAACCGTGACAAGTATTTAAGTTTTATCTACGTAAAAGATTTGGTACGGGCCATTATTTTGGCTGCTTCGCATGCCAAAGCTATAAACAAAATTTATTTTGTGGCCGAACCGAGGCCTCATTCCTGGGATGAAGTGGCTTACGAAGCCTTAAACTTTTTTAAAAAGCAGGCCATTCATGTACCTATCCCTTTAGTGTTAGTAAAGGGCATCGCCTTTTTTTCGGAACAATGGAGTAAAATTGCCAAGAAACCTTCCATTATTAATCAACAGAAGGTTGCCGAACTATTGCCCGATTTCTGGATATGCTCGCCGCAAAAAATCAAAAACGATTTGGGGTTCGAAGCGCCGACTCCGTTGCATTCCGGTGTGCCGTTAACCCTTAAGTGGTATGCAAATCAGGGCTGGCTCTAATTCGTTAATTAAGTAATATCATCATGCTTAAAAAACCCGAAAAGCCGGAAAGTCTGTTCGATGAAATTCATCGATTTCGCAAACGCCGAATTTTATGGGCTATTCTTCTGATTTGCGTAGGATTAACCGGAGTCGTAATTCCAGTGGTTCCGGGCACACTGCTTTTTCTTTTTGCTCTGGCTCTCATCCGGCCGGGCATCATGGAAAAACTACGTAGATACTTCGGAATTAAAAAAACTCCGCTGTAAATAAATACGTTCCGGATCATTCCGTTTTTGACCGTATTTTTGAAAAGCACCATAGCCTAGGGATATGTTATCCAAGTTTTCCACAATTATTGCCTCGTGTTTTTTCCAAGCATAATCCCCCAAAAAGCCACCTGACTGCAACCTTTTCCACAAACCCGCTGCCCCATTTTGATGAACGGTATCCCTTTATTCGCCAATTGAAAATACGATAACTATTTTAAAGAGCAGTGCTTAACCAGTAAGCTAAACTTAACAAAAGCCCAGTAAAAAAATGCACGCCAATGGTGCTAACGTTTACTTTTAACAGTTCGTAAGGTAATTTGCGACGATCGGCCTGCGGATTACTCCATTGTTTTAGCCATTCCTGCCCCCATTTAACCGCTTTAAATGTCAAAGGCGCAGGCAAAAGTGCAATAAAAACAAAAGGCGTTGAAAACTGGGGTTTAAAAAACCCGATAATCGCCAACATAAAAATAAAACCGAAACTGATTATATTAAAAATAACGTACATTAAAAACGGTTTTTCATACCAAATCTGATCGTCTTCCAAAGTTGCCAAACGCACGACCCAGGTATTTTTACCCACTTTGGCATCGGCCTGCAAATCTTGAAACTGATTAATCCAAACAACCAACATTATTAAAATGGCAACCGGAACAGAAGCCAACAGGGGTTTTTGCCAATGCCACAAGGCCAGTTGGTTGTGTATTAAAGGCTGGGTTAATACAAAATGGGTTCCCAGCACCATAATCGGCCCGAAGCCCAAGGCAATGGAAAATTCTCCCAAACCACGATACCCCAAGCGAAAAGGGTCCCACGTATAGAAGGCCCCAAGGGCAACGCCTAAAAATCCCAAATAAATGAGTAAACTATTGCCCCAATAGGCACCGGAAACAACTCTGTTTAAATACAAACCGATAATTACGGTTAGGGTAAACGAGAAGATTGCAGCCCACAATACTTTAAAAGGTTTAAGTAAGCCGGCCTGAATAACGCGGCTGCCGCCGTTAAAGGGACTAAAGTTTTGATTAATTTCATCATTACGGGAAGTGTGATCAAAATAATCATTGGCCAAATTGGTACCGGCATGGGCCAGAATGCCCCCGATCAAAATCAACCAAAACAGGCTCCAGTTCCAGGCAGATCGCAATCCGGCATGGTACAAATCTCCCCAGGCAATAACCGCTCCTAACAAAATGGGTACGATGGTTGCCGTAAAAAACGGAGCACGTACCGCCCGAATCCACAACTTAATTCGTCTTAACACAGCAGCCAAGCTTTCCTTTATTTCGGAAGGTCGGTTTTGCTCAAATTCTATCGTTTGCGGATTTGCAGCGGGATCGGCCGGTAAAAAAGTAATGCGGACCGGCTTAATGCGATAATAGCCGATAACCTTATTTTTAACTAAAAACGGATCGTTCAACAATTCCGGCGGAGCCAAATGCGCATTTAAAACGGCTTTATGATGGCGTTCTGCTTCCGTTGAATTTTTGACGGGCTCGCATCGCCCTTCCACCCGAATTGCTTTAACGGCACTATCGTTAAAGGTAATAAGTGCCTGAACTTCGGGATTAAGGCGGATTTGTTCCGCAGCTCGATCGGTGTTAAAAGACCAGAAAACCAAATCATGTCCATCACGCACATATCCCTTAAGCGAGGCTGTTGTCACCCCATCCATTGAGGTGGAAAGCATCATTTGTCGTTGTTCGTCCAAAAGAGCTTGCAAATTTTGCTCCGGATGTTGCATGTCTCCTCCTGCGGTTTGATTCCTGTTCTCATTTACAGAATCATGGCGCTTATTTACTTGAATTTACGGATTGATTTTTTTAGGCCAAAATATTTTTGCTAACGCACCGTTTTATCCCGAATCAAATTCCGCATATCGGCCCAAATATAAAATAATCGCTCATCCCTACAAATACTACAAATACGCTTTTTTCTTCGGTTACCCTGTTTCGCATGGTCCGGAACAGATGTCCGGCCAATGGGGAAAATATCTGTAACAAAGATATTTTATTTTTTACATCTCCTTTTCCTAAGGAAATCCCTACCGCGTTGCGTGTTGCGCGTTTCCATTGCCGAATGTGCAACTTATTTGCTTTGGGCATTGTTTTTTTGAGCAAATTTGCCTAATTTTTGTAAAAATTTAAAAAAAGGAGATGCAATGAACAAAGCCATCCGTTTCGTCCTTATTACCCTTTTGCTTTATGGCTGCGCAGCCTATAAACAACTTAAACCCAAGCCCGATATTAGCCCTCAGGAAAACGGTTTTATCGAAATAAAAAAGGACAGTAAGTATTTTAAACTAAAAAAAGATAAAAAATACTACATGGTTTTTCCGCCGGCCGCAGCGCCAAATGATTATCTGGTGTTGAATATTGCCAATAAAGACCTGTTTAATAGTTACTTAACCGAAACTTTTAATCAGGGCAAAGGCCCCATCATTAAAATTAAAGATGAAAGCCCTGAGCCCGATCATCTTTCCGTTTATGCCATATCGAATACCGTACCGCAATATTACTGGGTTATCGATTTAGTTAAGCAAGATGTAATATTGAACATGCAATACCGGTATGTGGCCCGCTGGCGTTTTAAGTTCGAACGGCGTTATGAAGCATTCAAACAAACATTGCAAAAAAACTCGGTGGAACGTACCCCTTACGAATCGCTCGGGATTAACGTGCAGCCTCAAGATTTGAATTTGGCTCAACAAATCGGGCAAATCCGGCAAAAAAATCAGAACCTGCTAAAACTTAAAGACGAGCTAAAACAAATCGAAGACATTTTCCCGCTTAATATTCGCAATACCAAAGATGAATCCTATCAGAATTTTATCCGATTAAAAAATCAATTGCAAGACGAATTGACTTTTCAAAACCGTTATTTGCAGGTATTGAATTTGCTTAAAGAAAATCGCGACAGTCGTAACGATATGGAAGGTTTTTTCTCGGCCCTTCCCGATTTTACGCATTTTTTCCGAAACAAAGATCAATTTCCGGATCATGTCGTTATGACCATTCGGGATATTTTAAAAAAGAGACTAAAGCAAGTAGTGCCCTATTACGAGCAAAAACTGGCGGCTCAAAACGAAGCCAAGCGCATCGAAAGCGCCATTCCGCAATTGGAAAAACTGTACCCGCTTGCCGGTTTAACCATTCCGGACGATTTTAAACGTTTAGGGGCTTTTGTTTATGCCTACAATAAAATTACGGATGATGTTTCAAAAATAAAAAAAGAAATCCAAACCATTAAAACGCGCGTCAAAAATCAAAAAAGCATGCCATCCAATGCCTTTTTTTCGGACATCGTAACCCAGCTTTCCAAAATGCTTTACACTCTGCCGCGTATCAATAATGCAGCATTGCAGCCATATCGCAATTATTTGTGCGTCAAAAAACTGGCTAAAGAAATTCGTCAGGTACAGGCTTCCATCAACGGTTTATTGGCCCAATATCGTCGGGCGGATGCGCTGGTTCCGGAAATTAATGTTTTAAAAGAGCAGAATAATTTACACGGTATTTTAAGCTTGTTAAAGAAAAACCGAGATCTTTCTTTTCTGCTTCCCTTGTATGCCCCTTTGGATCGGCAGTCTTTGCAGAAACAGGCTCAGGCCATTCGCAACGCGCTGCAAAGCGAAAACTGGGCGCTTGCCGAAGAAGCATTGAAAAATTTATACAACGATCGCGATTTTATTAATTACAAAAAAATAAAAGCGCAAAAATTAAAATTGGTGCGCGAATTAGAAAGGACTTTTATCCAAGCTATCAGTCAAAAATCCACGGAGCGGGCGCAACAATTTATGCGGGAAAATTTAAATACCGTAGAAAACGTGGAAGGTCTTTATGAAAATCCTGCCTTCCAGCCGGTGTATCAGCCATCGTTTTTTGTACCGGGCAGCGATGCTCAGGCACAAATGCAGATCCTTAACAAAACGCTGGCAAATATTAAAACGCTTAGTTTCCCCAAAGCGGCTATTGAAAACCTGTACAAACAACTCATTGCCAATCCCGAAAATCAAGGCGTTTTAAAAGCGCGGGCCATTGTGGTGCACGGCAAACATTATCGCGGAGATGATACTACAGTTAAAAACCGTGTAGCCGAATGCGATCCGCAAATTCCCAAATTATTAACCCGCCCGAGATCGTACCGGCGTATTTTTGCCTTGCCCGTTACGTCTAACATTAGCGGCCAAAACGAATACGTATTTAAGGTAAATCTGAAAATTCCTTCCCCGGCTCAATTTCCGGTATTTGATGTGTACATTCGTCTGCCAAAAAATCTGGCGCGGAAGGCGGGCTCCAAGCAATGGTACGAACGCATTACCTTTAACGGCAAAGTAATTAAAAACGAAGGGCGTTACATGATTACCGCCCCTGGCCCGGATAATAATTACGAATGTCAGGTAGGGCCGCTGCAAATTGTAAAAACCAGCAACAACATATTGGAAGTTCGTTTTAAAAAGAACGGTTTGCACATTTATCAGGTGAGCGTAATGGCTCAAAAACCGATTATCAAAAAACATTAAACCGTGCAAAAAATTTATCTAAACTCGGAGCATCATAATGAAAGAAATTTCAGCCAAACGCACAATTGATAAAAAATACTGGTACATTGGCGGTGGGCTTTTAGTTGTCATTGCCGTAATTCTGTATTTCATTCTCTCACCAAATTTAAAAGGTGAAATTGTCATTCCGTATATTTCGCATCAAAAGCCCATAATGGATCCGCATTTGCCCGGAAATGTACCCATTGCCGACAAACTGGATGAAGTGCTTTACGATGGTTTGTTTAATATTTCGGCCAATCCCAGCGGAATTACCTACGAAGACGGCTTGGGTGAACTGGTGGGAATTGACGCCAATAATGTGGTTACCGTAAGATTAAAGCCCAATGTCAAATGGCACGACAGTTACAAAATTTTGCTAAACAAAGGCGATATCGAAATTACGCCTCAGGAAGCGGTAAACTTTGTGGCCAACGATTTGCGTTTTACCCTAAAACGTATTCAACGTTTAGGCAGTTTGTCACCAGATTACGTTTTGGTGGGTCAGGCCGTGGAAAATTTTGATTTTAGCGGCCCGGATGACAACAATGAAATTCGCTTCCAATTTAAAGGCGACCGCACCTGGAGCGAAGATGACATCAAGGAAGTATTGTCTTTTAAAATTTTACCCCACACGGCTACTTACAATCAACTGAATTATACAGACGGAACCGGACCGTACATGTATGCCGGTGAATATAAAGATGTTATTTACTTCCCTAAAAATCCCTCGGGCCCGGCCCATATCGGCAAAGTAATTTTACAACCGTTTATCGATAACAGCACCTTTACCACCGAAATGAGCCGCGGTAAAATTAATACGTTGTTACGAACACCTTACGGAGCACTTTCGCCCATTTTAAGCGATACGTCCGATTTTTTTTACAAATCCAATATCAGCAATACCTTTTTTGCCCTCTTTTTTAATGTCCGGCGTTTAAATCGGGCACAACGTCAGGCCCTGCGTAACCTGATCGACAACAAAAAAATCATCAATCGCTTTTACAAAGTGGGCAGCAAGCAACAACGGCATATTGTAGATTACAAAGGACATCACGATAATTACGCCGATTATTTGAATTACAGCATCTTTCCTTCATCGTCCTATTACGTAGAAGAAAAAATTATCATGCCCGATACCTCACACCCTGCGCCCGACCTTTCGGTACTTCCCGATTCGGTACGTATTGTCACCTGTCTTAACTACGGTTTTCGCGAAGAACTTTCGGAACTGGTACGAATTTTAAACGATCCCGCCATTACCAAAGGTAAGGTAAAAGCCTTGGCCGTTGGTAACGATGTGATCAAAAGAGGTGATTACGATGCGGTACTCATTCCGGTAAGCAACTATCGCAGTAATTTTCTGTTTGATTTGTACGATATTTTCCTGCGCGAGCCCGACTTAGCCACGCATAAAATTCACCTGATTACCGATTCGGATGGTATGGGACATCGTGCCATCGATTTGGCTTCCTTTCAAGCAGATAAAAATTTCTTCCGTTTGGATGCGACCAAAGATTCGCCGGAACGTAACGATATTGTCAAACTGTTAAAATACATTTTCACCTTTATGTCCACGCGTGAAATCGGCGATAAACAGGCCTATGCCCAAATGATAGACCAGCTTGACCAACAAATGGCTTTGGGCAGCTATTTGTTTTCATTGCCTTCTTTGGCCTATTTTAGCACCCAATTCGATCCGAATTCCATTCAATTATACGGTGTGGCTTCACAGCTATCGACCATTGAAAAATGGAAAGAAAAGAAAAAATAGACGGAACACCGATAAGGCGGCCCTGTTGCCGCCTTTGCCTACGCTTTTAAAACTAATTTTGGGGGACATGTGAAAGCACTTATCACCAGCGGAGGACGCGGCACACGTTTGCGTCCGTTAACACACACACAAAACAAACATTTAATTCCTATTGCCAACAAGCCCATTATCCACTATGCAATTGAATATTGTGCCCAAGCCGGCATCACGGACATCGGCATTGTGCACAATGCCGATTCCGACGCCATTCCCAACGCATTGGGCGACGGATCGCAATTTGGCGTTAACCTTACCTTTATTCCGCAAGAGGCCCCGCTGGGTTTGGCACATGTGGTTAAAATTTCGCAAGAGTTTATCGGCGAGGAACCGTTTGTATTTTATTTGGGTGATAACATGGTTGTCGGCGGTTTGCGCAAATTTATCCAAGCCTTTGAAAGCCAAAAAAGCAATTGTCATTTAACGCTTTCCAAAGTAAAAGATCCGCAACGATTCGGTGTACCCGAAATTAAAGGTAATCGCATTGTACGCATCGAAGAAAAACCCAGACATCCCAAAAGCGATTATGCCGTTACCGGTATTTACATTTATGATTCTTCCATTTTTGAGGCGGTAAACAATATTAAACCCAGCGCCCGCGGCGAATTGGAAATTTCCGATGCCCATCAATATTTGCTGGATCACGGTTACAAAATTACCTATTCCGAAATTACCGGCTGGTGGAAAGACACGGGTAAACCTTACGATTTGCTGGAAGCCAACCGCCTTATTCTGGATAATCTTCAACCAGAAATTTCCGGCAGTGTTGATAAAGATAGTCTGGTAACGGGAAAGGTAACGATTGAGCAAGGAGCCCGAATCATTAATTCCACTGTACGCGGCCCGGCCATTATCGGAAAAAATACAGTTATCGAAAATAGCTATATAGGCCCGTTCACTTCCATCTACGACGATTGCCACATCAAAAACAGCGAAGTGGAATTCAGCATCATTTTAAAAGAATGCAAAATTCTGGATGTGGATATTCGCATCGAACACAGCCTTTTGGGAAATGATGTGGAAGTGGTGCGCACCAGCGGACGTCCGGCTACGCATCGTTTTCTTATCGGCGATCAAAGTCGGGTGGAATTGTTATCCAAAGGCTAACCCCCCATTGCCAACGTTTAAATTTTAAAGATTTTCATAATTGTGCACAAACAAACAAATCATTTTTTTGCGGAGGCCCTATGTCGTTTAAAACGTTAGTTGTAGAAATCGAAGATTCCGTGGCCACCATTACCATCGACCGGCCCGAGAAACTAAATGCCTTAAACCACACCGTACTCAACGAGCTTTGGCAATTGTTCGAGCAACTGCATAACGATTCGGCGGTGCAAGGTATTTTACTGACAGGCGCCGGAGAAAAAGCCTTTGTGGCCGGTGCCGATTTGCAGGAAATAAAAGAGCTGGATGCCGAAAGCGCCATGCAATTTGCGCGTAACGGCCAGCGTCTATTTAGCCGTATCGAAAATTTCCCCAAACCGGTTGTAGCCTTGGTTAACGGCTTTGCCTTGGGCGGCGGTTGCGAACTGGCCATGGCTTGCCACTTGCGTTTGGCTTCGGACAAAGCCAAATTCGGTCAGCCGGAAATCAATTTGGGGATTATTCCGGGTTACGGCGGAACGCAACGCCTGCCCCGGCTTATCGGTAAAACACGGGCTTTGGAACTTCTTTTAACCGGAGACATGATTGATGCCCAACAGGCATTGACCTACGGTTTGGTTAACCGGGTGGTTCCCGCAGAGCAACTTTTGGACGAAGGAAAAGCGTTTATCAAAAAAATTGTTGCCAAAGGAGCCATTGCCATTCATTCCATTTTACAAGCGGTTCAGCAAGGATTCGACCAATCCTTAGAGCACGGGTTGGAATTGGAAGCCATGCTGTTCGGTCGGGTTTGTGCCACCCAAGACAAAGAAGAAGGCATAAAGGCATTTTTCGAAAAACGTAAGCCCCAATTTAAGGGACGTTAACGAATGATTGAATTGCGCTACGTTCTGTTCATAGAAGATACGGAGTTTGGCTCGCGCTTGCATAAAATAATATCGGATTTTGCTGTCAAGGTGTATTTGCCGGGCAGTTTAAACGAACTTATAGCGCTAAGCCGAGAACGGATGTTTGACTTTTTGCTGTGGGTTACGCAAGATCCGCACAAACAATTAGCCGAAGTAGAAAACTTGCTAAAAGAACGACCTTATTTATTTGCCTGTTTGTTTTGCAAAAATTCGCCTGATCAATCCGTTTTTGATTTTGTATTTAACTTTGACGATTTTAACGACTCGGCCAAACTCCGATCTCTGTTAAAAAATATGCATCGTCTGGCACTTCGGATTAAAACCCAAAAAGAACAGTCTTTGCTGGTGTTACACGATTTACGCACTCCCTTACAAAATCTTGCCAGCTACATCGATATGCTTATTTCCGGTACGTTCGGACCGTTAAACGACGGACAAATAAAAATTTTACAAACCATTAGCGCACAAACGGATGTGGCCGACGAATTGGTACAGGAGTTGGCTTTAATTTTACGTATGCGCAAAAAAGAATTTTTTATCGAAAAGCATCCCATCGATTTGTCTCGCTTAATTTCGGACACCTTGCGTTCGGTTTGGATTTGGGCCGACCGTAAGAATATTAAATTACAAGCGCATGTGGAACATGAATTGCCCAAAGTCAATGCCGACGCTCTGGCCATTCGGCGCGTTTTGTTTAATTTATTACTCAATGCTTTAAAATTCAGCCCGAATGACAGCAGCGTACGCCTAATGGTTACTTTGGAGCCGTCTTCCGCAAAAGGACAAAAAATCGAATGCCGCATTACGGATAGTGGTCCCGGTATTCCGCCGGAGCACCTAACCGATATTTTCGACCCGTATTTTCGCCTAAATAATCCGAAATCACTTTTTAAAGGACAAGGATTGGGCCTGCACATAGCCAAATTGTTTGTGGAGGCGCACGGAGGAACCATTGGTGCGCACAATAATCGGGAAGGGGGTGCAACCTTTTATTTTACCTTACCGGTCGTTTCGGGCAAAAGCTAATGTTTGGCAAAGCAAATTGCGGCTGCTGCTAAGCAGTTTATGTTGATCTACCTGAAAATTATTGTAAAGCAGCTTGTATCCCCAATAATTTTTAAGCACATGGCGCACATAATTGCGGGTTTGATTGTAAGCAATATTTTCCACCAAAAAATCGTCCTGATCCGAAAACGGAATTTTGTTCCAACGTTTTACGCGGTGCGGGCCGGCATTGTACGCCGCCAGCATACGTAATTTATCGCCTTGGTAGCGGCGGCTCAACTGTTTAAGATACAATGTACCCAAATGAATGTTTACCTCCGCATCAAATAACATACGCACACGAAAATGCGGTATTTGTGCCAAACGCGCCATATCTTTAGCCGTTGCCGGAATAAGTTGCATTAATCCGTATGCATTGGCGTAAGAATGTGCGTTTTGGTCAAAGGCGCTCTCCTGTTTAATCAGCCCCAAAACCAACTCCTTTTCTAACCCGTATCGCCGACAATACCGACTAATTATACCGTAATAATAAAAAGGAAAACGCTCCTTTAAAATAAAAAACTTTTCGCCGTAGGAAACATGTCGATAAAACCGCTTGTTTATTTTATCATAAATTCGGTAAGCACGGCCAAAAAGTTGCAACCGTTTGTAAGCCTCGGCCAATGCAATCCATTCCTGTAATTTGTCCCGATCGATTTTGATGGCAGTTAGCTCCAGCCGGGCGTATTGCGATCCGAGCAAATCATTAAGTAAAAACACACGTTCAAATTCGGACAAATGTTTTTGAAATCCTTTACCGTAATAATGCAACGGATTATGTACGGTTTTCAGTTCCCGAACCAGCTCCATGGTCGAATCGAGGTAGGCTTTTTCGAGCAGATAACTTTTTAGGGTATAATAATCATCCCACATTTCCTTACCAAGATCCCGGCGTAATCGCTTGGCCGTTAACGTATCCCCCATCATATCGCGACACAATGAGGCCCAATACTGGGCTCGGTTTTTTTGCGTATCTTGCCAGCGACCGAAACGGATTTGGTTAAAAATCTGTTCCGCTTTTTGATATTCTCCCAGCCGGAACAAAGTATAGCCTTGTCGAAAGAGGGCCTCTTTGCCTAAATTATTATGCGGCCAACGCCGATAGAGTTCGCGATAAAGTTGCAGGGCTTTTGCAAGTTTACCTTGCTCTTCGTAAAGCAGTGCGCTTTTCCAAACCACTTCCGGTGCCATAGAATGGTTAGGAAAGGTTTCGGCAAATTTAAGATATGTTCGAATACCGCGCTGCTTATGCCCGATGGCCAATTGCACCCGCGCTTTGTACAGCAAGCATTCGGCCTTTAATTTTTTGTCGTGCAACGTTTGGTATAATTGATTAAAACCATATAAAGCGCTACGATAACGTCCTTGCAAATAGTAATTGACCAAAAGCAAAAATCGCGCTTTTTTTATTAGTGTCTGCGACGAATGGTTACGAATATATGCTTCTAACTTAATGCGCGCTTCATCCAAACGACGATTGGCTCGTAATACCGGATAAATCGTCAAAAAATTTTGACGGTACCAGATCGGGCGTTCCTTTTCCAACCAATCGGTCAATTGTTCGGTCGGGGTGTATGAAGGATATTTTTTAATAATTTTTTTAAATTCGGTTAATGCGTTTTTAGTTTTGCCCTGCGCATAAAGGCAACGTGCGGCCCGAATTTTAAACAGCACTTTTTGTTTGACAGGAATTTTCAGGCGTAAAGCTTTTTGCAAATAAATGCGTGCTTGGGCGTAGTTTTTTTGTTTAAAATACGATTCCGTTAAAAATAAAATCAAAGAATCGGCTAACGGATGATGCGGGAAAGCCTGCAAAAACTTCCGGCTTTGTTTCTGTGCCTTTAAGGTATCGAATTGCCAAAAACTTTTTATCCGAAAAAAGCGGCTATAAAGCGTTAAGTATTTTTTGTGCACCAAATCTTCAAAAAGCCCGGCAGCTTGGTGATATGCCCCTTTGCGAAAAGCCGCATAGGCAAATTTAAATTGCAAATCCGGAGAAAGATCGGTATTTACGCGCCGTAAAAAGACCTGAAGCGAATCGTGAAAGGCCCCGAATTTTTTTTGGTAGTAAAACATTTCCATTTTGGACAAAATAAGCTGGCGCTCGGAGGCATTGCTCCACGACGAATTGAACAAAGTATTAAAATCGAGCAAAACGATGGCAAGGATAACCAACCAGAATTTTGTTTTGCGGGCCATAAAAGCATCCTGCTTTCTGAATTTCCTTTATCTATGATAAAGCAAAACCATTTAAAATTCAATATTTTCGTAAAACATCCAATGCCCCAAATCTTATGATCGTACAAGCGAAGCCGTAGTTTAAAAGAATAGCCTTAATTGACTACTTCCTTTAAGCAATCGTTTGCCATTTTTAATAGGGCCATTCGTTTTCTTTAATAAGCACTTTATCCAAACCGTAACGTTGCAATAATTTTTTTACCTGGCTCGGAGTATAACGTTTAAAATGCAGTTGCCGGCTGTTGGCCAGTTCCGTAGCCACAATTGCGATAATTCCCGCACTCTGAGCTAAATAGTCCGCCCGTACCTTATCGAACGTATCGCCAAAGCTGTGGTAATAATTAGCTTGATCTTTATCCAGATGCGCATTGGGCGTAATTACCGGAATGCCCTGCATCATAAACGGCATGTGATCGCTATTGGTCCAAGGTTTGTTGGTAATAGAACGGGTTAAGTTAAACCCTTTCAAACGAGGAATCAATTCCTTAAAAAAGGGTAAGAACAAGTCAAAACCCATGGTATTAAATCCCGTTACCCTTCCGGTCATATCCATGTTGATCATGGCCAGAATTGGTTCGTTGCCGTGCCGGGCTACATATTTTTTTGATCCCCAAAGTCCTAACTCCTCGCCGTTAAACCAGACAAATTCCAATGCACATCGATTTTGGGGATGGAAACGGGCGATAAGACGCGCCACTTCCACCAAGAGGGCTGTTCCCACACCATTATCAATGCTCCCCTGTCCCAAATCCCAACTGTCAAAATGAGCTCCGAGAACAATTTTATCATCCGTTTTACCGGGCAAGGTTAAGACAATGTTCGATGTTTTGATTTTTTGGCAACGGGACATAACGGTAATTTGCAGCCTTACGTTTTGCCCTTGTTCGCTCAAACGTTTTAACCACAAACCCTCTTCACGAGTAATGCTGAAAGCCGGAACAGGAGCCGCTTTTCCATGAAAATCGGAGGTACCGGCCAAACAGAGCCCCCCTATTTTTTTATTGATAAAAAGCACTGCCTTTGCCCCGTTTTTGGCTGCATAGCGGATCACTTGCGCCCGTAACGGCCGCGGGCCTTTTGAAGGAGAATCAAAGCCAATGAGTACGATTTTACCTTTAACGGAAAGCGAATCCAAAATTCGTTTTTGGCCGCTAAAGCCATAAACAAGCGGAGCCTGAAAGGTAGGTGATTTTTGCACATATCCCAAAGCAACGGCACGTAAAGTACGCTGGGTGGGTTGTAACATACGCACACGGTCGTCTCCGCGAATCCATCCGGGCATTTCAAAATATTCGCGGTGTGCATTTAATCCCAAAGTATTTAATGCACCAAGTAAAATGTTCTGCGCTTTTTCATTTTGGACGGTTCCGGTCAACCGCCCACCAGCCCGATCGCATAGTTGCCGTAAAACGGGATAAGCCTGATTTTCCGTAAATGCCGAACCGATCATTAAATTCCAATAATCTGGCACGCGGTCGCCGGCAAAAGCCAGTACCACCCAAAAGAAGATCAATAAAAGCGCGCCCTTTTTCATCAGTCAACCTCCTTGTTCTCATTTTCTTCCACCCAAAGAGAACTTTTTTCCCAGTCTCTTTGCTCTTCCTGAGCCTTTTTTAGCAAGTTGCGTCCGCGAAAATCTTCAAAACGTAAAATGGCATGTCGTAATACCACGATGCGCAAACGATCGTGAAATTTGAGGAATATTTCGTAGCGCGTAAAATCGTCGATAAAACCGCGCAGAACTTCACCTTCTAACAAGGTAATGACCACAGCCTGACGTTCCATCATTAACGGATAAAGTGTTTTATTCTTAATATGGTACCGTTCCTGAATATGCTGAATGGGTCCTAAATTCATCGCCGCCACTTCGTGATTATTATCGATTAACGGTTTTATCTCTTCCTGAAATTTGGCCGGATAGTAAAATTTTATATTGAGTTTCGGATATCGTTTTACGGTTCTGTTTCGATCCATCAAATCCAGATCGAACGTAACGCTTTTTCGTATTTTTCGGTTTATTTCTTCGTGCCCGAACAAATGGAAACGGAGCACAATCCCTTTTGCTTTAAATTCTTTAAAAACGTCCCGATTATAATTTTGCTTTTGATACTCGTCAAACCCTCTTAAATAGCCCATTTTTCCCCTACCTCCCCGAAATTTTTTGAAGTTAAATTAATAAAAAATCGTCATGAATAAAACTCTAAAAACCTTACACGAAAATATTCATCGTAAATTCCGTTGCTCTTTTTGCATACCAGGGCATTAGGCAAGGACAAGCATTCTTTTTAAGTAATTATTATTAAATTTCGGGGCGAAGTAAATTTCTGCCGACGGTTAGATACAGGGCATGCTGTTTTACGGATAATTTCGAGCGGCAAACCGAAGTAAGCCAACCCTTTAATTTGCCAATCCCCCTGTTTATTTTGAATCGGGATTTTGCGGTTTTTGGTTTTCGCTTTCGTCGATTTTTACGGAATCCGAAAAAGCCGCTTCAAGATTTTCGATACACTGTTTAATAACCAGCCCCCAAGTTAGAGACAACGAATCTTCGGGATTAAAAAATAATACATCGGAAAGTTTGGAAGCCAAATTTTCGCGCATTACGATTTTATCTTTTAGCTCTTGTTTATCCGGTGCCAAAAAGAAAAAAGGGGTTTCGTATCGTTGGTTGTATTTTTGCCACAAATTTTCATGCACTGCATCCAATTGGGAGATAAACAAAAATGAAAACGGGACAAAGGGTATTATGCGATCGGACAAATCATATTGATCTTTTAACAAAGAATCAATGATATAAACCAATAGGTCTACATCCGCGTTTAGTTCAACTTTAAAATACCTTAAACGCGGAGGAAACATGGCTTCGGAAACAGATAATTGCGGCCAATAATCCGGAATTTGCGACCAATCACGAGTTATAATGGCTGTTTCCAATACGGTCTTGTTCAAAACAGCTCCTCCAGCTTGTTTTTGACTTTCTCCAATAGCAGACGATCGCTAAAACAATATTGCAAAGCTTGGGGCGCATTTTGCTTTTTATTTTTTTGTACAATAGGAGCACCGCCCACTTCTTTTTTGGCAAATAATTTTTGCATTAACCGTTTAATGGCCGAGGTATTCTCTTGTTCCTCTAATTGTTGTCTAATTTGTCGGTATTGTTCTTCCGGAAGAATGAACTGCTGATCGGCCCAATTTTTGAGTTTTTTCAAAATAAAATTCACATCGCCTTCATAATTTTCTACCATTTCCGGTATTAACTTTCCTTTGCGCATATCCCGTAAAATTTTCCGTTCGCTGGGCCCAAACTCTTCGAAGTTCAATTCCGGATGGGGATAAAAACGACCACTCAAATCATCAAAACCGGCTAATAATTTGTGATATTCATTTTGATAATCCTGACATTCCGTAAAAATTTGTTCGTTGGTGAGCATGATGGAACGTTTGCTAACATATTGATCGTCTTTAAAAAATACGAATCCGTGTTTCCAGGAAGTTAAAATCAACACAGCCGTCAACGGATCCATTTGTCGATATATGGCATTAACGATTTGCCCTTTTTTAAATTCGATGCGTCCTTTGCGCTCTCCCCAATGGAAATACAAAACACCAGTATCGGTAGCTTTGGTAAACGCGCGCAACAAATCCACCCCGTTAATAATTTCCAGCGAGCCCTGAAAAACATATTCTTCCCGTGTTGTGTTGTCGGATAACATTTCGTTATATCCCTTAAGCATGTATTCCATTTCCAGACGATGCATGGGCCAAGGGATAATTTCTTTTACATTAAGCTGCCAAAATAACTGGCGTTGATCTTGTTTGGGTTCCGGAGCAGAACAAACCAGCGGAATGCTAATATTTTGTTCGTTTAGCCTGGCAAGCGATTCCATTACCCAATCCATCGACTTACCAATAACCCAAACAATTTGCCATTGGTCCACGTTTTGACTTTGCAAAAATCGATCGGCAGATTCAAACCAATGGAAATGGACGGGAAGCCGATTGTACTGCGTAATGAGCGTATCAAAATGCGTTTTTTCACGGGTTAAAACGGCAATGGTAATCATTTTGCATCCTCGCTTTCATCGGCCGGTTCTTTATGGAACGATTCCAGCGCATTTATGCTTAATAGAACATCCAGCATTTGGGCCTGACTATTTGCGGAATAAGCCACCCAAGGAAAACGAACGGAAAATAGGTAGCGTTTTTGGATGTCTTCGATTTTTTGCCCGTCCGTCAAATAGGTAACGGCCGCAACCGAGGGCACAGGATATTGGGCCAAGACCTGATTGATTAAATAACTCAAATATTCGGTTTGTTTGTCATGCCGCGCATCCGTTAAAAACACAAACCCGTGAATGCCTTCCGAAATGACGGAAAGCAAACGTAAAAGCTGGTGATTGGCGCGCAAGCCGATTAAAATAATTTCCAACTTCTGGGCCAATTTAAGCCGTACAAAGTACATATTGTTTTCCAGAAATACTTTTTCGGCCGACCCGGCCAAGGTATTTAAAAAGTGCTTCAGAATTTCATGATCTTCGGCAATTACGGCAATTTTGGCTTGTTGGTCCGTTTTAACTCCGAGCGTCCGAGCCAGCAAATCGATCTTTTGCGCATCCCCGGCAATTTCACTGATAATTTGCCGGTCAATATTAACCCCATCCATCAACAGTTCGTTTTTCTCGATCATCGTTTCCAACGGTTCGTTAATGCGCAGCAGGCCATAATGTTTTAATTTACCCAAAATCCGCAACGTTTGATGATTGGTGTAATACGGATTTTCCAATACCTCGGAGAGCTCCCGAGGAATGGAAATAAATTGCAAAAATTCTTCGTCCACTTGAATATCGTACAGCGGTAAATCACCCAAATTGATGGCTTGCAGTACACTGGATTCCGATTTGAACTCCTGCAGAATGGGGTCCACTTCAATTTTTAAATTTTGGGCAAACACCATTAACCCGGGCAGAGTGGTATTAAGGCTGCGTTGTAACGATTCGACGGAATCTTGCCTAAATGTAAATGCGCCCTGTTTCCATAACGTAATGTGTAAAAAGGCGTCTAAACCATTGTGATTTAACACCCGCGCATCGACAACTTGTCCGTCCTTAAAGAATATTTGTCCGATGCTACGCGGAGCGGTTATTTTCAAAATACCATTCCGGCCCGCACCGGCAATACCCCAAATAAGCTTCAAAAAATCAACCGCCTGCAATTCGCCTTGCAAATCGGCGGCTTGGCGCTCGCCTTCCGTTTTGTGTACCTGCATCCACCACTTAATGCTGCGATACACCTCTTCAATGGACGTGCGCTCGTCATAAACTCTTAACGCGCCCAATTCATAAAACACAATGCGCTTAGTGGCATCTACGGGAACATTAAAAACCATGGTAGGATGATTTTTTAATGTGCGGAACAAGCGCACGATGGTATCGCGATCTTCGGCCACAAGACTCGCATAATCCAACAATGCAAATACGGAGTTCTCCTTGGTAATCGAATTTATGAACGACTCAAGGGTATCGGCCTCTGCTACAGGAATATTTTCTTCCTGAAAGGAACTGGTAAAATACTCTTTTTGATGCGGATTTTGATCGTAAATTAGGACGGTCATCTGTGACATACACATTGCCTCTATTAAACCATTAAAAAAACAATTTATCGGTTAAGGCTGTATTTGTCAAGGTTAAATTTATTAAATTTAAGATACTTACCAAAAACATGATATAAAACGACACCATAGGCAACCGAAACATTTAACGATTGCTTTATGCCCAACATGGGAATTTCAACAGCTAAATCGACCATTTCAATTACGGAATCGCTTATTCCGTCCACCTCGTTGCCGACTATCAGACAAACGGGAAAACGATATTCGGCCTGCAAATAATTTTTGCTCCGATTGGTGTGCTCCACAGCTACTAACTGTACGCCTCTGGCTTTCAGATGGCGCAAAACAGGCAGGGGATCTTTACTGTAGGACCACGGTACGCTATCGGTAGCACCAAGGGCGGTTTTTTCGATTTCCATTCTGGGAGGGCAAGCCGTAAATCCGGTCAAAAACAAATGTTCGATACGCACTCCATCGCTTGTCCGAAAAATACTACCCACATTGTGCATGCTACGGATGTTTTCAGCCAAAACATAAATGGGTAACCGTTGCATGCTCTTTAGCTCTTCTAACCTGGGCTGTCTGGAAAAAATTTCATTAAAACTCAATTTACGAATTGTTTTATCGTCCATTTGCTTATCTTATCTTTACGTTAAGCCGACAAAATATTTCGTATGTCCTTGCAATAAACGTCCGGCCCTTTGAAAACCGAACCTTATTTGTGCTACCGTGTAGAGACATGTTTCTCTTTTCGCTTCAGTTGCACTACGGTTTCGATGTGGTAAGTTTGAGGAAACATGTCCACCGGCTGAACCTGTTGCACTTCAAATCGTTCGCTTAAAATTTTTAAATCACGTGCCAAAGTAGTGGGATTACACGAAACATACACCATCCGTTCGGGGCACAAATGGTTAATCAAACGCAGAACTTTTTCATGCATTCCGCTACGCGGCGGATCAGCAACGATAATATTGGGTTCCGGTGAAATTTGATGCATGGTTTTTAGTAGATCACCCTCTACAAAGCGCACATTGTCCACCTGATGCTCTTTGGCGTTTTGCCAGGCATCGGCCACAGCACTATCCACTACCTCAAACCCGATAACTTCTTTGGCCTTTTGCGCTAAAAACAAACTGATGGTACCGGTTCCGGCATACAGATCCCAAACAACGGACTTTTCGTCAATTTGCGCAAAATTCAATGTAACTTCGTACAAACGTTCGGCTTGTGCGTTGTTGGTTTGGAAGAAAGAATTGGCCGAAATATTAAAAACAAAATTTCCTATTTTATCCCGAATATAGGCGCGACCGGCTAAAAGGATTTCGCTTTCGCCGATAGCAATTTGCGCCAGTCGGGTGTTAATGTTATTAACCACACTTACCACCTGCGGAAACCGTTGTCGCAGTTCTTCGGCCCAGGGTATCAACGCCCGCGCATCTTCGTAACCCGTTACGATATTGACCATAATTTCATCGTTAAACGCACTCTGACGGATAATTAAAAAGCGCAAAAAGCCTTCATGACTGCGGATTCCGTAGGGTTTTAGACCTTTTTGTTTTAGCCAATTTGCCGTAAAACGTAAAATTTCGTTAGCTATTTCCGTTTGCAACAGGCAGTGGTCAACATGTAAAATTTTATCAAACGTACCAGGCACATGCAATCCCAACGCAAAGGTTTTGTCTGCTTCGGGCTGCCCAAGCTCTTCCGGTAGCAACCAACGCCGATCCGAAAACGAGAACTCCATTTTATTGCGGTAGGCAAAAATTTTTTCAGAAGGCAGCACTTCGTTTACCCGTATATTTTCCTGCGCGCCAATACGCATTAACGCATCTTGCACAATTTTCCGTTTAAAATAAAGCTGATGCTCATAGCGCATATTTTGCCAGGTACAACCGCCGCACCACTTAAAATAGTTACAGGGCGCCTCTACCCGATAAGGGGACGATTGCAAAATTTCCAGCAAATAGGCTTCGGCATAATCCTTTTTACGTTTACCAATGCGTGCTCTAACCCGATCTCCAGGCAAGGCATCCTTGACAAAAATGACATAGTTTTCCACACGAGCCACACCTTTACCGCCAAAAGCCAAATCTTCAATGACCAATTCGTATTCTCCGCCCCGTTTTACCGGATATTTTTTTTCGCTCATTGCATTTCCCGTATTACTTTTTTCACTGCCATTCCCAGATCTCCGTTTCCGAACAATGCGATTTCATTTTTTGCCGCTTCATTCAGGATAGCTGCAAATTTACGAATTTTTCGGAAAGTTTCATAGGATATTATTTGATTGCGCATGGGAAAAATCGTTTTATTGGTCAGCAAAGGATCGATGTCTTTTGGAATTAAGCCTTGGTGCACAGCACGTTCGAATTCTCGGGTTCCGTGAATGGGTGAAAAAGAGGCCAAACGTACAATCACACCCAAATTGTGCACAAACACGATACTGGCAATTACTTCCTCCAAAGTTTGGCCGGGCAGCCCCATAATCACATACGCCTCGATATCCTTAGCCCGAAATCCGGCTTGCTTTAAATTTTCTACGGCCTGAATCATTGCTTCGTTACTTACTTTAGAATACATATCGCTCCACCGCGATTCGTTAGATGTTTCGTAACTTAAACGAATGGTTTTAAAATTGGCACGATACATCAAACGGGCCAATTCCGAATCAATAAAACGGATAAACAGACCGTTTGGAGTGTGCAAGCGTAAGGGCAAACGCGTTTCGATCAATTTTTGCAGAATGACCTGTATGTGCTTCTTTTTGGCAATAAACAACGCATCGTCGTAAAAAGCAAAATCACGAATTTTAAATCGGCGGTAATGAGCAACTATTTCATCCGCCACGCGTGAGGGATTACGTTGCGTAAAGGGCATGGAAATTTTTTTTTGCGCACAAAACGAACAATTATAAGGGCAACCTCGGGCGGTCATAACGATTAAATAGTCCGGATGATTCAACAAATCAAACGCCGGATAAGGATAATCGTCCAATGTTCTTGGCAAACGATCGGAATCAATGGTGAGCGAGAACAAATCGGCAAGTAAATTTAATATTTTAATTTCACCTGGCCCCGTAATAATATAATCCGGTCGAATTACCTGACGCGCATGGCCGGGCAGCAAAGTGGCATAAATGCCGCCCAAAATAACGGGTTTTCCGGGCAAATAGGTGCGCACCAATTCCACCACTCGTTGCACCCCAATATACCAGTAAGTCATAATCGACGTAACCAAAACGGCCTGGGCATCGCTGTTTTCTTTTAATTTTCGAATAAAAAGTTCTTCGGAAATGCCATAGCGGGCAAACTGACGGGGTACTTGTTTTAAAATTTCCGGTTTGGGTACAACCGTTCGCTTATACGGGCCAATGCCGTATTTTTTTAATTTCGGCAGGGGAGGTTCCGCATATTTGTCAAGGCAATCGATAAAAGAAATTTTAAAGTCAAACTTACGTAAAAATGCGGCAATATATAATAAGCCTAACGGCTTTCCCCACAAATCATATGCGGTAAAATCGTATATCCAGGGATTAATTAACAATAATTTTTCGGACATAGGCGATGATGGATTAAACGGAAACCAGAACGAAAATTTTCAGACCAATGCAGAAGATTTCCGGTAAACCTTTTCTTGAATTTCCAACCTTACGAATTACCGGTTACCTTAAACAAGCTGTTCTTCCACTTCGTCATCACGGATTTTCGCTTTTTTGCTTTTACGACCGCGTTTTTTTGCGCCTTTTTCTTTTTCAGCTTCCGTTAAACGCTCTTCATGAGTTTCATAAATTTGTCCGTCCAATTTGTAACGGTTGTTTAATTCTACCCAGGCATCCAGTTCGGCCTTTACAAACCGTATGGTTCCGCGTTCCGAATCAAAATAAGAAGGAATTTCATCGTTAAACGCTTTGCGCGTTAAATCAAAGGGGCGGTCAAACCCAAGGTAACGTGCAGCCGTAGCGGCATTCCACATATTGCTCTCATCATCCACATAGCCTGGCAAATGAAAGTTCCATTCCGATTTCAAATGTTCCTGAAGCCATTCGGGATTTGCTTTGTAAATTTTATCTAATTTTTGGCGGAATCCCTTACCTTTTTTGTAAGCGATCATAGCCTTGCCGAATAAGGCATAAAACGAATCAGGAAATTCCTGTTCGATTTCGTCGTAAACTGCTTCGGCCTTATCCAGCTCACCCAATTTCATATAGGCAATGGCCAATTGATGCAACCCTGCATCGCTATGCTCGCTGCGCGCCGATTTTTCGAGATATTCCACGGCTTTGTCGTACTTTCCCAATTTCATTAGTGCTTTGGCCATGTTTTTATTAGCCAGCGGATCGTCCGGTTTAATAGCCAATGCGTTCTTAAGATCGTCTACGGCATTAGGGTACAAATCTCCGTTCATTTTATTAACGCCGCGATTTAAATGGACGTAAAATTTTATATCATCGGGCAAAGGTTCGAACTCAAAATCGTTGTAATAAAAGTCCAGACTCCGGGTACTAATAATGCGCGACCTACCGTGCGAACGGCGGTTCATATTAAATTCTTTTAAAATTTTGGCAAAAAAGAAACCGAGCTTGCGTTTTACTTCCGGCTCGTTAACCAGAATAATATTTGCACCGTTACCGTTAATGTGATTGACTTCTTCGTGGGCCGCCATCTCGTCGCGATGGACTTCGTTTATTTTATCTTTAGCCGTATGAAAAACATGATTTAAAAATTCATTGACCATGTTGGTCGGTGAACTTAACCGCATTTCCACAAAACTGCGCATATAACCAGCTTCGCAGCATAACGAATAATTAAAGGTCACACGATTATCCATATAGGACCATTTCTTTAAATAGGTGGACAATAGATGAAGATTAAAAAAATCCATGACTTCTCCTTATTAAACCATTTTGAATATTGTGCCTGTCGTCCCGGACTCGTTCATTAAAATCATATTGTTTTTGTTTAACGCAAGGCGTTATTTCCACAACTAAAACGATGAATTCTATTCGCTTTAAAAAAAGAAAAAACGAATCTGTAGGAATTTTGTTATTAGATTAACTTCAAAATCCAAACTCAGGTTCAGGAATTTAGCAATTCCGCATGTATTTGTCAACTTTAGGCCATTGTTAATTGTTATTAGATATTGCTTAATACGAATTTCAAATCGTATTGTTCCCAAAAATAATTATCGTCTAAAAATCCGTTAAATGATCTTTGTGGTTGAAATATTGCCAGAAATAATAGTTCATTTGCTTTAATCGTTTAAAATCACATGTACAATAAATACATTAACGCAACACGCAAGATTTGTTTCCGCTTTAACAGAAAAACATTACATGAGCTTTGCCGATGCGTTTAGAGTAACTTCTTTCCGGACATTGACTAACCACTCATTTTGACCTCTTTAATTTTTATCAAAAATCAATCATTTTATGACAAATACCTTCCCCCATTCGTTTTTTATTATCCGAAATAATTAAAAAACTTTTTTTGATGTGGTTTTATCGTTTGTTTTCGGAAAAATTCCGTTCAGGCTAATGTTTATCCGTGGTTAATGCGATAATAATTTGATTTTTTTTACGGTTTTTTTGCATTTTTTCAAAAAACGATAACCTAAAATTTTTCATGGTCATAACAATGCAATATCGTTTTGCAAATTGTCACGTTATTTCGTTGCAAAATGGCCAACCATATAAAAAAACGGTAAATCCGTTTGGCTTCGAATTTCCACCTAAACGAGCATTTCGTTTTTTAAGGGGCGTTGTCAAAAACAAAGAAGCGTATATATTGACGCCCTTTTAAATAAAATGAATCAATATTCATTCAAAATTGCGACACGGTAGCCTGCGTAAAACTTTAAAACATTACGAGCCTTCTATTGAAATAATGCGTTTAAAAAGCTAAATTCTTTTTTTACCAAATCAGAACGAGGAAGATATGTTTAAAAAAATTCTGATCGCCAATCGGGGTGAAATTGCTCTTCGCATAATGCGTACCTGCCGCGACATGGGTATTGGCAGTATAGCCGTTTTTTCCGAGATCGACCGCAAAAGCGCCCACGTACAGTTTGCCGACGAAGCGTATCCTTTAGGTGGTATTACTTCCGGTGAAAGTTATCTGAACGCGGAAAAAATCATCCGGATAGCCCTTGAACACGGGGCCGAAGCTATTCATCCGGGCTACGGTTTTTTATCTGAAAACGCCCGTTTTGCGCGCAAAGTTCGGGAAGCCGGCTTGGTATTCATCGGCCCGCCTGCCGAGGCCATCGAACTTATGGGCAGCAAAACGGCTGCACGCACTTTAATGCAGGAACACGGTGTGCCCACAGTTCCTGGCACAAAAAAAGCGTTACGTTCTGAAGAAGAAGCGTTAAAAGTAGCGCAAAAAATCGGTTTTCCGGTATTAATAAAAGCTTCGGCAGGTGGCGGAGGCAAAGGTATGCGTTTGGTGCATTCCGCAGACGAATTGCCATCTGCTTTGCAAAGCGCCAAACGCGAGGCCAAATCGGCCTTTGGCGACGATACGGTTTACATCGAAAAATATCTTGAGGAACCGCGTCATATTGAATTTCAAATTTTAGCTGATAACTACGGGCATGTGGTTCATTTGGGCGAACGGGAATGTTCCATCCAGCGCCGTCATCAAAAAATTATCGAAGAAGCGCCATCGGTCGTTTTGGATGCTCCACTGCGTCAAGCCATGGGCCAAGCGGCCATTCAGGCGGCCAAGGCCTGTAATTACCGCAATGCAGGCACGATTGAATTTATGCTGGACAAACATCGCAATTTTTATTTTCTGGAAATGAATACGCGGTTGCAGGTAGAACATCCGGTTACCGAAATGGTTACCGGAATGGATTTGGTACGCGAACAAATATTGATTGCCAGCGGTCAACCGCTTTCCGTAAAGGAACCGCCCACACATTTTTGGGGTCACGCCATCGAATGCCGTTTGTACGCCGAAGATGCAGAAAACAATTTTACCCCATCGCCAGGTACCATTCGTTTCCTCAAACCCGCCGACGGGCCCGGTATCCGTGAAGACAGCGGTGTATTGCAGGGAAACCAAATTTCACTTTATTACGACCCTATGATTTCCAAACTAATTGCTTGGGGGCAAAATCGCGAACAGGCCATTCGACGGATGGTTCGTGCTTTAAGCGAATATCAGTTAAGCGGGATTAAAACAAATCTGGCTTTTTTAAAACGAATTTTGCAACATCCCGATTTTACAGCCGGACACTTAACCACTACTTTCATCGACGCCCATCGGGACGAATTGTTCGAAGGTAATAGCAAGGCTCCGGAAGCAGCAGGTATTTTGGCTTTGTTAACGCACATTGCAAGCCATAGCCATTCGGTGGCTATGGCAAATAAATCCACAGATAACCAACAACCGATTTCCAATTGGAAAATTATCGGACGTATGAAACAAATGAGGGGCTAATGAAATACTTCGTTAAAATCGCTGATCGCGAATGGACATTCCACTATTCCGAATCTGACGGGACGTTAAGTAATCATAACGACGAACCGTTGCATTACGATTTGCAGGATTTGGGCAACGGTTGTTATTCCTTAATTTTGAACGGCAAAAGCTACTTGGCCCATGTTAACCGCAGCGATGCTCGTTATGAGGTGCTTTTAGAAAACGAGCTGATTCCCGTTATCATTGAAGACGAACAAAGCTTGCTATTAAAGCAACTAACCAAACACCGGGCCCAAGAAAGCAGCGAACAATTGATAAAAGCACCCATTCCTGGGTTGGTCACTCAGGTTTTGGTTAAGCAAGGAGACACCGTAGAGCGGGACACAACACTTTTAACGCTGGAAGCAATGAAGATGGAAAATGTCATTAAAGCCCCCTGCGCGTGCGTTGTGGAAAAGGTTTTTGTTAATTCCGGTGATACGGTTCAACAAAACCAGCCGTTAATCGAATTAAAGGAAAAAGAGTAATCGTACCATTAGTCACACATGCGTAACAGCCGTTTAAAATTTGTTATCCGCTCAGAGCTTTCTGCAGGTCAATTCGGGTAAAAAACCAAGCCTTGTCCGGTTGGCTGCTTTTAAAGTCTTGCAAAAAATATTTTAACAATTTGTCTTCCGTCCGCATTCAGTCCGGTAAAAAATAAAATTTTTGTCTTTTACTTTACATGTTAAAATGTTTCTTTTTAACGATTAAAATCTTAAATTATCCGTATTGAAATTACAACGTAAATAAAGGGAGGTATTCGTGAAAAAAGATTTTATTTCCATTGCCGATTATACAAGAGAAGAGTTGGAAGAAATTTTTAATTTAACCCGCGAACTCAAAGAAAAAACCAAACGCGGTGAAGAACATCATTTATGCAAAGGCAAAACCATGTCGATGATTTTTGCCAAACCGTCGGCACGCACACGCATTTCTTTTGAAACCGGTATGTATCAGTTGGGCGGATATGCATTGTATTTAAGCCCCAACGATATTGGCATTGGCAAACGTGAAGCGGTAAAAGATATTGCCCGCGTTATTTCGCGTTACAACGATATTATCATGGCGCGTTTGTTTGAACACGCCCACATGATGGAATTGGCCGAATACGCAACGGTTCCGGTAATCAACGGTTTAACCGATTACAATCATCCTTGCCAAATTATGGCCGATATTTACACCATTCTGGAAAAACGCGGCAATCTGGAAAATCTTAAAATAACCTACATCGGCGATGGTAACAATGTGGCTAATTCTTGGGTCAATTTGGCGGCTAAACTGCCGATGCATCTGGTTATTTGTTCCCCTTCCGGTTACGAACCCGATGCCCAAACACTAACCCGTGCCCACGATGCCGAAATTAGTAAAATTGAAATTTTGCACGATCCGGAAGTTGCGGTGAAAAATGCGGATGTTATTTATACGGATGTCTGGGCCAGTATGGGGCAGGAAGCCGAAGCAGAACAGCGGCGTAAAGTGTTTATGCCTTATCAGGTTAACAGCAAATTGCTGGGATATGCCCATAAGGATGTGCTGGTTATGCATTGTTTACCGGCGCATCGCGGCGAAGAAATTACAGACGAGGTATTGGACGGCCCGCATTCCATTGTTTTTGACGAAGCGGAAAATCGCATGCACGTTCAAAAAGCAATTATTGTCAAACTATTGGAAAACCGTTAACATTGAAAACAAAATGGTTCTTTTTTGCAAGTATCTTTTTTTTGCTTTTGCTTGTATTTCAATGCAAAAAGCAAGAGCCGCGGCGGGTTGTCAAACCGAGCGCGCCGTCGCTTTCCGCAGGTAAAATTTATCCGAATTTACCCTACTTGTCGCAAGGCGGAGCCACCTTCGCTCTTTATTTGCCCAAGCAGTATACTCCCCAAAAGGCATGGCCTGTGGTCTATTTTTTTGACGCCCACGCCCGCGGTATTTTACCTGTTAAACGTTACCGAAAATTGGCCGACGATTTCGGTTTTATTTTTGTAGGAGCCAATAATTTAAAAAATGGACTCGCCAATCAAACTATTGCCAACCGTGTTGACAATTTGTTTGGCGAAGTGAACAACCGTTTTAAAATCAGGAAAAACCAGCAATATATTATGGGATTTTCCGGAGGTGCCCGCATGGCCGTGCTAACGGCTTTGCTCCGTTCCGATGTTTCGGGCGTAATCGGTTGTGCGGCCGGTTTTCCGCAATGGCGGCAACCCATTAGCCGCAGCTTTGCCTATGTGGCTGTTGTGGGTAAAGGCGATTTTAATCTTTCGGAATTGCAAGTATTAAACGTCCAATTGGACCGCTCTCCCCTGCCCCATTGGCTTATTGAATTTACCGGCGGACACGAATGGCCGCCCATGTACATAACGCGTAAGGCCTTTAGCCTTTTGCAATTGGATGCCATTCGCAACGGTTTTGCCCGAAGCGAACCGAATTTTCTCGGCCGCTTTGTTAAAAGTGAAATGCAAATTATCGATAGCTTAAAACAAGACAACAAACTTTTGGCTCTTGGGGAAGAATACCGCTTGCTTATTAACGCCCTTAAGGGGATGGGAGCGATTCAAAGCGTTGAAATCGCCTACAAAAAGCTGATTAAATCCAAAGCATATTTAAAACAAAAAAACCAAGAACGCGAACAAGCTTTGCGTGAGGTCGATTTACAAAAGTCCATTCAAAAAGCATTTAAGCGTCAGGATATTGCTTATTTGCAAAAACAATATCGTAAACTTTCGCGCATAAAGGCCGGACAAACCGATTACTGGATGGCAAAACGTTTGATTGCCTTTACGAGTTTGCTAGGCTATTTGTACGCGCAACAGGCTTTGCAAAAAAAAGATTTGGCCGCTGCGGAAGCCTACCTGAAATTGTATGCTGTTACCGACAAAAACAATGCCGATCGCTATTATCTGCAGGCTTGGTTGGATATTTTGCAAGGAAAACTTTCACAGGCACAACAGGAGGCGGAAAAAGCCCTCCGTTTGGGATTGGACGATCGACAAAAGATTTTTGCCAACCCCGATTTCAGCGTCCTGCAATTACACTAAGGCGGGGTAATCGGACAATGCTTTTGTCAATAGTTTCCCTTTGTGCCTGTTAATTTGCATTTGAATTAGATGCAACAAACTTTTATTTTAACAACGTTTGTGTTACTTGCAAAAGAGTGGCCATGAAAACCGTTTCGACAGAAATTATTATTAATGCCCCGGTTAAACGTATTTGGAACATACTTAGCGATTTTGCCCAATACGCCATTTGGAATCCCTTTATTATTTACGTAAAAGGCGATTTTAAAGAAGGCGAAAAACTTTCGGTTATTCAAAAGCCGCCGGGCGAAAAACCGCGTCTGTTTAAACGGCGGATCAGTAAAATCATTGCACCCAAAGAAATGCAATGGCACGGTAAATTAATCATACCCGGTTTATTCGATGCGCGGCACATCTTTTCTATTGAGCCGATTAACGATAAACAATGCCGCTTTGTGCACAAAATTCATTACTCGGGGCTATTGACTTCTTTACTATGGAATCGCATTGAATGGAGTTTGAAAGCGGGCTTTAATAAAATGAATCAGGCTTTGAAAGACATGGCCGAAAAAAACGCACAGGGAACCGATGCGAACGATTAAGCCCAAAATTTGCGCTTCCTTTCAAACCAATACCCAAATCTGAGTTAAGCGCGCCCGCTATTTTGGCGGCTAACCATTCAATCGAGAAATCATTTGGAAAGGTTGGAATGAATTTAAAGGTTGAACGCTTTGGCGAAGCCGATACCGACTGGTGGGATGCCTACGTTTGGCAGGCCGATAACGGAACCATTTTTCATACGCGAAAATTTTTAAGCTACCATCCCAAGAGCCGGTTTAAAGATCACTCCCTGATCTTTAAGCGTAAAAATGCCGTTAAAGCGGTATTACCAGCCATTGAAATGGAAATGGATAAAGACAAAGTACTCTATTCGCATCGCGGGGCTTCTTACGGCGGATTCGTTTACAAAGACGCTGGCATCCGTGACGCTTTTGATATGGTTGAAGCATTAAAAACATACGCCAAGGCTCAGGGCTTTACCCGCATTTTAATTACCTTGCCACCTATTGTTTACATGACCCGCTATTCTAATTATTTGGATTTTGCCATGCTGCAGAACGGTTTTCGCTATTTAAAGCGCGAAATATCCAGCGTAGTTCAACTGCCCGCTTCCGTGGAAGACATTTTGCCCATGTTTAAGTCCGAAGCGCGCACCGCCACACGTAAATCCATAAAATCCGGAATTCAGGTGCGGCGCTCCGAAGATTTTGACACGTACTACAAAATTCTCAGACGTAATTTAAAACTAAGACACAACGTAACACCTACCCATTCGTTAGATGAACTAAAATATCTGGCAAAACTCTTTCCCGATCGGATTCATTTGTGGGCCGCTTATTTAGACGGGCAAATGATTGCCGGAGTGGTTAACTTTATTTGTACGCCCAGAGTGGTGTTGGCCTTTTACATTAGCGATAATAAAGAATATCAGCAATACCGTTCGCTTAACAATTTGTTTTACCGCATTTTTCAATGGGCCGTGCAGGCAGGCTACCGCTTTTATGATTTCGGTATTTTTACGGTAAACATGGATCCGAATTGGGGATTGGGAAAATTCAAAGAAACGTTTGGTGCTCGCGGCCTTTTTCGCGATTCCTTCGAACTGCTCATGTGGGCGCCTCAGTCTTAAACGGATGGGGCTATGAAAACACGCTTTTCTCAAAGTTTTAAAGATTTGCTTCAATACTTATTCTCTGGCGGGGTAACACGTCTGTTACCTTTTTTATTGCTCCCCTATGCGGCTCGGGTATTATCTTCGCAAGATTTCGGTTTGTACGCGCTTTACCGTCTTTACATTACCTTAGGGGCCACCATTCTGCTTTTAGGCTTGGAGCAAGCCGTTTTTCGCTTTGTTCCCGAAGGCAAAGAACCGTTCTCTTACAAAGCCCTGGGCAGCTCGTTTTATTTTGTACTATTCGTTTTCGGCATTGTTTTTGTGGTTACCCTATCCGCCAATAAATTCCTTAACGCATTGTTTTTCGAAGCCAATAATGTGTTTCCTTTTTATTGGCTTCCCGTATTTGTTTTGCTCAATGCGTTATCGACCTTATTGATTACTTTTTTCAGTGCGCGCAAACAAAGTAAAAATTATTTGCTTACCAATGTGACGGGGCAAACATTATTTTTTCTTGTTTTTTTAATCGGTTTGTATGCCGGATGCGGACTAAAGGCCTTTTTTTATGCCATTGTCATCTCTAATGTTTTTATTTACCTCATTAACGTAAAATACTGGCGGTTGGCATTAAAAACCGGTTTTGATCCCAAACTTTTACTCAAACTGTTGCGTACGGGTTTTCCTTTAATGCTGGTAACACTTATTACCTACCTGCTTTACCAAAGCGACCATTACATCATCAAATATTTTTTGGGATTACGGCTAACCGGAATTTACAATTACGGGTACCGCTTCGGTGCGGTAATTTTATTGTTCGTTACCATTACCAACAACGTATGGCTCCCCCGTATTTACGCCTCGGGTGAATCGTATTTAATTAAACACTTACGGGCTTACGGCAGCCTTATCGCCTTAAGCTGCGCCACTATTTTCTGGTTAATCGTATTCATTTTTCATTTGTTCAAAAATGTACTGGTCCCCAGCGGATTCGAGGCAAGCTTGACGGTTTTAAATATCGTTGGTTTAAGCTACATTATTTACGGACACGTACACACCATTGACGGCTGGTTAATTTTAAAAAACCGTAACCGTGCATTGGTAGGAATTTCGGCCGCAGCATTGCTGCTAAACATCGCCTTAAATATTATTTTGATTCCTCGTTACGGTATTCTTTCCGCGGCAATCGTAACCGGTATTAGTTTTTTATTTATCTGGGGCTTGCTGCTTTTATATTTACGTCGCTTTGTGCGTTCTTCTTATTTGGCCGCCATTGCCTTTAACGTTTTGCTAATAACGGCTCCGGGCCTCCTTTTGTTTACCAGCTTACCCGTTTGGGTAGGTTTTTTGCTATTTGTGGCAATTGCGTTTCGGGAATTACGAACCAACGCTTTATTACCACATCTGATCGGTAATTCGCGTTCTTAAACGATTTTTCTTTTGGGCTGTAATGCCATTTCGCTTACCTGTTGGCATCCGTTGCATCTTTAATATAACGCAAATATTTTGTCGATTCCTCCTGCCAGGTGTATTTTCTGGAAATGGCTTTTAAGCGTTCTTTAAAGCCAGCGTATACGCGCTGGTCCATCATCTTTAAAACAGCCTGGCGAATTTCATCAATATCGGACGGATTTACGGCAAACCCGATCCGTTCGTGCTCAATAATACGTCTGATTTCCGGGTAATTACTGCCGATTACAGGAATTTCGGCCTGAATGTATTCAAATAATTTATTAGGTAAAGCATGAAAATAGCTTAATCCCTTACCCGAAATAACCGTAAAGCCAAAATCGGCCGAAGCGGTAAATCGGTATAGTTCATCAAAGGGAACCAGGCCGGTAAAAACAACGCGATGCTCCATACCAAAAGTTCGGGCTGTTTTTTTTAATTCGCGTAACAAAGGGCCATCGCCAACCAAAACCAGCGTAAGATTTTCCACTTGGCGACAAGCCTTTAAAATTTCGAGCAGTCCGCGACCTTTAAAGATCATTCCCTGATAAATACCGATCTTATTTTCTGGCGCTATGCCGTATTTTCGTCTTAAAAAGTCCGATTTTGGTCTCGGCCGGTATTCCGGAATATTGCGCACAAAACCGACCACATTCAGTTTTGGATAAAGTTGTTGCAATGCTTGTGCATCCGACTGGCATACGGTAAATGCCGCTCGGCATTTTTGCAGGCCGAATCGTTCGTAATACAGCCAAAATTTTTGCCGTAGTGGGCGGTGAACCAAAGAATTTAAGCCGGCAAGCAGTTCCACACTATCGTAAATGTAGGTACAGTCAAAAAAAAAGGCCTTTAGGCGTAAAGGTAGCAGGGGTAAATAATCATAGGCAATAAACAAATCTGCTTTTTCATTACGCAGGTTTAAAAAGCTTTTGATGATAAAAATAAAAAACCGCCAAAACGTAGGCCCGGCAGGCAGTTTTAGGCGCTTAAGTTTAATCCCTTGCCAAGGCCGCACATTTAGCCTGGGATGAAAAGCCGCCAAAAGGTGCACTTCAAAACCAGCCTGCAACAAGGTTTTTGCCTTACGATAAATATTGGCTTCGTAGCGCAAATCGGAAATCGTAACAATGTAAACGCGAGGCTTTGGTGTGGCTTTCAATAACGCATTTCCTGTGGTTATTTTGTAATTTTAACGGCAAAAATTAGCCAAATTGCGGTTGGAATGCAACCAGAAAAAAGTTCATACAAGACAATAAGTATAATCGGCTATAAGCCTCCGCCAAATGCATTCGATTTGTCGGCATTTTTAACGGCATTATTACGACATGGCTTTTAATTTGACCGCAGTACCGTACACCAAAATTTCCGCTGCACTGGACATAATGTAGGAAGTGGCAAACCGAACGTTCACCACTGCATCCGCACCCAATTCTTCGGCCATTTCTTTCATCCGATCCAGAGCTTGTTCTCTGGCTTCGGCCATTAGCTTGGTATACTCTTCAATTTCTCCGCCGATAAAACCTTTAAGCACAGCCAAAATATCGCGGCCCACATTACGGGCACGGATGGTATTACCTTTAACCAAACCCAGCACTTCGGAAATTTCATTACCAGGAATAGAATCCGTTGTCGAAATAATCACCGTTTAACCCTCCTGTATTTATCGACCTTTCGGATCATTAATTTTTCTCTAAGTACGGAAACGAAAACGATAATAAACCCCAAAAGGAAAAATCCAAACCCCACTTTTTCTATTAACGGTTCTTTGGGATTCATGAAGAAATTTTCGAACAACTCAAAGGCCCCGTATGCCAATAAAATAATGGCACCCACACTAAAAAAAATCCAGCCGATTCCCCGCTCGATGCGATTGTAAACATTTTCCCAATAATCGTCCCAAAACATTTCGGGGAAAGGTTTAAATTTCATTTGGGAAGTCTCCTCCTTTAATTTTTTAAACATTTCCCATTCGGCGCGGCATTTCGTACAGGTTTTCAGATGCTGCCGTAACGCAACAATTTCCTCCTCGTTTAATTCCCCGTCCAAATAGCCCGTCATCAACAAGCGGGCTTGTTCACACTTCATAGGTCTCCTTTTAAATTTTGCAAAATTTTCACCAATCGTTTACGCGCATAATAAAGCCGGGACATTACGCTACCAATGGGGACATTAAGCACATCGGCCATTTCCTTATAGGAAAAATCATTAAATTCTTTCAATAAAATAATTTCACGATCCTTAGCGTCCAATTGTTTCAGCGCTTGCCAAACAAGGGACGTGCGTTCATCCTTTTCAAAAAGTTCGTCGGGTTGTTCTCCCAAATCTGGTGTTGTGGTTTCCGTATAATCATCCATACGCACCAATCGTTTGTGATGATTCACAAAATTGATGCACAAATTTTTCAAAATGCGATAGAACCAACTGTAAAACGGCCGGGACGGATTGTAGTCTTTCAAGGAACGATAGGCACGATAAAATGCTTCTTGTGACAAATCCAAAGCATCTTCGCGATTTTTAGTAAACATCAGGGCCAAATAAAACGCCCGCTCTTTGTACCGCTCTACAATATGTCGGTACATTTCCTTTTTGCCGTTTAAGCACGCTTCGATTGCTTCTTTGTCCGAAATTTCTGCGTTCACAAATTACTACCTCTTAAATACAAATCATCCCGGCAATTATTCAACTTCATCAAAATCGTTTAACCCATACAATCGATGTACGAATTAAAACCGTTTATTAATACGGGCCTTCCCTTTTCCCTTGGCATCAGGTCTAAATTACAAAATATTCCCCGATTGGCAAAACATCCTTTAAAAAAATTTCGCATGGTAATTTTATTTTTTTGTAATTTCTTTTTGTAGAATCGTACGGAAATCCGTAAAAAAATCGCAAAAATCAAATTAAAAATCCAGATTAAAAGGAGTTTGTTATGCTTAAAGGGAAAATTGCTCTTATTACGGGAGCTTCCAGCGGAATTGGCAAGGCCACGGCATTTGCCCTGGCCAGCAATGGCTGTAACGTCATTTTATGCGGACGACGGACTGAAAAATTGGCGGAAACAGGCGAACAAATCAAACAACAATTTAATGTAAAAGTACATCTGCTTACCCTTGATGTTCGGGACCGTCAAGCCGTAATGAAGGCTTTGGCAGCATTGCCCCAATTTTGGCAAAATATCGATATTTTAATTAACAACGCCGGTTTGGCCCGCGGACTGTCTAAAATTCACGAAGCGGATGTGGACGATTGGGAACAAATGATCGACACAAATGTAAAAGGACTGCTTTACGTTACCCGTGCCGTAGTTCCGGGAATGGTGGAACGCGGCCGCGGTGACGTGGTGAACATCGGTTCCATTGCCGGACACGAGGTGTACCCCGGCGGAAACGTTTATTGTGCCACCAAACATGCCGTGGATGCTTTGACCAAAGGCTTGCGTATCGATTTGGTGGATACGCCCGTTCGGGTTTCCAGCGTTGACCCGGGCATGGTGGAAACGGAATTTAGTATTGTGCGCTTTAAGGGCGATATCGAACGCGCTAAAAATGTGTACAAAGGATTCAAACCGTTAACCGCCGAGGATATTGCCGATACGATCCTGTTTATCGTTACCCGGCCCCCGCACGTGCAAATTGCAGATGTTATCATCTTTCCCACGGCTCAGGCATCGGGAACGATTGTGCACCGCAATGGCTAAACCCGGCAATCTTTTTTAATTCTAAAATTGCCCGACGCAAACAATAAATACGGAGAAAATTTATCTGCAAGGCTGTCTTAAATGCGAAAATTCACACGTTGTATTGATTTTGCAACCTACGGACATTGGTTTTGGGTAGCGTAAAAGCTCTTTTTTATGTTGCTATTCGAATGAGTGCGCTCGGCATTTGGGACAGCTTTTTTACGGTTTCCCTTTTCTTGGCCTGTTAACAGTTCTTTTTATTCATCCGATCCGATAAAAATCTTTTCATAAAGTTCTTTAACGAAGGTTCGACTATTCTTAACGAAAATAACTAAAAACCAAAAGCTTAATTATGGAAAAGATCTCTGGGAACAAGTATCGCGGCAAGATTTTATCCTTAAACGATTCTATTTTTAATCAATGGTACGATTCCTTTCCGGATATCATCCTTATTCATACGCCGTTTAAAGACGGACGCGAAAAAATACTGGCTGTCAATCAAATTGCCTGCCATCGATACGGATACACACGGGAAGAATTCATCCGTCTTACCCTTGCCGATATAACGGAAGAATGTCCCAAAATTTCAGAAACGTTAAAAAAACAACTAAATCAAGGTCAACCCGTTTTATTCGAAACCCGTCATTTTGGCAAAACCAAAACGATTCTTCCTTTGGAAATTAGCGCGACCATCATTCGGTTTAATGATCAAAAGGCGATACTATCGGTTTGCCGTGATATCAGCAAGCACATGCAACATCACGATTTTCTTAAACAGGCCAAAGAAACAGCGGAACATCACCTGAATATTTCAGCAGAAATAATCCTGGCACTCGATTCTCAGGGTCGCATTACCATGCTCAATGATAGCGGACATCGATTGCTTGGCTACGGAGAGGGAGAACTAATCGGCAAGAACTGGTTTGAGACCTGTTTGCCACCATCAGTCCGAGATGAAATTCGCGGGGTTTTCGAGCAATTAATGAATGGCGAAACCCAAAAGGTGGGTAGTTACGAAAATCCGGTAGTCACCAAAGATGGGCAAATAAAAATCATTCACTGGCAAAACAGTTTATTGCGTAACGGATCGGGACACATTACCGGTACTTTAAGTTCCGGTGAGGACATTACCGACCGCCAGAAAATCGAAGATGCCCTTCGGCGCAAAGAAAAAATGCTAAATGATGCCCAACGGATTGCCCGTATCGGCAGTTGGGAATTTGATTTAACACGCAACGAATTATTTTGGTCCGATGAAGTTTACCGCATGTTCGAACTTCCCAAGGAACAATTCAAAGGTACTTACGAGGCTTTTTTGCAAACCGTACATCCGGATGACCGGCAAACGGTCGATCGGATGTACAGGGAATCGGTACGCAACCACACCCATTACAAAGTTGAACATCGTTTGCTGTTACCGGACGGACGCATAAAATGGATGCAGGAGCAATGCGAAACCTATTACGATAACTCCGGTAAGCCGTTACGCTCGGTGGGCACGGTATTGGATATTACCGATTTAAAAGAAACCGAATTGGCTCTAAAAGAAAGCGAAGAACGATACCGTTCCCTGTTCGAAAATTCGCCGGTTGCGCTTTGGGAAGAAGATCTTACCGACATGTTTGCTTATTTGGAAGTTTTAAAAAAGAAAGCCAACGGTGTGTCCGTGCGGGCTTATTTGGATGCCCATCCGAATGAAATCGAACAATTATTACAACGCATCCGCATTTTAAGAGTAAATAAGGCGGCAATCGAGTTGCATCACGCGCAAAGTCAGGAAGAAGTAATCCGGAATCTGCCGCGTTTTTTTACGGAAGATTTTTACGAAGTATTCAAAGATGAAATGGAGGCGTTAGCCAAGGGCGAAACAATTTTTACCTGTGAAGAACGGATTCGCACCTTAGATGGTCAGGTAAAGTACATTTATTTGAAATTATTGCTCAAACCCCCTCAAAAGCAAACCTCGTCCAAATACATCGGCATTATTGCCACCACCGATATTACCGGCTTAAAAAACGCCGAACAGGAAATAAGGCGCTCTCATGCGCGGCTTAAACTTTTGCACGAACTGGACAAAGCCGTTCTGGAGGCCCGTTCCATTAGCGAAATTTCGCAGGCCGTTCTAAAAGAGTTACATGCTTTTATACCGGCAGAGCGGCTTAGCATTTTAATTCTTACCGAATATCCCGATCGGGGAATTGTCTATTCCAAAGGCCTTTTACAACGAACCATAGGCAAAGGTAAGGCGATTAAAATCGATAAAACGCTAAACGAATGGCACAAACTTCGACTAAATGAAGTGGTCAAAATCGACAATCTTAATTTGACCAAAACATACGTGGGCGTTAAAGCCGTTCTGGCCCAAAAAGGGATAAAAAGCATTCTGAACATTCCTTTAATGGCGCATGGAGAACTGTTGGGCTCATTAAACTTGGCTTCGAAAAAGCCTCATGCGTTTTCCGATTTTGACATTCAAATTACCCGCGAAGTAGCTAATTCCATTGCCATTGCCATCGAACAAACCCGGCTCCACGAAGCAATTGAACAGCATGCCCTTGCTTTGGAAGACAGCCTGCACGAATTACAACAAATTTATGATTTAAGCCTCTCCTTGGCAGAAGCGCAAACCGCTCGACAAGTGGCTCAAAAAACGACGGTTATTTTAAATAAAGCCCTTGTGCCCGATGCGGTTTTCTTTTTTATTCGCAAAGGCAATAAACTCGATCTTCTGGCGCATCACTTTAACAAGATGCCTTTGAAAATTAGCGCCCTTCGTCAAAATAAATTAGGTCAGTGCATTTGCGGTCAGGCGGCCAAACTTGGCAAAACGATCTTTTCCAAAAATATTACTAAAGACAAGCGATGCACGCTTCCGGCCTGTAAAAAATCGGGATTGCGTTCCGTGGCAGCCATTCCCTTAATCGTAGGCAATCAAATGTTGGGCGTCATCGGCCTGGGTTCTTTAAACGAACGCGAATTTGCTAACCAAAAGTCTTTTATCGAAACCTTGGCTAACGAAGCTGCTTTGGGCCTGCAAAACGCTTTATTACTCGAAGAACTAAGAAGCCACGAATCGGAATTGGAAGAACGAATTGCCCGGCGTACGGCAGAACTGCTGGAGGCCAATAAAGAACTGGAATCGTTTTCGTATTCCGTTTCACACGACCTGCGTGCCCCGTTACGTGCTATTGACGGTTTTTCGCGCATATTAGCAGAAGATTATGCCAATAAACTGGATGACGAAGCCAAACGTTTAATCGGTATTGTTCGTAAAAATACCCAACAAATGGGCCAATTAATCGATGACCTTCTGGCCTTCTCCAGAACCAGCAGGCAAATTATGAATCCCTCACAAATTAACATGACCGATTTGGCCAAAGCCATTTATTACGAATTAACCGATGCACAACAAAGAAAGCGCATTCAATTTAAACTGAATGCCTTGCCCGAAGCGCATGCCGATGCTACGTTAATGCGTCAGGTGTGGAATAATTTATTAAGCAATGCCCTTAAATTTACCCGAACTAAAGCCAAACCTTTCATTGAAATCGGCTTTTATGTGCGGAGCGGATATCTCGTTTATTTTGTAAAAGATAACGGTGTGGGCTTTGATATGAAATATGCCGACAAATTGTTCCAAATTTTTCAACGTTTGCATTCCATGGAAGAATTCGAAGGCACCGGTGTCGGTCTTTCCATTGTCCAACGCATCATTAAACGCCACGGCGGAAGGGTTTGGGCCGAATCCGAACCCGATAAAGGCGCTACCTTTTATTTTTCATTACCCAAATAATATGCTTTTTTTGAACTTTTTTCCCCATACAGGTGTTGTAATTTAATACAAGAATGGGCTAAAATTTCTGAGCGATTGCCTAAAAATAGCCCGCCATTCCTTTACAAGGAAACATCTTCTGTGCCCTTTTCGGTAAATCCATATCGGCTTTTTGCCATGCGGAAACAATCCGTTTAACTGATTAGTTTGCATACAAGCCTGGCCGATAAATGCAAACCGTTCTAATTTTTCCGATTATTTCGTCGAAAATAACAACTCTGAAAACAAGGAAAAAATACGAATGCGTAAATTAGCCATGGAAATTATTCTCATCGAAGATAATCCGGCGGATGTCGAGCTGACATTACGTGCCTTAAGGAAAAACAAAATACTAAACAAGGTTGTTGTTCTTTCCGACGGCGAAGAAGCTTTGGATTTTTTATTTATGCGTGGCCAATACGAAACGCGGCGGGATATTCATCCAAAACTTATTCTATTAGATTTAAAATTACCGAAAATAAACGGACTGGAAGTATTGAAAACCATAAAATCGCACGAAAAATTCAAATGGATTCCTGTGGTTATTTTAACTTCTTCGCGCCAGGAAAGCGATCTGATTAAAAGTTACGATTTGGGGGCAAATAGCTATATTGTAAAACCGGTTGACTTTGAACAATTTGTAGAAGCTATTCGTGAACTGGGCCTTTACTGGTTACTAATGAACGAAATTCCCAAAGGTGAACTCTAAAAACGCAGGAGGTGCCATGGAAGCACCGTTACAGATATTGATTATTGAAGATCTTTCGTCCGATGCCGAACTTATTGAGCGTGAACTGAGAAAACTGAATCGGAATTTTCAAACACACATTATTAAAGACGAACAGAGTTTAAAATCGGCTTTAAGCAAATTTAAACCCGATGTGGTGCTCTCCGATTACTTAATGCCTTCGTTTACGGGGATGGATGCTTTAAAAATAATTCGGGACTTTGACCCCGATATTCCCTTTATTGTCGTAACCGGTTCTATGAACGAACTAACCGCAGCCGAATGTATGAAGGCGGGTGCTTGGGATTATGTTATTAAGGAAAAATTAGCCAAACTGGTACCTGCCATCGAATCTGCTCTCGAAAAAAAACGTTTGATTGAAGAAAACAAAGCGGCCCAAAAAGCACTGCACGAAAGTGCCATGCGCTTTAAAGCTTTGGTCGAATCGGCACCTGTAGGCATTATTTTGTACGATGAAAAGGGCTGCATTACCTATGCTAACAAAATTGCCGTTAAATTGGTGCGCGCCCAAAGTATGGAAGATTTAAAAGGGCGCTCGGCTCTTGAGTTTATTCATCCCGAAGACCGGACGTTAGCTCAAACCCGAATTAAAAAGAATTTACAAGGTGAAATTCTTCCGCCCGCAGAAGAGAGATTGGTGGCATTAGACGGGCGCATCATTTACACCGAGATCAATGCCAGACCGATTTACATCGAAGGTAAACGGGTTGTCATGGCCTTTGTGACGGATATTACACAACGCAGGAAAGATGAGCAATTGCTAAGTATTCAAAGCACAGCTCTCAAGGCCGCAGCCAATGCCATTGTTATTACCGATATTGACGGTAATATTCAATGGGTGAATCCTGCCTTTACCCAACTTACCGGTTATAGCGCCGAGGAAGTTTTGGGAAAGAATCCGCGCATTCTGAAATCGGGCAAGCACGATAAAAAATTTTATGAAAATCTTTGGGGGACCATTCTTTCGGGAAAGGTATGGCACGGCGAACTCATTAACCGTCGTAAAGACGGAACGCTTTATATCGAAGAAACCACCATTACCCCGGTTCGAAACCATAATCATAAAATAACCAACTTCATTAGTATTAAACAAGATATTACCGAACGCAAACAAGCGGAAGAACGTCTACGCAATTTAATCGAAACTTCCAACGATGCCATTTACCTACTATACCAGAATAAATTCGAGGTGATAAACCAACGTTTTACGGAGATTTTCGGTTACACGCTCGAAGAATGCAATGCTCCGGATTTTAATTTCATGAACCTTGTTGCGCCCGAAAGCCGTGATTTGATTTTGCAACGAATAAAGGCGGTTGAACGCGGTGAAAAAATTTCCGATGTGTATGAATTCACGGCACTTAGTAAATCGGGGAAACGCATCATCTGCGAGGTAAGCGTTTCATATATCAAATACAAAGAAGGCATTGCCACGCAAGGCATTATTCGAGACATTACCGAACGCCGCAACGCAGAAGAAGAAATTCGCAAACTTTCGGAAGCATTAAAACAAAGCCCCATTGCCGTAGTCATTATCAACAAGCATTTAATCATCGAATATGTAAATCCGGCTTTCACAAAAAGTTACGGCTATTCCGAAAAAGAAGTACTTGGCAACAAACCTTTTGCCTTTATCTTCGGAGAAAACAAGGACGATCTAATCAAAGAAATTCGCCAAACCATTCAAAAAAAGCAAGTATGGCAAAAAGAACTGCAATTGAGCAAAAAGGATAACAGCATTTTTTTCGCCAAAATTATGCTTACGCCCATTTTGAATGCGGAAGGCCAAATGACCCATTATTTGATTTTAATTGAAGACATAACCGAAAAAAGACAATTGCAGGAGCAGTTTTTACAAGCACAAAAAATGGAAGCTATCGGGCGCCTGGCCGGAGGCATTGCCCATGATTTTAACAACTTGCTTACCGTTATCAATGGCTACAGCGAATTACTCATCAAAACAGCCGCCAAAGACAATGCTCTTTTTGAAAAATTGATGCAAATTAAAAAGGCCGGGGAACGGGCTTCTGCACTAACATCCCAATTATTGGCGTTTAGCCGTAAACAGGTCATTCAACCAAAAATTATTAACCTGAATCACTTATTGCACGACTTGGAAAAGATGCTTAAACGTTTAATCGGTGAAGATATCGATCTGGTTATTTTTTACGACAAAAGTTTAGGTGCCATTAAAGCCGATCCCGCTCAAGTGGAGCAAGTGATTATGAATTTGGTAGTTAATGCCCGGGATGCAATGCCCAAAGGCGGAAAAATAACCATCCAATTGAAGAACCGTTTTATTGGGCCGGATTTTGTACGCAAACATTCCGGTGCGCACGAGGGGTGGTTTGCGGTAATGGCCGTTTCGGATACCGGAATAGGAATGGACAAAGAAACACAAAAACATATTTTCGAACCATTTTTTAGCACCAAAGAAAAAGGCAAAGGTACCGGTTTGGGATTGGCTACGGTTTACGGTATTGTCAAGCAAAGCGGAGGATATATTCAAGTATACAGTGAACCGGGTAGCGGCACTACCTTTCATATTTTTTGGCCTATTATCAATGCCAAGCAAATAGAAGAATCCAAAGAAATGGTTTTACACCGAAATTTAACCGGAAACGAAACTATTCTGGTGGTGGAAGACGAAGAAAGCGTTAAAGATTTCATCATTACCAGTTTGACGGAATTTGGTTATACGGTTTTATGGGCACCTAATATTTCGGAAGCGGCTCGTATTCTTAAAGAACAAGGAAATTCCATCGCCTTGGTACTCACAGATGTGATTATGCCTGGCGGCAGCGGAGCCGATCTGGTTGCCGATTTGCACAAAGCGCACTCAAAGGTAAAAATTATTTACATGTCCGGCTATACGGACGAAAGCATTGTGCGCCACGGCATTCTGCCCGAAAACACGCATTTTATCCAAAAACCGTTTTCCGTAGAAGATTTGGCCATCAAAATTCGTAAGGTTTTGGATGAATAGCAACGTATTTTATGCGTTGACAAAATTTACCTTTTGTTCGCCCTCGAAGGTATTTGCCGGGGTACTGTCCTGCTTTTTTGAATTTAACGAAAAGTGCCCCAACATAGCCTGTTTTTCAAACGCTTTAAGGCGATATGTGTAAAAATTGCAATAACTCTTGAATCTCTCCCGATTCCTAACTATCTTACCATAACCTCAACAAGCGATTCGGATTAGAATTTATGCAAAAACCGTTGCAAAAAATTTACGGACTTTTGGGTACTATATCCATATTGGCCGCCTTTGGCGTTTTGCTTGTTTATTACCACCATTTAACGCCGTTTCGCATGCAGGCAAATTTCCGGCACCAAAAAGTTATCGCTCATCTCGAACGAATTATTTTCTACGATATTGATCACGACGGCTACGAAGAACGCCTACAAATGGTCAACAACCCGATAAATGGCTTTTACTACATTAAAATTTACAAGGATTACCAAAAAGGATTAATCGATCAGTTCAATTTTAGCCACCCTGTTGTTCACAATCAACCGGCATTTTTGGATATTAACGGTGACGGGTGGGATGAATTGTTTGTGTTTTCCAATAACGATGATTCTCTTTACCTTTCCGTTATTGATGCGGCCAATATGCGCTTTATACAAAAAAACCACCCTATCTTGTCATCTTCTCCCCAACGAGCACGAAAACATTGGGATATTGACCGAATCAATCTTGCTTTTACTGATCTGGACAACGACGGGCAAACGGAATTGCTTTTTACTGTTAATTCCGGATATGCTCGCACTCCCAGAGGCATTTATGTTTATGATTTACGCGCAGGGAAAATTAACAAACGCTTTGAATACCACTTAGGAGCCGCACATTTTGCCGTTGTAGATTTTCGTAAAAACGGACAGAAATTTATAGCACTCGGCTCAACCGCTACAAATAATTTTGCCAAAAATCTACCATTATCCGATGCCTATTCCTGGTTCGGTTTGTTGGATCATAATTTAAAGCCTGTTAAAACATTCCGGCGTCTCGGGGGCAAATTTTCTTCGGCTGTTGTGCGAAAACTGGATTTGGGAACCAAAGAAAAAATATTGCTGTACGCCAATCGTCCCGGAGACACCAACAAATTAATGGTGATAAATCCCAATTTGACAATAGCCCATGAAAAAGATATCGAATCTACGATTAGCTCTTTTAGAATCGATCCGACCCCCTCGAATCCCAAAATTGTCTACGCTACGGATTCCGGTCAAATTTTTCAGCTCGATTCGTCTCTAAAATTAATCAAAAAGATAAACTCTCCATCTCAAAACCCCATATTAATTTGTGACGCAATCGCTGATTTTCTTCCGACAAAAGGCAATGAATATTTGTTCTGGAATAAAAACGGCTTTTATTTGTTTGACCGACAACTGCGATTACAGGCTTCATTTCCCTTTCCTACGCCTGTTGCTATTAAAGACATCTATCGCATAACATGGCCAGAATTTCCGTTACCCCGAATTGCTTACACCGATTCTCACGGTAATTACGAATTAATTTTACTGCCAGAAAAAAAATACGGGAGAATCTTGTGGTATTTTTTCCCTGTTTTCCTAATCATATTCGGGTTTAGCATTCTTCTTTTCTGGGGATTTCAAAAAATCAATCAATTTGTATCATATTTTTTCTTTTCCCTGAAAGAATCGGACAATGCCATAATTTTGTTGAACTATCGGGGTCGGGTCGTTTTGGTTAACCGGAAAGTAAACCAATTTTTACATTTAAATCCGCCATTGCAAAAAGGACTTTTATTTACCGAGGCGTTAAGCAAACACACCAAAATTTTACAAAATTTTTTAAAGGCACAAAAAGAAGGAAAGCAAATAAAAGACTCTTTTTCTTATGAAGATTCCGATAGCATATTCGTTGGAGAAATAGCCGTCACCCCTTTTTTTACTTTGTTTAACTTCGTACACACTTTTCTGATTGAAATCAAAGACAGTACCCAACAGGTTCTTTTGGAACGGCAACGTAACTGGCAACGCAATATCCGTAAAATGGTTCATGACATCAAAACACCTATTGCCGGCGTACAATTAAAATTACAAACATTGTATATGAAACTCAGCGAAACACATCCCGAATTAGACAAAGATTTATACAATGAACTGGAAGAAGCTTATTCGGAATTAAAACGCATACGCAATATCAGTAAAAATTTCTTAAAATTTAATGATCTGGAAGAAATGCAAATCAAACCCATCCCTATTCATCAATTTCTGGAGAACGTGCTAAAACCTTTCCGATTATATGATCAGGAACAGTTACACATTAAAACCATTGTACATCCTCATATTCCCAAACAAGTTCAATGGGATGAAAGGCAAATCGAATTGCTTTTGCATATCTTAATCGAAAACAGCATCGATGCCGTACAAAACAGCGGCGAGGTCATTATCGAAATCAAACCATCCTCGCAAATAAGAAATACGGCACAGCCGTGGCTCGAATTTCGTATTATGGATAATGGCTGCGGAATTCCCGCACAATTTCAACATAAAATATTCGAACCCCATTTCAGCACCAAAAAGGAAGGCTCCGGACTCGGTCTTTCGTTTGCCAAACATATCGTACAACAGCATGGAGGCTTTATTCGTTTTCATTCTCATGAAAACAGCGGAACCGTTTTTATTGTGGTTTTACCTGCCATTGTTCAACAGAAACAAGGGAGGCTCCATGCATCAAATACTGGCCGTTGACGATGATTTGCAGTTTTTAAACAGTTTATCGAATCTTTTGAAACTAAAAAACTATCAAATCACCAAATTATCCAATTCGTTTGAAGTACTGAAACAAATCGAAAAAAATCATTTTGATTGCCTATTATTGGATATTCAAATGCCCGGTATCGACGGTTTTTCTTTATTACAAAAAATCAAGGAAAAAGAGCCCGACCTACCCGTTATTATGATATCCGGCAAAAGCACATTAAATATTGCCACTCATGTAATCCGACAAGGTGCGTTCGATTTTTTGGAAAAAGGAGGCGATATCGACCGCCTTTTAATCACGCTTAAAAATGCCATTAACCAACGCAGGTGGCTGGATGAACGAAAACTGCTTGTTAATGAAATCTCAAAACATTATCCCCTGGTAGGAGAAAGCAAGGCCATGCAAGAAGTTTTACGGAAAATAAATACCATTGCGCCCACACCCACAAACGTTTTAATCACCGGTGAAAGCGGAACGGGGAAAAATCTGATCGCCCGACATATTCATTTTAAAAGCCGTCATTATGCCCACCCGCTTATCCCGCTTAATTGTGCAATGCTTAACGAACAGGCACTGGAACATATTTTTGAAACCGAACTCATTACAAAAGAATCATCCGCTTCCTTTAACCATCACCAATTAAAAATTAAGGGGAAAACCATTTTTCTTGATGAAATAAGCAACTTGTCTCCTGTGCTACAAGATAAACTTTGTCAATTGTTAAAAAACAGAATAACTCAAGCAAACGATACGCATTTCCCTTTACGCATTATCGCAGCCAGTAAAAAAGATGTTCAACTGCTGATCAAACACGGAAAATTCAGAGAAGATCTTATTAACCGATTAAATGGTTTTCATATACGCGTGCCTTCTTTGCGCGAACGCAGCGAAGATATCCCTTTACTGGCTCAACATTTTGTACACAATTTTGCACATGAATACCACAAAGCTATTTTTTCACTTTCCCAAGCGGCAATAAAAACGCTTTGGCAGCATACCTGGCGCGATAACATTCGATCTTTACGCAAGGTAATGGAAAAAGTGGTGATGCTCGCGCAGAGAAATCCCGTTGGCGAAAAAGAAATCGAATTAGCGTTACACTTGCATCAACAGGAAGAACAAAGCATTCGTAATTTTTCAAACTTGAATTATTTTTAAAAATGGCCTTAAGCGGCTGTTTTTTTTCGATTACATTTTTTATCGTCTGGCAATCATTAAATGCCAACTGTATTACCGCATAACCGATTTTCTTTTCATGTTCAAATTATCGTTTTTTTTTAATTCACAAAATTAAGCCACAAAAAAATTTTTTTGCCAAAAACCACATATTTATACCGGACAAATTTAACCTAAAAATGGCAAGACGGCTAAAATTCGCAATGCAATCGAATATTCGCTCCGCAGTCAAAATTCGCCAAAACGTATAAAATTACAACCCACCCATCCGAGCCTGGAGCGGTCAGCGCAAAATCACCGATCACAGGTGGAAAGATTGCAAATATCTTTGTAACTTCCTTTTGCTAACCCTACGAAATTTACACGGAAAGGACGTATTATGGCGATTGTTTTGGACGGGAATTCCCTAACCATCGAACAATTGGTACGCATTGCCCGTTACGGCGAAAAAGCTGAACTGCATCCCGATGCTTTGGCCCGCATTAAAGCCTGTCGGGCTATGCTGGAGAAAAAGATCGCAGCACACGAGGTTATGTACGGCATTAACACCGGTATCGGTGAATTCTCCGAAGTCATCCTTACCGATGAGCAAGTGGAACAATTTCAAAAATATCTTATTTACAACCACTCCGCCGGTATCGGCGATCCGGCCCCCATCGAATATGTACGTGCGGCCATGGCCGGGCGCATTAACGTGCACGCCAACGGGCGTTCCGGCGTGCGTCCCGAAATCACTTTGACCTTAATCGAAATGCTGAACAAAGGCGTAACACCGGTTGTAGCGCAAAAAGGTTCGGTCGGTGCTTCCGGCGATTTGGCACCCATGGCGCAAATGGCTTTACTGCTTTTGGGAGAAGGCGAAGCATACTATCAGGGCGAACGTTTGCCGGGTAAAGTGGCCATGGAACGGGCCGGGATTAAAATTCCCGGATTAAAAGCACGTGACGGTTTGGCTACCATTAACGGTTCCAATTTGTTAACGGCCATGAGCGCATTGGAACTTTACGACATGGAGCGTTGGTTGCGGCAGGCGGAAATTGCGGCCGCCATGTCGCTGGAGGCATTGTTAGCCAATTTGAAACCCTATGACGAACGTTTGCACAAAGCCCGCGGGTTTAGCGGTGCCGTACGCAGTGCCAGAGCTATTCGCAAATGTCTGCAAGGCAGCGATTTGTATTCGGGTAAAATCAAACAGCGCGTGCAAGATGCGTATTCCATGCGTTCCACACCGCAGGTGATCGGGGCGGCTCTGGATGCTGTGCACTACGCTTGGCAACAGGTGGAAATCGAACTCAATGGCGTTGGTGATAATCCCGTTTTTTTCGTCGAGGACGAAACCACTATTACCGGTGCTAATTTTCAGGGTACACCGGTGGCTCTGCCCATGGACATGGTAGGTGCAGCCATTACCATGGTTAGCGTCATGTCCGAACGACGCATGAACCGTTTGAACAATCCGGCGCTTAGTGCGGGACTGCCGCCGTTTTTAACCAAAGGCGCGGGTATGTTTTCCGGTCTGATGCTCAGCCAGTACACGGCCGATCATTTGATTGTGGAACAACGCATTTTATCCGTACCGGCTTCCATCCAATCCATTCCGGCGGCTGCCGATCAGGAAGACTTTGTTTCCATGGGCATGAACACGGCCATTAAAAACAGCCAAATTCTGCAAAATGCTTATGGCATTTTAGGCATCGAATTCATGGCGGCAGCTCAGGCATTGGATTTTCGCGATCATCAATTCGGCAAAGGTGTGCAAATAGCCAAGGAAGTTATACGCAGATACGTACCATTTTTGGATACGGATCGACCGCTCTACCCGGATCATACCAAAATGCAAGAGTTGGTACGTTCCGCTGAAATTCTGGAACATGTGGAAGAAGTCATCGGCTCTTTAAAATAATTCGTGAAAACGCAATCGGTTTGTTGCGCGACAAATCGGTTGCGTTTGATTATGATTTTTGCGTTTTTAAAACGGAACGGCGATTCCGCAAGTGAAAAATCTTGTAGTTCAAACTGTCGCTCAGGGCCTGCAGGCTGGCATTAATAATATTGTGCGAAACACCCACCGTTGACCAGGTTCTCTCGCCGTCGCTGCTTTCCACCAGCACCCGCACCCTGGCTGCCGTGCCGTCGTTGGCACTGAGCACACGCACCTTGTAATCCACCAGACGAATTCCGGCGATTTCCGGGTAAAAACGAATCAGCGCCTTGCGCAAGGCATTATCCAGCGCATTGACCGGCCCGTCCCCGTCCGAAGCCGT
>CAZRBA010000116.1:0-52984 GCA_964598255.1 uncultured Caldithrix sp. | reverse complement strand
AAAAGGAGGGTACTATGAACCTGGAAAAATTTACCATAAAAGCGCAGGACGCTATTGCCGAAGCGCAGCGTCTTGTTATGGAACACGGACAACAACAAATCGAGCCGGAACACATCCTTAAGGCCCTGTTGGCCGATTCTGAAGGGGTGGTTCAGGCCATCGTAAAAAAATACGGAATTCCTTTGCCGCAACTGGAACAAAAACTGGATGCGGCTATCGACAAATTTCCCCGCGTTTCGGGCGTGGGACAAACCTATTTGAGTCAGCGGGCCAATAAGGTTTTGAACGAAGCCTTTAACGAAGCACGCAATCTGAAAGACGAATTCATCAGCACGGAACATTTGCTTTTGGCCATCAGCGAAGAAAAAGAGGGCGAAGCCGGACGCATTTTGGCTTCCTTCGGTTTGACCAAGGAAATGATTCTGCGCGCCCTGATGGAAATTCGCGGCAACCAGCGCGTAACCGATCAGAATCCGGAAGCCAAGTATCAGGCACTGGAACGGTACGGCCGGGACCTGACCGATCTGGCACGTAAAGGCAAGCTGGATCCGGTGATCGGCCGCGACGAGGAAATTCGTCGGGTCTTGCAGGTGCTTTCGCGTCGTACCAAGAACAATCCGGTGCTCATCGGTGAGCCGGGCGTGGGTAAAACTGCCATTGTGGAAGGCATTGCCCACCGCATCGTGAACGGTGACGTGCCGGAAAACCTGAAAGACAAACGCATCGTCGCGCTGGACTTGGGTTCGCTGATTGCCGGTGCCAAGTTCCGCGGTGAATTCGAAGAGCGTTTGAAGGCGCTGCTCAAAGAGGTGATCGAATCCGAAGGCAAGATCATCCTGTTTATCGACGAGTTGCACACGCTGGTAGGTGCCGGTGCAGCCGAAGGCGCTATGGACGCCTCGAACATGATCAAACCGGCGCTGGCCCGCGGAGAACTGCATGCGGTTGGAGCTACCACGCTGGATGAGTACCGCAAATACATCGAAAAAGATGCAGCTCTGGAACGCCGTTTCCAGCCGGTGCTGGTGGACGAACCTTCGCTGGAAGACACCATTTCCATCTTGCGCGGATTGAAGGAAAAATACGAAGTGCACCACGGTGTGCGCATTAAGGATTCGGCCATTGTGGCTGCGGCTACGCTTTCCAAACGCTACATTAACGACCGCTTTTTGCCGGACAAAGCCATCGACTTGATTGACGAAGCGGCTTCCAAGTTGCGCATCGAAATCGATTCCATGCCGGAAGAACTGGACGACGTGGAACGCCGCATCAAACAGTTGGAAATCGAAATGGTGGCTTTGAAGAAGGAAAAAGACGAGGCTTCGCGCAAACGGCTGGAATTGATCAAAAAAGAAAAAGCCGATCTGGAAGAAAAGGCCAAACAATTGCGCACGCAGTGGAAAGCGGAACGCGAAACCATTCAAAAGATTCGCGAATTGAAATCGAAAATCGAAGAATACCGCACGCAAATGGAAATTGCCGAGCGCGAGGGTAAGCTGGACAAAGTGGCTGAAATTCGCTACAGCTTAATTCCGGAAGCGGAAAAAGAGATTGAACAGTTGAATAAAAAACTGGCCGAAATCCAAAAAGGCCATCCCATGCTCAAGGAAGAAGTGGACGAAGAAGACATTGCCGAAATCGTTTCGCGCTGGACGGGCATTCCGGTACAACGTATGCTGGAAAGCGAAAAAGAGAAGCTGCTTAAAATGGAAGAACGCTTGCGTCAGCGGGTGGTTGGTCAGGACGAGGCCATTCAGGCCGTGTCCGATGCCGTGCGCCGTTCGCGTGCTGGTTTGAGCGATAAAAACCGTCCCATCGGATCGTTCATCTTTCTCGGTTCCACGGGTGTGGGTAAAACCGAGCTGGCCAAAGCGCTGGCCGAATTCCTGTTCGATGACGAAAATGCCATGATCCGCATCGATATGTCGGAGTACATGGAACGCCATTCGGTTTCGCGCCTGATCGGATCGCCTCCGGGCTACGTTGGCTACGAAGAGGGCGGTCAGCTTACCGAACAGGTGCGGCGCAAACCCTATTCCGTAGTGCTGCTGGACGAAATCGAAAAAGCGCATCCGGAAGTGTTCAACATTCTGTTGCAGGTGCTGGAAGACGGCCGCCTGACCGACAACAAGGGGCGCACGGTCGATTTTAAGAATACGATTATCATCATGACTTCGAACCTGGGCGCCAGTTACATCCGCGAACGTTCGGAAAACGTTACGCAGGATAAGCTGGAAGAAGTGTACGAAGACATCCGCAAGAATGTGATCGAATTTCTCAAACAGAAGTTGCGTCCGGAGTTCCTGAACCGTGTGGACGACATCATCGTCTTCCGTCCGTTGAACAAGGACGACATGAAAGACATTGTGAAGTTGCAATTCAAGCGCGTACAGGAAATGCTGGCCGAGCAGGATTACTACGCCGAACTGACGGACGAGGCCATCAACTATCTGGTGGAAAAAGGCTACGATCCGGCCTTTGGTGCGCGACCGTTGCGTCGCTTGCTCCAGAAGGAGCTGGTCAACGAACTGGCCAAAGAGATCATTGCCGGCAAGCTTGCGCCCGGCGACACGGTGGTCATTTCGGCCAATGCCGAAGGGCTGGTCTTCTCCAAAAAACGAGAAGCGGCGTAATGTTTTAAGAAAACCGATTTCACCCGAGAGGGTGGAATCGGTTTTTTGTTTTGAAGAAAGTTTTTATGTTTTTGCCTAAAAATAAATTATGCCTTAGCAGCCGATAAAAAATTTGACAATCTCATTTGTTTTTATTAAAATCGGATTTGTAATACATCATACAAATATTAGTTTGGGAGCAGGAGTGAATCACCAATTCAAACGCATCAAAAATGCGCAAACCCTCAGTCAGGAAATTCAGGATCGCATTGAACACGCCATTTTAGAAAAGGTTTACCGGCCCGGTGAAAAATTACCAACGGAACACGAATTAACGCAAATGTTCGGCGTAAGCCGTACCGCCTTGCGCGAAGCCTTACAAATGCTAAGCGCCAAAGGGTTAATTTCAGTAAAAAAGGGGAGTGGAATTTATATTGAAGATTATTCACCGCAAAACGTTATCAAACCCATGCGTCTGTATTTGGAACTCAATTTTGACAAATCGTACATATTGCATTTGATCGAGGTACGCAAAATTATTGAACCGCAAATTTGTAAAATGGCTGCCCGCAACCGCAGCGAAGACGACGTGAAGCTATTGCAAAAGAACCTGAATAAATTTAAAACAAGCGAACCGGCCAACTTTCGCCAGGAGGGCGAATTAGATCGTGAATTTCATTTGATTATTGCCAGGGCTTCCGGGAATCCGATCATTCCCATTATTGTGGATCCGATTTTCCAATTGATGCCCAAAATTCGCACGCTGGTTTATGCGCATATCGATAAGGCTAAAAGTGCGGCCTTTCAATATCACGACCTGATTTTCAAATGCATTAAAGAAAAAGACGAAGACGGAGCATACCATTATATGGTCGAACATTTACGTATTGCCGAAGAACATTCCAGAACCATTATCAATAAAATCGAATAAAATTTTTTTGTGTTAAAAATTTGTCATACATAATACAAATAACGGGAGAAGAAAAAATGGAAATAAGTTTGAAAGGTAAAGTGGCCGTTGTTACGGGAAGTATTCAGGGTATCGGTCGCGAAATCGCGCGCTATTTAGCAAAGGCTGGGGCGAATGTGGTAGTAAATGGCTATCGTAATGAAGAACAATTGAAACAAGTAGCTCGAGATTTGGCAACGGAAAGCGGTGCGCAGGTTATCCCTGTTTTGGCCGATGTGAGTAAACGGGAAGAAGCAAAAAAACTGGTGGATGCTGCCTTGCAATTGGGTGCTACCATCGATATTCTGGTGAACAATGCTGGCGGATTGGTGAAGCGAGTGCCGATTGCGGAGTTTGATGAAGAGCATTTTGACAAGGTAATGGAAATTAATGTCAAAAGCGCTTTTTTGATGTCGCATTTGGTTATGCCATACATGAAAAAACAAAAATCCGGCACCATTATCAATTTGTCTTCTCAGGCTGCTCATGACGGAGGCGGGAACGGGGCCGCGGCCTATGCCGCTTCCAAAGGCGCTATTTGGACGTTTACCAAATCGTTGGCCAAGGAAGTGGCCTCTTTTAATATTAAAGTAAATTGTGTATCGCCCGGGTTTATCGAACAAACCTCGTTTCACGATACGTTTACCCCGCAGGAAATTCACCGTAAAATGCCGTCCGTTATTCCGCTGGGCCGCACAGGTACCCCGGAAGATGTGGCAAAGGTAACCTTGTTTTTGGCGTCGGATTTGTCCGGTTATGTGACCGGGCAATCTATCGAAGTAAACGGCGGACTTTACATGCCTTAATCGTAATTACGGAGATTTTATGCGAATTAAAATGGCAACTTTTGTAAGCGTGCTTTTCTTTTTTGGTTTTTTGTTGGCCAACGAACATCCGTGTTTATTAATCACCCGACAGGAAGCCGTACGAATTAAAGATAATCTGAACAAACTCCCTTTGCTTGCCAAATCGTTTGCGCAGGCAAAAAAGATGGTTGACATTGCCCTCGAACATCCGATCCAAGTACCTCCTCCCGGTGAAGCCGGTGGTTATGCGCATGAGCGACACAAACAAAATTATCGCGAAATGCAAGCAGCCGGTGTTTTATTCCAAATTACCGGTGACCTGCGATATGCCCGTTTTGTGCGCGACATGTTACTCGAATATGCAAAGATGTATCCAACCTTAGGCCCCAGTCCTTATGCGCATAATCAGGCTCCGGGTAAGATATTTCATCAAATGTTAAACGAAACCGTATGGCTTGTGTATGCGGTTCAGGCATACGACTGCATTTACGATTGGCTCTCTCCGCAGGACAGACAAACGATCGAAAGCAATGTTTTTCGTTTAATGGCTCAATGGTTTATGATTCGAAATGCCAAGGAATTCGATCGAATTCACAACCACGGTACCTGGGCGGTGGCCTCCGTGGGTATGTTAGGGTTGGTTTTGGGAGACAGCGACTATGTGCAAAAGGCCCTTTACGGAACGCATAAAGACGGGAGTAGCGGTTTTTTTAAACAGTTGGATTTGCTTTTTTCACCGGACGGTTATTACATGGAAGGCCCTTACTATATTCGTTATGCTTTGCGACCTTTTTTCCTCTTTGCCGAGGCATTGGCCCGTAACCGGCCGAATCTGAACATTTTTGCTTATCGGGACAGCATTTTGAAAAAGGCGTATTATGCGGCAATCGAGACGACCTTTCCCGACGGCGTATTTCCTCCCATTAACGATGCATCCCGATCAATGAATGTGGAATCGATCGGCGTAGTAATTGCCAATGATATTACGTACAACCGTTGTGGTCATGATCCCCGTTTGCTGGGCATGGCCAAACTGCAGGGGCGGGTGCTTATGGACGGAAGCGGATTGGTAGTGGCGCAAAATTTCGGCGATGGCAAATCCGTTAAAATACCCCGTTGGAAAAGCATTGAATTTACGGACGGGCACGATGGTAAACAGGGAGGACTGGGGATTTTACGCCGGAGTGATAATGAGAATCAGGTCATGTTGCTGATGAAATACGGAGTCCACGGCAAGGGGCATGGCCATTTTGATTTATTGCATTTCATTTATTACGATCAGGGGCACATGGTTATTCCCGATTACGGCTTTGCCCGCTGGATTAACATCGAGCCCAAATTCGGCGGTCGCTACCTTCCGGAAAATACCACGTATGCCAAACAAACAATTGCCCACAATACGGTGGTTGTCGATTTGCAATCGCAAAGCAATGGCAATCGCAAACAGGCCGACAAAGTACACGGCCTGCGGCATTTTTTTGATGCGGCCAATCCCGATTTACAGGTTATGAGCGCCAAAGCCAACACACAGTATGTGGGTGTGCAAATGCAACGTACCATGTTTCTGCTTAAAGACAGCACTTTCCGTTACCCAGTAATTATTGACTTGTATTTGTTGCAAAGCGGCAAAGAGCATGTCTACGATTTTCCGCTGCATTACAACGGTTACCTGATGCACACCAACGTGCCTTACATAGCTGACGACTCCGTGCAATTTCCGCTCGGGCGCAATTACGGTTACCAACATTTGTGGAAAGAAGCGCAGGGTAAAATCGATTCCGTTTTTCAATTTACATGGCTGGATGCTCATCGTTTTTACTCTGTTACCATGGCCGCGCATTCGGGAGCCCGTGTCTTTTTTACCCGCATCGGTGCACACGACCCGCATTTCAATTTGCGCCCCGAACCGGCTGTTGTGTATCGCCTTAAAGGTAAAAATTGTCTGTTTGCTTCGGTAATCGAACCGCACGGATTTTTCAACGAAGCGAGCGAAACGTCTTTAAACCCATATTCTCAAATTAAATCCGTTCAAATTATCGGCTTTAATAAGCGCGGCAGTGTAATTGAAATTCAAAATAAAAACGGCAAACGTTGGTTGGTAATGGTGAACAACGGAAAAGCTTCGCCTACGGCCAAGCATCGTTTGCGTTTCGGAAAAACCTTGTATGAATGGACGGGAAATTTTAAAGTGGTTTCATTTTAACCTCGGGATGTAGCATGTTCAAATTAAAAGGATTGCGCTGGTGGGTATTGGGTTTGGTTGCTTTGGCCACGCTCATCAATTACATCGATCGCAGCTCGTTGGCCATTATGTGGCCGAAAATTAGTGCCGATTTGGGGCTTAGCAAAGCCGATTATTCCGAAATTGCCATTATGTTTACCATTGCCTACGCCATCAGCCAAAGCCTCTCCGGACGTATTTACGATTGGATCGGTACGCGCATCGGATTTGTTATTTCGATTATTGTTTGGTCTTTTTCGGTGATGTTGCACGCAGTAGCCCATACCATTTACAGTTTTAGTTTGTTCCGTTTCTTAATGGGGCTCGGCGAAGCGGGTAACTGGCCGGGTGCCACGAAGTCGAACGCCGAATGGTTTCCGATTAAAGAGCGGGCGTTTGCTCAGGGGGTGTTTAATAGCGGTGCTTCCGTAGGATCGATTATTTCTCCGCCTTTGATTGCTTTTATGTATTTATTGGTAGGCTGGCGCATGACATTTGTTTTGCTCGGCGGATTAGGATTATTATGGATTATTCCATGGTTATTTGTTAATCGCGCATTGCCCAAAACCCACCCCTGGCTAAGCGAAGAAGAACGAAAATATATTCTCGAAGGACAAAAATTAAACGGCAAAGGAGAAGAAGGCGGACGTGTTTTAAGCGTAAAAGAGTTGTTATCATTTAAAGAAACATGGGCGGTTTTGGTTTCTCGCTTTTTTCTCGATCCCATTTGGTGGCTGTTCGTTTATTGGCTGCCTATTTATTTGGCCGATCGTTTTGGCTTTAACATCAAACAAATCGGTTTGTTTGCCTGGGTACCCTATGTCGGAGCGGCATTGGGCGCGTTAATCGGCGGTTGGGCCGCCGGATTTTTGATGCGCCGCGGAGCTTCGGTCAATAAGGCACGCAAATGGACGATCGGCTTTGGCGGAATGATCATGTTGCCTTCTTTGTTGTTAACCGCTTTTGCCGCCAAACCGATAACCGCTGTACTGTTAATCGCCTTAATTCTGTTCGGCTTTCAGGTTGCCATCGGCAATATTCAAACGTTGCCCAGCGACTTTTTCGTGGGCAAAAACGTAGGCGCCGTTGCCGGGATGGGCGGAACAACGGCCGCCATCGGCGTTATTATTACCACCTATTTCGTGCCTGCTATGACCCAAATTTCCTACGTACCGTTTTTTATGCTGGGCGCCCTTTTGGTGCCTTTGGGCGTTTTTAGCGTTTTCTTTTTCGGCGGAAAAATCAGGCGTATTCAAACCGATTAATTTTTAAGGAGATTGCAATGGAGCAAACATTACACGTGCATGCCGACAACGTACCCGCAGAAAATGCGGACAGAGGAATTACGCGGCAAATATTAGGTTATTTACCAAATTTGATGTTGGTAAAAGTACATTTTGCCAAGGGTGCCGTGGGGCGTAAGCACAGCCATGTGCACGAGCAGGTATCCTATGTCGTCTCCGGGGTATTCGAGGTGGAAATAGACGGTAAAAAGGAAATCCTGAAAGCCGGAGACGCTTTTGTAATTCCCGCTGGCCTCGAACACGGTGCCGTTTGTCTTGAAGACGGGGTTTTGATCGATACGTTTTCACCCATGCGTGAAGACTTTTTGTCTTAAACATAAAAGCAAACCAAGTGGTGAAGGAGGAGTTCATGTCAAAATTTTTACGAATCGTTTCCATTTTTATAACGGGATTTGTTTTGCTAACCAATCCTGTATTTGCACAAACCGTGCACCATATTGCCGCCGGAACAGATGTGCTCAAAGCGGCCATCGATGCGGCTGCGCCCGGTGATATTATCGAGCTAACCACAGACGGCGGGGCGTATCTGTCCAACGATCAAATTGTGCTGGATAAGGATCTCACCATTCGCGGTGCGCAAGATTTGCAGTCCAAACCAGTTCTGGAGTACATCGGCACGTCCACCGGTGCCTATATGTTTAAAATTATTGGTTCGCCCAAAGTAATCTTTCAAAATCTTGAGTTCAACGGAGATGGCACAGCGGACGGCGCAGCAGCCAAAGCCAAATATGCCTTACGTCTGGACAACGGAGATTCTACCGCTACCATGCGGGTTTTGGTAAAGAATTGTTACCTGCACGATTTCAATGAAAAAATCATTAAACCGTACAAATTATGCGGAATCGATTCGCTGATCGTTCGCAATTCCGTTTTTGCCAACGGCGCCAAAGAAGGGGTTACCTTGTATTCAGGCTCCACAAGCGATCCGCCCGTCTACTTGAATTACGCCGAATTTACCAACTGTACGTTTAATCATTTTGTGCGCGAAGGCATTAAGGGCGATACCAACCCCAATACCAAAGTGCGCGTTAATCATTGCACGTTTTACGATTGCGGCGGCAGCTCCAAAAGTATGATTTATTTTGACGACATGACCGATGTAGAAGTTAAAAATTCCCTTTTTGTACACAATGAGTACGGAAGCTATTTTAGCCGTTTTGAATCCGCAGACAATCAATTCCATCATAATGCGGTTTGGGACGTTACCACTTGGAAGGTTTTGAATGCTACGGTTGCCGATACCTTTCATGTTGATCCCTTGTTCAAAGATGCGGCCAACGGCGATTTTACCTTGGCCGATAATTCTCCTGTGTTGGGCCAGGCCGACGACGGACATGCTATGGGCGATTTACGTTGGGATCCGCAGTATTTACAGCCAAAGGTAATTCAGATTACAGCCGGAACCGACGTATTGAGTTCGGCCATTGCTCAGGCCAACCCGGGGGATACCCTGGAACTGGTTACCAGCGGCGGAAAATATTTGTCGAATGATCAAATTGTGATTGACAAAGATTTAACCATCCGTGGAATGAAGGGTTTGGAGTTCAAACCGATTCTGGAATACATTGGCACATCCAGCGGTGCGTATATGTTTAAAATTATTGGTTCGCCCAGAGTTACTTTTCAAAATATCGAATTCAATGGCGATGGCACGGTAGATGGCGCAGCGGCCAAAGCAAAATATGCTTTGCGTTTGGACAACGGCGATGTGAACGGCAGCATGCAGGTTTTTGTTGCAAATTGCGAACTGCACGACTTCAACGAAAAAATCATTAAACCCTACGCCAATTGCGGGATCGATTCGCTGGTTATTCATAACACCACCTTTCATAACGGCGCCAAAGAAGGCGTTACCCTGTATTCCGGCTCATCCAGCGATCCACAAGTAAATTTGGATTACGCGGAATTCGAAAATTGTACTTTTTATGGGTTTGCGCGCGAAGGTATTAAAGGCGATACCAATCCCAATACCAAAGTGCGCGTTAATCATTGTACGTTTTACGATTGCGGCGGCAGCTCCAAAAGTATGATTTATTTTGACGATATGACCGATGTGGAAGTTAAAAATTCTCTATTCGTACACAACGGATACGGAAGCTATTTTAGCCGTTTCGAGTCTGCGGATAATCAATTCCATCACAATGCGGTTTGGGACGTTACCAGTTGGAAGGTTTTGAATGCTACGGTTACCGATACCTTTCATGTTGATCCCTTGTTCAAAGATGCGGCCAACGGCAATTTTACCTTGGCCGATAATTCTCCTGTTTTAACATTGGGCGATGACGGCGATGCCTTGGGTGATTTGCGTTGGGCGGCCCATCCCGGACAATACCGTTTGAATGTTTACGTAAACGGTAACGGATCCGTTAAAGCGGACCCAGCAGGACCTTATTATGATCCGGGTACGGTGGTTACCTTAACGGCTACTCCGGCCGACGGATGGAAGTTCACCGGTTGGGAAGGGGATGTAACGGTTTTTCCGCCGGATAATCCGGTGGCTACCGTAACCATGGATACCAACAAAGTAGTGCGTGCTATTTTTGAAAGCCTGGCGCCCAAACACACGGTTACGGTGAATGTGGAAGGCATCGGACATGTGGAGTATAGCCCGGAACCTTTGGAAGGAAACCGCTACGACGAAGGAACAAAAGTTACTTTGACGGCCGTGCCCGATTCTTCGACCTGGGAATTTGTGCGTTGGAGCGGTGACACGACTTCTACAGATAATCCTTTTACCTTTACGGTAATGACCGATATAAACCTGACAGCCTCTTTTCGCAGCACGCTGCCTCAGGTAACGCTGAATATCGACACGGTAGGTCTTGGCGGAGTGACGGTATCACCGGAACCGATTTTGGGAACCTATGATTCGTTAACAACGGTTATTTTGACGGCTACGCCTGTACCCGGTTGGGAATTTACCGGCTGGACAGGGGATTTGGTGAGCACGAAAAATCCGGACACATTGGTTCTGGACGGTAATAAGCATATTACCGCCAATTTTGCCGAAATTCAAACCGGCACTCATGTTTTGGAGATTGACACCACCTGGGATTTGCATGATGCCGTTGAATTTGCCAACAATAATTCCCATATCGATACCATCATGCTGATGACTACCGGTACCTATACCTCCGTTTCAACGGCCGACGTGGCCATTCGTAAGCCGGTAACTATTATGGCAAAGCCCGGGCTCCCGGCAAAACCGGTGGTAACGAACAGTGATCCCGAAAAAGCCAATTTGGATATTTTCCGTGTTTTTGATGATTTTACTTTAATCGGGGTTCGGATTGACGGCGGCAGTCCCCGAACCTACGGAATGAAATATGGTATTCGGTTACGCAATTATTCCACGGGCGATACGGTACGTACGGGTACTAACATTACTTTGGAAAATTGCGATTTTGTCAATTTATATCAGAATAAGGATCCCAAATATGGCGACGGGCATGCCTTAAAAATTGATAAGAACGTGCGTGCCGGTGTGGTTAAAATTGAAAATTGTACCTTTGCTAATATCGGTTACGAAGCCATTCGAATTTCCGATACTGAAAAATGGCACACGGATCGTTCTGTGGATAGCCTGATCGTTCGGAACTGTACGTTTACCAATATCGATGCCGAATGCGTCCGTTACTATTCCGACAAGGATACAACGACCAAAGATGCACCCGTTATTTTGGAACATATCACGGTTAACGGCTCGGCCACACGTGCATTCTACCTAAAGAATAGCAGCGGTGCAATTGTGCGGGATATTATTATTGCCAATTCGCGTCTTTCCGATGTGGGGCGCGATGGGGATTTGATGGACGCGCAGGGCAAAGGTACGGTTGTGAGTCATATCGATACGTTTCATGTGCGTGCGGTGCCCCTTAAATCTTCCAAAGGCGGCATGGTGGATACGACAACGGTTTGGGGAATTGATCCTAAATTCGAAGATGCGGCAAACATGAATTACACCCTTATGCCCGAATCGCATTTGTACGGTTTGGCCCACGACGGAAACGCTTTGGGAGATTTGCGCTGGGCAAGTAAAACCCCCGTTAGTAAATTGCTAACCGTTATCATCGACGGAAACGGGAAGGTTGAGCTGAATCCGCCGCCCGTGGGTAAAACTTACGACCCTGGAACGGTAGTACGCATCACCGCTGTTCCTGATTCCGGCTATGAATTCAAAGAATGGCAAGGCGATGTAACCGGAAACAACAACCCGGCCACCGTAACCATGGATGATAACAAAACCGTTACGGCTGTTTTTCAGGTGGCCACGGGCCTGCAAGACACGCGGAATGTACCGTTGAAATACGCTTTGTACCAGAACTTTCCCAATCCTTTTAATCCCACGACAACCATCGCATTCGATTTAAAAGAGAGCGGTCGGGTTACGTTAACGGTATTCGATGTGTTGGGCAGAGAAGTGGCCAAGGTAATCGATAAACGCATGAAAGCCGGACGGTACAAAGTCGTTTTTTACGTGCCGCGATTAGCTTCCGGCGTCTATTTTTACCGCATCAAAGCCGGGCGTTTTACGGCAATTAAAAAAATGTTATTGGTAAAATAGCGAACATACCGAGCGGAAAGCTTGCTTTCCGCTCTTTCTATTGAATTTTATCCGAAGGATTTTCCGATGACACGAGAACAAATAGTAGCAGAAATAGAACAAAGCGGAATTGTGGCTGTTATTCGTTTGCATAATAGCGATAGAGCCTTGCGTATTACGGATGCTCTTTTGAACGGCGGAGTGAATGCCTTGGAGATTACCATGACAGTGCCCAATGCGCTGCGGGTAATCGAAGAAATTGCCCAAAGATCGGACGGCTCCGTTATTTTGGGCGCCGGTACCGTTGTGGATGTTAAAACGGCGCAAGCGGTTTTGGATGCCGGAGCGGATTTTATCGTTAGTCCCGTGTTATTGCCAGATTTGATTGAGATTGCCCATAAAAACAACAAACCTGCCTTTATCGGTGCCTTTTCGCCCACGGAAATTTTTAGCGCATGGCAGGCGGGTGCCGATGTGGTTAAGGTTTTTCCCGCTTCGCGTTTGGGCGCAAAATATTTTAAAGATATTCACGGACCGTTACCGCAAATTAAGCTAACGCCCACCGGTGGAGTAAACCTGCACAATGCGGCGGATTTTATTCGTTACGGTGCCTCATTTTTGGGTGTGGGTACTTCATTGTTAGATACGCAATTGATTCGGGATAACGATTGGGGTGGGTTATCTCAACGTGCGACGCAGTTTAAGCTAACCGTGCAAGAAGCGCGTACACAATGAAATGAATTGAGGAGGTTAAATGAAGAACACGGTAGTGACTTTCGGTGAGATTATGTTGCGTTTGGCGCCGTTTCACAAAGAACGGTTATTGCAGACCTCTCTGTTGCAAACCGGTTTCGGCGGCGGGGAAGCAAATGTAGCGGTTTCGTTGGCCATACTCGGGCATTCGGTACGTTTTGTCAGTCGCTTACCGCAAAATGCGCTTGGGCAAGCAGCCGTGCGTTTTGTGCGTGGCTTTGGAGTGGATACTTCGTTTATTGTGTTCGGCGGAGAGCGCATGGGAATTTACTTTTTGGAACACGGTGCATCCGTTCGTCCGTCCAAAGTGATTTACGATCGAGCGCATTCGGCCATCTCTCAGGCCAAGGCAGACGATTTTAATTGGCAGAACATTTTTTCCGACGCGCATTGGTTTCATATTACGGGCATAACTCCGGCTTTAAGTCCGGAATTATCCCGCATTTGTCTGGCAGCCGTTAAAACAGCAAAAGAATCCGGAGTTACTGTTAGTTGCGATTTGAACTACCGTAAAAAGCTGTGGAGCAAAGAAGAGGCGCGAAAAGTAATGGGGCAATTGGTGCGTTTTACGGATGTGATTATTGCCAATGAGGAAGATGCGGCAGATGTTTTTGGCATCGAAGCGGAAAGTACAGATGTTATTTCGGGAAAATTGGATATCGCTCATTACAAATCGGTAGCAAAACAATTGTTAAATGTTGGCAATGCACAATTGGTTGCCATTACACTGCGCGAAAGCATTTCGGCTTCGGACAACAATTGGTCGGCCATGCTTTTTGACGGCGATTCCTATTATGTCAGCCGAAAATATCCCATCCATTTGGTAGATCGCGTAGGAGGCGGCGATAGTTTTGCCGCCGGTTTGATTCATGGATTGAATAAATTTTCGGACAAACAACAAGCCCTTGAATTTGCCGTTGCCGCTTCGGCTTTAAAGCAGACCATTCCCGGCGACATGAATTTGGCTAATGAGACGGAAATTATGAACATTTTAAACGGCGATTTGTCCGGCAGGGTGCAACGTTAATAGGTAAAGACGGTTAACAATGAAAATCTTACTCAACAAACAAAAAGTTGTAATTTTTATTTTGGATTTGGTTTTGGGCGGTTTTCTTTTTGCCGCAGGTGCGCCTTTTCCCAAAATGTCCGGATTTGCCGGCAAAAGCGCGCATTCGAAAAATTTGTTTCGAACATTCCCTCTTCCCGATAACGAAGCTTTGCTGCGCGATCTGGATAGCGATTTACCCCAACTGGCGTTTTTAAAACAACTTTCCGGAGAAAAAGCGTTAAGAAAAGTGTGCGCTTATTTTAAGGAAAAAGCCGCCGTACGCTACTATTTTAACTGGAAAAATTTTTCCCGCCGTCTTGCGCAGTACGAACAGGCATTTCCTGAAGCCCGCAGCAAACATTTACGTTTGGCCCGGGAACAAACGGACGAATTTTCATCTTTTTGCAATTGGCAACAGCCTGTGCTTAACCGTAAAGGCCAGCCGGTAACGGCTTACCGTTTTCGGCATTTGGCGCGGCAAAGCAAATTACCGGACATCGTTTTGGCCTATTTTTTTCGCCGCAACGACAAAACATATCTGGACTATTTTCTCGAACAGGTGCGCAGTTTAAATGCCGCCTTTAGGGCAGGTAACGTGGAAACAGGCGGTAATGCCGTATTTGAAGTTTTTCGTACCGGCAAGCGTATGCACCATTGGTTGTTTGCGCATCATGCGTTTTTGTCAACACCGGCATATTCTTGGAAAGATCAACTGCTGCTGTTACGCACCTTTTTACATCATGCCCGCATTTTAGCCGCCGAAACAGCAAAACATCGCGTGGGCAATCACCACACCAGAGGGCTGGTGGCTCTGTTCGAAATTGCGGCGCTGTTTCCTGAATTCAAAGAAAGCGACCGTTGGAAAAAACAAGCACTGAACGGCATTCTCTGGCACATAAAGAACGAAATTAATGCCGACGGTTTTCAATTCGAACGTAGCGGACATTACCACAAAGGCGATATCGAAAATTACCTGCGTGTTTATCAATTGGCCCAAATAAACGGCATCCCGTTGCCTTCTATTTTCCGACAAAAGTTCGAGTCCATGTTCGGCGCGCTTGCCAAATTGGCCTTGCCGGATGGGAATTTACCCGTGTTGCAAGACGACACGGACGGAGGCTCCGATACGGAAGCCGATTTAAAAGAGCCGATGGCCGTCGGCGCAATGGTATTCAAAAATAAAGTATTTCGGTTTTTTAGCGGAAGGCAATGGCCGCAAAGTTACTATTGGCTGTTAACACAAAAACAGTTGCAAAAATTTAACGCTTTGCCAAAGCAAGCGCCGGACTACGGTTCTTTGGCTCTTAAAGCAACGGGCTATTACGTTATGCGCGACGGTTGGAATCGGCAAAGTAATTACATGCTTATTTCGGCCGGACTTGAAAAACGAAAACCGGATCATCAGCACGGAGACATGTTAGGTATTATTGGCTTTGCCCACAATACCATGGTTTTGCCAAACTATAAAGTGCATTACAATCGCCCGGATTATTCTTTCCTGAAAAATTCATGGGCTAAAAACGTGGCTTTGGCTGACAGTCAGGCGCAGGGCCGTGGCTGGCAGCCAAATCGTGGCGGATCGGGTTTCGGAAAGTGGAAAATTTTGCCCGAGCCAAAGGTGCTATGCTGGCAAACAGGGGATTCGGTTGATTATTTTTCCGGATCGCACAACGGATTTCTCAATTTGGGTGTGCATTATATTCGGGATGTTGTGTTTGTCCGGCATCATTTTTGGCTGGTGTACGATCAATTTGCGGCTTCCGGCAAACATAGCTATCAACAAATTTGGCAGGGTAAATTTACTGCGGTTAACAATTTTCATCTAATGCAAAAATTGAAAGACGGGCAAACATTTCATCTCGTTCAGTTGCGGCCTGATCCATTAACGGTGCGCAGTCATGTTTTCGGAAAACATCAAAATACCGTGTTTCGTATTTCGACAAAGGGCGGCTATGATTTTATCACATTGCTGTTAACGGGCAAGTTGGCGCAAAAAGATAGCTGTCTTTATGAAAGCAAAGAGTTCAGTTTTAATTGTACAACAAATTGGGCCCCATCTGCCAATGTGCGTTTTCGGTTGCAGGTATTAATCCGGAAAAAGCACCGGCCTTATTTGCTGATCGGGGTAAACCGAATACGTTACAACGGTCGTCTGTTTGCATTTGCCCATCCAATTCATTTGCTCATTCTAAGCAGGCAGCAGGGCAATACCCTACAAATGCGCTTTTTAGGCCCGAAACAACAAATACCGATATTCAACGCGAACGGACCGCTTGAATGCGGAACAATTGTACAACTTAAAATTTAACCATTGCCAAACACACTACAATCGGAGGAAAAATAGTGAAAATTGGGATGCGATTTACGTTGTTACTGGCTGTAATTATGTTTGTATTAAAACCCGTTTACGCCGGCAATACGGGCAAATTGGCCGGTATTATTACCGATGCCGAAACTGGGAAGCCTTTGCCTGGCGCCAATATTGTCATTTCGGCGCGTTGGGAAAACGGGCAGGAAATTCCGTTGCGTGTACCCGCCGGTGCAGCCAGCGGCCTTGACGGTAGTTATTACATTTTAAATTTACGGCCCGGATTTTACACCATAGAAATAAGCTACATCGGATACCGTGCCAAAAAGTTCACCAAAGTAGCCATTACGGTTGACAAGACAACGCGTCTTAATGTGAAATTGCAAAGCGAAGTTTACAAAGGTGAAACCATTCAAGTAGTAGCCTACCGTCCTTCGGAAGTGGAAAAAGATTTAACGGCAACCAAGCAGGTGTACAATGTCGAAGACGTTCAGGCCATTGCCGGAGTAGCCAATTTGAATGACATTTTGCAACTACAGGCCGACGTGGTAGACGATCACTTTCGGGGCGGCCGTGTGGGGGAAGCTTCATATTTGTTCGGCGGCGGGTTGATTGTTAATCCTTTGAATAACCGGCGCGCTTTTAGTCCCATTGTAACCGCATTGGAACAAGTGGAAGTGTACACCAGCGGTTTTAGTGCGGAATACGGAAATGCCCAATCCGGCGTGGTAAATATGGTGCCCAAGGAAGGTGGTAGCCGTTGGCAAAGTCGTTTGGAAGTAGCCAGTACGTTACCCTATTACAAAACATGGCAGGGGAATCCTTACGATCCCAAAAATCTTTATTTCAACGCGTTGCTTTCCCACCTGGAAGAATGGATGAAAGAGAATCCCAATAATCCGGGCAAGCCGCTTTATGATTTGGGCTACGGATTCGGTCCGACTTATTTACCGGTACGCATTGTTTGGCCGCCGGTATTTTACGACCGAGACGATTCCTTAAAAATTGCGGGGTTGGGACAAATGGCCTATTTTCAGGCTTTTCGGGAAATCGGTATGGCAACTCCCAAAGCCATGGATACCCGCCTTGATTTTACGACAGGCGGTCCTTTAACCGCACATTCTACCGTTTTTATGGCAGCCCGCCAAACCACCTCCGCTCCTATTGTGCCCATGCCAAACCCGCAAACCGACAGGCAAATGTTGATAAATTGGGCCTATCGCCCGCATGCTACGGACAAGGTGAATCTCACTTTTTTGATTAACTTAAGTAATACATACACCCTGAGTAATTTCCTGCGGTATATGTTCGATCGTTCCATGAACGCTTTGTACAATCAATCTCTTACCAGACAATACGGCATAAAATGGAACCATGTTTATTCCCCGTCGACATTTTCCAACATTCAATTGAATATTCTGGATATCGCGAACAAACAGCGCATCGAATTGGTACGCCCGGGAGAATTTTACGAACAGTACTCAAACGGAACGAACTGGACTAATTATACGGCGCCCTCCAATCACCGAATCGGGCAACCATCGGATGATTTCGGAAACCAGAACACGCGCACCTATAGTCTAAAAGCCAATGTGAGTAGTCAGCTAAATAAGTTTAATTTGGTTAAAACGGGGCTGCAATTTTACTACTACGATGTTGACGTGAATATGGATATGAATATAACAACCAAAGGCAATTATCGTAAGGTGAAATTTAATGCCTTCCCATACGAAGGGGCCTTGTTTTTACAGGATAAAATGGAATTTGCCGGAATGATTGCCAATTTGGGTTTGCGTTTCGATTTTTATCAACTGAATACCAGTTATTACGGCGATAAATATTCGCCTTTGCGCGAGCCAAATTTTAAAATCCGTACCAAACTCTACAGTCGTTTGCAACCGAGAATCGGTATTTCGTTTCCGGTTTCCGAGCGAGCCGTATTTCACTTGAATTACGGTACCTTTACACAACGGCCCAATTTCAATCAGTTGTTTTATAACCAGATTACCTTGAATAAAGATGTGGATGTGTTGGGCAATCCCGCATTGAAACCGGAAACCACCAATGCATACGATGTGGGGCTGGTTTACGGTTTGCCCTTTGGTTTTCGTCTGGATGTAAGCGCGTATTACAAAGACGTAAAGAACCTGGTAGAAAGTGCGTATTACAAAGATAAAAATTTTGAAGAATACCGCACGTATATCAACAGAGATTATGCGGATATCAAGGGATTTCATGTAAATCTGGAAAAAACGGGACGCGGCTGGCAGGGATATGTGCGTTACAATTATGAATCGGCCAAGGGGAAAAGCAGTAACGATTTGAATGCACCGGTGATTTATTTTGAAACACCAGATCCTACTTATGGCCATGTAAGGTTACCCAAGCCGGAAGATGTGTATTTAGATTATGACCGCACACACAAACTTTTACTGAACGTCCGTTACACCACCTCCGAAAAATTCGGACCGGACATTTTGGGGCAGCATCCTTTTGGAGCCTTTACCATTAGTAATACCTATCGCTTAATGACCGGCCGTCCTTTTACCTGGGACGAAAGCGGACAGGGTCTAAGGTACAACAAACGGACGCCTACGGAGCATGAATGGAGAATGCGCTTGCAGAAAAAATTTCGTTTCGGCGGAACACGGCTAACTTGGTATTTGGAAGGTTTCAATTTGCTTAACGAGAAGGTGTACAACTATTACCGAACGTTTAACGATGAAAGGGAAACCGCCCGCTATGAGCAAGGACAAAACGTTTTGGTATACAATGAGTATGCGCCGTACACAACGAGTCAGGCTATTTACCTTTTAAGTAACCAACCGCGTCATTATCGGATGGGCGTAATTTTTGAATTTTAAAAAGTCGGGGTGAACAATGACAGGAAAGATAATGCTGAACATAATAATCATGATTTTGCTTGGCATTTCATTAAGTCAGGCTCAATTGGAATATCGCATTCACAACCGCGGCATGTTGCACGAAACCGAATTTAATGACGGCACCATCGGGCGCCCTTGGCAAACGGGCGTTGCCGGTAATCGGGCGACAACCCCCGTTATGGAATGGCCCCCCTATTCGGCGGCAATTGTAGAAGGGATCGAATACAGCGGTCAGCACAATATCTTGGGCGCAGGCATGTACATGGCGGCTAATCTGGACGGCAAGCCTGGCAAAGACAATCGTATTTATGCCTTGTGCGGCGGAGTGGGAGCAAGTTCTCCGGAAAAGGTAGTGGGGGTGTGGAGTTTTCCCATTTCCATGCAGGAAATCGACAATTATCCCGTGTTGCCGAGCGGAGATTTGAATCCCGATTACAATCCGGATGAGGCCGAACAGATTATTATCGCCAAGTGGGCTACTCCTTTGGGGGTTACGGTAACACGCACCTCACGTCAATGGAGCTACCCGGATTACGATGATTTTATTATTTACGAATATGAACTGGATTACAACGGCGATACCGATGGTGATCCATCTACTATTGAACGGACTACAACCTTAAAAGATTTTATGGCTCTGTTTATTTACGGTTTTGCCCCGTCCATGTACGGTTACCAACGGATTTACCAAACATGGAAATATGAGGGGGGAATTTACAGGGGAGATCAGAATACATATTGGGATGCGGATTACTGGCTGGCTTTTAATTTGGATTTGCGTACGAATTTGCGCGACGAATGGGCCAAACCGGAGCCAAATTTTGATTTGTTTAAGTATCAGGCCGAAACCGGTTATTTGGGCGGCGGTTTGTTAAGTCCGCAAGCACCTGGTTATTGCATTTTGTATTACGATACCACGCATTTGGCCATTGTCGATCCGAACAATCCGCAACGTAACGAGTCGGAAGCTGTGAATATTTTAAGAACGGTAGCCGGTGAGTATTTTGAAATTGATGCCCACGGGCATATTAAACAGCCATGGTCTAATAAGGTAAGTACGGGCAATACCCGTAGTTCCAAGATGAAGGTGATGTCCATTAATCCGGATAATCGTTGGAGCGGAGTTTATAGCGAGGGTAGTACCACCTGGCCGGAGGTTCCGAGCCCGCGTTGGTACGGCAGGGCAGCGTTCAACTACCGTCAAAGCGTGGATGCGGGACAAAAACACACGGTTTTCGGGCCGTATACGTTACACCATGGCGATAAACTTTATTTTTCCTTGGCAGAAGTCGTTGGCTACGGAGCGCAGGCCGGAAAACGGGTGGAAGGCGGTCCGGCCGTGAACGGAGTGTTGCATCAATGGAATCGTTTGCCCTCATGGGACCGGCCCGTTACGTTTAATGGCAAAAAATACACGGAAATGGGCTATTTGACAGAGTATGGATATCCGGATTATGTGAATTCATCGGTGCGCAACGTGCAGCAAGTGGCCGAAAAAGCGTTTGAAGCGTACCTTGGGCACAAACCCGATATTCCGGTTTGGCCGGAGGACAATCCGCGCCATGGTGTTTACGCCATTCCCATTCCACCCCCCGCGCCGGCCATTACCATTGAAAATACACCCAAAGCCGAAGTACGCATTCAATGGGGACCGCAGGTGGAAAAGTTCGACGTCCCGCGCTTAACCGGTAAAGTAGATCATTATAATATCTACCGAAGCGTTATGGGGATGGGGCCCTGGAAATTATTGGCTTCCGTGCCCGTCGGGCAAATGAAGGGGGATCATTACGAGTTTTTGGATACGGATCAACATTTCAAAATCGGGGAATCGCGCTACTATGCGGTTACCTCGGTTGATGCCAATGGGAACGAAAGCGGAAAAACCAACCTGACCAAACATCAGAAAAACGTGGGTTCGGTGGAAAAATTGACTAAAGTTTATGTGGTGCCGAATCCGTTTGTACTGCGTTCCGGTTTTACGGGTAGCGGAGAAGTGGCTAAAAAAATCGGTTTTTACAAACTTCCGCGCCGCTGTACCATTCGTATTTTTTCCTATGCCGGACAATTGGTGCAAACTATTGAACACAACGATCCGATCTATTCTACCGAATGGTTTCAAATGACGCGCAACGGACAGGATATTGCTTCGGGAATTTATTTTTATGTGGTTACCACGCCCGATGGCGAGCAAACCAGCGGTAAATTTATTGTGATCAAATAAAAGAGTCGGAGAAATAACATGAAAATACGGACGATAGTTTTTTGGCTATTATTAACCGTTACGCCCTTGCTGGCCTTTGAAAAAGTCGGCACAACGTCTTTTCAGTTTCTAAAAGTTGTGGCCGATGCGCGATCCATGAGTATGGCCGGGGCGTACACGGCTGTGGTCAACCGTTCCGATGCTGTTTTTTGGAATCCGGCGGCGCTTACGCGTTCGGAAGAGCCGGATGTTGCTTTTTCGTACATGAACTATTTTTTGGATGTAAAGCACATGTCCGTTTCTGCTTCTTTTCCGATGGGGACAGCCGGAACACTCGGTTTTCAATTTATGATGGCCGATTACGGGAAAATTGATGTTACCAGAGTTGATGCATTGGGATTTGTAAACGGTGAGTACAATCCAGGACTTACCGGAGAAACCATAAATCCCTATGCGGTTGTGGCGGGCATTTCGTTTGCCAAACGTTTAACGCAAAAATTTTCTTTCGGGTTAACGGCAAAGTTGGCTCGGGAAGACATGGATTTTACCAGCCCGTATGCCAAAGACGGGAAAAATTACGAAGTAGCCCGCAATGCGTTGATGTTCGATGCTGGGTTGTTATACAACACGGGCTTCCGCTCTGTGCGTATCTCGGCCACGGTACGGCATTTTGGCCTGGATGTAAAATACATCGACCAATCTTACCCTTTGCCCCAAATGATGAATATCGGTGTTTCGGCCTATCTGTTTGCCAACCGTCAGGCCCTTTTCTTTCATTCCGCCCACCAGTACTTGCTCTTTGCTTTTGATTTGGTGCAAGCCAGAGATTACGGACAGCAATATAACGCCGGACTGGAATATTCGTATCAGAATATCATTTTTCTGCGTGGCGGGTATCGCATTAATTATGATACCGAAGGACTGGCTTTGGGATTCGGATTGCATTTTAAACAATACCGAATCGATTATGCATATAATGATTTCGGTTCGTTTTTAGGCCATGTTCACCGTTTTTCGTTTGGCATTAATTTGAAATAGTTTGGAGTAAAACGATGAAAAAATCCGTAACAATGATTTTTTACCTGTTGGTTTTTGGAGCCACAACCCTATTTGCACAGCACCGCGGCGACCTGTTTTCTTTTCAGGGTTTGGGCCAAACCGTCGACGGCGGAGCGCAAGCCATGGCTATGGGGGGCGCCTGGACAGCCATGAGCGGCCAATTGGATAATTTGTTCCATAATTCCGCCGGATTGGCCAATTTAAAAAAACGGATCGTTTCGGTTAGCGGAAATTATTATAAAAAGGATTGGTGGGAAAATCAGGTCTATCGGCCCGATCGGTATTTTGTTACCCTGCCGTTTTATCTGGAAGGCATGTATGTCCCCGACCCCAAGAATAACGGTGTGTTAGATCGCGATTTGGCTTTGGACTCCAGTTATGTGGTACATCCTCCGAAAGATAGCGGCAAACGCGTAGATAGCAAAGAAGCGGCCGATTGGACGCGACAAAAATCGGCTCCGGTTTTTAACAATATTGCTCTGGCTTTTCCGTTGCATTTGTTCGGACGGAATGTGGTATTGGCTGCAGCTTATCAGCAGAAAATAAATTTTTTGGATTACGATCGGAACAATACTTACCTCGTACCCATGATCGGAACAAGCCTGTATCAGGGATTTGTTTCGCGTGTTAACGGTAATGATACACTTAATCTAAAATGGTTTCAATATCAACGTCAACGTAGCGGCTCTTTACATTCCGTGCGTGGGGCGGTGGCCGTTAAAGCAAGCAAACGATTGAGTTTGGGATTGAGTTTCGAGTACACCTTCGGAACGAGTACGGATTTACTTCTGCTCAACAAAAAGGGATACTTCGGTCTAATCGATGAAAACAAGTTCTTTTTTACGTTCGATACGCTCAATCATTCGGAACGGGGGACATCCGATTTTACAACATTAAGCGCAGCCGTCGGGCTACAATATCGATTTGATAATGTGACGATTGGGATTAATGTGAATCTGCCGCGTTCCGTTACGCGCGATTGGCACTACACGATAAACGACCAAACGGCTGCATTGCAGGAGAGTGCTAACGTTTCGGGACAAGATCATTTGGATATTCCGGCTTCCTATCGCCTTGGGCTGGTATTTGAGCCAATAAAATCATTTACCTTTTCCCTTGCGTACGGGTATGCCCCTTATAGCCAAAGCAATGTTACATTGGGACAAGCCGATAGTACGTTCCGCAAATGGCCCGATCAATATGTTTTAAGCGGTGGATTACGTTATCGGGTTGGCAACTTTTTAACCTTAATGGGAGGCTATCGCTGGGAAAGCGCCTTGTTCGTTCCGGACGGTGTGGGCTTTACGGATCGGGGCCCGGATAAGACAAGCATTACCTTCGGTAGTCAGCTATCATTCGGCGGTTTGGGAAGTGTGATATTTGCCTATGAAACGAAATCGATGAAGTACCATGACACTTATTTTAGCAATACCAATTATGCAACGGAAGAATTGCAAAATTTTATGATTCAATATGTTTATCAATTTTAATTGAGGAGGAAATATGAAACGCATTATTTACCTTGCAATGGTCTTAATGACGGGTTTTATTAGTGTACCCGGTTTATGGGCCTCACATATTAACGTGACCGCAGAATATGATTTAAAAGCGGCATTGGATTATGCGGCCACGGCAAATATCGATACCATCTTTTTAACAACTTCGGGCGGTGTTTACACCACCACCGATACCATGGCTTTATCGGTTTTGGAACCACTGGTGCTGATGGCTGCGCCCGGACTGGCTGAAATGCCCGTATTGACCAACAGCGATCCGAATCAGAAAGTATTGGATATTTTACGCATTTACGACGACTTTACTGTGGAAGGCGTGATTTTTGACGGCGGCAACGAAAAAAGTCACGGTATGAAGTACGCCTTGCGCTGCGATAACGACCCTACTAGGGGATACACGGTAAATCCGGACGCCGATATTACGGTAAAAAACTGTATTTTTCGTAATTTTTATCAAGACAAAGATCCCACCAAAGACGGGCATGTGTTTAAAGTGGCGAAAGTAAAAGTGGGGACCATCCGTTTTGAAAATTGTTTGATCGACGGAACGGGCTACGAAGCCATTCGCATTTCCGATACAGAAAAATGGGCCACCGAAAAATCGTGTGATAGTTTAATCGTGCAAAACTGTACCTTCACGCGCTGTAATGCCGAGGGCATTCGCTTTTATGCCGATAAAGATACCTCGACTGCCGATGCCTATGTGCTGTTGGAACATCTGACGTTTTTTAATACGGCCACCAGGGTTATCTATGTTAAAAATAATCGTAATACCATTTTGCGTGATGTTATCGTGGCGAATTCCAGATTGTCCACACATGGCCGCGATGACTTTGTTATGCAAATTCAACAAAAAGGATCGTTTATTTGTAATGTGGACACCTTTCAGATAACTACCTTGGACGGAACATACGATCCGAACAAACTGATTTACGTTTCCAAAAGCAACGGACACAGTGTGGATACAACTACGGTTTGGGGATTTGATCCGCAGTTCAAAGACGGAGCCAACCTGGATTTAACTTTGTTGCCAAGTTCCCATGCTTATTTTGCCGCGCACGACGGAAGCGCTTTGGGCGATTTGAACTGGGCAACGGAAAATCCGACGGTTATTCCATTTAATTATCAAATTCAGGGGAACGGACATTTACGGTTTGACCCTCAACTTGAAGGACGTAGTTACGACGCCAATACGCAGGTTAACATAACCGCCGTACCCGATTCCGGTTGGAAATTCAAGGAATGGCAAGGCGACGTGAGCGGTACGGATAATCCCGTTTCCGTAACGGTTGATGCGCCCAAAAACATAACGGCCGTATTCGAACAAGTAACCGCCATCGGTCGAACCGGAAGCGTAATTCGTTCGTTTGCTTTGCAACAAAACTACCCCAATCCGTTTAATCCGCAAACAACCATTTGCTATTCCTTGCCCGAAAGAGCATACGTGCAATTGGTTGTTTACGATCAAATGGGACGGCTGGTTAAAATATTGGTGAACAAGGTTCAAAATGCCGGAACGCATCAATTCATCTTCCGGCCGCAAAACTTGGCTTCCGGGATTTATTACTACCGATTAACGGACGGAAGGCATCAAACGATCCGCAAGATGCTTTTGATAAAATAGTAAAAAGATTTTCTTCGGTAAAAGCCGGTCCATAGGGATGTGGGCCAGCTTTTACGCTTTTTTTGATTTTCCGTTTAATATGCGCAAACGGAAAGTTCGGGAATTTATTAACTTGAATTTTTGCCCGATCTCTTTAAGTTTAACAGCGAGCGTTCAGGAAAGGAAAGTTTTGAAGCCAAAAGCCGGAATTTTAGGATTTATTTTCATCTGTTTTCTATTGGCGCATTTAGTACGAGCAAAAACGATATTTGTGCGTAACGCCGACGAAATCAAAGCGCAATCGGACGGTTTGCAAGCCGGCGATACGCTAATAATGAAAAACGGTTATTGGAAAGATCAGCAAATTGTCATAAAAGGTACGGGCAACCAGCAGGCGCCGATTGTACTCAAAGCCGAAACAGCCGGAAAGGTATGGCTGACCGGGCGCTCGAATTTGCGCATTGGCGGGCAATATGTGGTGGTGACCGGGCTTTATTTTGTAAACGGGTACAGCCCGAACGGAGCTGTTGTCGAATTTCGTGATGACACCAAACAGGTTGCCAATCATTGTCGCTTGACAAATTCGGCCATTGTCGATTTTAACCCTCCCAGTAAAAGTACCGATTACAAATGGGTGTCTCTTTACGGCCAATACAATCGGGTGGATCATTGTTATTTTGCCGGAAAAAATCATCAGGGTACAACTTTGGTTATTTGGATGTCTGCAATACCCGATTACCACCGCATCGATCACAACCATTTCGGCCCGAGACCCGAACTGGGCTCGAACGGCGGAGAGACCATTCGCATCGGTACCAGCGATTACTCTTTGTACGATTCATACGCTACGGTAGAATGGAATTATTTTGATCATTGCGACGGTGAAATCGAAATCATTTCGAACAAATCGTGCCACAATACCTATCGCTACAATACATTCGAGTCCTGCAAAGGCACGCTGACCCTGCGGCACGGAAGGGCTTGTGAAGTGTACGCCAATTTCTTTTTCGGAAATCAAACGGACCATACCGGAGGCGTGCGTATTATCGGAGAGGATCATCGTGTTTACAATAATTATTTTCAGGATTTGCAGGGAACAGGTTATCGCGCTGCAATATCCTTGGTAAACGGCGTCCCTAATTCGCCGCTTAATCGTTATTTTCAGGTTAAACGGGCACAGGTACTTTTTAATACGATTGTGAATTGCTATGAGCCTCTGGTTATCGGTGCAGGTGCCGACGAAGAAAAAACGCTTCCACCCAAGGATTGTATTATTGCCAACAATGCCATTTATTCGCCATATTTTCATCCCGTTATTACCTTTGATTCTCAGCCGATTAACATGAAATGGGAGGGGAATATTTTTTACGGTCCGGATCCAGGCTTTGAAAATATTTCCGGCATACGCCTACAAGATCCCTTATTGCAACTCTCGGCCGACGGATTGTACCGTCCCGAAGCCAATAGCCCTTTAATTGGCGCAGCGCAGGACACCTTCGAATTTGTAAATGCGGATATGGACGGACAAAGACGAACGTGGCCCGCTGATGTTGGCGCCGATCAAATTAGTAAAGATTCCGTGAAAATTCATCCGCTGAAAGCGGGAGATACGGGACCGGATTGGTATCCTGCGCAACCACCCCCGGTACCGGTTATTCGGGTTCGCGAAGGAGCAGATTCCTTGCGACTGGCCGTGGAAAAAGCGGATGATGGCGACATTATCGAGTTGGTGAGCGACGGAGGGGAATATCCGTTGAACTCTCCTTTACCCATCGATAAAAATATTACCATTCGCGGTAAGTCCGATCTTAGTCGGGCTCCGAAAATTATGCCTGCATCCGCAATTGATACCATGAATGCCTTATTTTGTTGGACAAAAGCACGGCAACTGAATTTGCGGAATTTGGCGATCGACGGGCAACACAAGGTAAGGTACATTTTTAAAAATGAAATCGAACACGTCGTCTTACGATGTGATTCTCTCGGAATTTTCGATACGGGCTTCGATTCGACCGGAGCGGTTTTTTTTGCCGCTGCCGGAAGTTTGATCGATACCGTGCGATTTGAAAACTGTTCCTTTTTCCACGGGAAAGGCCACGGAATTTTAGCGCAAGCCGAATTGAAAGGAAGCGGCGCTTACGACATCGCCAATCTAAAATTGGAAAATTGTACGGCTTGGGATTATGCACAATCGTTTTTAGATGTGTATGGGGGCGATGAAATTCCTTTTACGCCGTGCCCGAAAATGGTTGTTAATCATTGTACTTTTCACGCTTGTGCATTTGATAATGGTCCTGTAATTAACGCGGAAGAGGTAGATTTTACCCGCATTGAAAATTCGATTTTCAGCAAATGCAATCCACTTCAGCCCGTAGTTAAACTATACGGCCAGGCCGCTATTGTGGATTATTGTGATTTTTTTGCCTCCGGCGACATCGCACTTTTTCGGGAAGCACGACAGGGCAGCCATATTTATCAATTGCAGCCCTTGTTTAAGAATGCCGAGCAGGGAGATTTTACTTTGCAGGTAAATTCACCGCTTTGGGCCAAAGCAGATGATGGCACGGCTCTGGGAGATTTGCGCTGGACCGGACAAATAATGGGGATCGGAAATAAACCGTTTGCTCCGGTGAGCAAAAATTGGAAGGTATTGGGTAATGATCCCAATCCGTTCAACGGACAAACTACCATTCGGTTTGATAGCCCGTTTAGCGGAATGCTCCGTTGGTCTATTTTCGATCTTCGGGGTAGGCGGGTAGCCTTCGGAGAAAAAATGACACAAAAAGGACAACTATTGCACTGGCGGTGGAATGCCGGAGCTTTGGCTTCCGGAATTTATTATCTGACTATCGAATGTAAAGCGAAGCGGTTTGTAAGCAAAATGATTTTAGTGAGGTAAGTATTGAAACGTTATTTTTTAATTCCTATTTTGACATCGATATTCTTTTTTAATATCACGCTTTTGGCGCAGGAAACATGGCAATCAGAAATCGTATTTTACAACGATAACGGGCGTCTGCAATACGTGCGTGATTCGCTGGGCAATATAATTCCCGATTTTAGCTATGCCGGATACAAAAATAGTGATCAGCCGATCCCTGACATACCGGTTGTTTTAACGATTGGCCCAATTGACGGAGATAATACGGCGCACATTCAGCAAGCTATCGATTCCGTGGCGAAAATGGAAGTTGATTCTACGGGGTTTCGGGGGGCGCTTTTACTCAAATCCGGAAGCTATGAAATAAAAGGCACTGTTTATATCAATGAAAGCGGAATTGTGTTGCGCGGAGAAGGCGACGGTGATGATCCGTCCCAAAACACCATTCTTTACGCCACCGGAAATTCACCCAAACAGAGAACTGTTTTGATCGCCGGCGGAAACGATGAAACCAAATGGCGTGATATGGTTCCGGGAACAAAGTCGTACATTACGGATGATACCGTTTTGGTGGGGGCAAAAACATTTCATGTTCAAAAACCGAATTATTACCATAGGGGAGATAATATTATTATTTTTCATCCCTGTACCGATGAATGGCTTCAGGCCATTGATTACGGAGGAACCCACTCCAACGATCCGAATGCGGAACCAGGCGTTGATGTCCCATGGGAAGTAGGTAGCCAGCCGATTGTGTACAATCGTTATATTAAAAAAATCGAAGGTGATGCGATTACCATCGACGCTCCGCTTTACAATCATTTTATTAAAGCGCAATCAAAATCTTATGTGTACAAATACCTACGCCATAAACTCAAAACCAATATCGGCATCGAAAATTTACGAATTGATATCGAAACGGTTGGCGGCACGAATGAAAATCACGCTTGGAACGGTATCGATTTGTTCCTTGTGGAAGATGCCTGGGTGCGCAATTGTACGGTTTTACATTTTGGCGAATCTGGCTTTCGTACGCATACGGCTACCCGCGTGACCATCGAAAAGTGCAAAGCTTTGGATCCGGTGTCTGAAATTACCGGAGGACGTCGGTACAATTTTGAAGCATACACCGCCTCGCAACAAATTTTATTCAAAGATTGTTTGGCTACCAACGGGCGACACCATTATATGTCCAACGGTACTTCCTGGGCCAGCGATGTTGTATTTTTAAATTGCAAATCATCGGGGGCCTATGCTTCCAGCGAAGGGCATCGACGCTGGTCGCAAGGTTTGCTTTACGATAACCTTGAGGAATTGGACGGACCGCGTCCGGGGTACAATCCGCGTTTATTGGGTTTATACTGCCGCGGTTATTACGGCACCAGTCACGGCTGGGCTGCGGCACATTCGGTGGCCTGGAACTGCGATGTGGCGCAGGGGGATTTGATTGTCCAAAAGCCGCCCACAGCACAAAATTACGCCATAGGTTGCAAAGGGAATCGTATTACAGGCAAAAAACCGCCCGCTTCTTTTGACGAGCCACAAGGTTACATCGAAGGGAGTAATAAAAGCGGCCTTTATCCTCGCTCTCTTTTCTTGGCGCAGTTGGACGATCGGCACAGTGCTACGGGGTTAGGGCAACCAAAGCGGAAAATAACGTTGGCAAAAACAATAAATTTGGTTTGTGCTTATCCCAATCCCTTTAATCAACAATTGACATATCGTTTTGAGTTAAATTCCGTGGCTCGGGTACATTTGCGTATTTTTAACCTTATCGGTCAGTTGGTTTACGAGCAAAACTTAGGGCGACTGAAGAGCGGAATTCATGTTTTTCATTGGAACGGAAAAGATTTTGCCGGGCTTGATGTGGGTAGCGGTATTTATTTTTTGCAATTGTTAAGCGCTAATCAAAACGAGATCCTTCGAGTGACATTAATCAAATAAAAAAGAAAATGCGATGCGCATGTTTTCCAAATTTTTGGTTTTAATTGCTGTCTTTTTTGTTTTATTACCATCCTGTAAATCAAATTTTGATTTACGCCAAATCGAAAAAGATCGCGTGTTATGTCAGGCTAATTTTGCCATGCGCGAAATCCCCATCACCATTACGGCTTTTCGTTGTCCGCGCAGTGCGGGCGGGTTACATGATTTTTATTCTGAAGGCGATTATTGGTGGCCCGATCCCGAAAATCCCGCTGGCCCCTATATTCGTAAGGACGGACTGAGCAATCCGGATAATTTTTTAAAGCATCGTCAAATGCTTATGCGATTAAGCTATTATGTCCCCGTGCTAACGGCGGCTTACTTACTAACAGATGAAAAAAAATATGTGAAAGCCGTTGAAAATCATTTGACGGCCTGGTTTATTGATCCGGCTACGAAAATGAATCCAAATATGCTTTTTGCACAGGCTATTAAAGGACGGGTTACGGGAAGGGGCATCGGTATTATTGATGCCGTTCAATTGGTAGAAGTTGCACAGGCAATACGGGTTTTACACGAGCACCGCGCCATCAATGCGCGAACTTTCCGCCAAGTACGGGAGTGGTTTCGGCAATTTTTGCATTGGATAACGACTCATCCGTACGGCATAAACGAACGAGATCACGGAAATAATCATGCCACCTGTTGGGCGGTTCAGGTAGCGGCTTATGCACGCCTTGTCGGGGATAGCAGCCAATTGGAATATGTACGCCGGATGTTTAAAACCGTACTTATTCCTCAACAGATGGCCCCGGATGGCAGTTTTCCCAAAGAATTAAAACGAACCAAACCCTACGGCTATTCCTTGTTTAATTTGCAGGCATTTACCGTGTTGTGCGCATTGGCTGCCAAGAACAACGATTTGTGGTATTTCCGTTTGCCGGATGGTCGCGGCATGGAAAAAGCAGTGCGTTTTATGTTCCCGTATATGCGCAACAAGTCGCGCTGGCCTTTTAAAAAGGATGTGATGTACTGGAAACAATGGCCGGTACGCGATTTAACTCTATTATTTGCCGCTGTAAAATATCATAATTCCGACTATTTTAAGGTTTGGAAAAAACTACCGGCCGACCCGACTGACTACGAGGTGTTGCGCAATTATTTTGTGCGCCAGCCGCTTTTATGGCAAAAAGAACTCAAATAATTCGAATTAAGGTATTCCCGAAATTAATGGGTAAAATAAAATGGTAAATCTGTTCCAAAGAAAAAATGAATTTAAAACATGGGGTATCCGGATTGCTTGGATAGCCAGCCTACTGTTGTCGATAAGCTGCCGAGAAGAACATTTGCAAACGGTCTTTCTGAAAAATCCCCTTAACATGGTACGCAATCACGAATTGGTAATTTTAGACGGTTCGCGGATTTTTCCCGAGACAGAAGAAAAATACGGAGCTTTTTTATCCGTTAAAGAAAACGGTCGGGAGGTGCCTTATCAAAAATTATTGCATAACCGAATCGGCATTTTAGTGAATTTTAAACCTTACGAACAGAAAGTACTAACGATACGGTTTCTCCGGAACAAAAGGCAAGAATTTAACCAAAGAGCACACGGCGAAATATCTGTTAGAAACGCTGCCGTTTTTAAAAACGGGCGGTGGCGCGGAGGATTTTTCGAAAATGTCATGCATTTTTCCGTAGGTAAGAATCATTTTATTCATGACGATTTAATCCGTTATGAGGGCCCCGGGTTGGAATCAGATAAAATAGCCTACCGTATCTATTTGGATAAACGTAATGCAATCGATGTATTCGGTAAAAAAACAACGAAAATGATTTTACCGTTTATCGGTCATGATACGTCGACAACATATCATAAAATGAATTGGTGGGGTATGGATATCCTGAAAGTTGGCAAAACCTTCGGGGCCGGTTCGTTTGTTTTGTACCGTCCTGCATCTGCCGACAAAAACGAAGCAACGTATTTGCTTCGACCCGATACGGTTGACAGCATGGTTTGCAATGTTTTGGAAGACGGGCCCTTACGCGCCGTTGTTGAAATTATTTACAAAGGTTGGAAAACAGGAAATGGTTCTGCGGTAACTGTACGGGCACGCCATTTTATTTGTGCCGGAAGCTATTTGCTGCGCCATGAAATTTCCGTTGAACATGGGCGTAATGTGGGTATTGCTTTCGGAATAATGCAACCGCAAACGTGCACGAGCAAAAGATACAACGATGACGGTTATTGGCAAAATGTAACGATTCCTTCGTTGGCCGCTGACTCGCTTAACATATTTTTGTACGTTAAAGGCAATGTGGCAAACGGTATTACAAAGGTGATAAACGGAAACCGAATTATTTTTTGCAATCCGAATGCCAACAAAGTTACTTTTTGGTCGGGTGCCTTATGGCAAAAAAACTTCCCCGATGAATCGTTTGCCGCCGTTTGTGTTCGTTTTGCCCGGAATCAATTACAACGTTTCCGTTATCCGATTCAAATCAAATATTCGAAGGATGCACCATGAGTAAACGAATTCTTTTTATCATTTTAGTCCTTTGTTTTGTGCGTACAGGGCAGACACAGAATCGGCCGGAAACGTCACTTAATAAAATTGCCGAGCGCGTGCTGCAAATGGATCGGCAACGGGGAAATGCCTGGCAGCTTTTTACGGTAAACGGCAAATGGAAATACGGACAAAAAGTCAATTGGTTGTCCGGATTTTTGGGAGGCGAATTATGGCAAATGTATGCGTTAACCGGCAGAACCGAATTCCGAAAAAGAGCCTTGGCCTTTGCTCGCTCTTTGTTGCCCTATGTAAACAAAGACGACACGCATGATATGGGATTTATTTTTTACCCGACCGTGGTGCGGGCCTATCGTTTTACCAAAGACGTTCGTTTTAAAAAAGCGGCCCTGCGCGCCGCACAAATGTTATTGCGTCGATATAATGCCAAAGGACATTTTATCAGAGCTTGGGGGAAGCTTGGCACGCCTAAAAAGGAAGGATGGAGCATTATCGATACGATGATGAACTTACAGCTTCTGTTTTGGGCAACACGGGTTACGGGGGATGGCCGCTATCAGGAAGCGGCCTATGCCCACGCCATTACCAGCATGAAACAAAATGTGCGTCCCGACGGATCGACCGTTCATGTAGTTGTTTTTGATGCGCATAACGGAAAGGTCCTAAAAAAGCAAACCCATCAGGGTGCCGCTGATTCTTCCGTTTGGGCACGGGGCCAGGCCTGGGGCATTTACGGATTTGCCACTGCCTTTAAATACACCGACGACGAGCGCTTTTTACGAACGGCCTGTCGTCTGGCCGATTTTATGATCGCGCGTTTGGATTCCGATTACGTGCCTTTTTGGGATTTAACCGATCCCAGAGCACGCAATTACAAAGATGCTTCGGCGGCTGCTGTTCTGGCCTGCGGTTTGTATCGTCTGAGCGATTTGGTGTATTCCGGCGAGAAAATGCTTTTTTATCAAAAAATTGCCGATCGTATCGTACGCTCATTGTTGAAAAATTATCTTTTTTGGCGCAGTAAACGCAAAACCGAGCAGGGATTGTTATTGCATCAGGTTTACAATTTTCCCAAACATTGGGCCGTTGACGAATCGTATCCTGCGGGCGATTACTATTTTACAAAAGCTTATGCCCGTTATCGAGAGCGTTATCATTACTTTCGTCCCAATGCCATCAGGCAGCGTTTGAACTTCGATAAGAACTGGCTTTACTTACAGCAAGACCTACCAAATATCGAACAATTGCCGGCATTTGCCGACCGCTGGCAGCGTGTGGATTTACCACATACTTGGAACCGGTTTGACGTTATGGACGGACAACCCGGATACCGCCGTAAGGGAAGCTGGTACCGAAAGATTTTCTTTGTGCCGCAAAACGCAAAGCAGCGACGTTGGTTTGTGTATTTTGAAGATGCCAATGAAACGTGTAAAATATGGCTTAACGGAAAAGTAGTCGGTGGGCACACGGGCGGATATTTGGGCTTTAAAACGGAATTAACCGATGCCTTAATGCCAGGTGCGGAAAACGAATTATTGGTTTATGTTTCTAATGCCTACGATCCCGATTTGATTCCGTCGCAAAAATCCGATTTTTTTATTTACGGTGGTTTAACAAGAGATGTCTGGTTGGAAATTGTACCGCAAACCTATATGGATCGGATATTGATTTCCGTTCCGCAGGTAAGCGAGCAAAAAGCGTTGACCGATGCCAAACTGCATATACATGCTGCGCGAGAACAAACGATGAAACTCCGCCTGGAAATTTTCGCTGCGGATCATCGAGTTGTTGTTAGTAAAGAAATTTTGGCTTTTTTAAAGTCAGGCATAAATAAATTGAGCGTACGTTTACCGGAAGTAAAAAAACCGCACTTGTGGTCGCCGAAAAATCCTTACCGTTACACATTGCGGGCACAACTGCTAACAGGAAACAAAGTACGCGATCGTCTTGCAATACGTTTTGGGTATCGCTGGTTTGAATTTAAAGAACACGGCCCGTTTTTTTTAAACGGCAAACGATTGTTACTACGCGGTACACATCGGCACGAAGAACACGCCGGATACGGGGCAGCCATGCCCAATGCGTTGCATATTCAGGATATGGTGGCCATTAAAAATTTAGGCGCCAATTTCGTACGTCTGGCACATTATCCGCAAGATCCGGCTGTGTACCGTGCCTGCGATTCGTTGGGATTATTGGTGTGGGACGAGCTGCCCTGGTGCAGGGGAGGTATGGGCGGAAAAACTTGGCAGGAAAATACCGAACGGATGTTGCGGGAACAAATTTTACAAAATTACAATCATCCGTCCGTTATTATTTGGTCTTTGGGAAACGAATTGAACTGGCTGCCCGATTTTGTGGGAGGAAGCAACGACGATTCGCTGAAAAGCATGTTACGAAAATTGAATGATTTGGCACATTCGTTAGATCCGTACCGGATAACGGCAGTTCGTAAATATGAGGGGGCGGTAGGCATTGTTGATCTTTTTTCTCCATCCATTTGGGCCGGATGGTACTCCGGCGTTTATGAAAATTTTCAAAAAGCTCTGGAAAATTCGCATCGAAAATATCCACGGTTTTTTCTCGCCGAATACGGAGGCGCCAGCCACTACGGCAGACACAACGAACAGGTTATCGGCGGAAACGGTTTGCCGGAAAAAAGCGGTTGGGAAGAGAAAGAAATTCAAACCGGTGTGCACAACATCGCCCGCAATAGCGATTGGAGTGAAAACTATATTGTCGATTTGTTCGATTGGCATTTGCATGTGAGCGAGCAAACAAAATGGCTTAGCGGTACGGCCCAATGGATTTTTAGGGATTTCGGTACTCCCTTACGACCGCAGAATCCCATTCCCTATGTAAACGAAAAAGGACTGACCGATCGGGCCGGAAAACCGAAAGATGGCTATTATGTGTTTAAAAGTTATTGGAATACGCAGGACCCGTTTTGCTACATTGAATCGCATACCTGGCGCGAACGATACGGCCCAAAGGGCAAAAAAAGGGAGGTTTGTGTGTACAGCAATTGCTCGCAGGTAGAATTGTTTTTAAATGGCCGCTCATTGGGAAAAAGGAATAAAGATGTGCGAAAATTTCCGGCACAAAATTTACATTGGTACGTTCCGTTCAAAAGCGGACGGAATCGATTGATAGCGCTTGGCTTTAAAGCAAATCGTTTGCTTGCTTCGGATACGCTCACGGTCAATTATCGATTTGCAAAACCCGAACCGCCACGTAAAATTGTTTTACGCGCCCGCAAAATCGGGGCAGCGCTTTACGAAATTACCGCTTTGGCCCTGGATGCGCACAATAACAGGAGTTTGAATTACAACAAACGCATCTACTTTAGCGCCTTGCAGGGCGGTAAATTGGTGGAAAATTACGGCACCCCCGATGGCAGTTCGGTAATCGAAATGTCCAACGGTAAGGCGCAAATTCGATTCCGAAAATACCCCGATCGCAAAGCCGTAATCGAGGTACGTAATCAGGATTTTAAAGGAAGCTACCTGGTTTTGCCTGGCTGGCAATAATAGGGAGCGTTTTTACCGGAATTCGTCACACTAAAACCAGTGAACCTTAAAACGGAGAAACAATAATGAACGTAAAGTATTTACCGGATCCGGAATCCGTCGAAATGCTGAATACCGAGGAATTACGCGATTATTTTTTGTTAGACGACCTGTTTGAAAAAGGAAAAATTTTGTTGCACTATGTGGAAATTGATCGCGCAATTCTCGGTTCTGTAGTTCCCGTAGACACCGATCTGCAGTTAACGGCAAACAAAGACACAATGGCAGCGGATTACTTTTGCCAGCGCAGAGAATTAGGTATTATCAATATCGGTGCTTCGGGTACGGTTGAAGTAGACGGCAAAAACTTTAGTTTACACAACCTTGACGGTTTGTATATCGGCAGAGGTAGTAAATCGGTTGTCTTTCGCAGCGACAAACCTGAAAATCCCGCTCAATTTTATCTGCTTAGTTATCCCTCTCATGCCTCTTATCCTACCAAGTTCATCGCACGAAACGATACGGATAAAACGACATTAGGCGAAAACGAAAGTGCCAATAAACGAATCATCGAAAAATACATTCATCCCGAAGGCGTAAAAAGCGCACAATTGGTTATGGGCGTAACGCATATCCAGCCAGGTAGTGTATGGAATACGTTGCCACCGCATACCCATCGCAGACGTACCGAAATCTATTTTTATTTTAATATTCAAAACAATCAGGTAGTTTTTCATTTTTGCGGAGAACCGAACCGTACAAAACATTTGGTCATACGCAATAAACAAGCGGTTATTTCGCCATCATGGTCTATTCATGCCGGAGTGGGTAGCCATTATTATTCGTTTGTCTGGGGGATGGGAGGCGAGAATCAGGATTTTGCCGATATGGATTGGGTAGCTATGGAAGAATTGCGATAGCACATTCCTTTAAAAAAGATACGAGAGGACATGCAATGATACTTAACCAATTTAAATTGGATGGGAAAACCGCGTTGATTACGGGAGCGGCGAGAGGAATCGGACAGGCAATAGCCATTGCATTGGCCGAGGCCGGAGCGAATATTGTGGCGGTATCGCGTACGGGACAAATGGAAGAGTTGCAAGAAAAAATTGCTGAATTGGGACGTAACTTTCGGAGATACGCGTGTGATTTTTCCGATAGGCATGCTCTGTATGATTTTATTCACAAGGTAACAAGCGAAACCGATGTTATTGATATTTTAATCAACAATGCCGGAACCATTTTACGCAAGCCTGCGGCGGAACATCCCGACGGTTACTGGGATACGGTTATTGAAGTCAATCTCAATGCTCAGTTTATTTTAAGTCGGGAAATCGGTAAACACATGCTCAAACGCGGCCGTGGTAAAATCGTTTTTATTGCCTCGGTGCTTTCGTTTCAGGGAGGCATTACGGTACCGGGCTACGCGGCGGCCAAAGGAGGTATTAAAACCCTCACCATGGCTTTGGCCAACGAATGGGCCGCACACGGCATTAACGTTAATGCCATTGCTCCGGGGTACATCGCTACGGACAATACGCGTGCTTTGCGCGCTGATTCCGTTCGCAACAAAGCTATTGTGGAACGTATTCCCGCCGGACGCTGGGGCAAGCCGGAAGATATTGCCGGAGCGGCGGTTTTTTTAAGTTCGTCTGCCTCGGATTACATGAACGGCGCCATTGTGCCGGTAGACGGAGGCTGGTTGGGCCGCTAACCTTTTGGGCGTTGTTTGAACGATGTGAAAAATTCTTGTTAAAAAAGGAAGATGCATCTTGACAAGAGCAAAAAGTTTGTGTATTTTTTAACCGTTAAAGTAAACGATTAAGTAAACGGTTAAGCTTATGGCCGCAAACAAAATTACCTTAAAAGACATTGCACAAAAATTAAACGTTTCTGCCGTTACCGTCTCCAAAGCTTTGCGTAACCATCCGGATATTTCGGACGAAATGAAGAAAAAAGTCAGACAAACGGCAGAGCAAATGGGTTACATTCCCGATATTGTGGCCCGAAACCTTTCCGCACGCAAAACGCGCACCATCGGTTTGATCGTACCCAAAATCGCCCATTCGTTTTTTTCTTCCCTGATCGAATCGGTTTACAAATACGCGGCGGACAAAAACTACGAAATCATCCTTACTGCCTCCGGAGAAAGGCCAGAATTCGAAAACAAACACGTTTTAACTATGATTTCCATGCGCGTGGACGGTATTTTAATTTCCGTTACCGATAAAACCACGGATATCCCTTTGTCTTCCGTGGTGAAAAAAAATCAAATTCCTCTGGTACAAATCGACCGTACCGTTAGCGAAGCGTTCTCCAAAGTGGTTTTTGAGGATGTAGAAGGAACCTTTCGTGCGATGGAACATGCCATTCGCATCGGTTATCGTCGCTTTGCCTTTGTGGGAGGCAACCACAACCTGCACATTGCGCGTGACCGTTTGCAGGGCTTTAAAAATGCCTTGAGCAAATACAACATTCCTTTGCAAAAATCGTTTTTATTGCAAGGCGGATTTACCGAGCGGGACGGGTATCTGGCGTTAAAGAAATTTTACGCGCGGAAAGATCTGCCAGAACTTATTTTTGCAGCGACCTATCCGGTAGCCTTGGGAGTTGTGCAAGCCGCCAAAGAATTAAATCTGCGTATTCCGCACGATATCGATCTTATTAGTTTTGGGGACAGCCAGTTTAATCATTTCATATCCCCGGCCATCAGTTGTGTTTTGCAAAATACCGACGAAATGGCGCGGCTGGCCGTTACGCGTATTATTGCCGAAATAGAGCACCCGGGTTTACCCCCGGAAACCATCCGTATTCGATCGGATTTTCAATTAAGAGAAACCTGCAAAAAAGGACGATAAAATGAAAAAAACGTCTTCCGCCGTTTTACATCCCGACCGATTTTTTGATCCCGATCCGCAAACGCGGGATATTGCACGTTTGCTTTACGAGAGTGTTAAAGATCTGCCTATTGTCAGTCCGCACGGTCATGTGGATGCCGAAATATTTGCATCCAATCGTCCCTTTCCCGATCCGACCGAACTGATTATTATTCCGGATCACTATATCTTTCGCCTGCTGTATTCACAGGGAATTCCGCTTGAAGCATTGGGCATTCCCACGACCGACGGCTCCAAGGTTGAACACGATCATCGTAAAATATGGCAGTTGTTCGCCGATCATTTTTACCTGTTTGCCGGTACGCCGACAGGTATTTGGCTGCAACATGAATTCAGCGAAGTTTTCGGAATTAATGAACGTTTGAATTCAAAAAACGCCATAGCTTTTTACGAGGCCATTCAAGATCAATTGCAAAAACCAGAGTTTTTGCCGCGCGCTTTGTTTGAACGTTTTAACATCGAAGTACTCAGCACCACGGACGGTGCGGCCGATGCTTTGGATTCTCATCGCCGGATAAGAGAATCTTCTTGGTCCGGAAAGGTAATTCCATGCTTTCGGCCGGACGAGGCGTTTAATATTTTGGCCCCGCAATGGAAGCGCGAAATCGAACGGCTTGGCCAGGTTTGCGGTTTTGAGATCGCTAATTTCGCACAGTTTGTGCGGGCCATCGAAGAACGTCGGGCTTACTTTAAATCTATGGGAGCGGTTTCCACCGATCAGGGGGTGCTTACTCCTTATACGCACCGCCTTTCCGTTATAGAGGCCGATACCATTTTTCAACGCGCACTAAACGGATTGGCCACGGAAGAAGATGCCGCTTTGTTTAGCGCCAATATGCTTATGGAAATGGCGCGTATGAGTATCGAAGACGGTTTGGTAATGCAAATTCATCCTGGTTCTTTTCGCAACCATAATCGATACGTTTACGAAAAATTCGGACCGGATAAGGGTGGTGATATTCCGCTGCAAACCGAATACACGCGTAATTTGTACGAATTGTTAAACGCGTACGGAAACGACTTGCGTTTAACGCTAATCGTATTCACGTTGGATGAATCTGCCTATTCCCGTGAGCTGGCTCCTTTGGCCGGGCACTATCCTGCCATGAAGCTGGGGCCCGCCTGGTGGTTTTATGATAGTATCGAAGGCATGATGCGGTTTAAACGGCATGTGTTCGAAACTGCCGGTATTTACAACACGGTGGGGTTTAATGACGATACGCGCGCTTTTCCTTCTGTTCCGGCGCGGCATGACTTAAGTCGCAGAATAGACGCAACTTATTTGGCAAATAGAGTTGTGCGCCATATTATCGATTTGGATGAAGCGCAACGGATGATGCATGCCCTGACTTACGATTTGGTTAAAAAGGCATACAAGTTATGAGGCCGTTTTTATGATTATCGAAGCAAGAGCTTATGCGCGTGCCGGTCTTTTGGGTAATCCTTCGGACGGTTATTTCGGGAAGACAATTTCCGTGTCCATAAAAAATTTCGGGGCACATATTTTGTTATTCGAAAGTCCTGAATTGGTTATTCAAACGGCCGAAGAGGATCGTAACAACTATCGGAACGTTTATGCCCTAATCGAACGTATTCGGCAAACCGGTTATTATGGTGCTGAACGATTGATTAAAGCAGCCATAAAAAAATTCGTTGAATATTGTCTGGCAAAGGGTCTTCCTTTGGAAAATAAAAATTTTACGATTCGTTATCACAGCAATATTCCGCGACAAGTCGGCTTGGCCGGGTCCAGTGCCATAATTACGGCAACCATGCGTGCATTGCTTCAATTCTACAATATTTCGATTCCCAAAGAAGTTTTGCCAACTTTAATCCTAAATGCGGAGGTGGAAGAGTTAGGCATCAATGCCGGATTGCAGGATCGTGTTATTCAAGTTTACGAAGGATGCGTTTACATGGATTTCGATGAGCGTTTTCTCCGGAAACACGGTTACGGACGTTATTCTCCGCTCGATCCCTCGGCAATTGTCCAGCATTTATATGTTGCTTACAAAACCGATTTAAGCAAAGTTTCCGGAACCGTTTTAAACGACATCCGCATACGTTATGAGCAAGGAGACCAAGAAGTGCGCAACACATTAAAAGAAATAGCCTCGCTTGCGTTTAAGGGCAAGGTATTAATCGAAAAGGGTGATTTGGAAGGTTTAAATGACCTGATCAACCGAAATTTTGATTTGCGTCGACGTATTATGCGTATTTCTGCCAGTAATGCAGAAATGGTCGAAACCGCACGGCGATGCGGTGCTTCGGCCAAATTTGCCGGTTCCGGCGGGTCGATTATCGGTTTGTTCAAAGATAACGACACGTTAACCCGTCTGATTGTTGAAATGAAAAAAATAAATGCCAGAGTAATCAAACCCTTTATTTATTAGGAGCGACCGTATGATTCGCAAAGCCGTCATTCCGGCGGCCGGTTTGGGTACGCGTTTTTTACCGGCCACCAAAGCCCAACCCAAGGAAATGTTACCTATTATCGATACGCCGGTTATTCAATATGTAGTGCAAGAAGCCGTGGATTCCGGAATTGACGATATCCTCATTATTTCGGGTAAAGGAAAACGAGCGTTGGAAGACCACTTTGATCGTAACTTTGAGCTGGAAGCGCTTTTGCAAGAAAAGGAAGACGAGTATTGGTACAATCAAATTCGCCACATCGGCGATATGGCCAACATCCATTACATTCGTCAAAAAGAAATGAACGGTTTGGGCGATGCCATTCGCTATGCCCGCCAACATGTGGGCGAAGAGGCGTTTGCCGTGCTTTTGGGCGATACTATCATCGACACCATTATTCCCGTTACCCGGCAATTAGCGGATATTTACGAACAATACCGGCAATCTGTAGTGGCTGTGGAAGAAGTACCTCCGGAGAAGGTTTCGCGTTACGGCATAATCGGCGGACAGAAAATTGGCGATGCCATTTGGAAAATTTCGGAAATGATCGAAAAGCCGGAAGTAAACAAAAGCCCGAGTAATTTGGCTTTTGCCGGGCGTTACATTTTAACTCCGGATATTTTCAAGGCACTGGATCAGACAGAACGGGGCAAAAACAACGAAATTCAGCTAACGGACGCCATGCGTATTTTGCTGCGGCGCGAATCCATTTATGCCTATCGTATTGATGGCCAACGCTTTGACATTGGCAATAAAATGGATTATTTGAAAACCATTGTTCATTATGCACTTAAGCGTGCAGAATTTAAGGATGAGTTTATCCGGTTTTTGCGTACGCTTGTTCGGGAGACGGATCGATTTGCAGGGGATAAGGAGTAAAAATCAGCAAGATGAAATACCCATCAAAGAATAAGGCCGTTTGGGCTTTTGCCGTTATTTTAAGTTTGACCTTGTTTTCGGGCTGCTTGCGGCAGAAAAAGGTTACCGTTTTAAAGTTGGGCCATGTGCTTGATATTAACCATCCCGTTCACAAGGCCATGGTTTACATGGCCGATGTTTTGTCAAAAAAATCGCACGGAACCATGCGCATCGATATTTACCCTAACGGAGAACTCGGTTCCGAACGCGACTTAATCGAACTTTTACAGATCGGCAGTCTGGCCATGACCAAGGTTTCCGCAAGTCCGCTGGAATCATTTGTTCCGGAGATGAAAGTATTCGGCATGCCGTATGTTTTTAGAAATCATGCCCATTTTTGGAAGGTACTCAACGGTCCCATCGGAAAACGGCTTTTGCTTGCAGGAATTAACTATCGATTGCGCGGCCTGTGTTATTACGATTCCGGCAGCCGTAGTTTTTACACCAAAAAGGTTCCCATTTACAAACCTTCGGATTTGAAGGGATTGAAAATTCGTGTGATGAAAAGCCAAACGGCCGTGCAAATGATCCGCGTACTGGGCGGTTCCGCCACTCCTATTTCATGGGGCGAGCTGTACACGGCCTTGCAACAGGGCGTTGTGGACGGAGCAGAGAATAATCCACCCAGTTTTTACCTTTCGCATCATTACGAAGTTTGCAAATATTATTCTTTGGACGAGCACACTTCCATTCCCGACATTTTACTCATTAGCGAGCCTATTTGGCAAAGCTTAAGTTCACAACAACAAGCCTGGCTGCAGCAAGCCGCAGATGCTTCGGTTGCTTACCAAAGAAAGTTATGGCGGCAGGCAACCACGCATGCCTTGCACAAAGTACAAAAAGCCGGGGTTGTCATCATTCACCCGGACAAGGCTCTTTTTAAAGCAAAAGTAAAACCCATGTACAAAGCTTACAAAGACAAACCGGTTTACAAATTAATACGACAAATCGAAGCGATTCGCTAATTTGCGGAGAAAAATCATGCGACAACTTACGCGCACAATCGACAAAGGTCTGGCTGTTTTTCTGGAAATTTTAATGGCGGCAATGGTGCTAACCGTAACCTGGCAGGTTATCAGTCGTTTTATTCTCAAAGCACCCAGTTCTTACACGGAAGAACTCGCACGATTTTTGCTTATCTGGATCGGCATTCTCGGCTCGGGTTATGCGTTGCGTACCAAGGCGCATTTGGGAATTGATATTTTGCCCAAGTATTTGCAGGGTTACAAACGCAAAATGCTGGAAGTTTTTGTTTATTTTTTGGTTATCCTTTTTGCATTTTTCGTATTGATTATCGGCGGATTGCGTTTGGTGGATTTAACATTTAGCCTTAAACAAACTTCCGCTGCCATGGGTATTCCCATGGGTTACGTTTATTTGGTTTTGCCTCTCAGCGGTTTGTTAATGGTGTACTATGCGCTTGCTTTTATTATCGAAATCATCAAAACGGGGGACAAGTAATGGAAATGTCCGTTGTCGTTTTGGTGGTTAGTTTTGTTGCCTTGCTAGCGCTTAGCTTGCCTATTGCTTATTGCATCGGCATCTCTACTGTTTTGACCATGTTGTTTACCATTGCTTCGGGACCGGCGGTTACCACCGTGGCCCAGCGTATGGCCACCGGTATCGATAGTTTTGCGCTTTTGGCCATTCCCTTTTTTATTCTTTCGGGCCAACTTATGGGACGCGGGGGAATTGCCCGCCGATTGATCGATTTTGCTAAAGTTCTGGTGGGAATGTTTCCGGGTGGTTTGGCCTACGTAAACACATTGGCCTGTATGTTCTTCGGTGCAATTTCGGGTTCGGCCGTGGCGGCCACTTCGGCCATAGGCAGCTTTATGATTCCGGTAATGGAAAAAGAAGGATATGACAAAACTTTTAGTACTGCGGTAACGGTTACCGGTTCTACTACCGGTTTGTTAATTCCCCCGAGCAATGTGCTTATTGTGTATTCATTGGCCAGTGGCGGTGTTTCCATTGCTGCCTTGTTTGTGGCCGGATATTTGCCCGGTATTCTGGTTGGCTTTGGTTTGATGTCCGTAAGTTTGGTTATTGCCCTGCGACGTAAATATCCCACCGGCAGAAGAGAAAGCTTGAATTTTGCGTTGAAAAAATTTTTGGATGCCATCCCCAGCTTGCTCTTAATTATTATCGTAATCGGCGGCATTATCGCCGGAATTTTTACCGCAACCGAGGCCAGCGCTATTGCCGTAATTTACGCGCTGTTTTTAACCTTAATTTACGGCGAAGTTAAAATAAAAGATTTACCCGAAATTCTCCTTAAAACCGTGGAAACAACCGCCATCGTAATGTTGCTCATCGGAACTTCGGCGGCCATGTCATGGATTCTTTCGTACGAGAATATTCCGCAGAACATTAGTGCTTATCTTATTTCGTTAACCCACAGCAAATTTGTCATTCTACTTATCATCAACCTTATTTTGTTGGCCGTGGGTACGTTTATGGATATGACACCGGCAGTATTGATTTTTACGCCCATCTTTTTGCCGATCGTAACAAAGTTGGGCATTACGCCTTTGCATTTCGGTATTATCATGGTGCTCAATCTCTCAATAGGCTTAACAACTCCGCCGGTAGGTTCCGTATTGTTCGTGGGCTGCGGTGTGGGCAAAACGGGCATTCCGCAACTTTCCAAGGCATTGATTCCTTTTTATTTTGTAATGATTATCGCTTTGTTTGTGGTAACGTATTTCCCTTGGATTTCATTGGCATTACCCCACTTTTTTGGTCTGTAAAAGAATTTGTCGGGTAAAGGCTTAAAAGGATGTTTAAGATGAGAAAAAAACATTTGGCCAAATACTCTTTCGGTCTTGGCGATCGGTTTGCGCATCAGGCCAAGGCGCAACTTGCCGCAATGCTGCGGAGCAAGCAAAAGGGCATTACCGTAACTCCCGTTTGGAACAAATCATACCGCGAACATCGCATTATCGGCAGTACACCTTTGCAAACCGCTCTAGCCGCTCGTCGTGCCGTACGTGAGTTAAACTGGCGCGACGATTATTTTGTAGATGCCGATCATATCGGAATGGAAAACGTGGATTTTTTTCTGGATAGCTGTGACTTTTTTACGTTGGATGTGGCCGGGCTTATCGGTGTCCAAGCCGAAAATTCGCTCGCGGAAGGTTTTATTAAACGTTTTTCCGGCTATTCGGGTATGCAGGAGATTGCCGAATCGGACAGACCCTTGAAAATTAGTAATGATGATTTAATTCGGGTTGCCCACCGTTATTTAGCGGCCATTCGTGAAGCGGGACGCATTTACCGATATGTTGCCGAAAAGAAAGCGGGCGAATCGTTTATCGTGGAGGTATCGATGGACGAAACGTCCAAAGCACAAACGCCGGGCGAAATTTTCTTTATTTTGGCGGCCCTAAGTGATGAAGGCGTTCCGTTGCAAACCATTGCACCCAAATTTCCCGGACGATTCAATAAAGGTATCGATTATGTAGGCGATGTACGGCAGTTCGAAAACGATTTTGAACAACTTTTAGCCGCAATACGATTTGCCGTCCGCGAATTTGGCCTGCCGCCCGAGTTAAAGCCCAGCATCCATTCGGGCAGCGATAAGTTTTCGCTGTATCCGATTATGCGTAAGATTATGCGCAAATTCGATAGCGGCCTGCATCTTAAAACAGCCGGAACGACCTGGTTAGAAGAATTGATCGGCCTGGCGGAAGCGGATGCGCAAGGTTTGCGCATTGTCAAGGATATTTACCAACAAGCACTCGAACGCTTTGATGAACTTTGCGCGCCTTATGCCGCAGTGATTGATATCGACAAAAACCGTTTGCCTTCGGCAACGGAAGTGGAATCATGGCAAAGCGAAACCTTGGTTGCCGCTTTGGAACATAATCCGACCAACGGCAATTACAACAAACATTTTCGTCAATTGCTTCATGTTTCTTATAAAATTGCGGCCGAAATGGGGCGTCGTTTTAGTGATGCACTCGAGATATTCGAACCGTTTATTGCTACGCATGTAACGGAAAACATCTATGGGCGCCACATCCTTCCTTTATTCGCGGAAAAAACACAAACAAAAGGAGTTGTACACGAATGGCAAAAATAGAAACCCTTTTCTCGGTTCGGAATAAAGTGATTGCCATTACCGGAGGCACGGGCGCGTTGGGAAGTGAGATCGCTTGTTTTTTAGCCGAAAACGGAGCCAATGTCGCCTTGCTCGATTTAAATACCACCTTACAACCGCATGTGGGAAAGCGATTGCAAAAGGCTTGTGGTTCATTTACCGTTTTTCGGTGCAATGTATTAGAAAAGCAGAGCGTTCATTCCGGCTTGGAGCATATTTTAAAGACTTTTGGGCAGGTGGACGTGCTTATCAATGCAGCCGGAGGCAACCACCCTCAGGCTACCACCAGCAATGCGTTGCCTTTTTTTGATATTTCTGAGGAAGCATTTGATTTGGTGTGCCGACTGAATTTGCACGGCACCGTTATTCCCAGCCAGATTTTTGCCCGATATTTTGTCGAAAAAGAGCAAGGCGTTCTGCTTAATATTTCGTCCATGAATGCTTTTCGGCCGCTAACACGAATCCCTGCATATTCCGCAGCCAAAGCGGCCGTAAGCAATTTTACTCAATGGCTGGCCGTACATCTGGCAAGGGAATATTCGCCCGCAATCCGGGTAAATGCCATTGCTCCCGGATTTTTTCTTACCGCACAAAACCGTTTTTTACTGATTGATGAAAAAAGCGGAGAACTAACCGACCGCGGGAAGCAGATAATTGCCCACACACCTGCAGGGCGTTTTGGTCAACCACCCGATTTGATGAGCACGGTGGTGTGGTTAATTTCCGATGCTTCGTCGTTCGTAACGGGAATTACAGTGCCTGTAGACGGCGGGTTTTCGGCCTTTAGCGGTGTTTAACTTAAAGAAAAAAGGATGATAAAATGAAATATGAAATCGGCATGATCGGTTTGGGCGTAATGGGACGTAATTTGGCTTTGAATATGGAGCGCAACGGATTTGGCGTAATCGGGTTTGATATCGATCCGGTAAAGCGCCAAGCGGCTGTTGAACAATTTGTGGGTAAGCAGATAAGCGTTGCCCAATCGCTTAGCGAATTTTTTGCTGCTTTACGATCACCGAAAATAGTTTGGCTAATGGTTCCTGCGGGGAAACCTGTGGATGCGGTAATCGATGCCATAAAATCATTCCTCAAACCGGGCGATTTGATTATTGACGGGGGAAACAGCCACTTTACGGACAGCGAACGCAGATGGAAATCTCTGAAAAAAGAGGGACTGCTTTTTATCGGTACGGGAGTGAGTGGCGGGGAAGAAGGCGCTTTGTATGGCCCTTCGCTCATGCCGGGCGGTGAACCCGCAGCCTGGCCTTTGGTGGAAAATATCTTTAAAACAATTGCCGCCAAAACCGACGAAGGCGCCGTTTGTGCGGAATGGATCGGCGAAGGCGGATCCGGACATTTTGTCAAGATGATTCACAACGGCATCGAATACGCAGACATGCAAATGATCGGTGAAGCTTACTTTTTGATGGATCGCATTCTGCATTTTAAGCCGGAGAAAATGAGTGCCGTTTTTGCGCGATGGAACAAGGGTAAATTGAATAGCTATTTGATCGATATTACGGCTCGTATTTTAGCCGAAAAAGATACCAAAACAGGCAAAGCAATGGTCGATGTTATTCTGGATCGAGCAGGGCAAAAGGGAACCGGAAAATGGGCCGCACAAACAGCCTTAGATTTGGGAGTTCCGGCCCAAACGTTTGCCGAAGCCGTTTTTGCCCGCTTTATGAGTGCGTTGAAACAAGAACGCCTGATGGCCTCCGAAATTTTGGCAGGCCCCAAACCCGACTTTACCGGCGATCCCCAAGCGTTTATCGATGAAATTGCTCAGGCACTTTATGCGGCAAAAATTTGTTCTTATGCTCAAGGATTTCAGCTTATGCGGAGCGCAGGCAAAGCTTACGGTTGGAAATTAAATTTTGCTTCCGTTGCTTCGCTTTGGCGGGCCGGTTGCATTATTCGCGCTCAATTTTTGGATGCGATTCGACATGCCTTCGAACGAAATCCTGAATTAAACAACTTGTTGTTGGATGATTATTTCAAAGAAATTTTAGTCCAAACCCATCCGATTTGGCGTCGGGTAATTATCCGTGCCGTTGAATTCGGCGTACCTGTCCCGGCGTTATCCAGCGCTTTGGCTTATTACGATAGTTACCGGAGTGCCCGTTTACCGGCCAATTTACTGCAGGCACAACGCGACTATTTTGGCGCCCACACATTTGAAAGAATCGACGCTCCCGAAGGTCGGTTTTTTCATCACCAATGGAATGGGTAATGAAAACCGGTAAACAAAATCCTACCATTTTTTCGCACGGAGCGCAATACAATGCTTTATTTCGAACAGGTTAATACAGAAGGCGGGCTTAGCGAAAAAGAAATAAAACGCGGACTTTTTTTTGCGTTGGACAAATTGGGAAAGCGAAAAAAAGTTTTAGCCGTTCCGCCCGATTTTACGCGCATCCATTCGTTTGCTGGCTTGATAACACGATTTGTTCAGGACTATTACGGCAATGCACTAACCGATATTTTACCGGCAATCGGTACACATGTACCGATGACCCGGGATCAAATTGCCGAGATGTTTCCGGAGGTCCCGCAAAACAAATTTCGTGTTCATAATTGGCGGCGTGATGTCGTTACATTGGGTACGGTTCCGCGGGAATTTATCAAAGCGGCCAGTGAAAATAAAATCGATTTTACATGGCCTGCTCAGGTTAATTCGTTGCTGGTCAAAGGGAAGTTCGATCTTATTCTTTCTATCGGGCAGGTGGTCCCGCATGAAGTGATCGGTATGGCTAATTACAATAAGAATATTTTTGTGGGCACCGGCGGGGCCGAAGGAATAAACAAGAGCCATTTTCTCGGTGCTGTTTACGGAATGGAACGGATAATGGGGCGTGCCGAAAATCCGGTTCGCGCGGTCCTTAATTATGCTGCCGATCATTTTGCGAGCGATTTGCCCATCGTTTACGTACACACGGTGGTAGCCAAAGATTCCGATGGAAAACAGGTGGTGAAGGGGCTGTTTATCGGCGATGACAAAAGATGTTTTACCAAGGCGGCAAATTTGTCGTTGCAGGTTAATATTCAGTTGTTAGACGAACCGCTTAAAAAAGTTATCGTTTATTTGCATCCACACGAATTTAAAAGTACCTGGTTGGGTAATAAGAGCATTTACCGTACGCGGATGGCCATAGCCGACGGCGGGGAATTAATTGTATTGGCGCCCGGAGTTAAAACATTCGGCGAAGATGAAACGATCGACCGGTTGATTCGTAAATACGGTTATCGTACTACATCGGAAATATTATCCCTTACGAAAAAAAATACCGACCTCCAAAGCAACCTGGCGGCAGCCGCCCATTTGATTCACGGTTCGTCTGAAAATCGTTTTAAAATCGTTTATTGCCCAGGTTTGCTCGGCAGAAAGGAGATCGAGCAGGTGGGATTTTATTACGCCGATTTGACGTCCATGCTTCGTCGTTACAATCCCGAAATGTTAAAAGACGGTTTTAATGTACTGGCAGACGGAGAGAAAGTTTTTTTTATTTCAAATCCGGCTTTGGGATTGTGGGCATATAAAAAACGTTTTGAACAATTTTAATTTTCCAAACAGAATTAACGAAGAAAAAAAGAGTTTCGATGAAACATAAAAATGCAGTATTTGCCTTACTGTTTTCCGTATTCTGCTCGTCTACGGTACCGCTGTTCCTTAAGTATTTTACGCCTTATTTGGATGCGTGGACAGTAAACGGGTATCGTTACGGAGTGGTTCTTCTTGTTATGTTGCCGATTATCGTGAAATTGGCTTATGATGGCAAATACACCGCTTACATGTGGAAAATGGCGCTTATTCCGGCAGCGTTTAATTTTCTACAGCAAATCGCGTGGGCCTGGGCACCGTATTACATCGATCCGGGATTAATCGGATTTTTGGTAAAAACAACGGTTGCTTGGTCTATCATCGGATCTTTTTTTCTGTTTTCGGACGAACGTTTTTTATTGCGGGAATTTCGTTTTTGGTTGGGCCTTGTTATTTCTTTGCTTGGCTTTGCCGGTTTAAGCTATTACGGAAATCATATCACGCTTTCCGGAACGTTTTTTGGTGTTTTGCTTGTTTTAATCAGCAGTTTGTTTATGGCTATGTACGGGTTAGCCGTAAAACGTTATTTTAACGAAACAAATGCCCTTATTTCCTTTTCCGTAATCGCGTTTTACACGGGCATGGGTACTGTGGCATTGATGTTTATTTTGGGGCAACCCGCCAAATTTATGATCATTCCGTACAAAATACGCATACTGGTAGCTGTTTCCGCTTTTATCGGCATTAATTTGGCACATGTACTTTTTTACGTTTCTCTCAGATTTCTGGGGGTAATGATTTCATACAGTATCAGTTTGTTTTCCGCTTTTTTTACGGCCGTACTATCGTATTTGCTTTACAATGAAACGTTACGTTTTTTTCAATGGATTGCAGGATCAATGATTATTTTCGGAGGATTGATCATTATTGCAAGCAAAAACCGAAAAACGGTTGTTCAAAACGGAAAAAGGGAAGAACAGAATAAATTTTCGGAGGAACAAAATGAATTCGCTTCATGAAACCAAACAAAAGAATTCCTTGGATTTTTTGGCTTTGGGCGCCATGGTCCATCGACTCGATCCGGGTGTTGTCCCGTTTCGCAAAGCCCGTTCCGTAGACATTCACATTTCGGGCGGGGAATACAATGTAGCCGCCAACCTTGCCGATTGCTTTGGTATGAAAACAGGTATTGCCACGGCCATGGTCGATTACGGTATCGGAGAATTGGTACAAAGCCGAATTCGGGAGATGGGGGTGGTCCCGTTTTTCAAATATTTTAAGCACGACGGGGTTCGCGGACCGAACATCGCCACAGTATACAGCGACCGAGGATTCGGCGTACGGCCGCCTGTGGTGTTCTACAACAGATCGAACGAAGCGGCGGCATTACTGAAGCCCGGTGATTTTGACTGGGACGATATTTTCGCCTTGGGAATTCGTTGGTTCCATTCGGGCGGCATTTTTGCCGCTTTATCGGCAACAACATCCGAACTAATAATCGAAGCGATGAAAGCCGCTCACAAACACGGCGCCCTTACTTCGTTCGATTTGAATTATCGGGCAAAGCTTTGGGCCCCTATCGGCGGGCAAGAACAGGCCCAAGGCGTGCTGCGTGAAATTGTTTCGCATACGGACGTATTGCTTGGCAACGAAGAAGACTTACAGATGGGGTTAGGAATTCCCGGGCCTAAAATTGCCGCCGAGTCAAAGTTCGATACGCGGGCGTTCTTTGAAATGATCGAAAAAGTAACGACGGAATTTCCCAACGTTAAAATAGTTGCTACCACACTGCGTGAAGTCAAATCGAGCAATCGTCATTTCTGGGGTGCGGTACTTTGGTACAAAGGGAAAAAATTTTTCACACCAAAAGCGGAGCTCGATGTTTTGGACCGAATCGGTGGCGGCGACGGATTTGCCGCGGGATTGATTTACGGGTTATTAAAGGAGTACGATCCTGAAAAAGCATTGCGTTTGGGTTGGGCACACGGCGCGCTACTTACGACATTTCCCGGCGATACGACAATGGCTAACCTTGCGGAAGTGGAGGCTTTTGCGCACGGAGGAAACGCGCGGGTGCAAAGGTAAATTGAAAAACCGCAACGGTTATTTTGATCGTTCACAGCGAAATGCTTTTGGGGGAGATTGAAAAACAAAAAACAGGGCAGCCTGCAAAAACAAGCTGCCCTGCAAAAATAATTTTAAACGTTTAGAATTTTTTGATCTTTTAAAAATTAATGCCGAAAACTACCTGCAAAATTTTTACCGGTAAATCCCGCGTTGTTGATGCACCGTTGTTGCGAAAAGGTGAAGTTTGCTCATATTTCGGAAAAGATGCGTAATAACGTACGCCGAAATTCAGAAAATTATAGGTAAACCCGACCCCCGCAGCATAGGCCAGCGCTTTACCCAGTTCGGAGCTTTCTTTTAATTCCGTTTCACTGGTAGCGTAATAAATATCCGGA
>CAZRBA010000115.1:0-34187 GCA_964598255.1 uncultured Caldithrix sp. | reverse complement strand
CTTCACCTTTCCTTTGAAGGTGTTAAACATCACCTTTCCACCCAGAACAGCCGTGTACAAATCCACCGGCAAATCGGCGTACAAATCGGCGCCTTTGCGTTTGTAAATCGGGTGTTCGGCAATTTTTACGGTAATCAGCAAATCGCCGTTCGGTCCGCCGTTGACACCCGGCGCGCCTTTACCTTTCAATTTCAGAATTTGTCCGTTGTCGGTGCCGGGTTTGATTTTCAACTTAATGGTCTGGTCGTTAATGCGGAAAATTTTCTCTGTGCCGTTGTACGCCTCGTCCAGCGTAATAACCAATTCGGCCTTGACATCTTGACCGCGCATTTTGTACACGTTTTTGAACTGCTCGCCAAAAGGATTGAATCCGCCGCCGAAAATCGACTCGAAAATATCTTCCTGAGCCCCGCCGCTAGCACCCTTGCCGAAAATGTCGTCGTAAGACCATTTGTAATAGGTTTGGCCGTCATCCCATTGGTACGATTTTCCGAAGCCGCCACCGGGACGTGTGCCTCCCTGTGCGCCCGCTGCCTGTTCGGCGTTCTGGAATTGCTTCCAGTTTTCACCGTAGCGATCGTACAGTTTGCGCTTTTCTGGGTCGCTTAAAACTTCGTGCGCCTCGTTGATCTGTTTGAACATCTCTTCCGCATGTTTGTCGTTCGGGTTGCGGTCGGGATGGTATTTGGCCGCCAACTTGCGAAACGCCTTGCGAATCTGATCCTGCGTCGCGTTGCGATCTACCCCCAGTATTTGATAGTAATCTTTTTTCATATTTCCTGATTCTCCTTCCATTGCTCATAGCTCCTTTTGCTCACATTCCGGCTACGGAGCATCGGTTACAAGGTACGATTTTTTTCTCCCCTGCTCAAACTATTTTAGACAGAAAAGGCCGACAGTATGAATGGTCGGCCTTTTCCGGTTTTCGCTATTCCTGCTATGCGCTTATTTGCTTTTAACCTGAATCTTTTTGGCTTTGCGCTGAGCCTCCGGCTTTTTGGGCAAGCGGATTTTTAGCACACCCTTCTTGAATTCGGCTTCCACCTTGTCGGAATCGATTTCGGCTGGTAAGGGAATGTCGCGATGAAAACTTCCGTAAGTTAATTCGCGACGGTAGTAATCACCCTCTTTTTCTTCTTTTTCTTCTTTCTTTTCACCGCGCAAAGTCAGCACATCATCGGAAATACTGATGTCGATGTCCTCGGCATCCATTCCCGGAAGTTCGGCACGAACGATGATTTCCTTATCTTTTTCCTTTACATCAACGTTCGGTACAAAGCTAATATTGTCTTCGCCAAACCATTTGCTTGGCACCAAGTCGCTAAAGAAATCATCGAAAATGCGATTGATTTCTTTTTGCAAGGAATAAAAAGGACTCATCAAATCTTCGCGACGAACGGGAACATTCTTTTTCAACGGATTGTTTTTAACCAAATCACGAATTGCCATAGCCCTCACCTCCTTTCAATCCCCGATTTTTATTTGATTTTAACTTCGATTTTTTTGGCCTTAGCCGGTTCGGCTTTTGGCAACTTAACCGTTAAAACACCGTTGTGATACTGTGCTTCTATTTTATCGGCATCAATCGATTCGTTGATGCTGAACGAACGTTCGAAGTCACCCGTTTCGTACTCGCTGTAAACCAGCTCAAATCCTTCCGGTCTTTGATCTGCGGTACGTCCGCGAATCGTTAAAATATCGTTGTCCAAAGTAACGTCGATGGTTTTTTCATCAACGCCTGGCATCTCCGCTGTTAAAATAATTTCATCATTGGTTTCGTAAATATCTACCACAGGAATAAAGACATTACGATCGTGAGTTCTTTCAACTTTTTCTACCTGTTCGGTTTTACGTTTTTGCAAGGTTTTTTTCTCGGCCATTTTTACTCACCTCCTTTCAAACCTTATTTGGTTGAAACCTGAATTTTCCGAGGTTTGTCTGCTTCGGCTCGCGGTAAAGTAATGGTCAACACCCCTCGTTCGAATTTAGCTTCAACCTTGTCGCTCTCCACGGCGTACGGTAACTGAATGGTACGCTGGAAGCTATCCACACCGGATTCCAAACGATGCACTTGGACATCTTTGCCGAAATCCGGTTTTTTGCGTGTGCCTTTAATGCGTAATTCGTCATTCAGTACCGTAATATCCAAGTCTTTAACATCAAAACCCGGAAGCTCCGCCGTTACAAGAGCGGTATCGTCTTTAACCCAAATATTTATGGCCGGGTAACTGCTGGCAACAGAACGTCCGAGCGCGTCGGAAAACAAACGATTCATTTCATCATGAATCCGGTCCAGTTCGCGCCAGGGGTCAAATTGCCATATTCTGCTTACATACATTCTTCCGCCCTCCTTTGTTTCTGTTTTACATTTTCGCTTTTTCTCATTACAAATGCCGTGCCAACCGCATAACTCATAAAATAACAATATATTAAACAAGATACTGCCCGCAGGAAGTACAAAATTAAAATTTTGTCAGTTTGACAGATTAACGCATCAATTTTGCAAAGATTAGAAATTCTGACAGACGGCTCTGTCGAAGATAAAGCAGACAACGTCAGAGCGTCAGAACACGCTAATATTCAAGGGATTATGGTCGTTTTCAATTAAAAAAAATAAGGCAAAGGATTTTAATAAACGATGTTTTTAAAAGTCGTCATTAAAAAAGAAACGTCTTAAAATGTACGATCGCAGGCGTTCGAACAAATCGTCCGCTTCGTTAAAAACCCGTGACGAAAAAGGATCGGAGAAAGGCGTTGCGTTTGGGGCTTCGCGCGGAATAAGCGGCTCTACAGGCGAACCCCCGCCCGTTCGGTAGCGACGGTTATGAACCACCGAAGTCCGGATATGCACGCGTACGGATTCTCCCATGCAGGCATCGTAATCGGAGCGTTTTTCCGGATCGCTTAGCGTGCTGTAAGCTTCCTGAATATTTTTGAATTGTTCATCTGAGTTTTTTCCGGTGGCATCCGGATGATGTTTTTTTGCCAAGTTACGATAGGCGTTTTTAATTTCTTTTTGTGTTGCGTTTTTATTTACACCTAAAATTTTGTAGTAATCTTTCATATCCGATTTTTCTCCCTTTTCCGTATTATATATTAGATGCAAAAATCGGGCGAAATGGGAACGAATTTTAATCAAAATGTGTTTGAAATTAAGCCGAGCCGGAAATGTTTTTAATATTTGACCGCAAAGAAGTCAACCGTTAATTTAAAGAAAAAATCCGGCGAAAGTGATGCGTTATGAATCGCAGAAAATTTTTAAAGAAGAGCGTTCTTTTCGGCAGCGCCTTTTGGTTGCCGCGTCTTTTACCCGCCTCCGAATCGATTCCGCAAGACGGAAAATCTAAAGTCGTAATTGCTCGTGATCGGCAAGTTTTTAAAAACGGGCGTGTTAATGGCGATCGTGTTCTTGCATTGCTGGATGAGGCCATGCAAGCGTATTTTAACGTGGATGTTCCTTTACGTGCCTGGCGTAAAATCGTGCATCCGGGCGAAGTGATTGGCATTAAGGTAAACTGTTTGTCCGGGCGTGGTTCAACGCATCGGGAATTAGCGGAAGCGGTTGTGGAACGCTTGCTTCAGGCAGGCATTCGTGCCAATGATATTATTATTTGGGATCGATTAAACAAAGATCTGGAAGAGGCTGGTTTTCACATTAACATTAACGGCAAAGGCCCCAGAGTTTTCGGCAACGATGCGGTTGGATTTGCTCCCGAGCTTTACGTATTCGGTCAGGCGGGAAGTTTGCTCACGCGTACCCTCACAAACCTGTGTGACGGCGTAATTAATATCGGCCTGCTACGTGATCATAGTATTGCTGGTGTTTCCATCAGCTTGAAGAATCTGTTTGGCGCCATTCACAATCCGAACAAATATCATTTGAACGCCGGGGATCCGTATATTGCCGATGTGAATGCGTTTTTACCGATTCGCCGTAAAGTACGTTTTACGATTGTGGACGCTTTGGAGGCGCAGTATCACGGAGGGCCGGCCTACATGCCGCCGTGGCGTTGGAAATTTAACGGTCTGATTATCGGGCAGGATCGCGTAGCCATTGATTACACCGGCTGGCAAATTATCGAAACCAAACGCAAAGAAGCCGGTATGAAATCGCTGAAAGAAGAAGGTCGGGAGCCAACATACATTTTTACTGCTTCCGATAAAAAGCACGGGCTCGGTTACAGCAATCCCGAATGGATTGAAACGATACACATAAGGTCCGGTTAAAATTCGAGGCATTTTTCGTTTGTTTAAAAAAGGTATAATTGGGGGGGGAAATACGAGGCATAAAATGATCGAAAAATTTTCGACAATAGATCAATGGCCCGATAAGCAAAAACAGGGAATGAAGCGCCGTACGTTTTTAAAATTGGCTTCGGCCGCTTGTGTTGTAGCCGGAATGCCTGTTTTAAATTTACCTTCCGGGTCGTTGGCTTTAGGTGCAACGGGTTCAGACAATCGTTACGTCCGCAAAGCGCGCTATTGGGAAAGCAAGGCGCACAAGCAAATTCAATGCAAATTATGCCCGCGTCATTGCGTGATTGACGATCATGAGCGCGGTTATTGCGGTGTACGGGAAAATCGCGGCGGCACTTATTACACATTAGTATACGCGCGTCCGGTAACCTACCATATGGATCCGATAGAAAAAAAGCCACTTTTTCATTTTTATCCTGGTTCCATGGCTTTTTCCATTGCTACGGCCGGCTGTAATTTGAATTGTAAGTTTTGTCAGAATTGGGAAATTTCACAGGTTACCCCCGAGCAGGTTAACAGTTTTTACATGCCGCCGGAAAAAATTGCACGCGCGGCCAAGGATTACGGAGCTAAGAGTATTGCATACACCTACAACGAACCGACAATATTTTACGAATACATGTACGATACGGCTATTGCCGGACATAAAGAAGAAGTTAAAAGTGTGGTTATTACGGCAGCGTATATCGAAAAGGAGCCGATCCAAAAATTATGCGCTGTAGTGGATGCCATTAAGGTTGATTTGAAGGCGTTTAGCGAGCAATATTACAAGGATGTTGTGCACGGCGAGCTAAAACCGGTTTTGGAGGCCGTGGAGGCCATTCATAATCGGGGGCGTTGGTTGGAAATTGTTTATTTGGTTGTACCGACGTTGAATGACGGCGAAAAAGAAATCAAACAACTTTCGCGCTGGATAAAGCGCAATTTAGGCCCGGATGTGCCAATTCATTTCACGCGTTTTTTCCCGCAATACCTGCTAAAAAATTTACCGCCGACACCGGTGGAAACGTTAGATCGTTGTAAAGCCATTGCCGACGCCGAAGGCCTGCACTATGTTTACGTGGGTAATGTGCCGGGCCATCCGGCGGAAAACACCTATTGTCCGCGTTGCGGGAATGTGCTGGTGGAACGGATCGGATTTACCGTAAAAGCAATGAAGATAAAGAACGGACGCTGTCCATATTGCGGCACGCGAATACCGGGTGTATGGTAGTTCGTTTTATTTTTTGAATCTGAAACATTATTCGATTATCTTTTTACCGTTTCACACAAACACAAAAAAGAAAGAAAAAAATGGAAGCCGTAAAAATAGACGCGTTAAAGGAAGAGATTTATTTGGAAATCGGTTACCAAAAAACCTGCGATTGTCCGGCAAATCATATTAACTGCCTTTCGGCTAAAGAATGGATCAAAAATCAGATTGGAGTTTGGCAGTTTTATTATGAGAAGCGCGATATTCGTGATAAAAATTTACATCCCGCAACATTTCCGATTTCTTTGGCAAAACGCTGTATCGAGCTTTTTACCCACAAAGGGGAATTGGTAATTGATCCGTTTGTGGGTAGCGGAACCACATTGGTTGCCGCAGGTGATGCGGATAGAAATGCCGTTGGTTTCGATTTGAACCAACAATATATCAATTTAGCCCGGCAGCGTTTGTCGCAAACTGCCATCTTTAACGAAAGCAAACAAATTGCGATTTGTGACGATGCCCGGAATATTAAAAATTACATTCGTGAAGGTACCGTAAAGTTAATCTTAACATCGCCCCCTTATGCCAATTTATTGAATCGTAAACGTAAAAATAAGAGTCGGCGTAGTGACCAGAGAAAAAATGAGCAATATGACAAGATCGAGCAATACAGTCAAGACGCTAGGGATTTGGGAACGTTAAATTTGGAAGCGTATGAGAATCGGATTTCTTCCATTTATCAAGAATTGCGTCCCCTATTAAGACCTAAAGGGCATTGTGTAATTAATGTGGCGGATATGTGGTGGGAGAACGAACGAATTCCGATTCATGTTTCCATTATTCGCGCCATGGATAAAGCCGGTTACAAATTGCGGAATACGATTATTTGGGATCGGACGAATATCGTAAATAAAGTTGGTATTTTTGGTTGGCCCTCGAATTACATTACAATGGGGACTACTTTTGAATATATCCTTCATTTCATGCCAAAGGATTAGCCCGGAGTTCTGATGGAAGTTGAAAGGATTTTGGAAAATCCGTGGGGAAAAGTATATTGGTTTGCGCGAATGCTCATAAATTCCGATAAATACGGAGGCATAGGCACGGATTCGGCAACCATGCTAAATTTGGCAGCAGCAATTTATTCGCTCCTTGGTTCCCATGATTTTAAGAATGAAAATGAACAGATTCAAATCGATATTTTATTAAGAACGGTAAAGAAAAGTTTATTACAGGATAGAAGAGCGGGAACGAATAAATTTGCATCGATTGAACATTTGTTTGAAGACCTATCCAAAATGCTATTAACCGTTAAAGATTTTGAAGTTTTTGCTTTGACCTGTGAGAAAATTTTAGTACCGATAAATAATGCCTTAAAAGAAATTCCTAACGACGATAATGCTTTTATTCGTTCGGTGGCGACCTCGCTCTTGGAAACCAAAGGTGAGCAAGGCTTGGCCAATATTATTAATATTCTTGATGAAATTGGCACCAAAGGCTGCGTAATGGCAGAGCGAAAAGAAATTATTCGTAATTTTTCGTTGTTGAAAAACGAATTGGAGGGTTTTTTAAATACGGACGAGTTAAATATTGTGCTTACCGCGTTTTGTCAGGAATTTGAACGTAGAGTCGCCCAAAAAAGGAAAGGGCGTGCCGGGCGCGGAGTGGAAGGAATTACGAGCATTATCTTGAATCATTTCGGGATTAAAGCAACGCATGCACCGGAACATTTTACAACCGGACTTGAAGTTGATAAATGGATAAAAACTAATGACGGTTGGCTGATTGGCATTTCGTGTAAACGGACATTACGCGAGCGCTGGAAGCAAGCTTATACTACAGATATTGACTTATTAAATCGACATAAAATCAGAGAATTGTGGCATGTTTTGACTTACGACAAAGATTTGTCCGATGATAAGATTACCGAAATCGGAAGCCACAGAGCAATTCTTTATTTGCCGGATGACAGCCCAAGGTTAAAACATGCTTTGTCACATCCTGGCATGAAAAATTATGTGCGCCCCATGACACAATTTATTCGTGATTTAAAGGCATTGACAAGGTGAACCGAATTATCTTAAGATAACCACTTTTTGCTGCTTTGGCGGTACCCCGAAAGCGTTGGTGCGAATGATATACACACCGCTGGCGACGGGTTGACCGTTTGAGTTTTTTCCGTCCCACTGATAGGTATGCAGGAAAAATTGTTGTGTTTTGCTTTCCAAGGTTCGAATTAAATGCCCCTGAATATCGTAAATATCAACCGTTACTTTTTCGTTGAGCAAATGACGCAATTCGATGCGTACGTTTCCATGAGAGGGATTGGGATAAATACGATAAATTTCCGCATATTGCGTGTAGGCCGCAGGTGTTATTTCTCTGTTTTCGTTTAAAATCCAGTGGTCGGGATCGAAAATGAGCTGTATGGGTATTTGCTTCAGAAGAAACCGGTAGCTTTGGCTGATTTTGTTATTTTGAACAGTAATAAGGGTATCGTGTCCGTCGGCAAAAATAAATTTCAAATCTATGGGCATTACATAAACCGTTTGTTGTTGTGTTTGCCGAATGGTTGTTTCGATTTGGGCACCGTTTTTGGTTTGCCGGGCATTCCATTTGTATTCATAGGTTGGATAAAAGGGATAATTTAACCACTGATCGAAAAAAGTGTGCAGATTTTGTCCGGAAACCGTTTCGCAGGTTTCGATAAAATTTTCGGTACGCACCGATCCGTAAGTCCAGCGGGGATCGTCTAAATAGGTACGCAAGGCCGTAAAAAAGGCATCGTCTCCGATTACGTGCCGTAACATGTGTAAAAGCCAGGCTCCTTTATGGTAAACGATGAGTCCGAATATGGAAGAAAATCGGGTTGTGTCTTCTACGGTGATGGTGCCGTCATCTGTATAAAAGAGCCGATCCATATAGGTGTGGTAAGCCTCCATTCCGGGCGGAATATCATCTAATCCGGCCCATTGGGCATAAAGCGCTTCGGAATATGTGGCAAATCCTTCATTTAACCAAATATCGTGCCAGGTGGCGCAGGTGACTTTATCGCCGAACCATTGATGTGCCAATTCGTGTACGTATAAAAAACGCCAGCTTTTGTAAACCCCACCGATGGACGTAATGGTTTGATGTTCCATGCCTCCACGCCAGCCGAATTGGGCCATGCCGTATTTTTCTTTGAGGAACGGATAGGGGCCGTAAAAATGACTCAAAGCGTCCAAATAATCGGGTACCTCGGCAAAGTATTCTTGCGCACGGTAAAGTAAAATCGGGAAAACATAATAATCCAGCAACATGGAATCGGTAGGGGAATAATGATAATAATCTTGAAAATGCGCTAAGGGCCCAGCCACAAGAGAAATTAGATAGGTGGCAATCGGGTAGCCTTCGTGCCAATGTACTGTATGCCAGCCCGTTTGGGGGTTCGGAGTATCGCTTACCATAGTTCCGTTGGAGGCGACTACATTGCCCTCGGGTACGGTAACGTAGATATCGGCGGAATCGGCTTTGTCGGCAGGCGTGTCTTTGCAAGGCCACCAATCGCGGGCGCCGTATGGTTCGCTTAAAGTCCACACGTAGCGTTCTTCACTTGCTGTGTAATCAAATTTAAATGAGATGGTGTCTTGTTTTTCGGGATTGCCGGAATAGTAGACGGTAATGCTTAACGTATCTCCTTTTTGGTAAGCTCGGTCTAAAGTTATGTCCAAAAAGGAACCGTTGCGGGTAAAGTTTTGTACGGCTCCTTTGATGGAATCGACGGTAAGTTGGCTATTGTTAAAGTCGAGTGTAAGGGTGGTAAGGCTATCTTGCAGACTGGCAAAACGGCCGGTTGTGTAAGCTTGTATGTAGCGACGGGGCATATCGATTTTGAGATGAAGTGCGTAATATAAAGCATCGAATTTTTGTCGGTGTATTTCGGCTCCGACCGGTTTTTTGAAAAGGATTTGTGTGTTTCGTTCCGATTTGAGCAAAATACGTTCTGCTATCGGTAGTTGTTGGGCGTTAATATTAAGGGTAAGGGCGAAAATAGCAAATATGATAATGAGATAATTTTTGGGCTTTCGATTGTTTATTCGGATATTATGCACACGAACGTTCATGATTTCTCTTTGGCCTTTTTGCAACTTTGTTTAAAGATCGGCATAAAATAAATAAAATGCCAGAGTCAAAAGGAAATTTTTTGTGGAAAAAACGCTCCCGAATTAAAGTAAAAAATTTGATTACAATGGATGGTGGAGATTGTTGCGGTATACGTTTATGATGGGGAAAATATTTTTATAGTTTTTATTCCGCTTTGCAGAGATCGATCGTGCGCGGATATTTTATTGGAGGGTGTTTTGGTAAAGACGAGAAGTTAATTTTGGAAAAACGTTTGAATTCATAGCCATATTTCCATAATTTCAATAAGTTAGATATCGGAAAAGTATGATTTTTGTAGGCGGGTTGCGAGTCGATTTATTATTTGGGATTGTTACGCGTTTCATTTAATTTTAATCTTTATTTACGAATTACAGGCCAAAGCTTTGAACAGGGGTCTATATGTTTCGTCGGGAATTTGTTAAGGAATTCTTTTATTCGTTATTGTTTTTTTTAGCTCGACCGTTGACTGCACTGAAAGCGCAAACCAAATATGATCGGTTTTTAAACGTTGAGTTGGCGGACGGCAAGCGGGTTGTTTGGCCGGTTTTGGCGGTTGGGAAAAATTATTATCTGAACACGGATGATTTTGCCGATCTTGATCCGAGTCGCTACGGCATTTTTACGAACAGTGTGCGTAAAAAGGCGGTGTTGAAAATCGGTGAAATAAAATTGAAGTTTACCGCGGATAATCCTTTTGTGGTTATTAACGAACAAATTATTCAGATTTTGCATAAACCGATTTGGTACGAAGGATCGATTTGGGTTCCCATTCGGGAATTTTGTGGGGTGGTGAATGATTTTACTTCATTACATTTGGAATATTTGCCGAATGTAGCGAAGATGCGTTTTGGGGCTAAACGTATTAATGTTCTTTCGATTAATATCGAACAAAAAGCGAACGGTACGCTAATCGCTTTGAATACCACGGTTGCCTTTCCCGCCAATAAATTAAATACGCGTCTGGTAAACGGCTGGTTGTATTTGGAGCTTATCGGAGGTAAAGGAGATGTTAAGGCGCTGACGCATAAGGTTAAAGATCCGGAAGTGATCGAAATACGAGCCGTACAATTTGATCGATTGCTTTCCATCGGATTTCGGTTGAGAAAAGTTCCTCACGATTATGAGGCAATTTACGATCCCGATTTGAGTCAGGTGCTTTTAACGCTTCGGCTTAAAGAAATCGCGCAAGACGATGCTCAAAAGGAAACGCCGTCCGAAAATATTAATGAGGAATTGAAAAATCAAAAATCTGCCTGGTTGATCGATACGATAATTATCGATCCCGGGCACGGGGGAAAGGATCCGGGCGCTCTCGGGTATTATCATCTGAAGGAAAAGGATATTGTTTTAAAAATCGCTTTAAAGTTGGGTTCGTATCTTAAAAAACGTTTACCGAATGTGAAGATACTGTATACCAGGAAGACGGATGTATTTATTCCTTTATGGCAGAGGACTCAATTCGCAAATAAGAATAATGGTAAATTATTCGTGAGTATTCATTGTAATTCTAATCCCAGGCATTCGGTTAACGGATTTGAGACCTATTTTTTGAGTGCGGAAAAAGATAGCGATGCACGTAATACGGTGTTGCTGGAAAACAAATCTATCGAATTCGAAACGTCGGAGGATAAGAAAAAGTACAAGGGGATAAATTTTATACTTGCAACAATGGCTCAGAATGCCTTTATTAAGTACAGCCAGTATTTGGCTACGGTTGTACAACGTTCTTTGCGCAACCGTCTACATGGGGTGGGAATGAAGGATCGGGGCGTAAAACAGGGGCCTTTTTATGTGATGGTTAATGCGACAATGCCGAATGTTTTGGTGGAAACGGGGTTTATTTCCAATAAACACGAGGCGCGTTTGCTGCGCAGCCATTCGACCCAGGCTAAGGTTGCGCTGGGTATTTGCGAGGGGATTATTAAATTTAAGAAGGATTTTGAAAGTGCATTATGAAAAGTGATCGGCCCATTGGTGTTTTTGATTCCGGTTTAGGTGGATTAACGGTTGTAAAGCAATTACAGCGTATTTTGCCCAATGAGAATTTGGTTTACTTTGGCGATACGGCGCGTATTCCTTACGGCACTAAATCAAAATGGCTTATTCGACGGTTTGCGATGGAAGATGCGCTGTTTTTATCGGAGTTTGGCATTAAGTTACTTGTTGTTGCCTGTAATACGGCTTCGTCTTCGGCTTTACCTTTGTTACAGAGTCGATTGGATATTCCGGTGGTGGGGGTAGTGGAGCCTGGTGCTCAGGCGGCGGTAGTTGCTACGAAGAATAAAAGAATCGGGGTAATTGGGACATCGGCTACCATTGCCAGTAGTTCTTATACTCGATCTATTAAAAAACGTATGCCCGAGGCGGATGTTTTGGGCCAACCGTGTCCGTTGCTGGTACCTTTGGTGGAAGAGGGCTGGTTGGATGATGAGGTTACGGTGCTTACGTTAAAAAAGTATTTAAAGCCGTTAATTGAAGCGAAAGCGGATACCATTATTTTGGGATGTACACATTATCCGTTACTTGAGCCGGTGATTCGGCGAATTGTAGGTCCCGATGTTACTTTGATTGATTCGGGTAAGGAAACGGCCAAAGCGGTTCGGAACATTTTGAATGCTTCAAATTTATTGAATTCGAGCGATAAGCAGGGGGAAGATCGTTATTTTGTCAGCGATAGTCCGGAAATGTTTGCCAAAATTGGTTCATTGTTTTTGGGGCGGTCTTTGCCGGAGGTTGTTCGGGTCGATTTTGATCGTTTTTTGGTGGAAAATTCGTCTTCGCCGTTATTACAAAATATTGAGGTGATTCATGTTGAATAAACATTGTATTTTGCAAATGATAAACCGAAGCTGTTGGTTAAAAGGGCTGAGAAATGCTAAGTCGTTTTTGCTTTTTACAGGGATTTTATTTGCCGGAGCCTCGTCCGTATTTGCTGGGCTGACTTCCGGATTTTCGTTTTTGAATACAGATTTTTCTCCACGTTCGGCTGCAATGGCTTCGGCGTTTATGACGATGCGTGGAGATTTGAATACATTAAATATGAATCCGGCTGGCTTGGCCAGTGTTAAAGGGAAGCCGTTTTTTTTCAATTACACCAATTATTTGTTGGATATAAACGGGGGGCAGGCAGGTTATAGTTTTGTTGCGCCTTATTTGCAGCGGGTTGCCGTTTCGATTAGCTATATGGATTATGGTAATTTTGAAACGACCGATCAATATGCGGTTCCTACAGGGGAAACGTTTTCGGCTCATGACTTTGCGTTAATGGTGACACAGGCTGGTTATTTGGATGCGCATTTTTCGTACGGGGTTAGTGTAAAATATGCTTTTTCACAGATCGAGAACTATAATGCGCAGGCCGTTGGGTTTGATTTCGGATTGCAGTACGCTGCACCATTTGAAAAGGATTTGTATTTTGCGGTGACGTTTTTAAATACGGGATGGAATATAAAACGATTCGGGAGTACGAAAGAATCGTTACCTACTACTTTGAACGTGGGTGTTAGTAAACGGCTGGCCCATTTGCCTCTTGAAGTGAGTGCCGTTTTGCGGGGGCTGAATTTGGATTCAGATGAGTGGTATAACCGTTTTGAACGGTTTTCGGTGGGAGGTGAATTAATGCTAAGCAAACATTTGCGACTACGTTTGGGCTACAATCACAGTTTGCATCAGGATTTGGATACGGGGGCTTCTGCTCAGGGCAATTTTGGCGGCGTATCGGGCGGTGTGTCGATTTATGTGAGATCGTTACGTTTTGATTATGCTTATTCCAATTTACAGGATTTGGGCAATATTCATCGTTTTGGTATTAGCGGTTCCATTCACTAAAAAGGCAGGGCGTAAAATCGTTTAAACGATTTTGTGTTTTTTCTACAACGTTGGGGGAGGAAAGCACAAACCGTTTAAACGGTTTAGATTCTTAAATAAAGAGCTTAAAATATGTTTATCGATTACGTAAAAATACATGTCATTGCAGGCCACGGCGGCAGCGGTTGCGTGAGTTTCCACCGCGAAAAATTCGTACCCAAAGGTGGCCCCGACGGTGGTGACGGCGGCCATGGTGGTAGCATCATTCTCGAAGGGAATCGCAATTTACACACCCTGCAGGATTATTCTTATCATAAACTATACAAAGCCAAACGAGGTCAGCACGGAAAGGGCGATAACAAGCACGGTAAAAAAGGTGAAAATATCATTTTACAAGTTCCGTTAGGAACCATTGTCAAAGATGCAGAAACCGGTGAAATTTTAGGCGATATTGTAAACCACGGACAGCGACTGGTTGTAGCTAAAGGAGGTCGCGGAGGTCGCGGAAATGCCCGCTTTGCAACTCCCACCCATCGCAGCCCAAGAGAATGGGAGCCCGGACAACCCGGAGAAGACCGTTGGATCGAATTAGAACTAAAACTAATTGCCGATATCGGTCTGGTTGGTTTGCCCAATGCCGGAAAATCAACATTACTCTCACGAATATCAAAGGCACGGCCCAAAATTGCCGATTATCCCTTTACCACGCTCGAGCCGAATTTGGGCATTGTTGCCTATCATGATTTTCGTAATTTCGTAGTTGCCGATATTCCCGGACTGATAGAAGGCGCCCACACGGGTAAAGGATTAGGACACCAATTCCTTAAACATATCGAACGCACACGCGCACTGGCCTATCTGATAGACAGTACCGATCCCGAACCTGAAAAAACCTTTCAAACCCTGTATCATGAATTAAAAGAATACAGCGAAAATTTAGTACAAAAACCATTTATAATCGTCTTAACAAAAATTGATTTGATAAATGAAGAGAATGAAATTCCCCGGTTTGATCACGGGTTAACCGTGTTACCGATTTCGGCTGTACGTGGTGACCATTTAAACGAATTAAAAGAATCATTCCATAAATTAATCGAAAAAGCAGTAGCTCAAGAAGACTACGAATGAGTCGTTTTTCTCTGCAAGCATTGCTCGAATTGTCGTCCGTACCATTGGTTGGACCAACCCGATTACGAAAGCTGATTTCCGTTTTGGGCTCGCCTGAGGCCGTTTTGGAAGCCAGCTACCGACAACTGATAGGAATAGAAGGCATTGACCAAAAAACAGCCCGAAAAATAAAACAAGGGCCAAATAAAGAATTCGTAAAAATACAACTTCAAAAAATCAAAGAAAACGGTGTTAACGTGCTCAGCTATTGGGATGAAGACTATCCGGACTCATTAAAACGAATTTACGATCCTCCCGCTTTCTTGTTTTACAAAGGACAAACCAAAGTGTTGAAAACCCCAGCCATAGCCGTTGTGGGTACAAGAATACCGTCCAATTATGGTAAATTGGTTACCGAAAAATTTGTTAGGATCTTAGCACAAAATCATTTTACCATTATTAGCGGTTTCGCGCGCGGGGTAGATTCAATTGCCCACAAAGCCGCGTTAAAAAACAATGCGTTTACCATAGCCGTTTTAGGCAACGGATTAGATGTCTTATACCCTCCCGAAAATAAAAATCTGTTTAATCAGATAGAAAACAACGGGATAATTCTAAGTGAGTATCCCATGGGAACCCCGCCGGATTCGGGAAATTTTCCCAAACGCAACCGAATCATCAGCGGAATTAGTGTGGGGGTATTGGTAACGGAAGCCGGTATAAAAAGCGGAGCCTTACTTACAGCCATTTATGCTAACGATCAAAATCGTGAAGTTTTTGCAATACCATCTTCGGTGCTAACTCCCAAGAGCGCCGGATGCCATAAACTTATTAAACAAGGAGCCATATTAGCAGAGCAGCCCGAAGAAATCATCCAAGTCATAGCTCCGCAAATTCAGTTGCACAAAGATACGGATCAACGAAAAACGCAGCAACTCAACGGGGCAATGAAAAAAATTTATCAGGTGCTATCCGGTGAGCCGCTGCATGTAGACCAAATTGCCATCCAAACCGGATTGTCTCCAGCGGAGACACTAAGTAATTTGCTCACGCTCGAATTAATGGGACTTATCCGCCAAATGGCGGGTAAAATGTTTATCCGGCTATAAAACAACCGTACTATCCATCTCTCTGGAAAATTTGCCGATACCTCTTAAAATAAAATCAAAATTTCATTGCATTAAAATCGAATAATTTGTAATATATTTTCACAAAGTTGCAATAAAAAAGATCGGCCTATTTTTTGTAATAGGTTGGAAATAAATAAATTAAAGGCCGTTTTTTTAATATTGCAATGTGGTTGTTTTAGGTAAAACGTTTTATTAACTTTATAATTAACGAAATGTCGAAGTCAAATGTAAACAGCAGGAAGCCATTATGTTCAAAATTGTCGATGCCCGATTTCTGGCGGAAAACATTAAGAAATTTGAGATCGAAGCCCCTCGTATTGCCAAAAAGCGTAAGGCCGGTCAATTCGTAATCATCCGCATAGACGAATACGGCGAACGTATTCCGTTGACCATTGCGGATTCGAATGAGGAAAAAGGTACGATCACGATTATTGTTCAAGGCGTAGGTAAAACGACCAAAGAATTAAATATGAAAGAAACCGGTGAATATATTCTGGATGTGGTCGGCCCGTTAGGACAGCCCTCACATATCGAGAAATTCGGAACAGCAGTCAGTATCGGAGGTGGTGTGGGAACCGCCATTGCCTATCCTACGGCAGTTGCCCTGAAAGAAGCGGGCAATTATGTGATTACCATTAACGGAGCCCGTAGCAAAGATTTGGTTATTCTGGAAAAAGAAATGCAATCCGTAAGCGATGAAGCCTACATTACCACCGACGACGGCTCCTATGGCTTTCACGGTTTTGTTACCCAAAAATTACAACAACTAATAGACGAAGGTAAAAAAATCGATTTCGTTTTGGCAATCGGTCCGATTCCTATGATGAAAGCCGTGGCAGATGTAACCAAGCCGCACGGGATTAAGACCGTTGTAAGTTTAAACCCTATTATGATCGACGGTACGGGAATGTGCGGAGGGTGCCGCGTTTTGATTAACGGTAAACCGAAGTTTGCCTGCGTAGACGGGCCCGAATTTGATGCACACACGGTAGACTTTAAAAATCTTGCGGATCGTAATAAAACCTACCGCGAATACGAACAAAAAGCGTTAAAACGCTTCGAAGAACATTGTCGCTTAGAAAAACAAATCAACCAAATAAAAAACGAACAATAAAAAGGCGCGGGAAACGTTATGAATAAACTAACACCAAAAGAACGGCTGAAAATTCAACGGCATCCGATGATCGAACAGGATCCCAAAGAACGGAGCCACAACTTTAACGAAGTCAATATGGGGTACACGGTTGAGTTGGCCATGGCCGAAGCTCAGCGTTGCTTACAATGTCCCAAACCTACCTGCGTGGCGGGTTGTCCGGTAAACATTCAAATAAAAGATTTTATTGCCTACATCGCCGAAGGCGATTTTTTAGGCGCCGTGAAAAAAATCAAAGAAGATAACGCCCTGCCGGCCATCTGCGGACGCGTTTGCCCACAGGAAGAACAGTGCGAAGAAGCCTGTGTGGTGGCCAAACGCGGTGAACCAGTCGCCATAGGACATCTGGAACGTTTTGTAGCCGATTACGAGCGCAATTCGGGCAAAATCGATATTCCAGAAGTCAAAAAATCCAACGGCAAAAAAGTAGCCATTGTTGGCTCCGGACCGGCGGGATTAAGCTGTGCCAAAGATTTGCGCGGTAAAGGCTACGATGTAACCGTGTTCGAAGCCCTGCACGAATTAGGTGGCGTTTTGGTCTACGGTATTCCCGAATTCCGTTTGCCCAAAGAAATTGTGCGTACCGAAATAGACGGTCTGAAAAAAATGGGCGTAAAATTTCAAACCGATACCATCATCGGGCGTTTGTACACCATTGACGAATTGTTCGAAGAAGAAGGATTCGACGCGGTTTTTCTTGGCGTTGGCGCCGGACTGCCTTGGTTTCTCGGTATCGAAGGCGAAAATTTGGACGGCGTGTATTCCGCCAATGAATTCCTTACCCGCGTTAATTTGATGAAAGCCTACAAGTTTCCGGAATACGATTCGCCCATCCTGGATTTGCACGGTAAAAACGTAGCCGTATTCGGCGGCGGAAATACGGCAATGGATGCGGTGCGCACGGCCCTGCGTTTAGGTGCGAAAAACGCTTACATCATCTATCGCCGCTCGGAAAAAGAAATGCCCGCACGTGTTGAGGAAGTAAAGCACGCTAAAGAAGAAGGCGTACAGTTTGTGCTACTTACCAATCCCGTGCGTTTGATTGGCGACGACGAAGGCTGGCTCAAAGGCGTTGAACTTATTAAAATGGAATTGGGTGAGCCCGATGCTTCCGGTAGAAGACGCCCCATCCCTATTGAAGGTTCCAACTACACTATGGATATCGATGTAGCCATAATTGCCATCGGTAACGGGCCCAATCCTCTGATTCTGCAAACCACACCGGAACTGGAAGTAAGCAAACGCAGTACTATTGTCGTCGATCCCGAAACCATGAAAACATCAAAGAAAGGTGTATTTGCCGGGGGCGATATCGTAACCGGAGGAGCCACCGTAATTTTGGCTATGGGTGCGGGACGAAAAGCGGCAGCAGCTATCGATGATTATATACAAACAGGGCAATGGTAATCTGTTGGTTGAAAAAATAGCAGGAAATAAAGGCGGGATTATTCCCGCCTTTATTAATGGTTAGAAAAAAGCGTAAAAATAAAAAACGCCTTTAGGCGAAAAGCGCCCGAGCATATTAGGCCAAAGCTTTTCGTAATTTATTTTTTAGCTTTTTAATCTCTTTGCGTACCTTTTTTAACTGCTCGTAGTCCTTTGCTTCAATAGCTTTGTCCCGGTCACGTTTCAATAATTTGATCTGATTTTTGATTTTTCCCTTATTCGCCAGCTTGGCAGTGTGGTGCTCGTGCATATCAATATTCAAAGCTTTGCAAATCGCTTCCAACAGGTGTTCTTTGTTCATTTGCGTGTACCCTTTCAGGGCGTCGCCTAAGCCTGCGGCAACTTCTCGAAGCTCTGCAACCGTTTTATGCTTCAGGTCTTTGTAGGTGTACTCCATGCCTCGTTTCCTCCTTCAAAAAGATTTTTATTAACAAAACTTGCAAATAATATAATATGTTCGCTTTTCAATATCCAGTCCAAACGGTAAATCAAAGAAATTTTTACGAAGGTACCAAATTCAACCGTAAGATTAATTTAAAAACAATGTTAACAAGCCGTCTGTACACATTATGTGCAGCACCAAAAGTAAAGCTGCCGCGCGTAAAACAGACGAATTGCCTTGTTAAATAGCCATGTTTATGTTATATTAAACAAACAGTATGAAATTTATACCGTATTCCCACAGGCACTCATAAATAAAATCAGGCAATTCCGAATAAGGGGAGGATAAGACGATGAAACGACTTGTTTGCATTGTTTTTATTTTACAATGGCTTTTGACCGGTCTATGGGCCGATGATCCTGGCCGGGTGCAGCCCGCGCAAGATCTTGTTTGGAAAAGCGGTTTTGTCCATTTGGGCGCTGCGCTATGGGCTGGCGGAGGCGCCGGTATCGCGAATCCGGATAATCCTGAAGCATTACTCTACAACCCAGCCTGGCGTACCGAAGCAAAAAATTTGCTTATTGGCGGCGGGTTAAGGCGACTCGGTGCTACCTTGGGTTACGCAACGGATACCCTCGGAATTAATAACCAAATCGTCTTTCCGAATTATCTGTTAGGTGTAAGTCGTTACGGAAGTTGGATGTTTCAGGCAGGTTACCGCGAGTTTTACAATACCCGTTTGCATATGGACATTCCTGTTTCGTACAACGATCCGCAACTAAGCCGTGAAGTCGTTAGCCATTATGACGATAATTCGGTTTATGAATTTTTTATCGGAGCCAACAAGGCGGTGAAGAAACATTTAAGCATAGGGGCGCAAACAGGATTGGTGTACCAATATATCTCGAGCAAAACAGACGATAAAGTAGATGCGAGCGGAGACGGCTACGGCTATGCCTTTACTCTGGGGATCGATTATCAACCTGTAGAGCAAGCCGGCTTAGCCCTGACTTACCGCTATGTGGCTCCGATAGACCATGAATTTACTTTTTCGCGACCTGTTTATGTCAACAACAAAATGGTAACGCGTACAATGCGTTTTCCCTGGCTTCTGGACGGCAGCCTTTATTTTGTGCCAGTTAAATGGCTACGAATTAACCTCAAGATGGAATATCAGGAATGGAAAAAAGTAATGAGCAAGCTGGATAACTGCCTGCAATTGGCTTTGGGGTTGAATTTCTATGAGGGTAAACGGTTGTCCGCTCGGACAGGATATTTTACGATGGGACGTTACTTAAACGGCGGTAAGAATTTTGAAGACGTGGCGTTCCTAACGGCTGGGATCGATTATCGAATTCATCCCAATTTGGTTTTGACGTTCAGTGCACTGACCAGCCATTTTTTTGCAGGTAAAGACATGGCCGGTCAGGACCAGTTGGATCAAACGGAAATATTATTGGGCATCCGCCTGACACTCCCGAGAAAGCACTAAAATTTTATTGCCGGGTGATTAATTTTGTGAAAATTGTTCGATAATTTCCTGAATCGAATTGATGGTAAACGGCTTTTTCAGGAAAATGAATTTGCCAGTTTGGGGTAATTCGCTTTTCACGCTTTCCTCGTCGAATCCGGAAATAAAAACAAACAGCGGATCATGCTGAATAATGCCCGTGATTTTGCGATAAATTTCCGTACCGCTCATTTGCGGTAAGTTTAAATCCAAAAAAACAATGTCGATTTTATCTTTGTGTTCCCGAGACAAACGAATGGCGCTATGCCCGTCTTCCGCCTGAATGGAATCGATATCCCACATGTTTAAAACTTCCGAAATAACGTCGCGAATATAGTTTTCGTCATCAACAATCAGTGCTGTTTTTATCTTTTTACTCAATTGAACATACCTTTTTTGAAAAAACCTACTTTTTTTATATCGGCAAAATTGCTTAAATTGTTAGAACGAATAAAAAGTTCAAAAAATTTTCGGGAGCAACGATGGGTATTTCGGTAGTTGACGGAATTATCATTTTGGCATACCTTATTTTGGTGGCTTTAATCGGTTCTCTTTCCGGAGGCAAGCAACGTACGGTTAAAGATTATTTTTTAGGCGGTTCCAATGTGCCCTGGTGGGCGGTGGCATTTTCCATTGTAGCCGCGGAAACCAGTAGCCTTACTTTTATCAGCGTACCAGGTGTAGCCTATTTGACCAATTTGAATTTCTTGCAATTAACATTCGGTTATTTGACGGCCAGAATTATCATTGCCATTGTGTTTTTACCATCGTACAAACAAGGAAAAATTCAAACCGCTTACGCCTTTTTAAGAGATCGCTTTGGCTACCGCACCCAACGCTTTGCTTCTGTCGTCTTTTTGTTTACGCGTATTGCGGCCGACGGGGTACGCTTGTTTGCCACGGCCATCCCTTTGGCCATTATTTTAAAAGCATCACCTTGGTTTGCCGATTGGTCTAATTTCCAAATTTATTTTGTATCCATTATCGTAATTGCGCTTATTTCGCTCCTTTACACCTACACCGGCGGCATGAAGGGCGTTATTTGGGCCGACGTGCTGCAAATGACCATTTACCTGGGCGGTGCTTTTATTGCTTTGTTCATTCTTTGGCGGCACATGCCTACCGATTTCACCATTCCTGCTCAAAAATGGCAGGTTTTTAATTTTGACTTCGGCCATTCCATCGGCGAATTCTTTCGCAAACCTTACACCTTTTTGGGGGCTTTGATCGGCGGAACCTTTCTCTCCATGGCTTCCCACGGTACTGATCAATTGATTGTACAACGTTTGCTTTCCACGCGTACCCTGCGCGATAGCCAAAAGGCGGTTATTGCCAGCGGTTTGCTGGTCATGTTTCAGTTTGCCCTGTTTTTGGTGGTCGGGTTGCTGCTTTACGCCTTTTACCATGGCATTAGTATCACCAACCCTGCGGCTCCGTTTCACAAACCCGATGAAATTTTTCCCTATTTTATCATCCACAATTTACCCGTGGGGGTAAAAGGCATTATCGTAGCCGGATTGTTCGCCGCGGCCATGTCCACCTTGGCCGGTTCCATGAGCTCTCTGTCCGGCTCGGCCATGCTGGATTTGTTCAAGCCGATTATCAAAAAGGATTTGGGTGATAAAAAAGAAGTTCTGGTCTCCAGAGTGTTTACCGTTATTGCGGCGGTGGTGTTAATTGCCGTTGCTTTTCTGTTTATTTCCATGAGCAAATCGGTAGTGGAAATTGCGTTGGGTATCGCCTCGATTACCTATGGCGGCTTGCTGGGCGTTTTTCTGTTGGGATTATTGTCGAAAAAAGTCAATGAAAATTCGGCCATTGTCGGATTCGTCGCCGGTTTGCTTGCCATGCTTTCGGTAAGCGTAACCCCGATTATTTTGGGGCGGCCGCCTTTTGTCCATTGGACGTGGTACGTTTTAATCGGAACCACGGTAACCATTGGGGTGGGTATTGTGGCCCAATGGCTAACTCCCCAAAAATCGGTTTGATATCAACCTGAGAAAAACCCGTTTTTGTGCTAAAAAAGCAAGGTTGATTTTGCCGAAAGGTGCAAGCTTTAGCGCGTTAACGCCGGATTGTGCAAAATGTAGCCGTTGGCTTCCATGCGGTATTTGCTTTTTAATTGCAACGTGTCGGCCGGTAAAATGGCCATAAAACCGTATTTGTCCCGAATTTCGTCCAAGGTTGCCTCGAGCAATTCCCGGCGTGTTTGCAAATCGAACAATAACCGTTGAAAGTTACGCGGTTCGATTCCGGAAACGGAAACCCCTACATGCCGAATACGGGTGCGTCGTAAACGCAACTGTTCGAACAAACGTTCGGCGGCCTCGAATAAAACTCCGCTGTTGTCGGTGGGATGTGCCAGTTTGCGGCGGACAGTGTGGTAATGAAAATCGGAGTATTTGATTTTGATGGCCACGTTTCGGCATTGAAGCGCTTCTTCACGCAATTTTTTACCGATACGTTCGCACAAATATTGCAAAATTCCCATCACTAATTTTAAATCGGCTGTGTCTTCCGCAAAGCTGGTTTCGCGACTGATTTGACGCGCAATAACTTTACGCTTTACCGGCCTGGTATCTTCGCCGTGCGCCAGCCGGTAAATTTGCAAACCGTTTTTGCCGAACAGTTGCTCCACCACACGTCTGGGTAGCCGAGCCAATTCTTTTACACGAAAAATATTCAAGTCGGCCAACATTTTTTTGCTCGCAGGCCCGATACCAGGCAAAACGTCAACGGGTAAATCGGCCAAAAAAGTTTTTTCTCTTTCGGGAGGAATGTAAACAATACCCCCCGGTTTACGCAGTCCGGAGGCAATGCGTGCAACGGTTTTGTTGCTGCCGATGCCAATGGAAACGCCCACGTGTACCCGGCGCCGGATTTCTTTTTGGATTTGTTCGGCAACCCACAGCGCCGAGGGGTACAAATGTAATGCTCCGGTCAAATCCAAATACGCGTCGTCAAGCGAGGTAAATTCAACGTCCGGCGTGTACTGTAAGTAAACCTGGCGAAAAATTAGCGAAACAGCTTTGTAGTGCTCGTAATTACCTTTTAAAAAAATAGCATGTGGGCACAGTGTCTTGGCTTTAAAAAGCGGCATGCCTGTGCGAATGCCACAGGCCCGTGCTTCGTAGCTGGCCGTGTGCACCACACCGCGCTGATTGGCCTGCCCGCCCACAACCACGGGCTTGCCGCGCAGCAAAGGATTGAAACCCTGCTCCACTGAAGCAAAAAATGCATCCGCATCGATGTGCATGACGGTGCGCGTTTTAACCATCGAGACACACCCGCGCAAGTTGCCAATCGAAATTGGCGCTGTTAAACAGCAATTCAAATCGGTCAGACGTATCGGCCATCACCGAAAAATGGAATTGCCGATTGTATCCCTGACTGCTTGACCAATGGCCGTCCACACGGTGTACTTTGTACACCCGTCCGTTCCACTTAAAGCGTAAGGGCCGTATTTGCCCGTTTTTAAAGTGGGAAATGACTTCCACCGGTTCGAAAATATCTTCGAAAATCATCATAATGCCTCGCTAATCAAATGGTACAAACGTACACCAAAAATATAACGAGTGAAACAGCCGGATGCAAGAGAAACTTTGGGGTTGTGGCGGTAAAAAATAAAAAAGCGAAAAGGAAAATCGGTATCGGTGCCGTTCGATCCGGTAAGGGGTAATATGTTCTCCTACAGTTCTCGAACTACCATGACGACTTTGCCCAGAACAAAGAAATCCGGTGTGTGGGCGTCGATAATGAGGGGGGAGCGTGTTTCTTCGGAAGTATCCAGCCGGATAAAATTTTTTTGAAAGAAAATTTTACGAATGAACAATTTGGAGCCGAAAGTCACGGCCGCAATATCGCCGTTGCGCGGCCGCTCTTTCAAATGAACCGTCAGCAAATCGTCTTTTAAAATGCCTTCGCCTGCCAGAGCATTGTCCAATGCACGTACTGTGATGGTTTGGCGATCTTGTCTGCGGAAATTCCAGATTTGCTTGCTTAAAGAAAAATCGCCCAATTTTTCCCGATCGTCTTCGTGCAGATGGACCTCGCCGATAACCGGAATTTGGTAAAATTCGTGGTTGCTTACACCGATATCGGGGCGGAGTTGTTTTTTGTTTTTATGAATCATAACGCATACCAATTAACGGTTTCGGGCCGAAGCATTTACACGAGTTTAAATGGCTGCAAATCGTAAAGGCAAACGGCGCATGCGCACTGCGAAATGTGCCCGGCCCGGTTCGAACTTAATTGATTTCGCGAATTAGCCCAACCACTTTGCCCTGAATGGACCAATTACCTTGAGGATGAATGTCGTCGTAGGCCGGATTTTCCGCCTTTAGGTACGGGGTTTTGCCTTGAAACATTAGGCGTTTAACCGTAACCTCATCATCAATAAGCGCCACCACAATATCGTGGCTTTTGGCCTGACTGGTGGAATTAACCACAATCAGATCGTTTTCGAAAATTCCGGCATTAATCATACTGTCTCCGTGAACCTTTAAGGCAAAATAACGCCCCTCGGTTTTAATGAGCGCTCTGGGCACAGGAACGTAACGCTCCACATTTTGTTCGGCAAAAATGGGGGAACCGGCAGCCACCCGGCCGATTAAGGGAATATCCACATTGGCGCTGTTCCGAGGCTGATATTGAGGATCGATAATGCGCAGCGCACGTGCCGAAGAATCTTTCTGCAAATAGCCTTTGGCAATAAGCGCGTTGATGTGTTTGAGAATGGCAAATTTGGAACGCACATTCATTTTGTCCGCCAACTCTTGATACGAAGGCGGATAACCCTTTTCTTCGATATGCCGGGCAATGAGTTCTAAAATTTCTTTTTGACGTTTGGTAAGGTCTTTCATGAAAGTTCCTTATTGTTTGGACTGCACTATTGTACACCATATTACAAAATATGAAATTTATTGTCAAGAGGGGGAAATACATTTTTTAATTCGAATGCCATCAGTAAACAACAAAAGAAGATAGGTACGGTTTTTTGTAGTTACAAGCGGAGCGTCGAATGTCGGAATGCTTTGGCCGCGATAAAAACAAGTAACGAAAAGATCATTGCCGGGAAAAAAGGTTCCACGCCGAACGGATAGCGCACACTACCTGCGACCGCATGCAAGTTGCCCCACAAGAAAAAAAACAAGCCGATGACAAAACTGCCGCTCATCATCAAAAAGGCCACTGCCGGTTTTATTTTGAACGGTCGCAGATAAGCCCCTAAAATGGGTAATAATAACGGAGGAATAAACAGCGAACCCAGATTATACCACAGCTCGACAATGGAAGGCATTTGCCAAGCCATAATCACGGCAATAACTCCGGTTAAAATTAAGCCGAGTTTTACAAAACCGTTGCTTTCCTTCTCGTTTTTTCGCGGTAAAAATTCATACAAAATGTCCCGGCCAATTCCCATAGCCGAAAGGAATGTGTAACTGTCGATGGTGGACATAATGGTGGCAAAGAGGCCGACAAAAAACAATCCGCGGGCGAAGGGGGGCAAAACATGGTTAGCCAAAGCCGGATAGGCCGTCAGAGGTTCAATATCGGGTAGCAGAACAAAAGCATACAATCCGCTTAGAATGGTTAACGTATCAAAGGCAAACCAGAACAACACCGAAAGAACGATACCTTTGCGTGCCACCTGCGGCGTACCGGCTGCGGCACAACGTTGGTTAAAACCCGGGTCGACAAATGTCCAACTGGCAATAAAGAACCAAACCAAGATATTTTGCCAGCCCAGGTCGCCTTGTAACGAACGGTGTGTTGCATCGAGATGCCGAAACATATCGACGGGCGAATCGATGCGTACGAGAAAGAAAAAGAGTACGATGAAGCCGGCGAACATAAAAAAAAACTGCAGCTTGTCGGTTTGCACTACCGACCGAAATCCGCCCCAATAAACATACACCATGGAAAAAAAAGCACTGATGATAATAGCCGTGAGTAAATTGAGGTGGAAGAAATATCGCAGCAGAACGGCCAGCATTAAAATGTAAGGTGCGGGTGAGGTCATGAATACAATAAAAATTCCGCTGAGTAAACCGGTTTTACGATCGTAGCGCCGATACATGATGTCCGGGATGGATACGGTATCGGCCTGACGTATTTTGCCGGCGAGAAACAACGCAAACAGCAGAGCAAACAAGTAGTAAGGCACACCCATTACCAGCCAGGCTACCAATCCGGAGGTGTAAACAAATTCTCCGATGCCCAGAATGCCACCGTACCAAGTAGCAACCAAAGTGGCCACAAATGCGGGGATGGTCAGCGATCGCCCACCCAACAAGAATTCGTCTTCATCGGCTTGCCTACGTGTAGCCTTAAATCCGATCCAGAGCAAAAGCACCAAATAAACAGCTACCGGAATACTGTCCCAAAACAATGCTTCAGACACGTTGTTCCGCCTCGTACATTACCAACAAACCCTGACTAAAAGTAATGGTACAGGGGGTTGCGCTAACCACGTTGCTAATTCCCACGAAAAACGTCTCGAAGTCCCGATTCCGAAGCGGGTAGCGAAATCCCGAAAGCGTTATGTTTTTAACCGCTTGCCAGGCAAGCAGAGAAACGGTTGTGCCTATTGGCAAATCAAAAGAATGTTCACCAGGCGCTAAAAAGCGAAGCGAGCCGTAATTGTCGATTACCTGCAAATTTACGGTTTGCGCTTTGTCGGCCAAAAATAGAAGGTTGGCCAAAGTATGGTCGGCGCGTTTGCCGGTGGCGTTTATAATCAGCCAACGGTCGCCATGCAGGGTTTCCGCCAGTTTCATGGCTTTTTGCAAATCGGTGGAATACTGGTCGTCGATGCGGATAACTTCGCTATCGGGGAGCAATTGTTCGTGTTCGACCCGAATGGAATCTAAATCGCCGATAATGTAATGGGGCCGAATGTCATGCCGAAGGCAAAAGTTGGCGCCTCCGTCCGCCGCAATGATAATATCCGCTTTGTGCAAAACGGACGGTAAGCGGTGCGCATGCAAATTTTCCCCGTTTAGAACAATGACAATGGTTTTCATGGCTTGCTTCCGAATTATTGATTGAAATTTCTGTTGCTTCGCATCCCTAAGTTACGCCGCACCGTTTAATAGGCAATTTCCAGATTAACAAAATAACTGCGCGGGGCCGCAGGAAAGAAATCCTGACCCTCGCCGTGCGACAAATATTTTTTGTCCAATAAGTTGGACACATGCAGTTTGGCGTTTATTTGTACATCTGCCAATCGGGCCAATTGATAACGGATATCCAAGTGGAACACTTGAAACGCATCGACTTTGTGTTTTTCGTTTTTAAAGTTATCGGTGTAAAACGCTCCTTGATAATGTCCGTGCAAAGAAACGTAGATTTTATTCCATGAATAGGTTAACCGTGCGTTGGCCAGCGCATCGGGAAAACCGGCGATGGGGTTCCCGCTCAAATCGGTGGCGTTACCCGACCAATCGTACACTTTGTATTCCACCAGACGATTTTTGCCGTAGGTGGCATTGGCGGAAAATTGCCAGCGGGGACTTATTTGCCACCGGCCGCTTACTTCGATGCCCTGATGCAGAGTGCGCGGGGCATTACCCGTGATGGGCTCGCCAAAGCGATCCAGTTGACCGCTTTTGACGATTTCATTAACAAAATCCATATAGTAATAATTGATGTTTAATCGGAAACGCGGTGAATGGTAAGCCCAGCCCAACTCAAAATCGGTTAGCGCTTCTGGCTTGACTAACGGTTTGTCAAAATTGTATGTGCTATCTGCATTTAACTCGAATTGCGGCACCACATAGCCCCAGCTTTTTGGTGAACTGGCTTCGGCCGCATCGTAAAAATTTTTGAGTCGCGGTTCGCGTTGGGTGTAGGAAAGATTGACATACGCGTCCATGCTTGGGTTAATCTGATAGTTAAGTCCGGTACGCGGATTCAAAAAATGGTAGGGAACGGAAAAATCGGTACCGATGAATTTTTCGTCGTACAGGTGATATTTTTTGTATGCGTATTGCAAATCGGACATTAAGGTTAATTTGGGGCGGATGCGCGAAGTTTGATGGAAATAAAGCGAGGCAATGTCTTTGGCTCCGCGATATTGGTAATAACGACGGGCATGGTCGCCTACTACCTGGGAAGGTAAGCCGCTGCCTTTTTGTAAACGTCCCCAGTGCAGGGAACGATGCAGGCGTAATTCGGCACCCAGAACCAGTTCTCCCGAACGGGATTTGTAAATGAACTGTGGCAGCCAGCCCACCTGATTGTTGTCTACATAGGCACGAATAAGAGCGTCGGAAGGAATGGAATCGACATGAAAGCCGTATTCCGGGGTCAGACGAAAATATTCGGGTGTTCCCCAACTGCCGTCGTAATCAAAAAAGCCGTATCCTTTCATGTAAAACAAGGTATTGTTCAGGGTTATTTTATTGTTCAAACGATATTCGTGCAACAGTTCCAGATGAGGTTGGTTAAAGTTTTCGATTTCGTCCTTGCGCCGTTCGGAAAAATAGATGGTTTTGCCATCGTCGCCGTAATCCCACCAGTTAAAGTTTTTGCGTCGGAGCGTGGCATCTCCGTTGTATTCTTTGGGAATACCGGTGTACGTCAAAGCATCGGCAATGGGTCCGCCGTAAAATTGCAGACGTAATGAGCTGCGTGCCGTGTAATAGGCCAATCCCAAAAAATAACTTTTGAAATCAATCCAGGCGTTTTCGCGGTACCCGTCGGTTTGGATGCGCGAAAAACGGCTGTAAAAAACGAGCTTGTCCCAAAGCAAACCGGAATTGTACGCCAGAGAGTATTTTCTGGTATTGTACGATCCGTAGCCAACGGAAGCCTTAATTTGCCTTTGTGGCGAGAAATAGTTGCTGATGATATTAATGGAGCCGCCGATGGCTGCCGGTCCGTAAAAGGCGTTACCTGCGCCGCGTTGCACCTGAATATCCTGAACGTTGCTCAAAAAATCCGGAAAATCGACCCAGTACACGTTGTGATCCTCGGGGTCGTTTTGCGGCACGCCGTTAATCATTACGGAAATACGGCGCTGCCCAAAACCGCGGATGCTCAGATAGCTGTAGCCCAAACCGGTACCGCTTTCGGAGTAGAAAGTGGTGGAAGGTAGTTCCGAGAGCAATTGCGGGATATCCTGAATGGTGTAGCGGGCGCTGATTTCTCTACGATCCAAACTGCTGAAAGTAACCGGCGAAATACGCTTGGTAGCCCGCGTGGCAATAATATTAATCCGAGGGCCGGAAAGAATATTTTGATCTAAGGCAACCGATAAGGTGGTATCCCGATTCAGGTGAGCGATACGGATGGTTTTGCTACTGTAACCCATGTAAATAATTTTTATGCCGTAGCTGCCCTCCGGCAGGGGCGGAAGGGTAAAATAACCGTCAATATCGGTGGTAGTGCCTACGGTTGTATTGATCACACTGATATTGGCTCCGGCCAGTCCTTCGTTGTTTGCTTTGTCTGTAACATAGCCCGAGATACGATATTGATTGTTGGCGGCAAATAGGAATTGGCAAACAAGCGTTAGCAAGGCGATTAAATAAGGTACGGTTTGATGTTTCATGATTTTACCTCGTTTTTATTGCGTTATTTTAATGCGTTGTTTTGCCGAAAAATAAAAAAGCCATTTCCAATGCAGGAAATGGCTAAAATGTTTTTTACCCGTTTCCTGCGCTGGCATTACCCAGATCAGGTTCAAGGGGTATGTTCTCAGCCCCGAATCGGTTGTGGAGCACCCCCAGGGAAAATATGTCGGCCGTTTAGGGCCTAATCTTCTTTTTTAACGCGACGCGTCCTTCTTTTTTTGGTTGTTTTGGTTTTGCGTGTTTTAGCCTGTGCTTTGGCCGATTCCCGAATCTTTTTAATTTCTTCCAAGCGCGCTTCGATTTCGCTTTCGATCTGTTTTATTTCTTCCTGAACTTTTTGTTTGGGCTTTTCTTCGCTTTTATCCTCACCTTTGGAAAGATGTTGTTCCAGCTCGTTTTGCGTTAACTGAATTTCGTTCTGCACGTTTTTTAGATCGTCCAAAATGACACGTAAAGTTTCGTGCTTTTTGAGCCCCGTGTAATCATTGGTTATCAGAAAAGGGAAAACCGTTTTGCCCAAAAGTTCGAATTTTTTTCGTTCGTTTAATTTTAATTGATGCAATTCGAATTTCAACCGGGCGGTTTTACCGTAATCTTCCGCTATTTCTTTTAACCCCTGGGCATTGGCCCGCGCGTTTTCCAGGCTTTCTTCGATCGCTTTGCGAATTTTCGACAAAATATCGGCCATATTGCCCTCGTTTGTTGATTTGTTGACCTGACAAAAATGATAAATTTTTAAAGAAAAATCAAATCTTTTGAATCACAAAAAAAATATTCATAACTTTCGACGAATTACTCAATCGGAAGGAGCCCGAAAATGACCGACCATCGAACCGTTTTAGCCGTAGATGACGAGGAATCCATTTTGCTCTCTTTGCAACGCATTCTCGAGCTTTCCGGTGATTTCGAAGTGTTAACGGCACACAGCGCGGACGAAGCCTGGCAAATTATGAACAAACAATTACCCGACCTTATTTTATTGGATATTGCCATGCCCGATATGGACGGAATCGAATTTTGCAAAATGATTCGCAATAACGAGTTAACGCGTAATTTGCCGGTTATTTTTCTTACGGCCAAAAGCGATCGTATGATCGAAGGGTTTAAGGCCGGGGGCGACGATTTTATCGTAAAGCCCTTTAATTTTGACGAAGTGATGGTCAAGATAGAAGCCATGTTTCGACGCATGCGCAATATTCGTGAACTGGCCACACAATTACGCGGTAAACTTTCGGAATATTCTCTGGACGACTTGTTGCAAATGTGCCACGATAAAAGCATTACCGGTTCGATTGTTTTTTACAATCAAGGCGAAACGGCTACCGTAAACGTGGAAAAGGGCGAGCTTAAAGACGTGCGCTACAAAGATCTTTCTGAGGCGCGTGCATTGGATGCCATTCGGCTTTGGGACGAAGGCATGTTTGTTATTCGACCGGTCGATTTTCGCTTTAAACCGGAATTAATGAAAAAGAAAACCACGATTACCACACGTCCTGAATTTGGCGAGGCCATTCAAATAGCCGAACAGGTTTGGTGGACCGGCCATCGCGATATGGAAAACCGGGTTCAGGTTAATACCTATCTACGTAAGTTCGAAAAAGAAGATCACCGAATTAATTTATTGGTTGATGCAGGACCGACGGATTATTTTGCCTCGATCAAAACGAAAGTGGAAAACTTAACTGGTACGTTGAAAAATTTGCAAATTTTGCTTTTGGCAAATCCCGAAACGGAGTGGAATCGGAACTGGCAAAAATTTCAGGAATTTAACGATCGTCTGGTTTTTGTAACCAGTCGGGAACATTTAAAACATTTTATTCCCTTCGGAATTAATGTGCGCCATGTAAAATTAATTGATTCGTTAAAGAACAATCGGCTTAAATTGGTTACCAATCATCGTTTGCAGTTTTTGCCTGTGCCCTTTTGTCCGGATCCCGGTGCGTTTATGGTGTACGATCCCCAGACGCGTATTTTATTTTCCGGGCGGATGTTTGGTTCCAATTTAGAAGCCGCTCAATACAATCGTTTGTTCGCTTTGGAATCGGATTGGGATGCTATTCGCCAATATCATCAGGATCTTTTTGCCACCGGAAAATGTTTGCGTTACGCCATGAACTTGGTGAACGGTTTGCAACCGAAACCCGTGATGATTGCACCTCAGTTCGGCCTGGTTTGGCGCGAGACGGTGATCGACATTTTCTTTAAACGATTGCAATTTTTGAATACCGGTCTTGATTTGCAAATGAATCGTTTGCCTTATGACGAAGTGCTTAGAATTATTAAAACCGCCAACCAATTTCTTGACGAGGCCGCCAAGTTGATACCACCCAGTCAAATCGAATTGAAAATTCAGAATGATCCTTTGCTTATGGCACAATGTGTGTTCAAAGACAATCAAATCGTGCAAATCGTAGGCTTGCCTCAGGTTTGCCTTTCCAGATTGGTCGCCACTTTGGTGCAGGGAGAAGACACGGCTACCATAAAGCAAATTCGTCTTTTTGCCCGCGGCTCGGCTCGGGCGCATCAGGTGGAAAAATACCTCGAAAAACCACCGGAACAGTTTACGGAAGACGATCTGTTCGGAGATGAGTAAAAAAAATTCGGCCGTGCAAATTTGTTCTTACATGCTGCGGAAATGCCGGACACAGCGTCTTTTTTAAGCCAAAATGCCATTGAAAATGTAAAAATCACGCCATGCAAACAACGCAAGCCATACCTTACCGAATTGCCCTGCTCACATCGTTTCCTCCGGATGTTACCGTAGGCTCCGGAGTGGTGCGCATGATTATCGGTTACGCAAAGGCATTAAGGCAAGTTGGGCTGCAGGCAGAAATTGTACATCCGACCTTTAAGCCGACTTCTTACCTGAATCTTGCGGTTCGCCGATTAACGTTTAACAAAAAACTCAAACTTGCTGACTACGATTTGTTGATTGGTAGCGATTTTGACGGCTTTGCGTTTGCGGCCGGTTCGATGCCCAAAATTGTTTTGAACGGGGGTATTTTGGCCGACATCGTTCGTTTTGAAAACGGACCGACTCGCCGAATTTTGGAGCACCTATCCAAACGTGAGTGTCAGAACGTGCGCAGTGCCCTTCGGGTGGTGGTGCCTTCGGCTTACACGGCCCGCAAGGTTCGGCAGTATTACGGGGTTTCTCCGGAGCGGATTGCGGTTATCCCTCTGGCTATCGATCGCGACTACTGGCAAAATTTGTTGCATCATGCAAAAGAAGAATTTTCCCGCCCGCCTACTATTTTGTGCGTGGCAAAACAGTATCGGCGAAAAGGTATTGCCGATTTGATCCGGGCGTTTTCCTTGGTGCGTAAAAAAGTTTCGCAGGTGCGATTGCGCCTGGTCGGCAACGGTCCCGAATTTGACAACAACCGGGCTTTGGCGCAAAAACTTACGCTGGGAAATACCGTTGAGTTTGTGGGCGATGTGGCTGACGATACTCGTTTGGCAGCTTATTACCGCAACGCGGACATTTTTTGTTTGCCCAGTTACCACGAAACTTTCGGCTTTGTTTTTCTTGAAGCTATGGTTGCCGGCTTGCCGGTGGTGGCTTACCGGACAACGGCCGTACCCGAAGTTGTACCGGAAGAGGCCGGGCTGCTGCTTGAAGCCGGAAACATTGACCGATTAGCGGAAAATTTAGTAACTTTGCTTTTCGATGTCCGCCAACGGCAGGAACGGGCACGGGCCGGACAAAGGTCGGCTGAAAAATTTAGCTGGCAGGTTGCAGGTCTCCGATTGGCTTCCCTGATCGGGGCGGTGCAGAATTAATCGCTTCTTCTGACGTAAAATAGGAAAAGGGAATGCGCGCGACGATTTAATCGTTGGCAAAAGAAAAAGCGATCGGTGGCAAGAGAAAGGTAGCACCATGCACGAAATCACCATCAGTAAAAAATTCGAATTTTCGGCCAGTCATCGTTATTGGCGCGACGATTGGCCCGAAGAAAAAAACGAACGCATTTTCGGGCTTTGCGTTAGCCCTTACGGTCACGGGCACAATTACGAGTTGCACGTAACGGTAAAAGGCCCGATTGACCCGCAAACCGGCATGATCATCAATCTTTCTACGTTAAAGAAATTGGTGAACGAAATTGTGGCGCAATTCGATCACAAATTTTTGAATTTGGATACGCCGTACTTTAAAGACCACATTCCCACTACGGAAAACATTGCTCTGGTTTTGTTCGAGCTAATCGAGCAAAAACTGGCGCAATTTCCCGAACTGCGGCTTCACAAAATCCGCCTGTACGAACGGCACGATTTGTACGCCGACGTGTGGAGGAGCGAGGCATCATGATTCGGGTGGTATTTTACCGAACATACACCTTTAGCGCGGCCCATCGCTTGCACATCCCGGAAAACGATGCCGAAGCCAATCGCAGGCTGTACGACAAATGCAATAATCCCAACGGTCACGGGCACGATTACACGCTGGAGGTGGGGCTCATCGGCCAACCGCATCCCAAA
>CAZRBA010000114.1:0-66295 GCA_964598255.1 uncultured Caldithrix sp. | reverse complement strand
TCCGAGCATATTCGCGTTTTGCCGTTTACGCGACTGGTACGTAACGGACTTTAACAACAGGCGCGGGGGAAAATCGTTGATAGGATGTAGTTTATTAGTTGAATTGTTGAATGGTGTGCTTGGGAGGAGGGGTATGGGTGTTAGGGTTAAGAGTTAATGGTACAAAATAGTGCCGACCTATAAGCAATTTTGGTAGTTTGCGGCATTGTTTTACCCCCTATAGCCCCCCTCAAAGGGGGGCTTTTTATTATGGCGGTTTACGGCCCTGCGGAGAGAAGCCGGTTGCCGAGTAGTCCCGATTTATCGGGACGTATCGAGGCGCCGGCGCGCCCATTTCCCCTTGTTCCTTTTTCATTTTTCTTTTTTCCTTTCTTATGTGCATTGACGCTTTGTTTTGAACAGTAGGCCGGTAAAGCACTGAGGTAGTTTACACGGCTAAGCGAAGCATACGTTTGCGACGAAGTTGGAAAACATAGTGCAAAGCGCGTCGTTCGGCTTCGGCTTTGGATAGGCCCGCATCAAATTGCAAAATGGCCGCGCGTTCCTCGAAAAATTCATATTCATCCTCAGAAAGATCATTCGTTTTGAGTGTAAAACCAAGCATCGAATTCTCTTTTATGTTACGCATTATGCTACCCTTTAAACAAAATAGTACTAACGTACACCTAAAATATAAGCAGTGACAATTGAATTGTCAAATTAAAATTTAAAATGTATGCTTATCGATAAGAACCGCTGAATTGGCAAAAAAAAGGCCCGTCCCGAAGGACGAGCCTTAACATTTGGCAACCGTAAAGTTCAAATGTTACAAGTTAAACATTTTGCGATTGTCCACAATATCTGCTTTGGCTTTTAACGATTCATACCAACTGTTAAAAACTCGATTGCGTTTTTCGGTTAGCAATTGTGCGCGAATCTGATCTTTCTGTGCATTAAACGCAGCCGAATCGAATTTTGTTTTTTCCAGCAATTTGATGTAATAGTCGCCGCGATCTGTTTCCACCAAATCGGAAACTTGTCCCGGTTTAAGAGCAAAAGCCGTAGCATTAAATTCAACCGAATAGCCCACCCCGGGTACGCTGGAGTTGATGGTAAAAAAGCCGGTTTCGTTGTAACGTAACTTTTTACTCGGATCGCTTTCGGCAATTTTCTTAAAGGGTACGCCCGATTTCACCTGATCAGCAAATTTTTTCATGAATGCTTTGGTCAAATTTTTAGCCTTTTGCAGGCGGATGCGATTAATAATTACTTGTTTAACTTCTTTAAGAGGACGATATCCTTTAGGAATAATTTTGCTTACCATAACCACAATATACCCATTGTCCACATGATAAACCTTAGAGACCTCGTTTAAATCTCCGGCAAAAGCAAAGGCTTTAATGGCAGCATGATTACCGATGCCGGGGATAAAATCGCCCTCTTTGGTAAATAGCGGGGTTGTTTTAACCTGATAGCCGTTTGTTTTGGCCTGTTCAACAAAACCGTGGCTTTTGGCATCTTCCGAAAAAAGGCGGGCTTTGTTTTCCTGTGCTTCAACATGGGATGGAGCCGGATGGACTTTCATTAAAATGTGGCTCACTTTAACCATCAATTTTCCGTTTTCGCGTTTTTTGTCTTCCACTTTAATCAAATGGAAACCGTATCTTGTTTTAATCGGCCCGACCACCTCGCCAACCTTTGCCTGAAACGCAGCTTCTTCAAACGGTTTAACCATGTCGCCTTTGGAAAAATAGCCCAATTCGCCTTTGTTCTTTTTTACCGAAGGATCTTCGGAATATTCAAGAGCTAAATCGTTGAATTTTTCACCATTTTTCAAACGTTGTTTAATGTGTTGGAATTCTTTCAGAACCTCCATGGTATCATCTTTGGTGGTGACAACGGGAAACTTAACATACGAAAGAGCGCGGCGTTCTTCCTGCACAAAATCTTCTTTATGTGTCTCGTAATATTTTTGGATTTCAGCGTCCGAGACCTTAAGCGAATCGGAAAGGAATTCGAAAACCGAGGCGCCGAGATATTCCACTTTGGCTTTGATGTTCTTTTTAATGAAAGCGTCTTTCACTTCTTCGTCCGATACGCGAACCGTATTTGTAATCAGGTTTTGCAGTTTAATGTAAGGAATTTGTTCCCGATAAATTTCTTCCACCTGCATCCAGGGAATGTTTGGATTACCCAAAGCAGCACGATATTTTTTCATATCAAAAACGCCGTTGGTCTGAAACGCCGGATGCTGACGAAAATCCTGCAAAGGATAATTGTAAATTTCATAAACAATTTCGGAATCGCTTACGGTAATACCTAAGCGTTTCATTTCGTTTTTAAAAAGGACCTGTTGAATGAATCGTTCCCATACCTGATCACGCATTTTGTGCAGGTCATCATCCGTAAAATTGGTTTTGCCGGTGCGTGCACTTTCTTCTTTGTAAATCTGCTGAAACATTTTATCGAATTGGGAATAGCGCAATTTTTGTCCGTTTACTTCGCCCACAACATCTTTTCTTCTGGAGCGGCTGTTGTAATCGGCTCCCCATTGAAAAATCATTAAGGCAATAAAGGCCAAACCAACAAAAATAATAAAAGCTTTACTGAATTCACGAAATTTGGTCATCATAAGGCCGAAATCTCCTACCTTGTGTTATTTGTAAATAAGCATGGAAATATAATTGTTCAAAACGTTAAATTCAACTTACAATGGCCGAAAAATGTTTCAATAAGTAAAAAAGGTGCACGTTAGTTAAGCTAAGGAAGAGGTCACAGTAACTAATTAATTGGTTGCTTGGGAAAATGTTCTTTTTCGCCTATTTTGAGTTTGTTTTTATCCCGAAGCAGAGAACATCGTTAAGATATTCAATAGAAAATTCCGGGCCGTCGGTCATTTTTTTAAGCACCCCGAAAAAAGAAGAAAACGCGAAAGCAAAATCGGCTTGATTTGATTTATGCTGTGGATTAAATTGCTTAAATGATTTAATTTTAATAAGCAGGAAACGGATCTTAGGGATATGGGCAAAATTATTACGATTACCAATCAAAAAGGTGGAGTTGGGAAAACGACTACGGCCATTAATTTAGCCAGTTGTATTGCCATTGCCGAAAAAAGCGTACTTTTAGTGGACATTGATCCGCAAGCAAATGCCACCAGTGGTTTGGGCATTATTCCGGACGAACAGGATTATTCCACCTATGAGCTTTTAATGGATAACTTACCGGTGGAAGAAGTAATTACCAAAACCAATGTACCGTTTTTAGAGCTAATTCCTTCGCACATCCGGCTGGTAGGGGCAGAAATCGAGATGGTAGATTTACCCAAACGGGAACAGCGTCTTAAAGAAAAACTGGATGCCGTAAAAGATAAGTATGATTATATTTTTGTCGATTGCCCTCCTTCGCTCGGCTTGCTAACCTTAAACGCATTAACTGCGGCCGATTCGGTTCTAATTCCCATTCAGTGCGAATATTACGCACTGGAAGGTCTCTCCCAATTATTAAACACCGTACATTTGGTACAAAAAGGTTTGAACCCGGATCTAAAAATCGAAGGGGTTTTGTTGACCATGTTCGATAATCGTCTTAATTTATGTAATCAGGTTGCACAGGAAGTGCGCGATTATTTTAAAGAGAAGGTTTACCATACGGTTATCCATCGTAATGTACGTTTGGGTGAAGCTCCCAGTTTTGGCAAGCCCATTATTATGTACGATGCGGTTTGTGTGGGAAGTCAGGATTACATCAGTCTTGCAGAGGAAGTAATTGGTGAAGAAAACAAATAGGTTGGGGCGCGGGCTCAGTGCCCTTATTCCGGAAAAAAACGAGGCAGCGTCATCGGCTTCGAAACAGGGAACATTAACCGATATTCCGGTGGCCAAAATTCGGCCAAATCCCTTTCAGCCAAGGCAAGATTTTGATCCCGTTAAGTTGGAAGAATTAATAAAGTCGATCAAGGAAAACGGGATTATTCAGCCCATTACAGTGCGTCAGGTGGATAATTATTATGAGTTGATTGCCGGTGAACGTCGTTTACGCGCCGTATCGGATTTGGGTTACGAAAGCATTCCGGCTTACATAATTAAGGTAGACGGCAAAGAAGAGATGCTGGAGCTGGCACTTATCGAAAACGTGCAGCGCGATCATTTGAATGCCATTGAACAAGCGCAAGCTTTTCAGCGTTTGATTGACGAATGCAATTTAACTCAGGAAGAAGTGGCCCAAAAAATAGGCAAAGATCGCACAACGATTACCAATTTTTTGCGATTGCTAAAACTGCCCGAAAAAATTCAGCAAAGTGTCAAGGACGAAGAAATTTCCATGGGACATGCACGGGCCCTATTGGCTATTGAAAACCCGCAACTACGGGAAAAAGTTTGGCGCAAAGTGCTCAAAAATAAATTGTCGGTGCGCAAAGTAGAGCAAATAGCCCGCGAGTTGAGTGAACAACCCCTGTCTGAAAAAAAGAGCATTAAGCCCAAGCGTTCCGTTTTTATTCAAAAAATGGAAGCGGAGTTACGTGATATTTTCGGTACAAAGGTTATTATTCGGTCACGCAAAGAAGGGGGCAGTATTGAAATCGAATTTTATTCCCCGGAAGATTTAAATCGTTTGTACGAAATTTTCGAACACTTGAAAGATTAAGGTTGGTGAATTCATGGCTCATCGCAAGCCTGAAAAAAAATATATTAATTTTTTAATCATTCCCGACGGTAAAGACGAACCGCGTTCCCTGCGTTTGCGTGTGGGAACGGTACGTTTTTTGCTGATTTTGCTGGTTGTCTTTTTCGTGTTGGTAACCGGTGGATTTGTGGCTTACTGGAAACTGGGATCGCTGTTAATTCAAAACAATCGGTTAAAGGAAGAAAATTTTAAACTGGTAAAAAGTTTAAAACAAGTCGATAAAATTAAAGAAGAACTTTCTGCCCTGCAAGGGTATGAGAAAAAAATCCGTTCATCCATTCAAGGCTATGTTAAAATTACCGAAACCTCTCCCAAAGACTCTGTCCCGTTAAATGAAATCAATTTTGAAAACATGAACCGCGAGAAAACGGGCAGCTTGTTCAATAGCATTCCCTCGCTAATTCCGGTGGAAGGATTTATTGCGCGGGGGTTCGAAACCAGCTCTCTTTTTAGCGATGCACATTTGGGTATTGATATTGCTGCTCAAACCAATTCGCCCATTCGCGCACCGGCCGACGGAGTAGTGGTTATGGAAAGCTGGACGGATGACGGAGGGAATGTACTCGTTATTGAGCATGCGTTTAATTACATTACCATTTACAAACATAATCAGGTAAATTTGGTTAGCGAACTGGAGCATGTTAAAAAAGGGCAGGTGATCGCCTTATTGGGCAATACGGGTAAAATAACATCCGGTCCGCATTTGCATTACGAAATTTGGCATAACGGCAAACCGGTTAATCCGATTTATTATTTAAACGAAAACCCAACGAAATAAGCGAGGATATTATGGCTTTTAAATCCACAACAACAGAAAGCGGTTCCACCGAACTGAATTTTATTGGCAAAGGAACAGTAGTGAACGGTGAAATTTTAACGGAAAGCAGTTTGCGCATTGACGGGCGTGTTAAAGGTAAGATCATTTGCAAAAACACTCTAACCATTGGTGAAACCGGACAAGTAGAAGGCGAAGTAGAAGCGAACAACGCAATTGTAGGGGGCAAGGTTAACGGCAAACTATTCATTAAGCAAAAACTGGTGCTCGAATCAAAATCCAGCTTAATTGGCGAGTTAAAAGCCAGTAAGTTGATTATCGACGAAGGCGCCGTTTTTCAGGGGACATCGGATATGGGAATTGGCTCGTCGCCCGCTTCGTTAAAAGAACAGGCTACTAAAGCCAATGAAAACAAATAATAAAAACAAACAACAATTGGATATTCATAAAGCTTTTCAGGCTGCCGCCCCTTATTTGAATATGGCTTATGTGATGATAGGCAGTATTTTGATATTGGGCTATTTGGGGTATTATTTGGACAAAAAATTACAAACAAGCCCGTTGCTTTTATTGGTTGGTGTCTTTTTAGGCTTTGGTTTATCCATTTACAATTTGATTAAAGTTATCAACCATTCGGATCGAAAGTAGGCATGAAATCAAAAACCTTTTTTTTAGGAGTGTTGCTTATTTTGATCGTTTATTCGGTGGGCGGCTGGCAAATTGCCCATGCATTACAATTTGGTCAGGAAAAAATAAAAAGTTTGTTGTACTCGGGAATAATCGGAACCATAAATATCGTTGCTGCTTTTTTTACGATCAAATTAACAATAGAAAAAGAAGATAAAACGTTTATGAAAACATTCTTCGGCGGAATGGGCATACGGGTTTTGATTTTAATTGCGGTGATAATTTCGATTATTAAATTTCTTGATATCGATCAATTTACTTTTATTCTATCTTTACTTATATTATACGTCTTATATCAAATTTGGGAAATATGGTTAATTAACAGCTACCTGAGGAAGGAATAGCGCGTAATGACGACGATGAGTTCCGTTGATACCCTATCGCATGCTGCGGATGAAAATGTAGGCGCCTGGATTCAACACCATGTCCAGAACAGTCATGTTTGGCATGTGTTTCCGGGGGTGGAAATCGAATTACCTCATATTCATTCTTTTCGTTTTTTAGGTATGGATATCAATCTTTCCATCACCAATCATGTTGTTATGCTTTGGATTGCCGGTATAATTGTTTTTTTTATGTTCGTATTTGCACTGAAATCGTACAAAAAATACAAAATGGTTCCCAGAGGATTTGCCGCTTTCATCGAAATTCTTGTTCTTTTTGTACGTGACGAAATTGCCATTGCCAACATGGGCGAAGAAAACGGCAAAAAATTTACCCCGCTTTTGATCACATTTTTCTTTTTTATCCTTATTAGCAATTTAATGGGGCTTGTGCCCATGTTTTCGACACCTACGGGAAATGTTAATGTAACGGCAGGGCTCGCTTTGATTACCTTTTTTTCCACCCAATATTTTGGTATCAAAGAACATGGTTTGTTGGGGTATTACAAATCGCTTGTTCCGCCTGGGGTACCCTTATTGCTAACCCCGTTAATGTTTATTGTAGAAGTAATGGGTCTTATTGCCAAACACTTTGCTTTAACCATTCGTCTTTTTGCTAACATGATTGCCGGCCATATTGTGCTGTTTGCATTTTTAGGGCTTATTATCATGTTTAAGAGTTTTTTGGTGTCGCCCATTTCCGTTGGTTTTGGGGTATTCGATTATTTTCTGGAAATGTTGGTGGCATCAATTCAGGCATATATTTTTACGATTTTATCGGCTTTATTTATCGGGATGAGTCTTAATCCTGAACATTAAAAATATTTAAAACTAAATTTAAGGAGGTCTTACAATGGCTAATTGGGCAACAGCTTTAGCGTATCTGGCAGCAGGTTTGGGTGCCGGACTGGTTTCTATCGGCGCGGGTTACGGAATCGGTAAAATTGCAGCGGCTGCTTCCGAAGGTACGGCACGTCAACCCGAAGCAGGCAATGCGATCCGAACTACGATGATTATCGCCGCGGCTATGATCGAAGGTATTGCACTTTTCGGCGTGGTCGTTTGTTTCTTGTTGGCTGTTAAATAAGTAAATACTTGGGGATTTACCTATGTTAAATTTAGACCCCGGAATGATTATCTGGACATGGATTACCTTTCTGATTGTCTTGGTAATCCTAAACAAGGTAGCACTTAAGCCGATCCTTGCAGCGATTGACAATCGTGAGAATACCATTCGTAACGATTTGGAGCAGGCAGAGCATCAGCGTGAAGAGGCCGAACAATTGCTGGAAAAGCACAAGAAAATGATGGCCAGCGCTGAGAGCGAAGCTCAGCAACTGTTAAAAGAAGCTCGTGAACTGGCAGATAAGAAACGTCAGGAGCTATTGGAGCAGGCGCGTCACGAATCGCAAAAACTGATCGAACAAGCCAAGGCCGAAATTCAGCACGAAAAAGAGAATGCTTTAGCTTCGTTAAGAGCTGAGGTTGCAGATTTGGCGGTAGGGGCTGCCGAAAAAATTATCTTGCATAATTTGGATGAAAAGAAACAAAAAGCGATTGTAGAAGAGTACATGAAATCGCTTCCCAAAAACGTAAATAATTAATTAAGGAACGTGTGCATTGAACCGGGTAGCCAAAAGATACACAAAGGCTTTGTTTGAGCTCGCGCAGGAACGGAAAATCCTCGACAAGGTCGAAAAGGATATGGAGCAAATCGGGAAGATTATCGATGAAAGCCAAGACTTCCGCGATTTTTTAACCAATCCTTTGATTAGCGAATCGACCAAACAAAAAATCATCCGCGAACTTTTAGCCAATCGCATCCAAAAAGTGACTTTCCAGTTTTTGGAATTGTTAACCGAAAAACGGCGTATTTCCATTTTGCCCGCCGTGGTGGAACAATTCCGCGAAATGTTGCTGGCGTACCGGCACATTCTCGAAGGGGAACTCATTAGTGCGGTTCCGCTGGAAAAAAAGCAATTCGAAGCAATTAAAAAGCATTTGGAAGATATGCTCGGGCAAACCGTTACTTTGCAACGTAAAATTCAGCCCGAAATTATTGGCGGGTTTGTGGTGCGCATTCAGGATTTGGTAATCGACAACAGTATTCGGTTACAGCTTAACAAACTGCGCGAAAAATTAAGCGCTCGGTAAGATTAAACATGGTGAGGAAAATTCAATGGGTGATGCAGTAAGACCCGATGAAGTATCGGCCATTCTTAAAAAACAACTTCAGGAGTTTCAAAAAGAAACCGATGTTTACGAAGTTGGTACGGTTCTTCAGGTTGGTGATGGTATTGCGCGTATTTACGGTTTGAAAAATGTAATGGCAGGCGAGCTGGTGGAATTTCCCCATGAGGTAATGGGGTTGGTGCTCAACTTAGAAGAAGATAATGTGGGTGTTATCTTGTTCGGGGAAGACACACTGATTAAAGAAGGCGATCAGGTCAAACGTACCGGTCGCGTGATGGAAATTCCCGTCGGCGATGCCATGGTTGGTCGTGTGGTCGATCCTTTGGGCCTTCCCTTAGACGGAAAAGGAAAGATCGAAGCCACCACAACCATGAAGTTGGAGCGGAAAGCGCCAGGCGTCATTTATCGCCAACCGGTAAAAGAACCGCTGGCAACGGGTATCAAAGCAATTGACGCCATGATCCCGATAGGACGCGGGCAGCGCGAATTGATTATCGGCGACCGGCAAACCGGTAAAACCGCGGTGGTTCTGGATACCATCATTAATCAAAAAGGCAAAGACGTTATTTGTATTTATGTGGCCATTGGTCAAAAAGCCTCGACGGTGGCCAAAGTAATCAAAACGTTCGAAGAACACGGTGCCATGGATTACACCATTGTCGTTTCGGCTACGGCCAGCGAACCGGCACCCTTACAGTACATTGCACCCTATGCCGGAGCAGCCATCGGAGAATTTTTCCGAGATAGCGGTCGCCACGCATTGGTGGTGTATGACGATTTAACCAAGCATGCCTGGGCTTATCGCCAGGTATCGTTGCTTTTACGTCGTCCTCCCGGACGTGAAGCCTATCCCGGCGATGTATTTTATTTGCATTCGCGTTTGCTGGAACGTGCCGCTAAGCTGAGCGACGAACAGGGAGGTGGATCGTTAACCGCCTTGCCGATTATCGAAACCCAGGCCGGTGATATTTCCGCTTATATTCCGACCAACGTTATTTCCATTACCGACGGACAGATTTTTTTGGAATCAGGTCTGTTCTATTCCGGTGTGCGTCCGGCTATTAATGTGGGAATTTCCGTTTCCCGTGTGGGTGGCAATGCCCAAATTAAAGCCATGAAGCAGGTGGCCGGTCGTTTGCGTCTGGATTTGGCTCAATATCGCGAAATGGAAGCCTTTGCCAAGTTTGGTTCCGATTTGGACGAAGCCACCCAGCAGCAGTTGCGTCGCGGTGAGCGGCTGGTAGAAATTCTTAAGCAAGGGCAATACAAACCGGTGCCTTTCGAAAAGCAGATTGCCATCATTTATGCCGGAACGAACGGATATTTGGATTCCTTGCCCGTAGGGGTGTTAAGCCGTTTCGAGCAGGAATTTATTGAGCACTTGGAAATGAAGCATCCGGAGCTCCTTCAGGAAATTACCGAGAAGAAAGTGCTTAGCGACGAATGGAAAGAAAAAATGAATAAAGTGCTGGAAAACTTTGTAAAAAACTTCAAGGTTGAGGAATAGTTATGGCCAACCTGCGGGAAATTCGCAAACGGATATCCAGCGTTAAAAGCACGCAGCAAATTACCAAAGCCATGAAAATGGTTGCGGCTGCCAAAATGCGTCGTGCGCAGGAAAATATTCTTGCCTTCCGGCCTTATGCTTACGAATTGCGAAACTTAATTGCCGATTTGTCGGCCAAAGTGGAAGATTTTACCCAAGTTCCGTTAATGGCCAGAAGACCGGTTAATAAAGTCCTTTTAGTTGTCGTTACGGCAGATCGCGGTTTGTGCGGTGCGTTTAACAGCAACATTGTTCGAAGGGCAGCGGAGAGAATCCATGAATACCCTGATGCCGAAGTGGAACTATTTATGGTCGGCAGGAAAGGCGTGGAATTCTTTCATCATCGCCATGTAACCATAAACGGGCAAAAGGTGAATTTTTTTAACGACCTTTCTTTTGCCGATGCCTTGGATTTATCGGAAACAATTTTGAAAATATATCGGGAGCAAAATTACGATCGCGTGGAATTTGTCTATAACGAATTTAAATCGGCGATTCAACAAAACGTAATCGTAGAACAGTTTTTGCCTTTTGTTCCCGACGAGGCCCTGGAAAAGAGCCCCGAGCAGGTTGATTTTATTTATGAACCCGATAAAGCGGCTATTTTAAACGCTGTTATTCCCAAGCATTTGCATGTGCAGGTCTGGCGAATTCTGCTGGAGAGCAATGCGGCAGAGCAGGGCGCTCGAATGACGGCTATGGAAAATGCCACCGATAATGCCGAAGAGATGATCCACGATTTAACGATTTACTACAACCGTACCCGTCAGGCCTCGATTACCACTGAAATTTCGGAAATTGTCAGTGGTGCCGAAGCATTGAAAGAAAGTTAACGAATTGGGAAATTCAAAATTAGGATTGAATCATGAATAAAGGAAAAATTCGTCAAATCATTGGCCCCGTAATTGATGTTGAGTTTGAAGAAGGCAAACTTCCGAATATTTACAACGCCTTAAAAATTACCCGGGAAGACGGTACCACCCTAATTACCGAAGTACATCAGCATCTGGGCGAAAACTTAGTACGCTCGGTCGCTATGGATTCTACCGATGGCTTAAAACGCGATATGGAAGCCGTGGATACAGGCGATTCCATTAGCGTGCCCGTTGGCCCGGAAACATTGGGTCGAATGATTAATGTCGTGGGCGATCCCATCGATGAGGAAGGTGAAATTAAGGCAAAAAAACGTTATCCCATCCACCGTCCGGCGCCTACTCTGGAAGAATTGAGTACTTCGGAAGAAATTCTGGAAACGGGTATTAAAGTAATCGATTTGCTTGAGCCTTATTCCAAGGGCGGTAAAACTGGTTTGTTCGGTGGTGCCGGTGTGGGTAAAACCGTTTTGATTATGGAACTCATCCATAATATTGCTACCGAACACGGCGGATATTCGGTATTTGCCGGTGTGGGGGAGCGTACCCGCGAAGGTAACGACCTGTGGCTGGAAATGAAGGAATCGGGCGTAATTTCAAAAACGGCTTTGGTTTTCGGGCAAATGAACGAACCGCCCGGAGCGCGCCAGCGTGTGGGCCTAAGCGGTTTGACCATTGCCGAATATTTCCGTGACGAAGAAGGCAAAGACGTGCTGTTGTTTATCGATAACATTTTTCGTTTTACCCAAGCTGGTTCCGAAGTATCGGCTTTGTTGGGCCGCATGCCTTCGGCCGTGGGATATCAGCCTACGTTGGCAACGGAAATGGGTGAATTGCAAGAACGCATCACTTCCACCAAAAAAGGTTCCATCACCTCGGTTCAGGCGATTTACGTACCGGCCGATGACCTTACGGATCCGGCACCTGCAACGGCCTTTGCTCACTTGGATGCGACTACCGTGCTTTCGCGGCATATTGCGGAATTGGGTATTTATCCGGCTGTGGATCCCTTAGATTCCACCTCGCGTATTCTCGACCCGCGCGTAGTGGGCGAAGAGCACTACTATGTTGCCAAAACTGTGCAGGAAGTTTTGCAAAAATACAAAGATTTGCAGGATATCATCGCCATTTTGGGTATGGACGAACTAAGTGAAGAAGATAAGTTGACCGTTGCACGTGCCCGTAAAATTCAGCGCTTTTTATCCCAGCCCTTTTTTGTGGCGGAACAATTCACTGGCGTACAAGGAAAGTACGTACCGCTCGAAGAAACAGTGCGCGGATTTAAAGGTATTATCGAAGGGGAATACGATCACATTCCCGAACAGGCTTTTTACATGGTTGGTAATATTGATGAAGTATTGGCCAACTACAAAAAAATGGAAAAATAAAATAAAAAAGCTTGGGCCTTTTACGGCGGAAAGGCCCAAGCTTAAATTCGTTCTATTTGAAAATAGATAAAGAATATCTTAAGTTATTTATCATTTGTAGGAAAAAATAATACTCCTATTTTAAAAGGATATGATCCATGGCGACGGAACTAACGATCCAAATTGTTACTCCTTTCGGTCGGATTTTCGAAGGTGAAATAGCCAGTTGTTCACTTCCTGGTGCTGACGGACATTTTCAGGTTTTACCCCTCCATGCAGACCTTGTCTCCTTGTTAGAAATCGGCCCCATAAAGCTTCAATTAAAAGACAAATCCGAAAAATGGCTTGCCTCCGGCGGGGGATATTGTGAAGTTAAAGATAATCAATTAAAAGTAATGGTCGAAAGCGCGGAATTTGCCGAAAAAATTGATCTGGAACGGGCGCAAGCGGCATTAAAAAGAGCCGAAAAACGTCTGAAATCTCCCGATTCGAATACGGATATTAACCGAGCAAAAATGGCCCTGGCCAGAGCGCTAAACCGAATTAAAGTGGCACAATTATCCCGAAGTTTACATTAAAGATATTAATTTTTTTAACGAATATACAGAGCGAAATAATTAGTTAGAGTGATAATTTTCTTGACTGCACAGTAAATAATTATAAATTTAATTCTGTGTGAGTATTACAGGATTAAAAACTTAGGTTTTTTCTTATGAGAAACAAGAAGCATTTCTTTGTATTTAGCGCTCTGCTCCTCTTGATATTCAACCTGGGGCTTTACGCTCAGCAAAAACAAGAGCCTGCCAAACCCGCTTCCCAACAGCAAGATCTTTTGTACACATCGGCGCTAAAGCACTATGTTAACGATTTGATTACGAATTTGAGCGCCAGTTCTATCGGGCAGGAACGGTTTTTAGTGCAACAGATACGCATGTTAAATGCCGAAATGCTGGATCGGGTAAAGGGCGTTAGTAAAGTAAAAGAATCCTATTTTCAGCTCTTAAACCAGCGTTTAGCCGAAGTAAAAGCCCTTAAACGTCGTTTGGCTCCGTATCATTCGGCTCAGTTGAATGATTTTTTGAATAAAGTGGAAAACACCATTCAGGGTGCATTGAGTGCCGGTAAGGTGGATTTTCAAAAACAACGTGCCATCGAAGACGCCATGCAGCTTTTATACGTAGCCGAAGAAATGATTAAAATGGATCCCAATGCCAAGCTCGATAAAGATGCGGAATTTGCGCAAGACCTAAAAAAGACCGAACGAAAATTGGTTTCCAAATCGTTGACCGATTTGAGTTATGAAGATTATCAAAATCAAACATCGGGTAAAGAAAAGCCGACCATATATGATTTGTACCAAGAATGGAAACGGGCAGAACATGTGAACTATCAGTTGCGCTGGACCGATGTGGAAATTATTAAAAAGAAATTGATCCGGGAAGGCACCGCTGCCGAGCGAGAGCGGATGTTTAAGCGGGAATTGCGACAGGCGGCCGAAGCGTTTAATTACGGATTTTACGATTTGGCCGAACGATCGTTTGGGGAAATTTTAAATCGCTATTCGTTTATCGGCCAGTTGGATGATTGTTTGTTTTATAAGGGGTTATCCAATTTTCTTTTGGAACGATATTTGGCGGCCCAATCGGATTTTGAGCGTTTTGTACACGATTATCCCACCTCTTCCTATTTACCCAAAGTTTATCGTTATTTAATGCAAATCGCATTGCATTTTGATAAATACGATAAAGTTTTAACCTATTACGAAGACTTTCAGAAAACAGGAGTTCAGGGAAGCGAACTTTACGACGAAACGACCTTTATGGCTGCTTCGGCTGCTTTGAAGATGGGAAATTTCGAGAAAGCCATTCAGTATTTGTCCCGTTTGGGACGAAAATCGCCTTTTTATTATCAGGCCCAATATCTCTTGGCCGAATCGTTCGTAGGAGTTAATAACTACAACGAAGCGCAGCGTATTTTAAAGGAATTGGCGATTAATGAAAAGTTAAATCCCGAATTTCATAATAAAATTTTACTGAAATTGGGTTTACTGTATTATCAAATGGGTAACTATAACAATGCCATTCATACCTTTGATTTGATTAATCAGGACTTTTCGCAGTACGATCGCGTTTTGTTGGGGTACGCTTGGAGTTATTTTAAACAGCAAATGGCCCGACCGGTTGCACAAAGAAACTTTTCTCAGGCGCAACAAAGTCTTAATGTTCTGATCGATACGTTTTACGGTTCCGATTATTTGTTGGAAGCACGTACGTTATTAGCGTATATCCATCAGTTGCAAAATGAAACCGACGCGGCGCTAAGAAATTATCAGTACGTTTATACGGCGCGGGAGGCCAAAGATCTTTCGGATGCCTTAAATAAAGAAAGCGAAATTTTAGGCAAAATTATGGATCAGGCCAAATCGTTGGAAAATAAAGCATTTGATAAAGATGATCCCGAAGCTTTTCATAAAGCATACGCATTGCGTAAAAAATTATATCGGCCCTATTTAAAAGTTACCTATCTCGATTTAAGTTCGTCGGGATTTGGCTTGCAACACGAGGTGGATCGTTTAAATGCCCAGTTGCACGAATTGGAACGGTTGCGTAAGGAGGCCAAAGCCCAGCAACGTAAAGATTTGGTCAAACGGATTGAGCGTATGGAATATAAAATATACGGCGCTATTAACTCCATAACCATAAACAAACCTTCTCACTTGTTGGGGATTAACTATTTTGACGCACATCCCCTTGCCCGCAAAGAGAGCGTGCTTGAAATGCGCAACCAGCAAATAGAAAACATGCGTCGTGATATTGAAAACCAAAGAAAGGAAATCGTAAAGCGATTGAATGAATTGAATATTCAAATAAATCAGGCACGGAAGGATAAGGATTACAAAAAGTTGGTCGCTTTGGAGTTGAGTCGGGAGCATTTTGCTGATTTAATGAAAAAATTGGATTTTCTTGAAACGCAGGCTTACGACATGGGTGTACGCAAGTCGAATATCAATCTGAATAAATGGAGCGATTACGGTGTTTTTGGGTTGACCAGTGTAAAGTTCAACGTAAAAACCATGACCACCAAAGAAATTGAACAAATGCAAAATCGAATTCAGGAAATCAATACTTTCCTGCAATTGCGTCGTCAGAATATCGAACATATTATTCGGCAAATTAACGAACAAATTATTGTAATGACACGCAAAGTACGCCAGCAAGAACGATTACGCAAGCGAGAAGAAATGAATCGCCAGTTTGAGGAATCTTATTTTGATACCCATGATACCGAGTTGAATTACGATGAAGGTCAGCCGCAACAAGCGCCAAAAAGCGAAGAGAAATCACCTCAAACTGATAATCAACAAAAATAATGATAATAGTTGGTTCAAACACAGGTTTATGAATAAGACAATGAAAGCACATCACATCGTACTTTTGGTTATTTTGAGCTTTAGCATGCTCTTTGGCCAGCAGGAAAAATTTTCTCCTGTGGATACGCTTTTTAATCGAATGAAAATAGAAGATTTGTTAAAGATTAAAAAGTATTTTGAAGCTAAAGCCAAAAAGCTACAATCGCAGGGGCAAAATTATCTTTCCGAGGGAATTGATTGGGGAGAGAATTTTTTAAAAGAAGAAGGCAGTAAAGTAAAAAACAGGGATGTGGTTTACATTCGTCTTGCCGAATATTATATAGATGATGCCGAATTAAAACACGAAAAAGAAATCAAAAATTACGATAAAAAACTTAGCGAATACGAAAAAAAATTAACGCTTTACGATCAGGGGAAAATTAAAGAAGAACCGAACCCACCCGTATTCCCGAAAATCGATTATTCTAAAGCCATTGCCTTGTATGATCGGTTATTAAAAGAATATCCCACCAGTAAATATGCCGATGACGCATTATATTCCAAAGGTTGGTTGCTGGAAAAAATGGGAAAGGGCGAAGAAAGCCGCAATGTTTATCGCCAAATAATCGAAAAATATCCGGAAAGTCCGTTTGCGCCGGAAGCCTATATGCGGTTAGCTGAATATTATTTTGCCCCGCGCGAAGATAAAAAAAGTGAAGATCAGATTGTCCTGGAATTACAAAAAGCGATTCAATTATATAAGAATGTATTGCGTTATAAAAATTCAAAACGATATGATGAAGCACTTTACAAATTAGGATGGAGCTACTACAAGTTAGCGGCTCGGGATCCTAAATATTATAACGATGCCATTACCTACTTTTTAGCCGTTGCCGATGATATCGAAAAGGCCAAGAAGCTCGATCCGAATGCAAATATTTCTAATTTTGATGTTTATAATGAAGCCATTGAGTACATTGGTATAAGCTTTACGGATGAGCATTACGTTAAAGACGGTGTAGATAAAGCCAAAGATTTTTTGATTAAAATAGGCGGCCGTCCCTATGGCCCGGATATTTTTAAGGCAATGGGACAAACTTACGAGCGCATAGACGAACCGCAAAAAGCCATTTATGCCTATAGAACATTATTGCAACTGTATCCCGATTATTTACAGGCACCGGAAGTTCAGCAACACATTGTGGATGTGCTTTACACGATGGGCAAAGATAAAGAAGCCTATCAAGCGCGTATGGAACTGTTTAAAAAATACAATCCGCAAAGCGAATGGTATCAAAAACTGGAAAAATCCGATAATTTAAATAAAGTGCGTTATTTGAATGCGGCTTATAAATACAGCGAAGAAGCATTACGCACCAACCTGGTAATCGATTTGCAAAAAGCGGAAGAATTAGCAGCCGAAAAAAAGGATGCCACGCCGCTGTACGAAAAATTTGCCGAACATTCAAAAACATATCTTAAATACTTCCCGGCTGATTCCAATGCGTATGAAGTTAATTGGTCGTATGCTTACATGTTGGATACCCGCTTACATCGCTACAAAGACGCATTCGAAGAATACATTAAAGTTAGTAACGATTATCTGGAAACCAAGCACCAACACGATGCCGCTTTAAATGCGGTGGTTGTTGCCGATAGCCTAGTCAAACGTAAATTCGGTATTCAGGATACGGCTCGCTTTAATTTGGCCAATCCCGAAGAATTGATCCCCGAAGAACTGTCTCCGGAAGAATCGATGCTAATCGAAGCGTACAACAATTATATTCGGCTTTTCCCTTACGGAAAGTATACGCCGAATTTTCTTGCCTCGGCCGGTGGTATTTTTTACAACCACAAAATGTTTGCCGAAGCCAAAGTATATTTCCAAACCTTGGTAAAACGCTTTCCCAATGCCGCCGAAAAGAGTTTGGCTTTACGCTCTATTATGGATTCCTATTTTGCTTTGGGTAAATTTAAAGATAGCGAAATTGTAGCCAAACGGATTTTGGCAGAAAAAAACATACCCGAAGAACAGCGGAAATTTGCCTTAAAACGATTGGGACAGGCCATATTCAAAAACGCCGAATATTATGAACAGCAAGGCGATTATTTTAATGCCGGTATGGAATACATGCGCGTTTACAAAGAAGCTCCGGGCGATAAGCGTTTGGTAATTGCCGCCTTATTCAATAGCGGATTAAATTTTCAAAAAGCCAAAGATTGGGTACGTTCCAACGAAGCGTTTAATACCCTGGCTACCGAATACCCGGATTCCAAGTATGCCGTACAGGCCTTGGATAACATGGCCCGCAATTATGTGGAGATGGAAGATTATGTCAATGCGGCCAAAACCTATGAACGCATTGCCAAAAATTATCCGAAAAGCGAAAATGCCGAACCGGCTTTGTACGATGCGAGCCTTTATTATCAAAAAGGAAAAGATTGGCAAAATGCTATTCGCATAAACGACGAATATATTGCCAAGTATCCCAATCAACCTTATTCGATCGATCTTTTTTTTAACAATGCCAAACTGTATTTAAAATTGGATAATCTGGCAAAAGCAAATCAAATTTACGAACAATTTGCCCAAAAATATCCGAACGATCCGAGAACGGTTACGGCTTTTTATGAACGCGGTAAGTACTTTTTTGATAACGGCATGTATGATAAAGCCAAACAAGAACTGAATATGGCGCTTGCCCGTAGCGAACAATTAAAGAAAGCGGGAGGCGATTACAACGCTTTTGTCGCGGCAGAAGCGGTGAATTTATTGGCCGAAATTTTACATAATGAATTTATGGCTATTCAGTTAAAGCAGCCACCTTCCAATATTAAGGCGAATTTGGCTAAAATGAAAACATTAATGGGCCAGTTGATCGATACGTACCGCAAGGTAATTTCCTATGCTTCTCCGCGCAGTTTTGAAGCCACCTATGATATTGCCAAAATATACGAAGAATTTGCTGATAAGTTTGTTTCGCAAGAAATCGATCCCAATTTGGATGCGGATAAACGATTTGTCGCTCAAAAAATGATTAACGACCAAGGCTATGCTTTGTATGACAAAGCCGTAGACCAATATAAAATGGTGGTAGATAAAATTCCTGTATTGGCGCAAAAATTGGGTATCGACATGGAAAAACCGGCCGAAGTAAAAGCGAAGCAAGATACCAGCGCCTTGGCTGTTTCGCGCATAGCAGCCGTGGATTCTACCCGCGATTTGGCAATTAAATGGCACGAAAAAGCCAAAACAAAAATTTCCGAACTATTGTTTAAAGAAGCCGAGTTAACTTCGCAGAATGTATTTAAGGCCATAGCCATTAAATCGCCATACAAAAAGCCCATCGAAACCTTAGTTTACAAATATCAGGTTTTAAAAAAGGTGGCCTTGCCGGCTATCCAGAAAACAATCAATGCCCATTTACGTAATTTGCAGGAATCGCAAGCGCTTGGGTTGTCGAACAAATATGTCGAAGAATCCAAACGTCAAATTCTGCTGATCTCAAACGTATTGGGTGAGCAATATCAGAATTTGGCTTTCTTCTCGCTGGATCGGTACAAAAGCGAAATCAAAAAACTGGAAGACCTGATCGAACAAAAATACGGTACGGTAAATGCCGAAGGCGAAGATTACTTTGTGGTGGATAACAATGCCAGTCAACTGATCGATCTTTCCAAAGAGTTGAGTTTGGCTGCCATAAAATCCTATGAAAATTCATTGGATTTGGCTAAACAGAACAATATCATAAACGATTTGATTAAAACGACCAAAAATGATTTAGTGCGGTTGGCCATCGAGATTACGGACGAAATGTCTGTTTTAGCCGATACGGCCAAAGTACGTTCCGCTTATTATCAAACCCGGTTCGATTCGACGCAAAACTACAATTATGACGATGCGGCCGGTTTTTTTGAAAACTATTATGTAATGTTAAACGGCCATTCCCGCGAAGTGCTCGATGCCGCTTATGACGCCAAGAAAAAATACAATATTAAAAATATTTGGGTTAACAAACTTATCTTCAAACTGCTGCAACTCGATCCGTTAAAATATGCTTCGGAAGTGGAAAAAGAGAAAGTGATCATTCAGAGCGATTCCACTTGGCTCTATTCCACAAAATATTATCCCGAGCAATGGAATCGAGTTGATTTCAATGATTCCAGTTGGGCGCATCCTCAGGTGCTGGTAAGTTATCAAAATCAATTTGAAGGGCTCGGAGTGAATCCCGATGCTATCTGGCCGCCGCTGCCAAACGCTGGGCGGAATCCGGTCAATGATTCGCTGAGTGTTCAGGATTCTACCATGCAGACCGACAGTTTGAATATGATAACACAAAATGCAGCGCAAGATACGCTGGTCTTTTTCCGCAAGGCGTTTTATTTAAACGGCAAACCGGTCAAAGGTGTCATTTATATCACAGCAGACGAAGATTTCAGAATTTATTTGAACGGCGAATATTTGCTGGATGATGAAAAGAACGACTATGCGGTTCTTGACACATTGGATTATACTACCTTTGATATTTACTTGAGAAAAGGCAAAAACGTTATTGCCGTTGATGTTGAAGACCGCGATCTTACCCGGGGCGGATTAAAGGTTTATGGTTATCTTGAAGTGTTGCCGGAAGATATTTTGAAAAAAGCCGAAGAGATGGCCCATCCCAAAAAGATTATCGTTCCGCCTTCAATACTTAGAACCATAAATGTGTTGAACAAAGATCGTATCTCTTTAAAAGGAGCGAGCCAATGATAAAGCGCGTGATGAAATTAAGTTTGCTTTTTTTATTGGGTATGGTATTCAGCCTGCAGGCACAGAATACGCCCAAAAAAGCAAATAATCCCAACCAAGTAATCGATTTGGGTACGACCAAAGTAAAGATAAAAATTGAAACACCGCAGGTACAAATTTTCTCGAAAAGAATAAAACCAGAATTTGACGATGTGAAAATTGACCGCTCATTTCGCAAGGAATTGATTGGGGAAGACGAAAAAATAAATTTAAAGCAACGCTCGGATTTTGCCGAGTATTACAGAATAAACATTGAACAATTAATGAAAAAATTAAGGTAAAATTTAAGGAGGGTATCGTTCATGTTCATGGCTCAATTTGGTGAAGCGTTTAAAACCAGTTCCGAAGGTTATATTTTTATGTACATAATCGCTCTCTTCGGAGCAATCGCTTTGGCTATTACCATCGAGCGTTTATATTTCATCCTTGTGAAATCCAATGTAAACGCTGATAAATTTATGGCGGAAATTCGTAAATTAGTTGCCGGAGGGAATATCGAACGGGCAATTGAATTGTGCGAAAAAGGCAAACAAAAAGCATTGCCTTATGTGGTATTACGAGGCCTTAAACGTGCAAACGAAAGCGAAGCTTTGGATTTCCGCGCCATTCAAAATGCGGTAGACGAAGGCACGCTGGAAGTAATTCCCAAACTAAAAGAACGAACCAGTTATCTTTCGATGTTGGCAAATGTGGCCACACTTACCGGATTGATGGGGACGATTTACGGTTTGATTATTTCTTTTGCGGCTGTGGGTAGCAAAACGGTTTCCGAAGAAGATAAGTCGCGTCTGTTAGCTAAAGGTATTGCAGCAGCCATGAATACGACTATTTTCGGTTTGATGGTGGCAATTCCGACGCTGATCGCTTATACGTATATTTCCAATCGCACAAACAAGATTATCGATGATTTAGACGAACATCTTGTTAAGTTAATTAATTTGATTACCGGAAATCGTTAATTAATGAAAGGAAAGGAAGGAAACTTCCATGGCATACGAACCATCAAAGCGCCGAAAAAGCGAAGAGCTTGAAATGGAGTTGGACATACGGCCAGTGATGAACCTAATGGTCGTTTTGATTCCATTGTTATTAGCCGGTGCTGAGTTTGTTAAAGTCGGTGTAATCGAAATTAATTTGCCGCCTCCGCAGGCACCTGGCGTCGGGCAAAACAATCAAAAGTTAAACCAGGAAAAAGAAAAACAAAAAAGGCTTAATTTAAAACTGGTTATTACCGATCAGGGAATTACCATCGGTAACGATTTCGGCATTTTGCGCGATGCTTCGGGTAAAGGGCCTACGGTTGGCAGAACACCTGACGGGAAATACGATTTTGCCAAATTAAAAGCAAAACTTATTGAAATTAAAAAGAAAATAGCGGGGCAGGGATTTGTGGATCAAAATCGCGTTATTATGACCGCCGAACCACAAATTGAATATCAGACCATTATTAACGTAATGGATAACGTGCAAACTTACACCGATTCCACGGATAATACCGTTAAACCGTTATTTCCGGAAGTAAGTTTTGCCAAAATGTTGTAAAAACAAAATTAAGAGGTGAAAGATAAATGGCTTTCCAACCCTCCAAAATAAAAAGACATATGAGCAAAGAGTCGGGAACTTTAAACCTGAACTCAATGATGGATATGATGACAATAATCCTGCTCTTTTTACTAAAATCTTTTTCTACCTCTGGCGTAATTGTTACACCGTCAAAGGAACTGCATTTGCCCGCATCGCTTATGGGCGACAAAGTAACCAAACAGCTTACCGTTTCCATTGCCCGTAACAAAATTCTGGTTAACGATCAAAAAATAATGGACATGAGCGAGGTTCCAAAGGATAAATTGGATATCCCTCAGTTACGAAAAAATCTTGATTTTTATGCCCAAAAAGAAAAGAAGCTGGAGCAGGAAGTGGGCAAACCTTTTTCTCATGAGGTGATTATTGAAGGTGACAAAGAAATTCCCTTTGATATCCTTTTAAAGGTAATGTATACTTGTAGCCATTCTGATTTTTACAAAATGCGTTTATTGACAATTAAGAGAAGTAAAAGTACCAAAAGTTAGAAAAGAGAAGTATCATGCCAGGAGTACATCAACAAGCTAAAAGGCGTGACACCGGTCGCAATTTTGGCATACACGCCTTTCCGAAAGAATTTGAAAGGAATATCTGGGAGGAGCTGGATCGGCGCTTCTACATCATACTTATTGCTTCTCTGGCAGTAGTTTACGGGTTTATAATATACCTATCACATGTACAGTTTTCTCAGGAACAAGTGGAACAGGCCATTAAAAAAACGTATTTAAAAAAGATTTATGAGGCCGAACTGGTTGCCGAAGAACCCGTAGTAAAAAAGACGCAAACCAGCGAAGGCCAAGGTATTTCCGAAGAGGCCATTCCCGAACAACCCAAACCGGAAAAACCGGATATTCGGGCCAAGAAAGATCAGGGTAAACGTGTAGAGGGCCGCGGAGCTTCGGCGTCACAACGTGCCATGCGCAGACGGAGAGCCGAGCAGGTACGGCGTAGCCAACGCAATGCCTTGGCTTCCAAAGTGCAGGGAGGCGGGGTACTTGGTGTTTTAACGGCTGCTAACGGTGAAGGTGTGGGGGTAGCCGAAGCAGGTGCGTTAACCGATGTTGGTGGTGGCGGCGTAAACGATTTGGATAAATTGTTAAGCGGTGTGGGCTCGTTGCAAAATGCCTCTTCCGAACAGCGACATTCGCGCCTTGGTGCCCGCACGGTTGGCAGTGGTACGGGGAATCAAAAAGGCGTTGGTATTGATGATATCGTTACCGGTGGCGTCGGAGAAACCGGCGATTATTCCATTGCGCGTCAAGGTGATTTTTCCTTAAAAATGGGCAAAGGCAGGGTTACCGGACATGCGGCCAAATCCACTGCTCGTTCTGCTGATGCCATAGCTGCTTTGATCAATAAACATCAGGATGCTATTGTTGACTGTTACAAACGGGTTGCTCGCCTGAACCCGAATTTGAAAGGGAGTATTACGGTTCAATTTACGATTGAGCCCAACGGACGCGTAAGTGCCGTGCGTATTTTGCAATCTACATTAAACAACACCAAAGTGGAAAGTTGCATTGCGCGCAGAATTCGTGCCTGGCGTTTTGAACCAATCGATCCAAAAGAAGGACGCGCAATCTTTCGCCAGAAATTTGTCTTTACCACTTAATGGATCAAGCAAAAGATATTTTTACTAAAGCCACCCCTTAGGTGGCTTTTTTTATTTGTGGAATTCGGACTTTCATAATATATTTGAACCAATTTTTATACAATGGATTGGAAATAGATAAAGGTATTTTTATTTAATAATGGAGCAACAATGAAACGTACACATCATTGTGGGGAGTTAAACGAATCTTTTATCGATAAAGAAGTGGTCTTAAACGGTTGGGTTAATAAATGGCGCGATCATGGAGGATTGATTTTTATTGACATACGCGATCGTTACGGATTAACGCAAATTGTTTTTAATCCGCAAGTAAATAAAGAAACTTACGAAAAAGCCAAAAATTTGCGCAGCGAAGACGTCATTGCCGTTAAAGGCATTGTACAAAAAAGACCGCCCGAAGCCATTAATAAAAAGTTGGTTACCGGAGCCATTGAAGTTCATGTACAGGATTTGCAAATTTTGAACAAGGCCAAAACGACACCTTTCGAAATTAATGATCAAATTGAAGTGAGTGAGGAGATACGTTTAAAGTATCGTTATCTCGATTTGCGCAGAAATCGGTTGCAAAAAAATTTAATCACGCGCAGTAAGGTTTATAAAATTGTACGCGATTTTTATCATGAAAATGATTTCGTAGAAATAGAAACGCCCTTTTTAATGAAAAGTACTCCGGAAGGGGCCCGCGATTTTTTGGTACCAAGCCGAAATTTTCCGGGTCGATTTTATGCATTACCCCAGTCGCCGCAAACTTACAAACAATTGCTGATGATCTCCGGCTTTGATCGCTATTTTCAAATTGTCAAATGTTTTCGTGATGAAGATTTGCGCAAAGACCGTCAACCCGAATTTACACAAATCGATGTGGAAATGTCCTTTGTGGACGAGGATGATGTAATTGCCATTTCGAGCCGATTGATACAAAAATTATTCAAAGAAATCATAAATTATGACATTAAGCTTCCGCTTCGACGCATGAGTTTCCGCCAAGCTTTTGAAACGTACGGTAACGACAAACCCGATTTGCGTTTCGGAATGCCTATTGTAACCCTAAACGAGGTGTTTGCGCGCAGTTCTTTTAAAGTGTTTACGTCCGTTATTGAGCAAAAAGGCCGTATTGCGGCAATTGCCGTGCCTGCGGCCGATCGGTTTTCTCGTAAAAAGATTGATGCCTTAACCGACCGCGCCAAAAGCCTTGGCGCCAAAGGTTTGGCTTATCTCATTTATACGGCAGGTGCCTTTAAGGGAAGTATTGCCAAATTTATTTCGGACAAGGAGCGTAACGCTTTGATCGAGAAAATGGACCTTAAGGACAATACCCTTGTTTTGATCGTTGCCGATTCTTACAATACCACCTATTCCGTTTTGGGACAATTGCGTCAGGAGATTGCCAGTGAATTAAATATTATCCCGACCGATCGTTACGAATTGTTGTGGATTGTCGATTTCCCCTTGTTGGAGTTCAGTGAAGAAGAAAACCGCTATGTCGCGCGTCACCATCCCTTTACCAGCCCTAAGCCGGAGCACGTGCCGCTATTGGATTCCCAGCCAGAAAACGTTTTGGCCAGAGCATACGATTTGGTTGTGAACGGTAGTGAAATTGCCGGCGGAAGTATTCGTAACCATCAACGGGTTATACAGGAAAAAATGTTTGAAATATTGAAAATTAGCAAGCAGGAAGCACAAGCCAAATTCGGATTTTTATTGGAAGCACTTGAATACGGAGCTCCGCCACACGGAGGAATTGCTTTCGGTTTGGATCGTTTGGTGATGATTTTGACCGGGGCGGAATCTATTCGTGATGTTATTGCTTTCCCCAAAACCAGCTCGGCACTTTCTTTAATGGATGGTGCTCCGTCACAGGTTTCTGCGGAACAATTGGATGAATTGAAAATTAAGGTGGCACTAAAATAGTTTAGTAATTGAAATTATTGTACGTAAATCAAAATTTGCTTGACAAAAATACTTAAATTTGTTAGCTTCATTCAGGTAAAAAATTACTAAATTTTGTCTATCTAATCCAGGAGGCGTGTCGTATGAAGAAGTTTAAAATCGTTATGATAGCGGTTGCAAGCATAGCGATGCTTTCGCTAAGCAGTTGTAAATGGAAACCCAGTGATGAACAAATTAAAACATTGGAAGAAACCAAAGCGGCTGCTTTATCTGCTGAAAAAACTTTAGCCCAGAAAAAGGCTGAGAGACAGGAATGGGAAAAGAAAGTTGCGGCAAAAAAGGCTGAACTGCAAAAAGTTAAGGCCGATAAAGAAAATGTACAAAACTTTCAAAAACCAGCAGCAGAATAAGTTTAACGAGTTTGAAAAAAAGGAGATAAGAATATGAAAATAAGAATGACACTAATTGTTAGCTTGTTCCTGTCACTCGTTTTTGCCAATGTTATTTTGGCACAGCAGTCTTACAATTACGAAGAGATGACTCAGGAACAATACAATGCCTTGTTGGCCGAATGGCAAAAACGCCTTGATACGGCTAAAAAAGGCATTGCCGAAGAAGAAGCAAAAATCGAGCAACTGAAAAAAGAATACGATGCATTGCAGGCGCAAATCGATCAAACCTGGCAAGAAATTTACAAACTTGCCGACCAAAGCAAAGAACAATACGATACTTACAAATCCGGTTTAAGTCAATTGCGCGATGATGCCCGGGCTTTCCTGAATCTTTCTCCGGAAGAGATTTACAGCAAGAGTAATGAAATCGACTCGTTGCAAGCCAAATTGAACAAGTTTAAAGAAAATCCTTTTTCGGCCACTGCGGAAAATCAGGCGTTGATTAATGAAATTCAAAGTTTGATTGATCAGGCAAAGGAAAAAGCCAAAACCGCAGTGCCGCCTACCTACACCGTTGTTAAAGGCGATTATTTATGGAAAATTGCGGGTAAAGACGATATTTACGGCAATCCGCATGCCTGGTGGCGTATTTACACGTCTAACCTGGATCAAATCAAAAATCCGGATTTGATTTATCCTAAACAAGTTTTGGCCATTCCGCGAGCGGTAGGTCCCAATGAACATTTGGTACAGAAAGGCGAATTTCTATCCAAGATTGCCGGATATCCCAATGTTTATGGTGATTCTTTTAAATGGCAAAAATTGTATGAAGCCAACAAAAGCTTTATCACCGATCCCAATATGATCTATCCGTATCAGGTATTAAAAATTGCGCGCTAATTTTTAAATACAGCTTTTTGAAAAAGGCTTTCGGGCATGTTTCCGGAAGCCTTTTTTTGTGTTGGGGAAGGTAGAATGGAAGAAGTGATCGAACACCTGTTAGATATTCCCGATTCCTTGAATCCGCTTATTGTGTTGGGACAGAACGATACTAATTTGAGATTAATAGAAGAATATTTTAATGTGCGTCTTATTGCACGCGGACAAACCGTTAAAATAATGGGCCCGCCGAATGAAGTAAAAAGTGCCGCCCATGTTTTGGACGATTTGATTTCCGCAGCCAGAAAAAACAAAGTATTTACCCGCAATGATGTGATTACCTCTATTCAGATCGCGCGTTCTGTAATCGAAAAACCGAATTTGAGGGATCGAATGCCTACGGATGGCATAAAACGTACTCCTCTTTTGGCCATCGAAACGTTTCTGGGCATTGTAAAACCCAAAACCGATGGCCAGGAAAAAATGCTTGAATCCATTGAAAAAAACGATATTTTGTTTGCCGTGGGGCCGGCCGGAACGGGAAAAACCTATCTGGCGGTTGCTCTTTCTGTAGCCTATTTAAAGGATAATTTGGTAAAAAAAATCGTATTGGCTCGTCCTGCGGTGGAAGCGGGTGAAAGCTTAGGCTATTTGCCCGGCGATTACAAAGAAAAAATCGATCCCTATTTAAAACCGTTATACGACGCGCTTGAAGATATGGTGCCCAAAGATTTGTTAAAACGTTTTTTAGATCAGCAAATTATTGAAATACTTCCTTTGGCTTATATGCGCGGCCGAACGTTAAATAATGCATTTGTTATATTGGACGAAGCTCAAAACACTACTTTTATGCAAATGAAAATGTTTTTAACCCGGCTCGGCATTAATTCAAAGTGCGTCATTACCGGTGATATTACCCAAATTGACTTGCCAAGCAAAAAGAATTCGGGCCTGGTTAGTAGTTTTACTATTCTTTCGAATATTCCGGGAATCGCATTTGTGCAATTAACCGAGCGGGATGTAGTGCGTCATCCTTTGGTAAAAGAGATTATTAACGCCTATGAAAAATACGATAAAAAACAGGATAATTCTTAAAGCAAATTGGTATTTACCTGCTTGCATGACTTATGTAAAATGATTAGATTGCCTTAACTTACAGCTAAATTTTGGGGGAGTTGAAAAATGAAGCAGTTAAGAGAAGTGGTTATTGTGGGCGCAGCACGAACACCGGTCGGGAGCTTTGGTGGTGTGTTTAAAAATGTGCCTGCCACCAAATTAGGCAGCATTGCAATTAAAGCGGCTCTGGAAAGATCCGCAACGCCGTTTGATGCCGTTGACGAAGTGATTATGGGCAATGTGCTTACCGCTAACGAAGGTCAGGCACCGGCGCGACAAGCCGCTCTGGGAGCCGGATTGGATGTTTCGGTTGAATGTATGACCATAAACAAGGTTTGCGGTTCCGGATTAAAATCCGTAATGTTAGCCGCCCAGGCCATTATGGTTGGTGATGCGGATGTTATTGTTGCCGGTGGTATGGAAAATATGAGCCAAGTACCCTATTATGTGGCCGAGGCCCGATATGGGTATCGTTTGGGGCATGGGCAGTTGGTAGACGGAATGATTAAAGACGGTTTGTGGGATGTTTATAATAATTTCCACATGGGCAATGCCGCGGAATTGTGCGCCCGAGAATGCAATATTTCGCGAGAAGAGCAGGATGAATTTGCCGCATTAAGTTACCGCCGTGCATTAAAAGCCCAAGAAGAAGGTTGGTTCGATGCCGAAATCGTACCAGTCGAAGTACCTCAGCGCAAAGGTGATCCCATTATTGTGAACAAAGACGAAGAACCCGGAAAAGTGATTTTTGAAAAAATGCCCAAATTGCGCCCGGCTTTCGAGAAAGAGGGAACCGTAACGGCGGCCAATTCTTCGAAAATCAATGATGGTGCTGCTGCCGTAGTTGTGATGGCCAAAGAAAAGGCCGAGGCCTTGGGCATTAAACCCTTGTTTAAAATTGTGGCTCAAGCCTCAGCGGCCAAGGCTCCGCAGTATTTTACCAAAGCACCGGCCGATTCTATTCGCAAAGCTTTGGATAAAGCCGGTTTAACAGTTGATGATATCGATCTGTTTGAAATTAACGAGGCATTTGCTGTGGTAACGCTTATTAACAACAAACTTTTAAATATTCCGATTGAAAAGGTAAACATTCATGGTGGGGCTGTGGCCATCGGCCATCCTATCGGAGCGAGCGGAGCCCGTATTTTGACGACATTGCTGTTTGCCATGCAAAAAAACAATGCCAAACGCGGTATCGCCTCACTTTGTATCGGTGGCGGTGAGGCGGCCAGCTTGATAGTAGAATCGATTTAACTTGAGGAGATTGAACATGAGTAAAAATATTGCGGTTATTGGCGCCGGAACAATGGGCAACGGTATTGCGCATGTGTTTGCCCTGTTTGGTAATTCGGTAACTTTGATTGATATCCAGGAAAATATTTTAAATGCGGCATTGGGTAAAATCGAAAAAAATCTGAAACGACAATTGAAAAAAGGGACCATCAGCGAAGTACAGGTGAAAGAAACATTAAACCGTATCAAACCGACCACCGAAATGCAGGCCGCCGGTCAGGCCGATTTGGTTGTCGAAGCCGTTATTGAAAACGATGATTTAAAGAAAAATATTTTTAAACAATTGGATTCGATCTGTCCCCCCGAGACCATCCTGGCATCCAATACATCTTCGATATCCATTACAGAATTGGCGGCGGTAACTTCAAGACCGGATAAAGTGATTGGTATGCATTTTATGAATCCGGTACCGGTAATGGAATTGGTGGAAATTATTCGCGGTTTGGCCACATCCAACGAAACGTATCAAACGGTTTTCGAAATGGCCAAAGCCTTACAAAAAACACCGGTGGAAGTTAACGACTATCCCGGCTTTATTTCCAACCGTGTTTTAATGCCCATGATAAATGAAGCCATTTATTGCCTGATGGAAGGTGTTGCGGACAAGGAAGCGATTGATACGGTAATGAAACTCGGTATGAACCATCCTATGGGGCCGTTGACTTTGGCCGACTTTATTGGATTGGATGTATGCTTGCATATTATGAATGTGTTGTATAAGGGGTTGGGTGATCCCAAATATCGCCCCTGTCCTTTGTTGAAAAAAATGGTTGCCGCCGGACATTTAGGAAGAAAAACCAAAAAAGGATTTTATACGTACGAGTGAAGATGACACGAAGAAAAGAACGGGAGCTTGTTCTTAAAGTTCTGTTTGCGCAGGAATTTAATCCGATTCCTTTTTCGGAACAGTTGCAATACCTCCTTGAAGAGGGAGAGAGTAACGGTATTACGCCGTTTGTAGAAAAAATGATTCGGCTGTATTTAGAGCACAAAGAGGAATTGGATGCGCGTATTAAAACCAAATTGATCAATTGGGACTTTAGCCGAGTTGCGCCCATTGACCGTATTTTGCTGCGCATGGCTCTGGTGGAATTTCTGTTTTTCGAAGACATCCCGCCGGAAGTAACCATCGATGAAATGATCGAAATTGGCAAAAAATACAGTACTCCCAAAACGGGCAAGTTTATTAACGGTTTGTTGGATGCGCTGCTTAAAGAGTTAAAAGCAAAAAAATTGATCAAAAAATCCGGCCGTGGATTAATCACTAAAGTCAGGTTAGATAGTTAAAGATGGCAATTGCAGTTATTTCGGATATTCATGGAAATCTTGAAGCGCTAAGTACGGCTTTGGGTTACATCGACGAACAGGGAATTAAAGAAATTTACTGTTTGGGTGACATTGTCGGTTACGGTCCCAATCCCAATGAATGTATCGAAATTGTCCGTCAACGCTGCAAGGTAGTGCTAATGGGCAATCATGATTATGCTGCCATCGGAATGGCCCGTATTGAGTATTTTAATCAGTTTGCCAAAATGGCAACGTATTGGACTATGGATCGGTTAAGCAAAGAAAATCAGGAATTTTTAAAACAGCTCCCGTTTATGCATCAAACGGATATGATGATTTTTGTTCATTCTTCACCATCCAATCCTTCGCATTGGTATTATATTTTATCGATTGAAGATGCGCGCATGGAAATGGAAAGTTTTAAACAAAATGTCTGTTTTATCGGCCATTCGCATGTCCCTGTTGTTTTTACTAAAGATAAGGCTTTGAAATCGGATACAAAAATTGAACAAAATCAGAAATATATCGTTAATGTAGGCAGCATAGGGCAACCGAGAGACGGTGATCCAAGGCTTAGTTTTGCGATTTTCGAACCGGGCGACGGATCATTGAAGTACATACGTTTGAATTATAATATTGATAAAACCTATCAAAAAATTATTAAATCCGGATTACCTACATTTTTGGCAGAACGTTTATTAAAGGGGTATTAGAATAAAATGAGCATTATTACCAAGTTATTTGGCACAAAGCACGAACGTGATGTAAAAAAACTTTGGCCTGTAGTACATCAAATTAATGAGTATTTTGACCAATATGAAAAGTTGAGCGACGAAGAGCTTCAGGCAAAAACAGATGAATTCCGCGAGCGCTTGAAGGCCGGAGAAACCGTGGACGATTTGCTACCCGAAGCGTTTGCCGTTGTCAAACAGGCCTGTAAACGCCTATTAGGCAAAAAATGGTTAGTGGTGGGACGCGAAACCACCTGGGATATGGTCCCATTTGATGTCCAGCTTATCGGCGGTATTGTACTGCATCAGGGTAAAATTGCCGAAATGGCTACAGGTGAAGGCAAAACGCTGGTTGCCACTATGCCTCTTTATTTAAATGCTCTGGAAGGCAAAGGCGCTCATTTAGTTACCGTAAATGATTATTTGGCACAGCGTGATGCCGAATGGATGGGCGAAATCTACAAATTTTTGGGCTTAACCGTCGGGGTTATTTTAAGTAATATGGATTCTGCTCAACGGCGAGAGGCCTATAATTGTGATATTACTTATGGCACGAACAATGAGTTCGGCTTTGATTACTTGCGTGACAACATGGCTTCCAGCGTGGAAGATATTGTACAAACGCGCGGGCATCACTATGCCATTGTTGACGAAGTGGATAGCGTTTTAATTGACGAAGCACGAACGCCTTTAATCATTAGTGGTCCGGTTAGCGGCGACAGCACTGCCTATAAATTTAAAGAATTAAAACCTTACGTAGAGCGTTTGGTTGCCAACCAAAACCGGTTGGTAAACCGCCTTATTCTTGAAGCCGAGCGTCTGTTAAAAGAAGGAAAGGAACGCGAAGCCGCAGTTAAATTGTTTATTGCGGAACATGGTGCCCCCAAACATAAAAAGCTGCTCAAAATGTACCACGAAAAAGGCATTAAAAGTTTGGTACAGCAGGTTGAAAATGATTACTATCGGGACAAAGGTCAAAACAAAGTTTCGGACGAAACCTATTTTGGCGATTTGTATTTTATTGTCGATGAAAAAAATCATATCATCGACTTGACGGAAAAGGGACGGGAAGAATTGAATCCCAATGATCCCGATATGTTTTTATTGCCCGATTTGGGTGAAGAAATTGCCAAAATCGAACAAGATCCCGATCTTTCAGAAGAAGAAAAACTGATTAAAAAAGAAGAAATTCATTCACTTTACATAGATCGCAGCGATAAGTTGCAAAATATTTCTCAATTATTACGCGCCTATACGTTGTACGAAAAAGATCAGGAATATGTGGTTCAGGATGGCAAAGTTCAAATTGTGGATGAGTTTACCGGACGTATTTTGCACGGACGTCGATATAGTGATGGCTTGCATCAGGCCATAGAAGCCAAAGAAAACGTACAAATCGAAAAAGAGACGCAAACACTGGCCACGATTACCCTGCAAAATTACTTTCGCATGTACGATAAACTGGCCGGTATGACCGGTACGGCCGAAACCGAAGCGGCTGAATTTTGGGAAATTTACAAATTGGATGTGGTTGTTGTTCCTACCAACAAGCCGGTTATCCGTATCGATCACGATGATGTGGTCTACCGTAGTAAGCGCGAAAAATACAATGCGGTTATCGAACAAATTATCAAAGAACGCGAAAAAGGACGTCCTGTTCTGGTCGGTACAACCACAGTTGAAGTCTCCGAGATTTTGAGCCGTATGCTTAAACGACGTGGCATTCCGCACAACGTGTTAAATGCCAAACATCATAAACGCGAAGCTGAAATTATTGCGCATGCCGGTGAACCGCAGGCGGTTACCATTGCCACCAACATGGCTGGCCGCGGTACGGATATCAAATTGGGTGAAGGGGTCGTAGAAGCCGGCGGTTTGGCCATTATCGGTACGGAAAGACACGAGTCGCGGCGTATCGACCGGCAGTTGCGTGGTCGTGCCGGACGTCAGGGAGATCCTGGCAGTAGTATTTTCTTTTTGAGTCTGGAAGACGATTTGATGCGTCTGTTCGGTAGCGAACGGGTGGCGCGCATTATGGATCGTCTGGGCATTCAGGAAGGGGAAGTTATTACCCATCCGATGATTTCGCGCTCCATCGAAAAAGCGCAAAAAAAGGTGGAAGCACAAAACTTTGCTATTCGTAAGCGTTTGCTGGAATATGATGATGTAATGAATCAGCAACGCGAAATTATTTACGATCGGCGTCGTGTGGCTTTAATGCAGGAAGACACACGCGAAGAGGTCGAAAGTATTCTGGACGAATACATCGAAAGAGAGTTGGATGCTTACGTGCCCAAAAATTCTCGTCCCGATGAATGGGATTTGGATGCTCTGGAAACGGATTTGGGTAATGTTTTAAATATCAGTTTGTATCAGGTGCGCGAAAATTTGGAACAATACGACAGAGAAATGTTGCGTAACTACATTCGTGAACAGGCCTTACGGGTGTACGATTTAAAGGAAAAACGTATTGGCCGTGAGCGTATGTCGGTGCTGGAACGCTATTTTATTCTTAATGTTATTGACGACAAATGGAAAGATCACATGTATCAGATGGATATCCTTAAAGAAGGTATTCATTTGCGTGCTTACGGTCAAAAGGATCCTTTGGTGGAATACAAACGCGACGCTTATTTGATGTTTGAGAACCTGATCCATGAAATAAACGAAGATACTTTGCGTTGGTTGTGGAAGTTTCAATTGGTGGACGAACCGGTTAATCGTGCCGATGCGCGTCGACAACGCCAGCCACAACGCATGCAATTAATTCATGAAGAGGCAACGGGTTTGGGCCTGCAGGCTGGAGGCATGCAAGAAGAAAGCGATATTCAAAAAGCGGGTAAACAACGTTCCAGCAAACGGCAACCCATTCGTGTGGGCGAAAAAATTCGACCGAATGATCCGTGCCCATGCGGAAGCGGTAAAAAATACAAATATTGCCACGGGCGTGTGCAACAATAAAACTATTTGCCGCAAAAGCAATAAAATTGTTTTTGGGAAAAGAATACGAAAAATCGTCCTGAAAGGGACGATTTTTTTTTGCTCTTTCCGCGAAATCCATGGGTTGTTTTAGCTTATTTTTAAAGAATATTCAAAGGAAGGGGCAGTGGTGGTAAAATTTTTTACAGACTAATGCGCAACGCACCGTACTGTTAAACGACATGTTAAAAGCGGACGGTATTATTGTTTTAAGGTAAAAATCCAGCGAATTAAATTTACCACAATTAAAATTGCGCCCTCGGTGCGCGAAACCTTCCACCCGGTTCGCATAAACACAACAACGGTAATAACCAAAAGCACCATTAAAAAAATGTCCAGTGGCGCGTCTTGCGAAACGTGCAAGGGTCGCAAAATGGCGGCCAATCCTAAAACACCCATGATGTTAAACAAATCGCTACCGATCAAATTTCCCGCCGAAATGCCGTGGCGTCCCTTAATTGCGGCAACTAATGAGGTGGCAAATTCGGGAGCCGAAGTACCGGCCGCAACCACAGTAACCGCAATAGCCCAATCCGAAAGGCCCGCAGCCCGGGCTAAAAACGTGGCTGAATCTACCAAATAATGTCCTCCGATCACTACCACCACCAAACCAACAATTAGTTGAATAATGTGGTACCAGCGGAATTCTCCGGTCGGAATTTCTTCCTCAAGCGTATCTTTGTGGATAAATAGATAGGCCAAGTAAACGACCAAACTACTCAGTAAAAAAATGCCTTCAGCCAGGCTCAAATTGTAATCCCTTAAAAAAAACAAAAGTAAAATAGAAATGGCAATCAGAATGCTTCCTTCGCGGTAGACAATTTTTCGGCTTGTTTTAATGGTACGCAACAAGGCCACACCACCCAAAATGAACCCCAAATTAAAAATATTGGAACCTACGATATTACCCACGGAAATATTGGCCTGTTGCTTTACCGCGGCCGTAATGGTTACGGCAAATTCCGGTGCGGAAGTTCCAAAAGCAATAATCGTTAAGCCAACCACCAAATCGGAAATGCCGATTTTGCGTGCAATTTTAGGAGCCGGATCCACGATCCAAACCGCACCCAGCCAAAGAGCCACTACGCTTAAGGTCAGAATTCCGATATTCAGGTAAAGTTCCATACGGTTCCTTCGATTTGTCAAAGACAAAACTAATAAATTAAACCATAAGCAGCAATACGAAAAAGAGAAAACATGGCTGGCTGCTCCGGATTGCAGAAAAGGCCCGTTCCCGCAACGACCGTTTACTTTCCGTTGATTTAAATATATGCAATGCCTATTTTCGGTAAGGATAAAAACGGGAGTTTTCATGAAATTATTCTATCGCGAAATGGGGCGGGGTGATCCGTTAATTATTTTGCACGGCTTGTTTGGCATGTCCGATAATTGGATGACTTTGGGTAGACGATTTTCACGGGAATTTCGCGTCTTTTTACTCGATTTGCGCAACCATGGTCGTTCCCCCCATGATGCGCAATTTGATTATGACTCGATGGTACAAGATCTGTTGGAATTTGTTGACGATCATCATCTTGGTCAGGTGCATTTGCTGGGGCATTCGATGGGCGGTAAAACGGCCATGCTGTTTTCTTTGAATTATCCGGGCAGAGTAAAAAGCTTAATTGTGGTTGATATTGCCCCGCGGGCTTATCACCATTCGCGCTTCAAACAATTTTTAAAATTGCTGCTTCTTATGGATTTAAGTAAACTGCACACGCGTATCGAAAGCGATCGTTATTTAGCTGCTAAAATTCCGCAAACGCCCATTCGTCAATTTTTGCTTAAGAATTTACGTCGCAATGAACAAAATCGATTCGAATGGAAAATAAATTTACCGGCTCTTTACCAAAACGTAGATCGTATTTTGGCTGCAATCGATTCGGACGAAACGTACCAGGGACCGACGCTGTTCTTAAAAGGAGAACAATCGGAATACATTCGGCCCGGTGATGCGCAGACGATTAACGCCTTGTTTCCGCAAGCCAAAATAGTTACCGTACCCGGTGCCACACACTGGGTACATGCCGATGCACCCGAATTTTTGTATCGGATGGTTGTTAAATTTACCGCAGGCAAGGAACATTAAATGAAGATAAAAGAGTTGATAAGGAAAAGTCGTAGTTGCCGGAGGTTTAGGCAAAATAAAAAAGTGCCGAAGGAAGATTTGCGCCGGTTAATCGATTTGGCCCGGCTTTCCCCCTCGGCTTCGAACTTACAACCGCTAAAGTACATTTTGTCAAACGATGCTCTGATTAACGAAAAAATATTCTCCACCCTCTCTTGGGCGGGTTATTTAACCGATTGGTCGGGACCGGCCGAGGGGGAACGCCCGCCGGCTTACATTATTATTTTGGCGGATAAGACCATCAAATATCCCGTAGATTGCGACCACGGAATTGCCGCCCAAAGCATTTTATTAGGCGCCACCGAAATGGGATATTCCGGCTGTATTATCGGTTCGATTCGACGAACGGAATTAAAATCGCATTTGGCCATTGCACCCAACTTGGAAATATTGTTAGTTATTGCTTTGGGTACATGTGCCGAAAAAATAAAACTCGAAACAGTTGGGCCCGATGGCGACATTCGTTACTGGCGCGACGAACAGGGAGTACACCACGTTCCCAAACGTTCGTTGCAATCTGTGATCGTTAAAGAATTTTAACGGTCCTCTAAAAGTGACGGAATGCAATAAATATGGTGAACATAAGTAAACATAAGCAACACAATAAATTGGGGAAAGGTGCAATGAAAAAGTCAATTTGGGCTGTTCTGTTATTAAGCTTGTTTGTATTTTCTTGCCAAAAAAAGAGTTTAGAGGATTATCGCCAAATGATTGATCAGGGAAAATTTAGTGAAGCCAGCAAAGAAATTAAAGAACGTTTGAAAAACGATTCGTCCATGAGTGATTCGTTACGGCAAAATTTGCTGTTTGAACTTGAACGTATGAAACGTATTCGAAAGGACTTTGGTCAAACCGAACAAGACGTACTGAAATTTATTAAACAGTATGTACCCGACGTGACACCAAAGGATTTACTGCGTTGGGAAAAAGAAAAAAAATTGGAATACATGGTTATTGATGGGAAGAAAATGTTCTTTAATCAGGCAGCGCGTAATTTATTCCGTTTGGATAAGCATTTGAAGAAAATTTGGCAACAGGCTCATGCCGATGAAAATAAAAATAAATTTGATTTGGATGCGCACATCAAGCAGGTCATGAAAGATTGTTTGACCACAAACGAACCATATTCCGATCCCATAAGGTTTAGAATTCATTATTCCGTTACGGTGCTACCAGATCAGGTCCCTGCCGGGGATACCATTCGTTGTTGGCTCCCTTTCCCGCGGGAAATACCCCACAGGCAAATTAACATTAAAATTCGGAAAACCGATCCCCCAAAATACATTTTGGCACCCAATAGTTATTTGCAACGTACGATTTACTTTGAAAAACCAAGCGCCGGTTCCGATTCTACCCGATTTTCGGTAACCTATGAATACACCTCGCAGGGTGTTTATGTGGATATCGATCCGCAAAAGGTACAACCCGTTAATACCAACGGACCGTTAAGAAAATATTTGCGGCAGCGTCCGCCGCATATTGTTTTTTGGGATACTTTGCGCGTTTTATCGAAAAAAATCGTGGGCAATGAAACCAATCCTTATCGTATCGCACAAAAAATATTTGCCTGGGTAGATACCAACATTACCTGGGCTTCGGCACGCGAATATTCTACCATTCGCCATATCGGTTTGTATCCCGTTTTAACCCGTCATGGCGATTGCGGAATTCAGACGTTGTTGTTTATTACCCTGTTGCGCATGAATGGCATTCCGGCCCGTTGGGAAAGCGGTTGGGAATTTCAGCCGCCGCACGATAGCATGCACGATTGGAGTATGGTTTATTTTAAACCCTACGGTTGGGTTCCTGCCGATGTTACCTATGGCATGCGTCAAAGCAATGACCCGAAACTCAAATTCTTTTATCTAAACGGAATGGATAGTTACCGTTTGATTTTTAATGACGATTTCGGCCGTAAATTTTATCCGCCCAAGAAATTTTTTCGATCGGAAACCGTAGATTCGCAACGCGGCGAAGTAGAATGGAAAGGCGGAAATTTATATTTTGATCAGTGGAAATGGAACATGGATTGGGAAATCATAAGCAAATAGAATATTATAGAGGATAAATTATGCGGAAAAAACATATTGTTGCCATTTTTGGCGGGGCAGTGGCTGGTTCAGAAGCAGCAATACAACTGGCCGAAAAAGGTATCCCCAGCGTTGTTTTTGAACAGAACGCCCTGCCTTACGGTAAACTGGAAATCGGATTGCCCAAATGGCATTTTAAATTGCGTGACCGCCAAGAGAAGATAATTAATGAAAAACTTAGCCATGAACAAGTGGAGTTCGTACCCCTGGTCCGGTTGGGCAAAGATGTTCGTATAGATGAAATTATTGAAAATTGGAAATTTTCAGCGGTATTGCTGGCCATCGGAGCCTGGCGCGACCGTCCGTTGCCCATTGATGGCATAGACGATTACGTGGGGAAAGGATTGCTTTATCAATCAAAAGTAACCAAATGGTTCAATTTATGTCATGATCCCGAATACGAGGGGCCACAATACACCGTTCCTTACAAAAATGTGGCGGTTATTGGCGGCGGATTGGCCTCTTTGGATATTATAAAAATTGTGGTGATTCGTCAGGTATTACAACGTTTGCAGGAAAAGGGAATTCGCTACGATGCTTTGCGTTTGGAAAAATTAGGTGTACCCCAAAGCTTAAAAAAATTGGGGATTACCTACGCTTCTTTGCATATCGAACCACCAACGTTGTACGTGCGCACTCCGCTTGAAGAAATGCCCTTGGTTCCTTTGCCCGAAAATGCAACTGAGGCGCAACAGCAAGCAGCCAATGCCACACGCAAAAAACTAATTGCCAAATTGCAGGAGAAGTTTCCTTTTAAACTGGTCAATAACATGCAGGCTGTGCAAAAAATTGTCGAACGAGACAAACTGACCGGATTGATTTTTCAAAAAACGGAAAGTCGCGATGGCGAAATTCATTTGATTGCAGGAAGCGAAATGCCGGTTACCACCGAACTGGTTATTGGCAGCATCGGCGCAATCCCCGAACCATTGCCGGGTATCCCCATGAAAGGCGAAATTTTTGACGTGGTTGATTTTAATAGCGGAAAAATTAATCACTTTGCCAATGTATTTGCGCTGGGCAATGCGGTTACCGGTCGGGGAAATATCCGACAATCCATGTTGCACAGTAAACAGGTAACCGAAACAATTATCGATAATTACCTTTCTGTTGATGAAGAAGATTATGCTAAAATATTCGAAGCCCGTAACGAACAGGCCGAAAAACGGGTTAGTTTTATCATTCAATCCATTATGGATCAGAGTCCGTTAACTGCCGAAGAAATTAAAAATATCGAACAACGGGTTGCGGAATTGCAAAATAAGGCAGGCTACTACGGAGATTTTACAGCATGGATTCAGACACATTTACCGCAAAGGTTAGAAAAACAGGTGCATTTCGAATGATGAAAAACAAAAACAGCGCAACGGTGTATTCCACCGATCCGAATTGGCATTTGCAGGAAGAACCGAAAGAAAAAAAGAATGTTCGGCAGGGAACCGTTTATTTGCGTCGCGAAAGCAAAGGACGCGGTGGGAAAACGGTTACGGTGATTAGCGGATTGGTTGGCGATTTGAAACAATGGAAAAAGGAACTGCAAAAATTATGCGGGTCCGGTGGTACGGTAAAAAGTAATTTTGTCGAAATTCAGGGCGACCATCGCAAGCGTATTGCCGACTTTTTGCGGGAAAAAGGGATTAAAAGCAAATTTGCCGGCGGGTAATCGTTGTGCTGGTTGTTGTCAAACAAGTATGGGAAGGCATAAACCGGCGGTAATTAAAATAAACGGAAAAAACAAAAAGCCCCGATTTTTCGGGGCTTTTTAGTCGTTGGTTTATAGTTCGATTTATTGTTTTGCAGCCATTCTGCCGCCAAGGTGCTTGGCTAAAAACTTTTCCATGGCACCGTAAAAATCAAAACGGTTTTCTTCGTTGTGGAAACCGTGTCCTTCGTTTTCTTTGACCATATATTCCACCTCAATACCTCGTTTACGCAGGGCTTCTACCATTTGATCCGATTCATTTTTATTTACCCGCGGATCATGCGCGCCCTGAGCGATAAACAACGGCGCCTTTATCCGATCGGCATGCAACACAGGCGAAGCTTCGGCTAATAGCAAACTGTCTTTTTGGGGATCACCGACCATTTCATGAAACATATCCAGATATGGTTTCCAGTAAGGAGGAATGGTGTTCATGAACGTAAACAGGTTAGATACACCCACGTAATCTACCCCACAACAATAAAGGTTCGGTGTAAAGGCCAATCCGGCCAAAGTGGCATATCCGCCATACGAACCGCCGTAAATAGCTATCCGCTTGGGATCGGCAATACCCTGTTTAATAAGCCATTTTACGCCGTCCGTAATATCGTTTTGCATGGTTTTGCCCCATTGCTTAAAGCTGAGTTCCCAGAATTTTTTACCATAGCCGGTAGATCCCCGATAATTAATTTGCAAAACGGCGTAACCGCGGTTAGCCAAAAACTGTACTTCCGGATTAAATCCCCAAGTATCGCGGGCCCACGGACCGCCGTGCACATTAACAACAACCGGTAGGTTCTTGGGAGCCACGCCTTTAGGCAGGGTAAGATAACCGTGAATGGTTAAACCGTCTCGCGATTTGAACTGGATGGGTTTCATATCGGCCATGTATTTTTCTTTGAGCCAAGGGCTAACATCAGCCAATTTTTTGAGTTTTTTGGTTTTTAAATTATAAAAATAGTACGATCCCAGTGTTTTATCGCTATAGGTACGTACCATGGCCTTGTCTTCATTTCGGTTCATGCTGGTTACCACTACTTCGTAGCCCGGCAATTTAGCTTCCAGCTCTTTTTGTAATTGTTTGCGTTGGGCATCAAAAAAATGGTAGTGCCGTTTATCAGTAACGTAAACTACGCCGGTAATTACTTTACGTTTTTTGGATTTTAACAAAATAGAAACATCCACTTCCGGATTTTGGTAAATAATTTCTGTCTCTTTGGCTGTGGGCAAATCGAATCGGACAATGGCCGTTTTATCGCGCCCTAAATTGGATGCGGCATAAATTTGTTGCTCATTGTCGAAAGTAAAAAACAAAGGCTGCATGGTTTCCTTAAACGAAGTGGTCAGGATTGTCTTAAAAGGTTTAGTCGGGTCTTTGCGATAAAGAAGGCTGGTATTAACCCCGTCCGTTGTAGTGGCCAGACGAATATTGCCTTTCCAGTCGGTAATCCATTGAGAAATATTCCCGGGATTTTGGGCGATCATCGTCATTTTTCCGGTGTTAATATTAATGCGATAGGCATCAAAAACCCGCGGATCGCGTTTGTTCATTTGAATAATCATTTCGTCCGGAACATCTTCCAGATCGTCAACAATGCCAACACGAACTTTGTTAAACGGAGTTAGCACCTTAAAATTGGAACCGTCAATATTTACGGCGTACAATTTGAAGTTTTCGTCTCCGTTTTTGTCTTGTACGTAAACAATGCGTTGATTATTAGCCCAGGCAAATCCCGCAATATCACGAGCTTCTGCAGCGGTGATGCGGGTGGCCGTGGTATCGCCGATTTTTTGCACATAAACATTCAAACGTTTGTGCCAAGGCTGTAAAAAAGCCATGTAATTACCATCCGGAGAAAGACGGAAACTGACTTTCGTCGGGTTTCTAAAAAAATCTTTCATCGGAATTAACGGCGGTACTTGATCCTTTTTCCCTGCGGTACAAGAAAAAATAAGCGTCATGCTAAATGCAGCAATGAGCGCAAATAAAAGTTTGCGGTACATAAATCCTCCTTCAAATATAATAAATGCAAAAAACGAACAAGTGTTATGTACGTAATTTAAGTCGGTAAGTTGCTTTAAGTTGTGGCAAATTGCCTTTTTGTCGGCAAAAATAATGGTTCGTTTGCGGAAAAAATGCGGTTTAATAAAAAATAATTTGAGAAAATGGTTAACGAACGTATACGATTTTTTGCGTATGACTTTGTCCGGAGGTTTTTAAACGTACCAGATAAAGACCGCCAGGTAGTAATTTCCCCTGGTCATCACATCCGTTCCAGATAAATGAATATGACCCTTTGGCCAAAATTTTCTTTAAAAGTGTTCGAACGCGTTGTCCGCGAATATTAAAAATTTCTAAGCGTACCGGCATCGGGTGCAAGATGTCAAACTTAATACGTATCCGGCTATTAAACGGATTGGGGTAAATGCGGAACAGAGCGAATTGATTGATTACGGGAATTTTATTTTGCTTGATGCCGATAACTTGCGAGTTCGTAACCCGAATATCATCAAACCAAAGGCGGCTTCCGCTCATGCTGTTTTGCTCGGCCACAATTTCAAAACGATCGATATGACGCCAGTCGAATTTTCCTTGCGGATTAAACCAGCCGTTATCCCAGGATCCGCCTTCTTTGAAATCCTTTAATGGTATTCGGATTTCCTGCCACAAGCCGTTCCAATTAATTTCATCGCTGCTAATCGTTGCCTTCATGCGCCAAGGGTGATCATTCGCATCATTGGTTTTTGTATCCACAAAACGCACATCAAAGGAGGTTCTTTGCCCTTCGGCCCGCAACCAAAAACTTAAAACAAAATCGTTGGCTTTTAAGTAGGACAAATCTTTGTTCGGTACAAAATCAAAACCGAGTGATCCGTATTGTTGCGCATCGCTCCAATAAAGACAAAATTTTCCGGCATGCGGGTTATCTTGGTTGTAATAATCCAACGCACTCACAGGTGAATAGTTCGTTTGCATAATACCCTTACCCGTATAATCGTCGTACAAAATAAAGCCTGCGGAATCCGGACGAAGCACAAACTCCTGTTGTTCGGGTACCTGAAACCCCAGGGCGTTTAACAGAGGAATGTTTAGGTCGTATTGGAATAATTCGTCGGAACCTTTTTCAAACAAACCGAAACCGCCTTTGTAGTCCCACATGGTCCAAGCTATCCCATGATCTTCAAGATAGCTTCGTACGATCCGGTACCAAATATTCCGATCGCTCGAGGCACTGTTGGGCATATACACCCCCATTTCTCCGCAAAAGACAGGTACCCTTCTTTGTTCAGCAAAGCGAATGGCCATATCTAATTGCCCGCGGACATAGCCCACCGTACCGGTGTTGGGATAATTGTCCAGTGCGCTTTCTATCCAAGTGCCTTGTAAATCGGGCGGGCAGGAAGGCATGCGTGAATCGATATAAGGAAACGGAACCCCGGCCAGCGAAAGCATGGGCGGGTTGGTCCATCCCGCCCCCTGATGGGTAAACACAAACGGTTCGTAAAAATGGAAGGTGTAAATTAAATTGGAATCTGCGTATGAAGGCATATATTGCAAATTGTGATAGCTATTCCACCCGGCAGGTCCCACTACAATGGTATGTACCGTATCGACACTGCGGATAGTGGTAATTACCGATTGCTGAATACGATTCCAAACCGAATCGGCAATACCGTGCGGTTCGTTTAGCACTTCGTAAAGTACACGTTTTGAACGGTTTTTAAAATGACGGGCCATTTGACGCCAAACCGCATTAAGAATTTCTTCGACTTCCGGTTTGGTGTTTACAGCCGGATTAAAGCTGTGGTTGTCCAAAATCAGGTAAAGGTTTAAAGATTCCGTCAGGTCAATAACTTGATCCAGAAAATAAAATAATAAGGGATCAATGGTGTAATCCGGAGGGCCACTGGTCATGGCATGTACATTAATGGGTAAACGAATAACATCGCATCCCAACGATTTGATTTCCCGTAAATCTTCCGCACCAAATTTGTTGAATTGTATGCGATGGGCATCATTGTTTTGGAACCAGTTGGTAAGATTTACTCCGCGCCGAAACGGTGTTTGCGAAAAAGCAACGGATAAAAGTAAGAATATGACAGAGATGCGTTTCATGGCTTTGCCCGAATCCAAATACTGCGGCAAGATAAGCGAAACTGCGGAAAAAAGCAAATTTGCCTAATTCTGTTTGCAAATGCTTGCACTCAATTTTTTTAATGCCTATGTTTAATATTTATTCGGCAAACAAAGGATCGCAAAATGTCATTTTTACGAAAAGTGAACGAATGGATTGCCAAGCTGGAATTGGGTTTGCTGGTATTTATTGTATTGGGTATGGTGCTTTTGGCGGCTTTGCAAATTATCTTACGAAAATTTTTCAATTCGGGCATTTTGTGGGGCGATATCTTTTTAAGACAGTTGGTACTTTGGGTTAGTTTTATCGGCGCTTCGCTGGCTACCAAAGATAACAGACATATTAATATGGATTTGCTGGGTCGGGTGCTAAAAGGCCGCTGGCAATTTGCCGCGCAAATACTTGTTCATCTTTTTTCGGCATTTGTAACGGTTTTGTTAGCCAAAGCCGCCTGGACGTTTGTCCGATCCGAAATCGAATACGGTTCCACGGTTTTTAATAATGTTCCTTCTTGGTATTTCGAAATTATTATGCCTATTGGTTTTGCTTTAATGGCCTTGCGTTTTTTGCTTAATGCCCTGTTTAGCTTTTGCTCGCTGGTTAAGTTTGGAGATATTTCATGATCGTAACGCTGCTTATTATTTTAGGGCTGTTGTTATTAACGGTTTTGGGGGCGCCGTTATTTGTCATCATCTCTTCTGTGGCTCTACTGGCCTTTCATATTGCGCAAATTGATAGCAGCGCGGTTATTATCGAACTTTACCGGCTTACCAGTCAACCCGTTTTTTTAGCCATTCCATTATTTACTTTTGCCGGTTATTTATTGGCCGAAAGCAATACGCCCAAACGTTTATTTAATTTATCGCGTAATATTATCGGCTGGTTACCGGCCGGGCTCGCTTTGGTGGCTTTGGTTTCATTAGCCATTTTTACGGCATTTACCGGTGCTTCGGGCGTAACCATTATTGCCTTAGGCGGATTACTTTACCCCATGATGCTGCAAGAACGGTATCCCGAAAAATTTTCGTTGGGCTTGATTACCGCTTCCGGTAATTTGGGCTTGCTTTTCCCTCCGAGTTTGCCCATAATCCTTTACGGCTTGGTAGCTCAAGTGCCAATTAGTCAATTGTTTTTAGGCGGAATTCTGCCCGGTATTTTAATGGTGGTATTATTATCGATTTATGCCATTTTCTACTATCGTAAACACATTGGCCAAAACGAACGCTTTAAACCCACTTCGCGTCAGCTTTGGCAGGCCGTTAAAGAATCGGCCTGGGAAATTCCGTTGCCGGTGTTGATTATCGGAGGAATTTATGGCGGGCTGTTTACGGCTACCGATGCGGCTGCGGTTACCGCAGTGTATGTTTTGATCATCGAAGTGTTTGTTTACAAAGACATTTCGCTTTTTAAAGATTTGCCGGAGATAATCAAAAAAAGTATGATTATGGTAGGGGGCATTATCGTTATTTTAGCGGCTGCGCTTGGCCTGGCCAATTATCTGATTGACGCACAAATTCCGGCACGCATTTTGTCCGGAATGCAACAGTTTATTAAATCACCTTTGGTTTTTCTGCTGTTCTTGAATATTTTTTTGCTTATCGTTGGTGCGTTAATGGATATTTTTTCTGCTATTATGGTTATTGTGCCTTTGCTTTTACCCATAGCTCATTCGTTTGGAATTAATCCGGTACATTTGGGGATTATCTTTTTGGCCAATTTGGGCATCGGCTATTCCACCCCGCCGATTGGCATGAATTTGTTTATAGCCTCCATACGATTCGACAAATCGGTAACCTTTTTGTATCGTTCCGCTTTACCGTTTTTGTTAATTTTACTTGTCGCATTGGTCATCATTACCTACTTTCCCGAGTTAACCCTTGCTTTTTTGCATTAGACAAATTCCCGAAAATCAAATTTGCTCCTCTAATGGTTTGAAAATTGCATAAAAATTAATGAAACTTTAAAAAATTCCGATCGTAGATGATGTAAGCACTTCTTTGAACACCTCTTGCCTTAATCGCAGAGGTTTCCCTAAACCGGTACGGAAGCGATTTCGTGCCGGTTTTTAATTATAATCAGGAACTAATTAAAAAAGCCTACGTTAACAAAATTAAACGATTCGAGCAACGGTTTGCCTCCGATTCCGAAAAGCGAAAAATATGATAACTTTCTTGTCACAGACGAAAAAAGGAAGCAAATATTGACCACTAAATTAAAAAATAAGAAAAAGTTTCCGATGAAAAAATTATGGCAAACGTCCGGCCCGGCTCCCCGAAAGCCATAATTTCGGATTTAACATTTACATTAAATACACAAGGAGGACAAGATGAATCAAGTTGTTTTATTGATTCAAAAAATTCGGAAATTGCCCTCCTGGTTCAATGGTTTAACAGCCTTATTCCTTTGCTTTTTATTGGGATACATCGATTACGTTTCATCTGCGAATTTATTTGTTTTTTATCTTATTCCCGTAGCATTAGCCGTATTATTAGCCAATATTGAAACCGGTGTCATCGTTTCTGCCGTTTCTTTTGTCCTATATTTCGGTTTGAATTTTTATATTCAACCGGCAAATGTGACCATTTGGAATACGGCAAGTACGGCTGTTCTTTTTGTTGTTTACAGTGGTTTGATGCTGAAAATGCGACAGGTTCTGGACGAGAACAAACATTTGAAAGCAAATGATGAGTTAACGGGGCTACTTAATGCCAAGGCGTTTTTCCGGCGAGCCGAGGAGGAATTGCAAAGAAGTCATCGTTACAAACGACCGGTGACATTAGCTTATCTCGACTGCTCGAAGTTGAAGCGCATTAAAAAAGAACAAAACTTTAGAATGGAGCGCGAAATTCTTTTGAATATTTCGCAGATTATGAAGGAGCATTTGCGTACCACAGATTTGTTCGCTCGCGTGGACGATGAAAGTTTCTTGATTTTGTTGCCGGAAGTAAATGCCAACGGTGCCAAGACGGCTTTGCAAAAAATCCAAAGTTTAATTCGTCTCAAATCCATTGCCGAAAATTGGCCTCTGGAATTTAATATCGGTGCGATTACCTTTAGAGAACCTCCGTTGGATATGGAGTCGATTTTGGATTCTATCAGTTCCATGGTGCACAATCCCGAAGAAGATGCCAGTAATTATTTGCTTCATGAACAGGTTTACAACTAAAACTTTTTACGATACGCCACAGCAAGAAAAAACCGGAAAGTTTCGTGTGCTTTCCGGTTTTTTTATTTGAAAATCGGGAAAGCTAAGTTCTTAACATCATCCTCCGGTTTCCACCTTCATGGTTTGATAGTTAAGTTCGGAGCCCATCATGCTGTGGGGAATCATAAAAACCATCAACATAACAATTGCGGCCAGCAACACCCACCAACGGGCCTTTTCCGGACTGCTTTTAAGTACGCGCCACAGGGCTAACAGCCAAAATATAAAAGCGATTAACGTTTTATTATCGGTCAAATCAAACCCAAAAGGAACGCCCGTCCAATAAGCGCCAAAGGCTAATTTTTGCACAATGGGGCCCATAATCATACCGCCAAAGAAAAGAATAATCACCGTGATAATCGTATATTTTTTTATGTCGGGTCCTTTAAAGGCTGCTTCGATTCCGGCATAATTGGCAAATAACATGCTTAAAAACATCAATAAAATATGCGGTGCCAAAACATAGGGAGGAACAAAGCCTTTAAAGCGAATTACTACGGTTTTCTTTTGCGGAATCGTAATTTCTTTCTGCCCTTTGCGAAGAGTAATAAAATATTCCAGTTTGCCAGCGGGAGGTTGATGGGGAAGTTCCGCCAAAAGTTTTTCGCCCTTTCGTGCCATGGGAAGCACCGTCCAATTTTCGTTTAATTTAAAGCGTTTAAAATGCAGTTGAGCCCGCACGGAAGTATCGGGGATGGTAACGGAAACGATCTGACCGTCTTTGCCCCCGTGGCTGCGGGGCAGGGCGTATTTGATTGTTTCCTGTGCCGAAAGTTGCGCCTTCCCTCTTAAGGGGTGGGTAGGGCCGGTAGCCCGTTGATAAGCCGCGGCAAACAACGTAATCAAAACGGCCAGTAGCCATTTAACCCAAGTTTTATTCATAATAGGCCTCCGTTGTTTAAAAAATTAATGGCATTCAATTAAATTCCATCCTAATTTTGAGTTTACGCATGAAAAATTCCATTTTCAAATGGAATTGCAAAATGAAACGCGATTTAAAAGCAGAAAATTTCGTTAAAACTAAGAAGGGATTACCCATGAAGAAACAAGATTCCGAGCCGGTTTGGTCGTTAATGGGATTGCTCTTTCGCGCCCATCCATGGCATGGGGTCGATATCGGTGACGATGCCCCTGAGATTGTAAATGCCTACATCGAAATGGTACCGACTGATACCGTTAAATACGAACTCGATAAAAAAACCGGCTTGCTAAAAATCGATCGTCCCCAACGGTTTTCTTCCATGCCGCCCATGTTGTACGGTTTTATTCCGCAAACGTATTCCGATAAACGCAGCGCCGAATATTGCAACAAAAAAACCGGACGTACGGATATTATCGGTGACGGAGATCCCGTGGATATTTGTATTTTAACCGAACGCCCTATTTCCAAAAGCAATATTTTGGTGCCTGCCGTGGTTATTGGCGGATTGCGCATGATCGATAACAATGAAGCCGATGATAAAATTGTAGCCTATCTAAAAAACGATGCCTTGTTCCGCAAATGGGAAGATATTACCGATGTACCGGATGAATTGATCGAACGTTTGAAACACTATTTTTTAACCTATAAAGATATTCCGGGAAGCGAAAAACATCGCACGGAAATTACAGGCATTTACAATAAAGAAGAAGCCTACGAAGTCATTCGTCGCGGGCGTAAAGATTATGATGAAAAGTTTGCCGGTATCGAAGAACTTTTAAACGACGCGTTGCGCAAAATGCATTAATGCCCAATTGCCTTCGGAAAAAAGCATCTGGGCGATTCGCTCTGCCGATTAAATATTTCGAAACGATTTTAGGGTGTTAATGTAAATAACATACTGTTCGTAATTTAAATTACGCATTTGTTCCTGAAGCAAAGTAAAAGAGGCCCCGGGCCGGTTGGGATAAGCGCGCAAACGCTCGCTTTCGGCCAAAAACAAAAGGGCGCTAAACCGTAATGTTTTGCATATTAAATCGTTGGGCTTTGCGGATAACTGTTGCTCTTTGTTTTTAAGGAATATTTCAAACGATTGCCGGTTCCCTCCGATGTAGGTTTGTCCGTCTCTCCAAAGCTCAAATGCCCATCGCGCTCGCGCTTTATTTTCATCTGAAAATTTATGCCGTAATGCCTCCAGTTTACGGCGGAACGTTTTGGGTTTTAGATATTTCTCTTTGAGCGAAAAAGGATCGGCGAATACGGCAAAGGTGTAAAATTCCATAGCCGCATGGATTTCTTTTCGCTGCCAATGAACATAGGCCTGTAATTCTCTTAAATACGGATGTTCGCCGTAATGACCAAAATAATTTTCCAGCGAATTTCCGGCTGCTTCAAGATCGTTTTGCCGAATAAAAATTTCTGCTGGATGTAAGTCCTCGGCAATAAAATCAAACGCATTTTTATGCAAACGTTCGTAAAGCATTTTACAGATTCCGCGCTTTAAATGAAACATATCCTTTTGCAAAGGCTGTAATTGTTGCATACGATCTGCCGTTTGATACAACCAAGCCAAATAAGACGGTTCGAGCCGGTTCTTAAGCTGGTCTTGTAACCAATTTAATGATTCGGCCCTTTGATCCAAATCCGAAGGCGGATTAAATGCTTGCCCCCATTTTTTCAAATTTTCAATTGCAGCCTTCAAATTAAAATCTTCCAAATTCTGATAATATTTATTACGATTCAAATTATCTTCACTAAACAGACTCAGTTGTCCATTCATAATTTAACGAAATCTCCTTTCTTTTTTATCGCCAGTTTGCTCTGGTGGCACAAATTCCCATTATTTTAAAAATAGCGGAAAAATCTGCACTTATTGTGCTTTTCGTAACCAACATGGGCATGTGCATTAATTTTTTACCGCAATTTTCAGAAGACCTATAAAATAATTTATTTATGCAAAAGTTTCAATTTCGTTATACATTTTAGCGGTTGGCGATTGTTGGTATTTCGGATGTATTTTTACCAAAAAGATGTAAAAAAATTTTTGTATTTTAAGCACAATAAAGGTTAAATTTGTTTAACAAATGTTGTATCAGTATGCATGCAGAATCATCAAACAAAGAAGAGCAATTGTCGGGGTAAAGTCATGGTGCGTTGCCAAACAAACAGGAGCGGTAGCAACGTAGTTTACCCTAAAGTGTTGAAGAGATAAGGAGAATGAAATGGAAAATAAGATAACGCGCGAGGATGTTCTTAAAGCAATTGAACATGTGGAACACCCGGAAATTGCGGCGACATTATTCGATTTGGGAATGATTTTGGATGTTGCGGTGCACGGAAGCCAGGTTAATGTAGCTATGGCATTGCCTTTGCTAGGCATTCCCGAGGCCGTGCGCGCTGCCTTGGTCGAAAGCATACGCAAACCGATTGAGGCTCTTGGCTTGTCGCTGTATGTTGATTATTTTGAAATGACTCCGGAAGTGCGTGAACGTTTTTTTGCCATTTCCAAAGCCAACTGGAAAGGAGCCATCTAATTTTTATGGTTTTTGGCGATTAACTTAAATATCAGGAAAAAATGATGATCAAGGTACAAATAAACCATTTGGGATTGCTGAATTACTCGGAAAACAAGGCAAAAAAATTTTATGCGGATATTTTGGGATTTAAAGAGCAATATCGTTTTTCGCTTTCGGCAAACGAGGCTCGGTCAATTTTCGGGATTCCGCAAGACATTCAGGTTTTGGTGTTGGCCGGAGAGCAAATCAAACTGGAAATTTTCATTGTTCCAAAAGGCGTGGAATTTAATCCGGCGGTGAATCATGTTTGCTTGACTATTGCCGACCGCTCGGCCATTGCGGAACAATGCCGAAAGAGCGGGTTTACTGTTTTGGAATTAGAACGCAATGGCAAACGCCTGATTTTTGTTAAAGATGAAGCAGGCAATATTTTTGAATTAAAAGAAATCGAGTCAAAAAATTAAGTTGGAGATCGGTTAAAAATAAACGGATGAAATTTAAGGATTGTAGTCATGAGCCGTATTAAACTGATTTTATATCCGGATGCCGTCTTACGGCAAAAGGCCCTACCCGTTAAGAATGTGGATGGCAAGGTATACGACCTGATTACGGCCATGAAAAAGATTATGTACGAAAACCGGGGCATAGGTCTTGCCGCGCCGCAGGTCGGCTATTTACAGCGTATTATCATTGCGGATGTGGAGGGGCATTTTTTGGCTCTCATCAATCCCGAAGTTATTCAGGGTACAGGTAAAGAAAAGCAGGAGGAGGGCTGCCTTAGTTTGCCCGATATTCGTGTAAATGTTAGCCGTAACAGCGGTATTTTGGTGCGTGGGTTGGATATTAACGGCAACGAGCGGCAATTGGAATTACACGGTTTGATGGCGCGGGTAGTTCAGCATGAAACGGACCATTTGAACGGTCGCCTGATTATTGATTATGCGACTACTCCGGAACGTATCAAATTGGCCGATGCTCTGGCAAAATTGGAAAAAAAGTATCCGTTCACATCGCTGTAGGCGATTTGGCTAAACGATAAGCGAGAAAAGAGTAAAGCAATGATTGAGCAAGCAGCGGAAGTAATTCGTCAGGCAAAATACGTCGTAGCGTTTACCGGTGCCGGGCTTTCCCGCGAGAGTGGTTTACCGTTATTTAGCGAATGGCCGGAATTTGATCCCCGAATTCTGGAAATTAATTTTTTTACCGAACATTACGCTCACGCTTGGAAGCATATTAAGGGTTGGTTTTACGACTTTTACGAAAAAGCAAAACCTGGCGAGGGACATATTGCTCTTAAGCAAATGGAGAATAAGCAATGGATTCGTAGTATTGTGACCTTGAATATCGACGGCCTGCATCAAAAGGCGGGTAGTAAAAAGGTTGTGGAAATTTGCGGTAATATCAGAGAATTGGAATGTTTGCAGTGCGGGCAAAAAATTAACGCCGCACAAATTGGAAGGGAACCATGGCCGCCTGCATGTCCGGTTTGCGGCGGAATGATAAAACCGCATATTTTATTTTTCGGTGAAAATGTACCACAACCGGAATACAAACTGGGCTTAAAAGAGGCTAACCGCGCCAAGGTTTTGCTGGTGGTGGGCGTTTCTGGCCAAATGATGCCTGCCGGTGTGATTCCCATGTTTGCCAAACAAAGACACCAAACAAAAATTATCGAAATTAACATTCAACCTACGCATTACACGCAAACAGTTACGGATATTTTTATTCACAAGTCGGCCTCTGAAGCACTTGAAGAATTGCGGCGGGCTTTAGGCTAAAAAACCTGTTTTTTCAGGAAGTTTGAAATAGGTCGCGCAAACGTATTCGTTTTAGATTACCATTACGCAATTGCATTTGAATATCGGCTAATTTTTGTTCAAACGGTCCAATATCCCAACATTGGTCGTCCGGCAAGAGCTCTACCGGGGTGCCGCTGGCATTGAGCGGACAAATATCTCGGAATTCTACCATGTGTCCGTCCGCTTCATATTCAATCCAGCGCAACGGCAGGCCCTGCGTACGACACACATAAGGGCGATGTTCGTAAATACGGCATAATCCTTTTTCGTCCAAAAAGGCACAGGCACCTTTGGCGTGTGGTTGTTGCTTTAAAACATCGGGATAGTAATAGCGGATGTATTCGGCCTCGGCTTCGTAAACGGTTATGTTGTCAATACAGCATTCATGGCAACCCGCTTTACATTGCATACGTTCTGCATTGCGTTTTTCGACTCGACCGATTTCTGTGTCGAGTTCGCTGTAAAAGCGATCCATTAGGGCAATGAAGTTTTCCATGATGCTTTTCCCCCGGCTTGTAAATTCGATTTAAATTTAAGAAAAAATGGACCCCATTGCTTATAAACATGGATGCGCAAGAGTAAAATTTGCCATGAGGTGTTTTGAGCAATGAAACATACCTGGCAAGGCGTTTTGCTTTAATTACTTTTGGGATTTCATTTCGCTTTCTCTCCTACCAAGGCGGCGTGCTACTTGCGGATCGATGCGTCCGATCCAGCCGTCACGACTTTCGGTGCGCATATCCAATCCCTTGGTAAACGGTTTGATATCCAATATCGGTGTGCCGTCGAGCATATCAAGATCGTTCACATAAACCCGGTTTTCTTCCACTTTTTCGATACGAACAAGGCTTAATCCGATGGGATTCGGTCGCTCTGGAGCCCGTGTGGTAAAAATACCGCGTTCGGTGGTGTGAAAAAACGGTGTCAGTTTTAATTTAAACGCGCGTGCCTGATGAAAATGAAAAATCACGAAAATGTGCGAAAACAATTCCAAATCCTGCAAGCCTTCGGCGAATTCGGGAAAAATTTCCAGATAACCACGAAAGCCGTCCGCATAAATCGGCTGGATAGGAGTTTTGCCGCGCTCATGGTGCGGACTGTGTACCACGCCGATCGGGTGGTAGATGATTGTATTTTTATCTGATTTTTGTTCCATACGCTTTATTCCGCTAAAAATTCAGCAATTGCTTGTCCTACTTTTTTAAGATTGCAACCTATGCCCAAATGGCCGCAAGGGCTGTCCAATATCAGTGTTTTGGCAGATAAATAGCGCGCAAACGTAAGCGCGTTTAAAGGATTAACCATGTGATCGGTACTCACCTGAATGATAAACACCTTTGCTTTTACACGTTGCGCCGCTTTTTGCAAATTTCCGCCATACGGCTTGCTTACGTCATGACTTAGCATGGCCCGTACCTGCGCGGCAAAGTTATCGTTGGTAAATACGCAGGGTTCGCCCGCAAAAAAGCGATTAAATACGGAATCCATTTCCTGCGGGCGGTAATGGGTTGCAATCCACCGGGGTGTACGTACAAGAAGATGCGTAAACGCATTAAGCATTCCACGAATTGAATCGCTTGGAATATGGTACCGTTTACCGATTTTAATCATATTAAGCACCTGTCGCCATTCCAGAATATCGTAGCTACCGAATTTGGGGGTACCCACATAAGGTATCGCCTTATCCATAAAGTTGGGGTAGCGCACCATCCATTCGAACGTTTGCATACCGCCCATGGAACCACCGATTACGGCAAACAAGTGGTTAATATGTAAATGATGCACCAGCAGTTTGTATTGTGAGCGTACCATATCGGCAATGGTAAACCGAGGAAAATTTTCGCCCGGTTGGCCAGCGCTGTTAGATGGTGAAGAGGAAATACCGTTACCCAGAGCATCTACGGCGATGATAAAATATTTGCTACTGTCAATTAATTTATCCGGTCCGATTAAACGTCCCAAATGTTCGCTTTGGCCTCCGAACCAGGTTGGGAATAGAATGGCATTATTTTTTTGCGCATTTAGTGTGCCATAAGTACGGTAGCCAATGCGGCATTGTTGAATGGTTTGACCGTTTAGCAGGCGGAAATTACCCAAATCGGCAAATTGTTGATTTCCTGCAAAGGCAAGCGAACCCCATAGCAATAAAAGCACAATTCGGGCAAGGCGGTTGGGTCCGTGCATATTTTCTAAAATCCGCACAGGCTGTTTGTTGCGTGTGAATCTTAAAAAGATATTCTGATGTTTTAATATGCGCATTAACGATTTCTCCCGTGTATCGTTGGTAAAATTGCAACGCTTAATTTAATAAAGAATGGATTACAAACAAATGGCCGTGTAAAATTGGTAAGTGCCGCCTATGAATTGGTAAACTGAGATGTTTTATTAAAGATAAAACGTATTTTGCGTAACAGTTCGGTAAGTTTAAAAGGCTTTTGTAAAAAGTCCACGGCATCTAATTCATCAAAACCCATAACGCTGGTATCGGTATAGCCGGACATAAATATGAATTTACAATTGGGGTTGGTTTCCAAAATTTTTTCCCGAAATTTTTTTCCGTCCATTTGTGGCATAACCACATCGGAAATAATAAGGTCGATTTGTTGGGAGTTTAGAGAATATATTTCCAGCGCTTCACTGCCATTAATGGCTTCGATGATATGATACCCGTGATTGGCTAACGTTTCTACCACTACCTGCCTTACGGTTTCGTCGTCTTCGACAACCAAAATTGTTTCGCTGCCTTTTAATTCATTAAGCAAAAAGGTACCTTCGTCTTCGCCGAGCAATTCATTTTGTGTTTCGGCCGATTTGGGGAAATAAAGGAAAAAAGTGGTTCCCTGGCCTTCCTGACTGCGTACCGAAATATGACCGTTAGCCTGTTTGATAATTCCGTAAACAGTGGCTAAGCCCAATCCCGTTCCCGAACCTTTTTCTTTGGTGGTGAAAAACGGTTCGAAGATATGTTCCAACACCTCTTCGTTCATGCCATGTCCGGTATCCATAATGGAAAGCAGCACATAATCGCCCGGTTTGGCTTCCGGGTGTCTTTCGCAATATTCCTGATCCAGATACACATTACGCGTTTCAATAAACAGTTTCCCGCCGCCTGGCATGGCGTCTTTGGCATTAACGATCATATTCATGATAATCTGTTCGATTTTGCTTTCGTCAAATTTAATAAGATCAAGATTCGAAGACAGGCGGGTAATAATTTCGATATGTTCGCCAATAATACGCTGTATCATAGAAATCATATTGGAAATGACATCGTTCAGATTAATGGTTTTGGTCTGAAAAACCTGCTTGCGGCTAAAGGACAACAGTTGTTTGGTTAAGTGCGAAGCGCGTTCGCCGGCGCGACGAATATGGGTTATATATTTTAACAGCGGATTATCCGGATCCATTTTGCGAAGCAGCATATCGCTGTAACCGTTAATAACCGTTAAAATGTTATTGAAGTCGTGGGCAATGCCACCGGCCAGCATACCGATGGCTTCCATTTTTTGAGACTGTAAAAATTGTTCTTCCAGCTTCTTCTTTTCGGTGACATCGATTTGCATGCCCCACATCCAGTACAGTTTGCCGTTTTGAATGTGGCCCACAAAAGAGTTGTTAAAATAATGCAGCTCGCCATTTGCGCTTTTTTCCACGGTTTCCATTAAATCGGCTTTAAAATCGTTTTTTACGAATTCCATAATGCGCTTGATGCTTATTTGGGGATCGGTGTTGAACATTTCCGGAGTTTTACCGATAATATCCTGCGCCTCGGGAATTTTGTACATATTCAAAAAAGCCTGATTACACTCGCTGATAATGCCGGTTTGTAAAATTTTTCGCGCAATTTCTTCCGCAGGCAAATCGATTGGAATGGGCTGCGGAAATTCCATTCGCCAAATACCTACCAGAGTGTTTTTGAAAAAATTTTCAAATTGGATATTGCGGTTTTTAAGCTCTTCGCGGATGGCATAAAATTCGGATAGATCGTGAATAATGGCCTGAACGTAGTATTTGCCTTGCAAATGCAGTGGGGTAAGGCAAACTTCGCCGATTAGCGTTTGGCCGCTGTGGTTAATAAACCGGCACTGAAAACATTTGCGGCCTCCGGTTAGGGCAATTTGGATGTAATCTTTCAGTTTTGCCTTTACTTCATCTGCGGCAGGAACGACCTGTGTGCAAAAGCGATCAAAATCATGTCCGATAATTTCGTCTTTGGACAGCCCGACAAAAGCTTCCATGGCAGGATTGCAGTCCAAAATTTTTGTTTTGTCCATTAACAGAACGGCATTTTTGGCATTTTCAAACAGGGCTTTATATTTTTCGTGCGAATTGCGCAGCTTCTCTTCCATTTGCTTGCGTTGCGAAATGTCTTCTACAATGGACAGGACTACCCGTTGCTCCTCGATAAAAAAGGTATGGGCATCTATGCTTACCGGAATAATGCGCCCGTCTTTGGTTACGTTTTCCAGCTCGATATTAAGTTGCCCTTTGGTTATTAGCTCTTTTAGCAAAGCCTGCGTTTTTATTTTGGAGTCTTTCGCTTTTAAATCGACAAACGTTAGCCCTTTTAATTCTTCCAGTGAATATCCGGTCATTTCGCAAGCCGCCTTATTGGCTAAAATACACACACCTGGAGTTAAATCGGGTTTAACTTCCCACAAAAAAATGGGCTTATTGGCTTTGTTGAATACTTCAAAAAAGAGATGAGGATATTGCAAAACTACCGATTCACCTTTAAAACGACGTTTATGTTCCGGCACATATAAACGTAAATTTGTCGAATAGGCTTTTGGGTTTACCGGAAAAATGTCCGTTTCTTCCGGAACGGCTTTGCGAAATTCGAGCGCATTGCCTTCCGAATAGGGGGCATTGGTAAGTTGGCCAAACAGATTGTTCAGATAATCATAAAATTGCGGAATAAAGGATCTGATGGAATTCAGATAAACGCGATGGCTACCGTTAAGCAAAAAATCCTTGCCCTGATAAATGGGTTTAAAACGATTGTTTTGCACGATGACAAAGGCTACAAAATTGGTCTCGAAATCGCGATCAATAAGAATTTCTCGATCGTCAAGACCGATACGGAGCAGGCCGGTAAAGGTGCGGTTCTTTTCCGGATCGCCGCGAAAAATTTCTTTTTGCCACTCGTTAAATCCGAACAGAATGCCATGAATGGTTTTGTACAAAAAAAGTTTGTTTTCATGACTGACGAAGGCTGGAATCGGTTTGCCTAAATTTTCAAGAGGGATGCGTTTGGTTTGATCGATGCCTTTAAAGCCCGAAAGTTCAACGTAACGAATGACCATTTTAACATGCCTCCTTCAAAAATAAAGAGACACTGTCCGGCATCGGGCATGGGGTACAAAAAAGATGCAAAACAAACGATCCTTCGTTTATTAAATGCTCAATTAAAATAAGGACAGATATCTACATTCTTATAGATACCTTATCGATCAATTATGGAATAATATAAGAATTTATTGAAAACATTTCTAATTAAAATTAAAGGCTAAATTACTGATTTGTAATTATTTTTGCCTTGAATTTAGGAATGATTTAATTTCTTTCGTATTTATCAATATTCAACGGGTGACCTTATGAAGTTTAAAAAGAAAGAATTTTTTTATCTTTCCAACCTATTAAGCATTTCGCGATTGTTTTTTATGATTCCCATTATTTATTTAATTCGCCTTAATACGGCTCAGGCAAATATGTGGGTCATCGTTTTGGCTGTTGTGGGGGCTTCGACTGATTTTCTGGACGGATATGTTAGTCGTAAACGGCATCAGGTAACGGATTTGGGCAAGATACTCGATCCGTTAGCCGATAAAATTTGTCTTGGTCTCGGACTCATTATTTTAATTTTGTATCGCGGATTTCCTGTGCCTTTGGCTATTTTTCTCATCTACCGCGATTTGATGATTATCATCATGGGCGGGCTTATCTTCAAAAAGCTGGGGCATCCCACGCCATCTAATTTTTGGGGTAAATTAAACACCACGGTTATTGCGGTTACCGGAATCTTGTTTTTAATTAATCTTCCCGTACCTCTTTTAAACGGGTTTATTTTGCTAAGTTATTTTACGATTCTGGCCTCCGGGGTGGTGTACGCAAAGCTCGGACAAAGCCTTCTTTGTCCTACCTTAAAAAGCAAAGTGATTTATTGGATAATTTTGACCGTGCCCACGGTATTCGTTGTTTTATGGGCACTTAATTTTAATTTTATTTTAACGTGATGAATACAAAAAAACCATTGATCATTGCGCATCGAGGTGCTCATAAATTGGCACCTGAAAATACGATTGCAGCGGCCAGGCTGGCTTTGCAAAATGGTGCTTCTGCATTAGAAGTGGATGTGCGTCTATGCGCTTCGGGCGAAATTGTTTTATTTCATGACAATTTTTTATGGCATCATTTTCACCGTTTAAAACCAGTAATTTTTACCAGCATTCAGGAATTAAAAAAACTACGTTTTGCAAACACGGAGCAAATGACTAACGATTTTGTGTGCACATTGGACGAATTTCTTGAGGCGTTTAAAGGTACGGTTCCCTTGAATTTGGATGTTAAAACATTTATGACCGATTATTTTACATTAGCCGATACACTGGTAAAAACCGTAAAGCGGCATCAGGTGCTGGATCAGGTTTGGTTTTCTGCTTTTAATCCGTTGTTTTTAATTATTCTCAAACGGAAATATCCCGAAGTACGGGTGGGCTATTTATTCCGTAATATGCCTTGGTTGCACCGCGAATTGGATTTGTTGATTAAAGCCGAAGCCTGGCATCCGCATTATCATCTGGTCAATGAAAAATTTTTAAAAAAAGCGCGTAAACTGGGTAAAGAAGTGTATGTTTGGACGATTAGCGACGAGGTAATGTACCGAAAAATGCTCGGCTATCCCTTTAACGGGATTATTACGGATATTTTGTTGAACTCGGACGTTTAAAAATAAAAATTGTTTTTTTTTTTGATATAGGTTTTAAAAGGAATTCTTTTGCAGCAACCAATGCGGTAAGGGGAGAAAAGCTTTTTGCCGTAATTCAAATCAAGATAGACCGTTACCAATGTTAAACATAAAAAACTGGAATTCGCGCGTAAGATTGGAATTCAGCATTGTATTGGTATTAATCGGTTTGATTATTGCCTTTTGGTCGCTACCGCAAATCGGTTCCATGGCCATTAAACTGCCGCCCGTACCCAGCCATCGCATTCAAATGATTCAAATTCCGCGCACAATTCAACATGTAAGACAACAAGCCCCGCCGCCGGTTCGCCCTTCAGTTCCGGTGCCCAGCGACGATATTGAAATGCTGGATGAAATTCCCCTGAAATCTTCTTCCTCAATCATATCGGCCAAAGGGGAAATTAGCCCCAACGCTCCGTTAAGCGAGGATGACCTGCCTTACATTCCGCGGCAAATTATCGAAGTTTTGCCCAAGGTAAGCGATTTAAAAGTCCATGGCCAGGTAACCCTAAGGCTTTTAATCGATACCAGCGGTAAAATGAAGGATTACAAAGTTCTTTCTAATAGTACGGGGAATCCGCTTTGTTTGCAACGTGTTATTGCCGCGGCGCGAAAATCGCGTTGGGAAGTTATCCGTTTAAATGAGAATAAAGTGGAGTATTGGCTGACCAAACAATACAAATTCGGCGAATAAGTAAATGCCCCTTTCGCTCGCATTTTCTTTTTGCATCGCCATTGAATCTAATAGAAAAAAGTCATAGATTTTTATCCCTAACGGATAATTTTAAAATAATCGGCAAAAGCAGATTGTTTTAAAATTTGTCCCACATTAAAACCCGGTTTTTAAATCAATTTTCAGGACGAGGATGAAAGAAAAAACGGTTATTACCTACGGCACTTTTGATTTGTTTCATGTAGGGCATGTGCGTTTGTTAAAGAGAGCTCGCGAATTAGGCGATCGTCTGATTGTTGGCGTGTCGACCGATACGTTTAATGCCATAAAAGGGAAAAAAACAATTATCCCCTATGCGCAACGGGCGGAAATTGTGCAGAGCATCCGTTATGTAGATGTGGTGATTCCTGAAAAAAGCTGGCAGCAAAAAGTCGAGGATATTCAAAAATTTAATGTTGATGTGCTGGTGATGGGGGAAGACTGGAAGGGGAAATTCGATGATTTGCAAAAATACTGTCAGGTAATTTATTTGCCTCGAACGCGCGATATTTCTTCCAGTCAGTTAAAAAAATCGTTGAAAAGCCTGCTGCAAATTTCGCCTGCCAAATTACGCGAAGCCATCGATGTACTTGAGCAAATATTAAACGATTTGGAATAAGAATGGCGCGCGGATTTTTAAAATCGCATAAAATACGGGCCTTTTTGTTTTATCCCTTGTATTTTCTTTCTAAATTCTGGGCGCGCGATCACACTCTTTGGTTGTTTGGCCCCATGAATAACGCTTTTTTGGATAATGCCAAGTATTTGTTTTTGTATGTGCTGCATAATCATCCTGAAATTAACGCCTATTTGCTATCGGATAAGCCCGAATTAATTCGAAATCTTAAAGAGCAAAAGCTACCCGTACTTTACAAATGGAGTTTCAAAGGATTGCTTTACGGATTAAGGGCGCGATATTACATTATCAGCGCCTATGCGGATGATATTAATTTTTGGACTTCGGGTGGCGCGGTGGTCTTTAATTTGTGGCATGGTATTCCCTTGAAAAAAATTGAATTCGATATTAATAGCGGATCTTTGGCCAAACGGTACCTAAAAAAGCCGTTGTCTTTGCGTTTGTTTAAACCGTATTTTTATCGCAGACCCGATTTTGTGCTTTCCACTTCGCCAGAGGTAAGCCGTATTTTTGCCGGCGCTTTTCGCATTAAGCCGGAGCAATGCCCTCCGTTGGGATATCCGCGTACAGATATTTTTTTCTGGGAGAAAAAACGTATATTACAACACATTCGGCAACGGGAACCCCAATACTTAAAAAGTTTGACGGAAACGGCGGCCTCGTTTAACCATGTTTTGCTTTACATGCCTACCTGGCGCGACGACCGTTCCGATTTTTTACAGAAGGCATTTCCCGATTTGCCCGGATTGAATAAAGTTTTGGCCGAACAAAATGCCCTTTTACTTATTAAATTGCATCCGAACGATGCGAGTTTGCAAACGTTTCGGGATTTGAGCCACATCCGCTCTTTGCCCGCCAAACTTGATGTGTATCCGTTTTTACCGTTTACCTCGGCCCTTATTACGGATTATTCTTCTATTTATTTTGATTATTTGTTACTGCGCAAACCGATTATTTTTTATCCCTTCGATTTACAGGAATACATTCAATTGAGGGCATTGTATTTTGATTACGATCAGGCTGTTGGGGCCCCTGTTGTCAAGTCGTTTGAACAGTTGCTTGCGGTTTTGGCCGATTTGCAAAATTTGCATGTTGCTGCAAAACAGGAAAAACTGTTGCAGCGATTTTGGTATTATAAGGATGGTGGTAGCAGCAAAAGAATTGTACGCTTTTTAAAAGAACACGCCGGGAAAATTGAAAAATAGAATCCGAGAAATTTTACTCGATATTTAACCATAAAGTCTGTTTGTATTCGAACGCTAAATCTGCTAAATTCAGTTTTTAAATTATGTTAACCAAGGGAGGGTTCCCGTGCGGCCCGTTTCGGTAATTATCAGTGTTTTTAACAGGCTTGATTATTTGGAGAAGGCTCTGCTTTCCGTTAGTTATCAATCCTTAATTCCGGACGAGGTGGTTATTTGCGATGATGGCTCCGAGGAACCGATAGTCGATTTTGTTAAAAACAGAGCTTCCGAGTTTCCTTTTAAACTAAAATTGGTTCGCCAAAGCGACAAAGGGTTCCGGCTGGCGCGATGTAAAAACAACGGAATTCGGGCGGCCCGAAACGATTTCCTTGTTTTTTGGGATCAGGACGTGGTAGGAACTCATGATTATCTGCAAACTTATTTCGAAAATCGGCGCCCCGGGTTTTTTATCGTATCGTATCCGGTGCGCCTTACGCCATACCAAACCGGCCAAATTACGGCAGAAGACATTAAAAAGGGGACTTTTGACCATTTGATAACCAAAGCGCAAATTGAAAAAATTCATCGGCAGTTTCGAAAGGACCGGTTTTATTTTTATTTGCGCAAATTGGTTTTGCCTAAAGACACCCGCCCGAAATTGCGAGGCGGTGTATTTGCCGCATTTAAAGACGATTTGTTAAAGGTTAATGGCTTCGATGAAAATTACCGCGGGTGGGGCAATGAAGATGATGATCTGGGACGTCGGCTCTATGCCGCCGGAGTAGTCGGGTTCAATCCGTTTTACGACCAGTTCCCGTTGCATTTGTATCACGCTCCGCATCATGTAAACGGTAAACGCACCAATCAGGAATATTATGGAAAGCGCAAAAAGGAAATTGCTTCAGGCCATTATCGGGCGGAATTCGGAATTGACCGTTCACGGGATGACGATCCGGTTGAAATATTGGAATTTTGAGCATGGAAAAACTTTCTGCGGTAATTATTACCCTAAATGAAGCGGATAATATTGAGCGCTGTTTGCGTTCGCTTGATTGGGCTGACGAAATTTTAGTCGTTGACTCCGGATCCGAAGATGATACGCTAAAAATTTGTACCCAGTACGGCGTACGTATTGTGCAAACCAATTGGTTGGGATTTGGTCGTACCAAGCAATTCGCCGTCGGGCAGGCAACGCACGATTGGATATTGTCCGTTGATGCCGACGAAGAAGTTACCCCGGCTCTCCGTAAGCGTATTCGGCGTATTTTGCAAAACCCGAATGCCCAAACGGCTTATCGCATAAAACGACAATCGTTTTATTTGGGTAAGGCCATTAAGCATTCCGGCTGGCAAAACGATTTTCCGCTGCGTCTGTTTAACCGGCATTACGGTAATTTTAACGAGAAGTCGGTCCATGAGTCGGTTCAATTTAACGGACGGGTAGAGCGCCTGTACGAACGTTTGAACCACTACACCTATCCGACAGTATCATCGCATATTCGAAAAATGAATCGTTACACTACCCTTAGTGCCAAAGAAAGCCCCAAAGAAGCCACTATTTTAGGTAGTTTATTAAGTGCGGTTTTTAAATTCATTAAGATGTATGTCTTAAAAGCCGGTTTTTTGGACGGACGCGTGGGATTTGTACTGTGCTTTAATTCGGCGTTTGGCATTTACTTAAAGTACATCAAACTATGGGAAAAGAGACTGAGATAAAAATACTGCATTTGGAAACCGTGCGGGAATGGCGTGGCGGACAACAGCAAATTGCCTATTTGGTAAAAGGACTGTTACGCAACAATATTCAAACCGTACTGGCTTGCCATCCCCGTTCCGAAATTATGGCCCGCTTTAAACGTAATCGGTGGCCCGTTTTTCCGGTGAAAATGGAGCACGGCCTTGATATTAAGGCTGCCCGTCAAATTGCCCGTTATATTAAAGAGAACGGCTTTTCCATTATTCACGCCCATTCGTCACACGCTCTTTCTTTGGCCCTTTTGGTTAAAACAATGCATCGGCCTGTTAAATTGATCGCATCCCGCAGAGTCGATTTTTCGGTTAAAAAACCGATTGTTGGTTCGGTAAAATACAATAATCCGCTCATCGACCGGATTGTTTGCATTTCGGATAATATCGCCCGCGTGTTAATGCAAGACGGAATTAAAAAACAAAAATTAACGGTAATTCATAGCGGCATTGACATGCAGCGCTTCAAAAAATCGTCATCCGTTAGTTTAAGAGACGAATTGGGCATTCCGGCCGATCATTTGATTGTGGGAACCGTGGCCGCTTTGGTAGGTCATAAGGACTACCCAACGCTTTTAAAAGCAGCGCGGTTAGTGTGCCAAAATTATTCCGCCGTAACGTTTGTGGCGGTAGGCGAGGGTAACGACCGTAGCGAACTGGAAACATTGCGCGCCAAATTGGGACTGAAAGAGTGCTTCCGCTTTACAGGCTTTCGTTCCGATTTGGAACGTTTTTATCATCTGTTCGATGTTTTTGTTTTGGCTTCGTATAAAGAAGGATTGGGAACTTCGGTACTGGATGCGTTAGCGCAAGGTGTGCCCGTTGTGGCCACCCGTGCAGGGGGCATTCCGGAAATGATTGTTCATGGTCAAAACGGAATGCTTGTTCCGCCACGTAACCCTGAACAATTGGCGGTTGCCATCGAACGTTTGTTGCACGATGCCGATTTTAGAAAACGTTTGGCACTTCGGGCTCGGTTAAGCGTAGAAAAATTTGATTACCAAAACATGGTTCAAAAACATATTGCCTTGTATCGGAATTTGTTGACTTAATGGTTAAACTTTTCGCCACCGTTTACAAGGCTTTCTACGGCGGAGATGATTTCCGGAGCGTAACACCAAGGGAACATTTTCATCGAAATGAGTAGAAGATATAAAGGCATGGATGTTGTAAAGGCATGAAAAACGAAACAGAAGGAGGATCGTGACATGAAGTTCGAAATGATTAAGCGGGATGTGGCTTTGGATACGGAAACAGAGAAAATTATTGCCAGAAAAATCGAAAAAATCGAACGATTGTTGGAAAATTTTAATGAAGACTTGTTTTTCCTGCGCATTAATTTCCATCAAATCAAAAAACGCAAACGGTACAATATCCGTTTGATGTTACAGGTAGTGGGACGTTATTTGCGTGTCAAAAAAGAAGGGCCCGATTTAACCGCCGTAACCAACGAAGCTTTTGACGCTTTGATTCGCGAAATTAAAAAATTCAAAGAATTTCTGAGAAACGAACCCGAATTCAGGCGGAAAATTCGTCCGACCTACAAAGAAAAAATCAACAAGGCGCAACTTAAACAAGAAGTACAGGAAGCCTTTGAAAAGTATGTTGAAGAAACCATGCCCAGATTGTACAGCTTTACTTTAAAAGAAATCCGTAACCGCGTGTATCAGGGGCAGTTGAAACCCGGTGATATTCAGGTTAAGGATGTCTTGGACGAAGCTATTGTGCAGGTTTCGGACGCTATCAAGGATTCTACGGAATTTAAAGAAAAAGAAATACGAAAAGAATTGTATCGCCATATTATTCGTATTATTAACAAATGGACTCAGGAACGACGCAATCAATTGAGTGTGCTGGACAAAACCATTCCGCCCGAGGAAATTGACACGGAATTGTACGAGTTTTACCAGCCGGATGACATCGTGCATGTGGAAGACATTATTCCCGATACCGTAGAAACCCCGGAAGAAGAAGTAGAAGACGAAGAAATGCAAAAAGCCATCGATCAAATGATTTCCATGATGCCGGACAAATGGCGGCAGGCTTTCCGTTTGATCGAACTGGAAGGTTTCTCGCCGGAAGAGGTAGCCATGATTCAGGATCGCTCTGTGGAAGAAGTCAAAAAAGAGGTGGAAATGGCACGGGCCTTTGTCAGCGAAAAGCTG
>CAZRBA010000113.1:0-3235 GCA_964598255.1 uncultured Caldithrix sp. | reverse complement strand
GACAATCACCTGATTGTACAACGCCGTAATCAATTCCCGGGCGTATTCATTGTTGGCGCCCACTACTTTGGGAATGGTACGCGTGTTGTATTTGGGATTGTTGGGATCTTCGCGCTCGGGTGAAAAACCGACCCAAAAATCGCGATCGCCTTTTAGGCCCGATTTTTCCAGAATGGGTTTGAGCACTTCTTCGGTAGTTCCCGGAAAGGTAGAACTTTCTAGTACGATCAATTGACCTTTGCGAATGTGCTTAGAGAGTGTTTCGGCCGTACTGGTAATGTACGAAAGGTCCGGTTCGCGATGCCGTGTTAACGGGGTGGGCACACAAATCAAGATGGCATCGGCTTCGGGAATACGTTTAAAATCGGTGGTTGCTTCAAACAAATTGGTGGCGCGCATTTTTTTCACGCGATCTTCACCGATGTGTTTGATGTACGATTCACCGGCATTGAGTTTTTCCACTTTCATCGGATCGATGTCAAATCCGATGGATTTAAAACCTTGTTCGACAAATTCCATTAATAACGGAAGCCCTACATAGCCTAAGCCTACCACGCCAACCGTGGCCTTTTTACTTTTAATTTTTTCCAATAAATCCATCATTTCCGCTCCAATCTACGTTTGATCTTCTATCTCTTAACATTAAATCATTCGGGCTAATTTGATTTTTCTTTAAATTTGGTTGAAGGCGGCCGCCCGATGGGGAAGTAATCAATACCCAAACGTGCCATACGTTTAGGCTCGTATAAGTTTCGGCCGTCAAAAATAACCGGTGTTTTCAGCATTTCCTTGATCAAATAAAAATCCGGTTCACGGAATTCGTTCCATTCGGTCATAATAACCAAACCATCCGACCCTTCCAAGGCATCGTAACGTTTTTTGAAAAGGGTAAGTCCTTTATCCAAAATATCCTCAAAACGCCATTGTGCTTCTTTTAACGCTTCCGGGTCATGGGCCTGCACTTTGGCCCCTTCTTTAATCAGCCCGCGGATCAATGGAATAGCGGGTGCTTCACGCATATCATCGGTGTTTGGTTTAAAGGCCAATCCCCAAACGGTAAAGGTTCTTCCCGCCAAATCGTTTTGATAATAGTGTTTAATTTTATCAAGCATTATGGTTTTTTGGCGTTCGTTTACTTCTTCCACGGCTTCCAGAATTTTGAGATGCAGGCCATATTCTTTAGCCGTACGAATAATCGCTTTTACGTCCTTAGGAAAACAAGAGCCGCCATAACCGGTGCCGGGGAAAATAAAGTAGGGACCAATACGCCGATCGGCACCGATTCCGCGGCGCACCATATCCACATCGGCACCCACTTTTTCGCATAAATTGGCGATTTCGTTGATAAACGAAATTTTGGTGGCCAGCATGGAGTTAGCCGCATATTTGGTAAGTTCCGCGCTACGAATATCCATAATGATAATCGGTTTGCCCGTACGCACGAACGGCGCGTAAAGATTGCGCATGGTTTCGGCCACATCTTCGCGATCGGTGCCCACAACCACGCGATCGGGCTTCATAAAATCTTCGATGGCCGCCCCTTCTTTAAGAAATTCCGGATTGGAGACCACGGCAAAATCGTGTTCGGTGTATTTTTTAACTTCTTCTTTTACTTTGTCCGCCGTACCAACGGGAACCGTGCTTTTATTTACAATAATTTTAAACCCGTTCATGTGGGTGCCAATTTCTTTGGCCACCGCCAGCACATGCTGTAAATCGGCCGAACCGTCTTCTTTAGGCGGGGTGCCCACGGCAATAAAAATGATGTGCGATTTTTCCACCGCACTTTTGATATCCGTAGTAAATTTCAGGCGATCTTGTTCTACATTGCGGCGCACCATTTCTTCTAAACCGGGTTCATAAATTGGAATGTCACCCGAATTTAACATTTTAATTTTATTTTGATCGTTATCCACACAAATAACATCATTACCGGCATCGGCAAAACAGGTACCGGCTACCAGCCCAACGTAGCCTGTTCCAACCACAGCTATTCTCATCTTCCGTTCTCCTTTATTTGGTTATGATTTTATTTTTCCCAATATCGGAAAATTTTTTGTTAAGATTAATGCAATTGCTTTTCTATTTAAAGGGCCAATTTCGTTTCTTTTTGCCCGGTTGTCCGTAGTAATGGTGATAATAATAATAGTAGTACGAACCGTAAATTCCCTGCACGTCGAATCCGTTTAGCACAGTGCCCAATAAACGCGCAGATACCGAAGAAAGCATCATAGTGGCCCGTTTTATGGCATCGCGTTCGGTTTGCCCGGCATATACCACTAACAATGTGCCGTCCACAATGGTGCTTAAAATGGAAGCATCGGTTACGGCAATAACCGGCGGACTATCAATAATTACGATATCAAAATCGCTTTGTAATTTTTTAAGCAATTCTTTCATTTTGTTGGTTGCCAGCAACTCGGAGGGATTTGGAGGTAAAATGCCGCTGGTAACCACTTTTAAATTCTCGACAAATGTATCTCTGAAAAGTTGTTCGTAAGTTAACGAACCGGCCAGATAATTGGTTAAGCCCTCTTCTCTGTCCAAAGAAAATACGGAATGAATTAGAGGGCGGCGCAAATCGGCATCGATAAGTACCACGGCATTACCGGCCTGAGCCATGGCAATGGCCAAATTAGCCGCTGTTGTCGATTTTCCTTCCTTGGGCCCGGCGCTGGTTACCAAAATGGTACGCAACTGTTTTTCCACCTTACTGAACTGCAAATTGGTGCGTAAAGTGCGGTAGGCTTCGGAAACAGGCGACTTGGGATCGATGTGAGTGATAAGACGTGCTTCGATGCGCCCCACATTATTGAGACGATGTTTGCTTTTTTCCAGTTTATCGGTCTCGATTTTGGGAATTGTAGCCAAAACATTTAGTCCGATGCGTTCCACATCTTCTGGTTTGCGTACCGAGCGGTCCATATATTCAATCAAAAAAGTAATGCCAATGCCCAATCCAAGGCCCAATAATACACCCAACATCAAATTCATCTTTTTGTTCGGTTTTACCGGCAGCAAAGGTTTTATGGCGTTATCGATAATGCGCACGTTACGCGCCTGTGCCGATTCCTGAATTTTGGCCTCTTCCAGTTTTTGGGTAAGCATGATGTAGGTTTTTTCGTCCACTTGCTCTTTGCGTTGCAGCCGTGCCAATTGCAGCACCTTGTCCGGCAGCTCTTCCAGACGTTTGTTGTATTTGCGTAATACTCCCTGCAAAGCGTCAATTTTTGCT